>JAHRYS010000007.1 GCA_020621985.1 Candidatus Ferrigenium altingense | reverse complement strand
GAGAAAAACTTGGCTGGAAAATCGGCTGAAATGGGTTTTTCTACAGCGTCAACGTAAAAGTAAGGGGCTGCGCGCTTTTGCGCAGTCCCTCTTGACTGCCGGGTTGGGCGTTTGCATATCAATTTGCTCAGACTTGTAAATCAACATGAGCTTGCAGATGCTCAATGGCACTCTGAACATGCTCATATAGTGCTCCGGCAGATTTAATCGCTGCGGAAGTTGGTTCAACATCCTTGCGTTGGGAGTTCCATACAAACTCGAAAGTCCCATCACTGGCACAGCTAATTGCATTTTGGACTTCGGATGAGACGGTCTTTGGCAATACAGCCTCATAACGACAGAGAAACTCCTCTAACGCCTCTTCATGTTTAGAGAAGCCCTCAGCAATTCCCTCACATGCTTCATCCCACTCCATGTCCGGGTGGCTTCTTCGCGGAAGCATTTTTCGAAGTAGTGTGCGCAAGTGTGAAAGTGCTTCAAGCTGCTGGGTGAAATATACCTCTGACTTTTTGAGGGAGGTTTTCTGGCCCTCCAACTTTTTGCTGAAATTATGTTCGACTGCTTTCTCAATCCCAGACTTGACTAAGGCCTGGACGAGAAAATACGCGCCGACCGAGCTAAAGCCAGCAATAGATAAGCCCCAAACAATGGAATCGAGATTCATGATTATGATGCCCAACAGTTATTAGACGGACGCACCGGTCCGTATTATTGATAATAATTGGGCGTGCATATTTTCGATAACCAATTGATTCATTAGAATGCCCTCAATTTTGTCTGTCCGCATATGCATAATAGTACGGGCGGGTGCGAATGTCTCCTTATGGCACATCCCTGCAATTCACCTGCATCCGCTTTGGAACAGTTCAACTATCCGTTGCGCTCCGCATCTCCCTGCACTGCATCCCCGCGCAGACCAAAAAACAATCGGCACCTTCGAAAAGGTGCCGACCTATACCCCTTGCTGGCTCGCAAGTACGGATTCAATCCGCTCATGGTTCGATACCTCACCACGAACGGATTGAATCGCATTTCCTAAGGCTTGATCTGCTTCAGCTTCAACGGCACCCCAGGCTTCTTCTGCTCCGGCGGCACGCTTGACGCCGCTGCCTTCGCCGCTTCAGCTTCCGCTGCCGCCCGCTCCCAATCTTCTATCGCGACAGCTCGCACTTCCATTTTGGCTGGGCTTTTTTGTGTTGTTTTTTCCTTGGCGGGTTTTGGTGCTGCTGCCGCCTCGGTTTTTGTTTTCGCCACGCCGGACGCGGCAGCCTGCGGTGTTGCAGCAGTTTGCTGCGCCGCCGAAGCGGCGGCAACCTTGGCATTTGCATCGGCCTGCGCTTCCTTTTCCGCCTTGGCCCGATCTGCTTCTGCCTTGGCCTCCGCTTTGTCCTGCGCCTTTTTCTCGGCCTTGATGCGCGCCGCTTCGGCCTTGGCCGCTTCCCGCCTGGCTCTGTCGGCAGCATGCGCCGCCTGCGCTATTTCCCTGACACGGGCTTCCTGCGCCGCGCTGAGCCGGGAGGCACGGGCTTCCTGCGCGGCTTTCAGTTTGGCCGCCTTGGCTTGCGCTGCCGCTATTTTCTCCGCCTTGATCCGGGCGGCTTCGGCTTGGGCGGCCTGTTCCGCTTTCACCCGCGCCGCTTCTGCCTGTGCGGCTTGCTCCGCTTTCACCCGCTCCGCTTCTTCTTTGGCTTGCCGTTCGGCCCTTTGCTTCGCCATCAGGTTGCGCTGTTCGGCCGGGTCGATGCTCGCGAGGTTGCCCGCTTTGATCCCGAGTTTCGCCGCGTCATCCGACAATTCGCCGCTGGAGAACTGCGGCTGAACCTGGGTCAGGGTAACCGTATCCGCCGCGCGAACCGTGGCGCCGAGCACCGCCCCCTTCAGCCCGACGACCGGGGTTGCGTCCCTGGCGTAAACGACGAGTTGATCGCCGGGTTTCAGCAGCGACTCGCTGCCCGCATCGAGAAAGACCTTTTTCCCTTCAACCCGGATGATATGCGCGGAAAACGGCGCGTTTTCCAATGCCGCGCGGATGTCCTTGACGGCAACATCGAGCAACCGGTTTGTCGCCTGCCCCAGTTCCGTTTCAAAGAAAATGCTGCTGCCGAACGGCTTGTCGTTGCCCACCCTCACATCGCCCTGCGCCTGTTCGTCGAGGCGGCGCAGCAGCAGGCGCGCGCCGGTGAGCCCGTCGTAGACAGCAAGCTCGACCTCGATATGCCTTTTCGCATATCCGCCGATGGATGTCCCGAGGTAGCCTTTTTCCCGGCTTGTCCCCGCACTCACCACCATGCCGGAGATCAGGAATTGCGCGCCGGCTTCTCCGGCAATTTGCATAACGGCCTCGCGCTGCGGCGCGCCCGCCTCTGCCGGGATCGAGCGTCCGGCATAAACGGGCAAAAATTCCCCGCTTGCTTCCAGCCGGCTGGCAAGCGCCAGCGGGAGCCCGTCATAAATGTTGCTGATGTCGTCGACATGCTGCGTGTTGGCGACATCGAACTGGACGAGCGCAATTTTCTTTTTTGCGGCAGGTGTGCCTTGGGCCTGGATGGCTTGCGGTTCGGCTGCGGCGATGGGGGCCGCGCAAAGTGCGGCGACGATGCAAAGCGCCGCAAGCCCGCAGGCGGACAGCTGGCTGGCGAAACTAAAACCTTTGCGAACGATGATCGGCATAGGATTCCTTACCCGGTTAAAGCAATACCCGCCAGCCGGTCAGCACGTAGCGTTCCAGCACGAACAGCACGGCGAAGAGCAACAGCAGCACCGCGGCGAAGCGCAGGATCTGCCAGGCGAATTTCAGGTAGCGGCGATCGCGCGTGAAGACATACATCCCGCCGCTCAGGACCAGCAGCAACGTGACCAGTATCAGGAATAAACGCAGGATCAGCACATGCCCGCCGTTTTCACGCTGGGGTCAGGCGGTTTGCAGTTGCAGCCGCAGGAACGCCGGCGCGTCTTCCACGCTGTCGAACGTGACGAACTCCCAGGCTTGCTCGTCGGCGAGCAGCGCGCGCAGCAGGGCGTTGTTCAGGGCATGGCCGGATTTGAAGCCGGAGAACGCGCCGATCAGCGGATGGCCCAGCAGGTAGAGATCGCCGATCGCGTCGAGCACCTTGTGCTTGACGAACTCATCCTCGAAACGCAGCCCGTCGGCATTCAGCACGCGGTAGTCGTCCATCACGATGGCGTTGTCCAGGCTGCCGCCCAGCGCCAGCCCCTGCGCGCGCATGTTTTCGACGTCCTGCATGAAACCGAAGGTGCGCGCGCGGCTGATGTCGCGCACGTAGGATTCTTCGCCCAGATCGACCACCACATGCTGCTTGGCATCGGCAAACACCGGGTGGGCGAAGTTGATGGTGAAGGTCAACCGGTAGCCGTGATAGGGCTCGAAGCGCACCCACTTGTCGCCCTGTTTCACCTCGACGGTTTTTTTCACGCGGATGAATTTTTTGGCGGCGGATTGCTCGGCGATGCCCGCCGATTGCAGCAGGAAGACGAAGGTTCCGGCGCTGCCGTCCATGATCGGCACTTCCGCGCTGTCCAGGTCGATGTAGGCGTTGTCCACACCCAGGCCGGCCAGCGCCGACATCAGGTGCTCGATGGTGGCGACACGCACGCCATTCTGTTCCATGCAGGTGGACAGGCGCGTGTCATGCACCATCTCGGCACGCGCGCGAATCTCCTCGGCCGGTTTTACATCCACGCGGCGGAATACGATGCCGGTGTTGGCCGGGGCGGGGCGCAGGCCGAGCGTGACTTTTTCGCCGCTGTGCAAGCCGACGCCCGTCACGCTGACGGAGCTTTTCAAAGTGCGTTGCTTAACCATTGGCGTCTGGCGAACTGAAAACATGGCAAATTTTACCACAGCACACTATCGGCCCGATGTCCGAGTCCGGTCTTGCGCCTTGGCCTTTACTCACCACTCCCCAGGTATCAGTCCGCCTGCTTGCGCAGAAAGGACGGGATATCCAGCGTATCCATGCCGGATTTTTCCATCGCATCGATGGTTTCCCTGCGGCCACGGCGCATCACGGCAGGCGTGTCCAGTTCGGTGTAATTGACGCCGCTGTTGGCAATCGGCTCGTCGTGCGTGCCGGTGCGCTGGTAGGTTTCTTCGCTCCGGTAAACCATTTCCGGCTTTTGCTTGGCGAGGCGCGGCGCACCCAGCCCGGTCGCCACGACGGTCACGCGCAACTCTTCGCCCATGTTTTCATCGAACACCGAGCCGACGATCACCGTCGCTTCTTCCGCTGCGAACTGCACGCATTCCATCACCTCTTCCAGCTCCTTCAGTTTCAGGTTGCTGGACGAGGTGATGTTCACCAGCACGCCGCGCGCGCCGGACATGTCCACGTCTTCCAGCAACGGGCTGGCGATCGCGCGTTCGGCGGCAACCCGTGCACGATCCGGGCCGGAGGCAATCGCGGAACCCATCATCGCCATGCCGTTTTCCGACATTACGGTTTTCACATCCGCAAAGTCCACGTTGATCAGGCCCGGCACGTTGATCACTTCGGCGATCCCCGCCACCGCGCCCTGCAGCACACCGTTGGCGGCCCTGAAGGCTTCCGGCAGGGTGACGTCGTTGCCCAGCACCTCCATCAATTTGGAATTCGGCACGATGATCAGCGAATCGACATGCTCATGCAGCGCCTCGATACCGGCCTTGGCGAAACGCATCCGGTTGCCTTCGTAAGCGAACGGCTTGGTGACCACGGCCACGGTCAGGATATCCAGTTCGCGGGCGATTTGCGCGACGATCGGCGCGGCGCCGGTACCGGTTCCGCCGCCCATGCCGGCGGTGATGAAGATCATGTTTGCGCCGCCGATCATCTCCTTGATGCGCTCGCGATCTTCCTCGGCAGCCGCCTGCCCGACCGACGGCTTGGCGCCCGCGCCCAGACCCTTGGTGATGTTTGCGCCGATCTGCAGCTGGGTGCGCGCCTTGCTGCGTTTGAGCGCCTGCGCATCGGTGTTGATGACGATGAACTCGACCCCCTGCACGCCTTGCTCGATCATATGATCCACGGCATTTCCGCCGCAGCCGCCCACCCCGATCACCTTGATCACCGCATCCTGCGTTTGTGCTTCCATGATTTCAAACATCGTCGTCTCCTTAAAAAATTACTTCAAACTTGCCCCTGAGCCCTGAACCGCCAACCTGCAAAACCGCTAAAAATTTCCCTGAAACCCTAAAAATTCCCCTGAAACCAGGACTTCATTTTCCCCAACACATCGCCAAACGAGCCGGATTGCCTGCGCGTCTCTTCATCGCGCTGGAAGTGCTCCATGCCATACAGCAACAGCCCCACGCCGGTCGCCATGCGCGGCGTCTTCACCACATCGGACAATCCGCCCACATATTTGGGAATACCCAGGCGCACCGGCAGATGGAAAATCTCTTCGCCCAGTTCGACCATGCCCTGCATGGCGCTGCTGCCGCCGGTGATCACGATGCCGGACGACAGCAAATCCTCGAAGCCGCTGCGGCGCAATTCCTGCTGCACCAGCGAATACAATTCCTCGACGCGCGGCTCGATCACCTCGGCCAGCGTTTGCCGCGACAGCATGCGCGGGCCGCGCTCGCCGACGCCCGGCACTTCGATCGTGCCGTCATCGGCCAGCTGGCGCAGCGCGCAGCCGTGCTTGATCTTGATGTCCTCGGCATCATGGGTCGGGGTGCGCAACGCCATCGCGATGTCGTTGGTGATCTGGTCGCCGGCGATCGGGATCACCGCGGTGTGGCGGATCGCGCCGCCGGTAAACACCGCGATGTCGGTGGTGCCGCCGCCGATGTCGACGAGGCACACGCCCAGTTCCTTTTCATCCTCTTCGAGCACCGCCTTGCTCGAAGCCAGCGGTTGCAGGATCAGTTCGTTGACCTCCAGCCCGCAGCGGTGGATGCACTTCATGATGTTCTGCACCGCCGCCACCGCGCCGCTGACGATATGCACCTCGACATCCAGGCGCATGCCGCTCATGCCGAGCGGCTTCTTGATGCCGTCCTGGCCGTCGATGCTGAACTCCTGTTCGAGGATATGCAGGATCTGCTGGTCGCCCGGCAGGCTGATCGAGCTCGCGGTTTCGACCACTCTTTCGATGTCGGTCGGCGCGACCTCCTTCTCCTTGATCTTCACCATGCCGCGCGAATTGATGCCGCGAATGTGGCTGCCGGCGATGCCGGTGTGCACCTCATGAATCTTGCAATCGGCCATCAGCTCGGCCTCTTCCAGCGCGCGCTGGATCGCGCCCACCGTGGCTTCAATGTTGACCACCATGCCTTTCTTCATGCCGTCGGATTCGTGCATGCCCATGCCGATCACCTCCAGCATGCCGTCCGGCTTGACCTCGCCGACGATGGCCACGATCTTGGACGTGCCGATGTCCAGCCCGACCACCAGGTTTTTAGTTTCCTTGTTTCTGCTCATCGTTTACACCTCGCTGCCAACCCATTAACTTTTGACCATGCCGCCCACCGCAAACCCGTTGCGGTAACGCATATCCACATATCGCACCGAACCCGCCTGCGCCGCCAGGCTGTACGGGTATACCGCCACAAACCGCGCCAGGCGCTGCTGCATCTCTTCGCGCCCCAGCTCCAGCACCATGCCGCTGCTCAGGCGCAACTGCCAGGCATGGCGCGGCGACAACGCAAGCTGGGCCACCTGCAAATTCAGCGCGGCGAGTTGCCGGCTGAATTCGCCGTAGCGCTGCGCAACTTCACCCGAATCATCTTTCTGGCCAATAAAATCAGGCAATATCTGCTCGGTATAAGCGCTAAACACCTCGCCCTGCATATTCACCAGCGCGCTGCCGTTCCAGCGCGCCAACGCCCGGTGCTCTTCCAGCTGCACCGCCAGCCGGTCGGGGAATTCGCGGCGGATCGTGACGCTGCGCACCCACGGCAGTTTTTCCAGCGACTGTCTCAGCCGCTCGATATCCACGGTGAAGAAGTTACCGTTCACCTCGTTGCGCGCCACCGCCAGCACCTCCTGCGCAACCACCCGCTGCGGCACCGTACTCAGGCGCACGCTGTGCAGCGGGAACAATCCCGGCAGATGCACGATGTAATAAGCCGCGCCGCACAACACCGCCAGCACGCTGAAGCCGATCAGCGCACTGGTGATGTTGCGCAGCAATGGCGCGTTATCCCACATGCGCCATTTCCAATACGCGCAGCACCAGCTGCTCGAAACTGATGCCGGCCTGACGCGCCGCCATGGGCACCAGGCTGTGATCGGTCATCCCCGGCGAGGTGTTCACTTCCAGCAGATAGGGCTTGCCCGTTTCGTCCATCAGGAAATCCACCCGCCCCCAGCCTTGCCCGCCGATCAGCGCGAAAGCCTGTTTGGCCAGACGCTGCATCTCGGCTTCCTGCGCCGCACCCAGGCCGCAGGGGCACAGGTAACGGGTATCGTCGCGCAGATATTTCGCCTCGTAGTCGTAAAACTCATTGGCCGGTTCGATCTTGATCACCGGCAACGCCTGCTCGCCGAGGATCGCCACGGTGTATTCGCCGCCGCCGATAAAGCTTTCCGCGATTACCAGGGAATCGTGCTTGGCGGCTGCCTGATAAGCGCCGCGCAATTCGCCGGCCGCTTTCACCTTGCTGATGCCGACGCTGGAACCCTCGTTGGCCGGCTTGACGAACAGCGGCAAGCCCAGCTGTTGCACGACATCCGCCCAATCGCTGTGCGCATCGAGCAGCGCGTAATTCGGCACGGGCAGGTTTGCCGCCTGCCACACCAGCTTGGTGCGCCACTTGTCCATGCCCAGCGCGGAGGCCAGCACGCCGCTGCCGGTGTAGGGAATGCCCAGCAATTCCAGCGCGCCCTGCACCGTGCCGTCTTCGCCGAAGCGCCCGTGCAGCGCGATGAAGGCGCACTCGTAGCCTTCGTCATGCAAGGCCTGCAAGTTCTGTGTCGCGGGATCGAACGCGTGCGCATCCACGCCGCTGCGCTTGAGCGCCGCCAATACCGCCGCGCCGCTCTTCAGCGACACCTCGCGCTCGGCGGATTTGCCGCCGAACAACACCGCGACCTTGCCAAAGCGGGGAGAGCGTAGCGAGGGGTCGGGAAGGGAGAAGGGGGAAGGGTTGCTCTTATCCATGATTCGTATGTTCACCAATAATTCTTACTTCCGGATGCAGGTCGATGCCGGTCTGTTGCCGCACCGCCGTCCGCACTTCGTCGATCAGATTTTCGATGTCCGCCGCCGTCGCGCCGCCGGTGTTCACGATGAAGTTGGCGTGTTTCTCCGACACCTGCGCGCCACCGATGCGCCTGCCCTTCAGCCCGCACTGCTGGATCAGCCGCGCCGCATGATCGCCCGGCGGGTTGCGGAATACCGATCCGGCATTGGGCAGGTTCAGCGGCTGGCTGGTGATGCGCTTGCCGAGCAGCGCCTTGATCTCCTGTCGCGCAATGTCGCCGTCGCCCGCCTCGAACTTCAGCATTGCGGCGATGAAAAACTCTTCTGGGGGAAGGGGGAAGGGGGAAGGGGGAAGGGTAACTTCGCCGGGCTTCGAGGTTTTACCCTTCTCCCTTCTCCCTTCTCCCTTCTCCCTCAATGCCACATGCCGATAACCAATTTCATAATCCGATGATGCCCGTTCATGCAGCGCGCCGCTCCGATCCACCGTCTGCACGCGCAGCACTTTTTCCCAAATCTCGCTGCCATAGCAGCCGGCATTCATCGCGAGCATGCCGCCGACCGTGCCGGGGATGCCGGCGCAGAATTCCGCACCGCGCAAGTTGTGCAAGGCGGCGAAGCGCGCCAGCTTTGCACCCGGCACGCCGGCCTCGGCGTAGACCGAGCCGTCTGCTTCGAGACGCAGCCCGCCCAGCGCGCCGTGCAACAGCAACACCGTGCCGCGCAACCCACCATCGCGCACCAGCAGGTTGCTGCCCAGGCCCACCGCATGCAGCGGCTCTTCGTCCGACAAGCCGCGCAGGAAGGCCAGCAGATCATTCAGGTCGGCGGGCTGGTACATGCGCTCGGCCGCACCGCCCGCGCGCCAACTCGTATGGCGGCTCATGGGCACGTCGCAGCGCATCTCTCCGCGCAAGCCTTCCGTCTTGAACTGTGTCGGCTCGGTCATGTTCATTTCTTGCACTGAGTCATCTGTTTCGCCATCGCGCCGGGTACGCCGCCGATCGAGCCCGCGCCCATCGTGATGACCACATCGCCGTCGCGCGCCATCTGCATGATGGCCTGCGGCATATCCTGAATACTCCCGACAAAGATCGCCTCATCCTGCCCGGCGACGCGCAACGCATGCATCAGCGCGCGCCCGTCCGCCGCGACGATGGGCGGCTCACCCGCCGCATAGACTTCCGCCAGCAGCAACGCATCCACGCCGCACAACACCTTCACGAAATCCTCGAACAGGTCGCGGGTGCGCGTGTAACGGTGCGGCTGGAAGGCCAGCACCAGCCGCTTGCCGGGGAATGCGCCGCGCACCGCCGCCAGCGTGGCGGCCATTTCCACCGGGTGGTGGCCGTAGTCGTCAATCAAAGTGAAGCTGCCGCCATTGGATAGCCTGATTTCGCCGTAGCGCTGGAAGCGCCGCCCCACGCCCTGGAATTCGGCCAAAGCCGCAACGATGGCGTCGTCCGCGACGCACACCTCCAGCGCGATCGCGATCGCTGCCAGCGCGTTCAGCACGTTGTGTACCCCGGCCAAATTCAGCGTGATGTCCAGATCTTTCGGCGTGCCGTTCTGGCGGCATTCGGCGGTGAAGCGCATCTGTCCGCCCTGATGGCGCACATTCACCGCACGGATCATTGCGCCCTCGCTGAGGCCGTAAGTGCACACCGGCTTGCTGATGCGCGGCAGGATTTCGCGCACGTTTGCATCGTCGATGCACAGCATCGCCATGCCGTAGAACGGCAGGTGCTCGACGAAGTCCACGAACGCCTGCTTGAGCCTGCCGAAATCGTGGCCATAGGTCTCCATGTGGTCGGCATCGATGTTGGTGATCACCGCGATGATCGGCTGCAAATACAGGAACGACGCATCCGATTCGTCGGCCTCGGCGACGATGAACTCGCCGGTGCCGAGCCTGGCATTGGCGCCGCTGCTGTTGAGCTTGCCGCCGATCACGAAGGTGGGGTCGAAGCCGCCTTTGGCCAGCACGCTGGCGGCCAGCGAGGTGGTGGTAGTTTTGCCGTGCGTGCCCGCCACCGCGATGCCCTGGCGCAGGCGCATCAGCTCGGCCAGCATCATCGCGCGCGGCACCACCGGGATGCGGCGCGCGCGCGCCGCGGCCACTTCGGGATTGTCTGCCTTGACGGCGGTGGAAACCACCACCGCGTCGGCGTCGGTGAGATGCTGTTCGGCATGGCCGAGATACACCGTCGCGCCGAGCTGCCTGAGGCGTTGCGTGGCGACATTCTCGCCGAGGTCGGAACCGCTGACCTGGAAGCCGAGGTTCAGCAGCACTTCGGCGATGCCGTTCATGCCGGAGCCGCCGATGCCGACGAAATGGAGGTGTTTGACTTTATGCTTCATCTCTTAACCCTATTTGTCCACGAAAGACACGAAGTGGGGTAGGCAGGTATTTCGCCGCAAGGCGAAAACTCGCAAAAGCACGAACAAGACAGACCACGGTTTTCTTTCGTGCCTTTCGTGTCTTTCGTGGACAGAATTGGTTTTCAGTTTCATATTCCAGCCAGTTCTGCGCATACCTGCGCGACTCGTTGCGCCGCATCGGCCTTGGCCACGCCGCGCGCCTGCTGCGCCATCGCCGCTAATTTTTCGCGATCCAATCCGCGCAGCAACTGCGCCAGCTTCTCCGCACTCAACTCCGTCTGCGGCAGCAAGACCGCCGCGCCGCGCTCGGAGAGAAAGCGCGCGTTGTGCGTCTGGTGGTCGTCCACCGCAAACGGGAACGGGATCAGAATGCTCGCCACGCCCGCCGCCGCGAGCTCCGCGATGGTCAATGCGCCGGCGCGGCAGATCACCAGGTCGGCATTCGCGTAGCTGCCTGCCATGTCTTCAAGAAATGGTTGGATGTCGGCCTGCACGCCGGCCTGCCGATACAGCTGCTGCACGGCCGCAAAATGCTGCTTGCCGGTTTGATGAACCACATTCGGGCGTACCTCTGCCGGCAGCAACGCGAGCGCCTGCGGCATGGTTTCGTTGAGCGCCTTCGCGCCGAGGCTGCCGCCCACGACCAGCATATTCAGCCTGCCGCTGCGCGCCGCATAACGCATCTGCGGCGCAGGCACGCCGGCGATGCTGCCGCGCACCGGATTGCCGCACCAGACCGCCTTCGGCAGCACATCGGGGAAGCCGCTCAGTGTTTTTTGTGCGATGCGCGCCAGCACCTTGTTGCTCAGTCCGGCGATGGAGTTCTGTTCGTGGATCACCAGCGGACGGCGCAACAAGGCCGCCATCAGGCCGCCCGGAAAAGTGATGTAACCGCCCATACCCAGCACCACATCGGGACGGTAGCGGAAGATCGCCGCCGCGCTCTGTGACAGCGCAATCAGCAGATTGAACGGCAACAGCAGCTTGCGCAGCAGGCCCTTGCCGCGCAAGCCGGAGAAGCGCACCCAAGCCATGCCGTAACCGTGCTTCGGCACCAGTTCGGCCTCCATGCTGTCCGGCGCCCCCAGCCAGGTTACCTGCCAGCCCCGCGAACGCAGGATGTCGGCGACCGCCAGCCCCGGCATGATGTGCCCGCCGGTGCCGCCTGCCATGATCAGGATGCTGCGGCTCATTGTTTAAAACCCTTTTTGCCACAGAGATCACAGAGAGGGCGATGGTTTTCTCTGTGTGCTCTGCGTTCTCTGTGGCTAATTTGTTTTTTCAGGTTCATACCGGCAACCCTCGAGCAACTCTTCTATTCTCGTAATCGACTCTGAGCAGCACCGCGGCGGCGATACAGTTCACCACCAGGCCGCTGCCGCCGAAGCTGAGGAACGGCAGGGTCAGTCCCTTGGTCGGCAGCACGCCCATGTTCACGCCGATGTTGATCATCGCCTGCACGCCGAGCCACACGCCGATGCCCTGCGCGGCCAGCGCGGAAAAATTGCGTTCGAGGAAGGCGGCATGGCGGCCAATCTGGAAGGCGCGCACCACCAGCAGCGCGAACAACGCGATGACCGCCGTGATGCCGGCCAGCCCCAGCTCTTCGGCGATCACCGCCATCAGGAAATCGGTATGCGCCTCCGGCAGGTAGAACAGTTTTTCCACGCTGCCGCCCAGCCCCACGCCGAACCATTCGCCGCGCCCGAAGGCGATCAGCGCATGGCTCAGCTGGTAGCCCTTGCCGTACGGGTCGGACCACGGATCCATGAAGCCGACGACGCGCTGCATGCGGTACGGAGAGGAAAGGATCAGCGCGGCAAACGCCAGCGGCAGGGTCACGACCAGCCCGGCAAACACCTTGAGATTGAAGCCGCCCAGCCACAGCGTGCTGACTGCGATTGCAAGTATCACGACAAATGCACCCATGTCCGGCTCCAGCAGCAGCAGGCTGCCGACCAGCGCCATCACAACGAACATCGGCACGAACGCCTTGACGAAGGTGCCCTTCACCTTTGCCTTGCGCACCGTATAGCTCGCGGCGTACAGCACGGCAAACAGCTTCATCAATTCGGAAGGCTGCAGATTGACGACGAACAGCGACAGCCAGCGACGGCTGCCGTTGACTTCGCGCCCGATGCCCGGGATCAGCACCAGGACCAGCAACACCGCCCCGGCCAGGAACAGGTAGGGCGCATAGTTCTGCCATAGCTGCACCGGCACCTGGAAAGCGAGCAGCCCGGCGAGCAATCCCGCAGCGATGAACACGCCATGCCGCAGCAAATAATAAGCAGGCTGGTAGCCGGTAAATTTGCCGGCTTCCGCCGTGGCGATCGAGGCGGAATACACCATCACCAGCCCGAGCGCGAGCAGCGCGATCAATACCCAGATCAGCAGCTCGTCGAACTGCGCCTGCGGCGGACGGGTGCGCGTCTTGACGGCGAAGGGACGGCGCGGCCCCGGTGCATCAGCCTGCATATTTCTTGTCGGCATCAGCGAGACCATGCGGCCTCCTTGATCAACTCATGCACTGCTTCCACGAAGATCTCGGCGCGATGCGCATAGTTGCGGAACATGTCGAAGCTGGCGCAAGCCGGCGACAGCAATACCGCGTCGCCCGATTGCGCGAGTTGCGCGGCCTGCCGCACCGCATCGTTCATGTTCTTGACGTGCAGCAGCGGCACGCCGCAGCCATCCAGCGCCGACGCGATCAGCGGCGCATCCCGGCCGATCAGCACCACCGCGCGCGCATGCCGCATCACCGCCGGTTTGAGCGGCGCGAAATCCTGCCCTTTGCCTTCGCCGCCCGCCAACAGCACCACCTTGCGCCCCAGACCTTCCAGCGCGGCGACCGTCGCGCCGACATTGGTTCCCTTGGAATCGTCGTAATAGACCACGCCGTCGATTTCGGCCACGCGCTCCACGCGATGCGGCAACCCCCGGAAGCTGCGCAACGCATCGAGCAATGCCGTCATCGGCAAGTCGATCGCGCGGCACAGCGCCAACGCAGCCAGTGCGTTGGCAACATTGTGCATCCCGGCGATCTGCAGCTCGCCGACTTTGAGCAGCCGCTGATCGCCCTGCATCAGCCAGATATCGCCGCGCTCCCGCTCCACGCCGAAATCCCGTTCGTGAGACGACACATCGAGTCCGAAAGTGACGACCTCGCGGCCGGGCAATGCCATACCCATGCTGCGCGCATCGTCGCGATTCAGCACCTGCACCCCGCAGCCCGCAAAAATTCGCGCCTTGGCCGCCGCGTATTCATCGATGCCGGCATAGCGGTCGAGGTGATCTTCGCTGATGTTGAGCACCGTCGCCGCATCGGCATCCAGCGTCGCGGTCGTCTCGAGCTGGAAGCTGGACAATTCCAGCACCCATATTTCCGGCTGGCTTGCACCGCGCGCCAGCACCACATCCAGCACCGCCGGCGAGATGTTGCCCGCCGCGACCGCGTCCTTGCCCGCCGCCTTGCACAGGTGCTCCACCATGCTGGTCACGGTGGTCTTGCCGTTCGCGCCGGTGATCGCCAAAACCCTAGTGTTTGACCGCAAGCCGCTGGCTTCAAGATGCCATGCGAACAGCTCGATGTCGCCTGCCACCGGAATGCCGCGCGCCACGGCGCGTGCCACGGCCGGGTCACTTAGCGGCACGCCGGGGCTGATGGCGATCAGGTCGATGCCGTCAAACAAGGCATCGCCGAATGCGCCGCAAAAAATCTGCCCGGCTGCGACATGCCGCCCGGCTTCGGCCAAACCGTGCGGTTCGCTGCGGCTGTCAGCGGCGCGCAGGCGCGCACCCTGCGCGCTCAACCAGCGCAGCATCGACAGGCCGGTCTCACCGAGACCGAGCACCAGCACATTTTTGTCAGCCCATTGTTTCAAAACTTCTCCTAAAAACAGCTTTCCGTAGGGTGGGCAAACGGCCTCATCGTTTGCCCACGCGCAAGAACACGCGGTAACGCGTGGGCACAAATACGTGCCCACCCTACGATCTACCTCAACTTCAGCGTTGCCAGCCCGATCAACACCAGCAGCATGGTGATGATCCAGAACCTGACCACCACCTGTGTCTCTTTCCAGCCCTTCAGCTCATAGTGATGGTGCAGCGGCGCCATCCGGAACACGCGCTTGCCGGTGAGCTTGAACGAGGCCACCTGGATCATTACCGACACCGCCTCGACCACGAATACGCCGCCCATGATGAACAGCACCAGCTCTTGGCGCACGATCACCGCCACGACGCCGAGCGCCGCACCGAGCGCCAGCGCACCGACGTCGCCCATGAACACTTCGGCGGGATAGGCGTTGAACCACAGGAAGGCCAGCCCCGCGCCGGCAATCGCACCGCAGAATATCGCCAGTTCGCCCGCGCCCGGGATGTAAGGAATGCCGAGATATTTCGCGAACACCACATTGCCCGCCACATAGGCGAAGATCGCCAGCGCGCCGCTTACCAGGATGGTGGGCATGATGGCCAGCCCGTCCAGCCCGTCGGTCAGATTCACCGCGTTGCTGGTGCCGACGATGACCAGATAGACCAGCGCAATGAATGCGAACGCCGACAGCGGAAACACCAGGAACTTCAGGAACGGCACGATCAGTTCGGTATGCGCGGGCAGGCTGGCGGTGTTCCACAAATAGATACCGACAATCAGCGCGATAATGGATTGCCAACCCATTTTTGCCTTGGCCGACAACCCCTTGGGATTGCGATGCACCACCTTGCGGTAATCGTCCACCCAGCCGATCACGCCGAAACCCAGCGTGGTAAGCAGCACTACCCATACGTAATGGTTGCGCAAATCGCCCCACAGCAACGTGGTGATCGCGATCGAAGTGAGGATCAGCGCGCCGCCCATCGTCGGGGTGCCTGCCTTGACCAGATGCGTCTGCGGCCCGTCGCTGCGCACCGATTGCCCGATCTTGTAGGCGGTCAGCTTGCGGATCATCGCCGGCCCGACCAGGAATGAAATGACCAGCGCGGTCATCGCCGCCAGCACCGCGCGCAGCGTGATGTAATTGAACACACTGAAGAACCTGATGTCCTGGGCGAGCCATTGTGCGAACGCTAGCAACATTTTTTTTCCTTTGGTAAGTGGGGAGTGGAAAGTGGTGAGTGGGGGGCGTGTTTTCCACTCCCCACTTCCAACTCACCACTCTCCAGATACTGCACCACGCGCTCCATTTTCATGAAGCGCGAACCCTTCACCAGCACGGTGGTGTCCTCATCCAGTTCATCTTCCAGCGCTTTCTGCAAATCCTCGATGCGCTCGAAATGCTCCGCGCCGCAACCGAAGGCTCGCACCGCGTTGCTGCTTAACGCGCCCAAGGCATAGAGCTTCTCGATTCCGGCGCTGCGCGCTGCGGTTCCGACCCCGGCATGGAACGAGGCGGCGTTATCGCCCAACTCGCCCATATCGCCCAGCACCAGCACGCGCTTGCCATCTGCCTGGGCCAGCACTTCGATCGCGGCGCGCAGCGAGGCAGGATTGGCGTTGTAGGTGTCGTCGATCAACATCGCGCCATGCCGCGCAGCCTTGCGCTGCAAGCGCCCGGCGACGCCGCCGAATTTTTCCAGACCTGCGGCAATGGTTTCCAGCGGCACCTTCAATGCGACGGCGGCGGCGGTCGCCGCCAAGGCGTTGCGCGCATTGTGCGCACCGGGCACCTGCAAATCCGCGCTGAAATCGCCCGATGGAGTCTGGGCATCCAGGTGCAGGCCAGCCCCGCGCGGCTGCCATTGCCCGGTCACATCAGCGGGCTGATTCAGGCCGAACTCGAGCATGGAGTGCGAACCGGCCAGCGTCCGCCACAGCGGCGCATAGTCATCGTCTGCATTGATCACCGCGGCACCCTGATGCTTGAGTCCGCCAAAGATTTCCCCCTTGGCATGCGCCACCGCTTCCACCGAACCCAGCCCTTCCAGATGCGCGCCGCTGGCATTGGTGACCAGCGCCACATCGGGGCAGGCGAGATGCGTCAGGTAATCGATTTCGCCGGGATGGTTCATGCCCATTTCGATCACGGCATAGCGATGCTGCGCATTCAATTGCAGCAGGGTCAGCGGCATGCCGATGTCGTTGTTGAAATTGCCCTTGGTGGCCAGCACTGCATCATCGCCGCCTGCTGCCAAGCGCAAAATTCCGGCGAGCATTTCCTTCACCGTGGTCTTGCCATTGCTGCCGGTGATCGCCACCAGAGGAATGTCGAACTGTTTGCGCCAGTACGCCGCGAGCTGTCCCAGCGCGAGGCGCGTGTCCTCCACGAGCAGCAATGGGCAAGCCGGGGTTTCGCCACGATAGCTATCCGCGTTGACCAGCGCAGCCACGGCACCCGTTTGCGCAGCGGTTGCGACAAACTCGTAGCCGTCAAAATGTTCGCCGCGCAAGGCGACGAACAAATCGCCGGTTTTTATTTTCCGGCTGTCGGTCGAGATCGCATCAAACTGCGCGTCGGGGCCGACCAACCGGCCATTCAGCGCCTGCGCGGCTTGCGAGAGCCGCATCATGCCGGCTTCTTTCATGCTGGCGCCCTCCATGTCCGCAGCGCGGCCTCGGCAATCGCCACATCGCTGAACGAATGCTTCACGCCGTTGATTTCCTGATAATCCTCATGCCCCTTGCCCGCCAGCAGCACGGTATCGCGTTGCCGCGCCAAACCGATGGCGCGCTCGATGGCCGCAGCACGCTCGATGACAATCTCGTGGTTGCTCGCGTTCATGCCGCCGAGGATTTCGGCAATGATGTGCTGCGGTTCTTCGCTGCGCGGGTTGTCGCTGGTGACGATGCAATGGTCGGAAAACTTCTCGGCGACCCGTCCCATCATCGCGCGCTTGCCGCGATCTCGGTCGCCGCCGCAACCGAATACGCAGATCAGCCTGCCGCCAGCCGATGCTCCGACTTCGCGCAACGCCAGCAACACTTTCTCCAGCGCATCCGGCGTATGCGCGTAGTCCACGATCACGGTCGGTTGGTCTGCACCGCCCAAGCGCTGCATCCGTCCCGCCACCGCCTGCACCTTGCCCAGCGACTGCGCCGCATCGCGCAATTCGATGCCGCTCACCAGCAACACCGCCAATGCGCCCAGCAGATTCGCCGCATTGAAACGGCCGACCAGCGTGCTGTTGATCTGCGCCCCGCCCCAGCTCGAATGCACGTTCAGCCGCAAGCCCTGCCCGCTCATCTCCGCGAGGTGGCCATACACCATGCGCAGCCCGAGACGCTCGGCCAGTTGCAACGCGGCATCGCCCAGACCGTAGCCGATCACCTCGACCGCCGCATCCTGCAATTGTTCCGCCAGTTCCGCGCCGAACGCGTCGTCGAGATTGACCACGGCAAATTTAAGTTGCTGCCAATCGAACAGCTTGCGTTTGCTCGCCGCGTAGCTTGCCATGTCGCCGTGATAATCGAGATGGTCGCGGCTCAGGTTGGTCAGCAACGCCACATCGAAACGCACGCCGTTCACCCGCCCCTGCGCCAGCGCGTGCGAGGACACTTCCATCGCCACGGCCTGCGCATCGGCGCGCCGGTAATCCGCGAGCAGGCCATGCACGCAGATCGCATCCGGCGTGGTGTTGGCGCTGGCCTGCAGCGCGCCGGCAAAACCGTTGACCCCCAGGAATCCATTACCAAGGGTACCGATCAGCGCGCATTTTTTTCCGGCATCGTTCAGCGCCTGCGCGATCCAGTGGCTGGTGGAAGTCTTGCCGTTGGTGCCGGTGACCCCCACCAGCCACAATTTTTCGGAAGGCGCGCCATACACCGCGTCCGCCAGCCATCCCGCCTTGTGGCGCAGGTCGCTCACCGCGATATTGGGTATTTGCCAAGCGGCGTCCCAGACAAAATGCTGCGCCTCCCAGATCACCGCATTCGCGCCCTGCGCAATCGCCTGTGCGATGAATTGCCGGCCATCCGTTTTTTCACCGGGATAGGCGACGAAGGTATCGCCCTGCCGCACCGCGCGGCTATCGGTCACCAGGCGCATGATTTTTACGTTCAGTTCGTTTAACTGTTCAAGGGGGAACATCACACCTCCTCCTTGATGATCTCGTCCGGCGGCGCGATGACATTGTCCAGCGGCGCATCGTTCGGCACATTGAGCGCGTGCAATGCCGCGCCTGTCACCTTGCTGAACACCGGCGCGGCGACCAGCCCGCCGTAATACTGGCCGTTGTCCGGCTCGTCGATCATCACCGCCACGATCAGGCGCGGGTTCGATGCCGGCGCGAACCCGACGAAAGAGGCGACATAGCGATTGACGTAACGGCCGCCTTCCAGTTTATGTGCGGTGCCGGTCTTGCCCGCCACGCGGTAGCCGGCCACCTGCGCCAACGGAGCCGTGCCGCCGGCCTGTACCGCCAATTCCAGCATGCCGCGCAGCGCATGTGCCGTGCTGTCGGAAAACACTTTTTTTCCGACTGCGGGCGCATCCAGTTTCAGCAGCGAGACGGGTTTCAACTCGCCATCGTTGGCAAAAATCGTATAGGCGCGCGCCAGTTGCAGCAGGTTCACCGACATGCCATGCCCATAGGACAGGGTGGCCTGCTCGATGGGCCGCCAGGTTTTTGGGTCGCGCAATTTTCCCGGCGCTTCACCGGGGAAATTGCTGCCGGTCTGCGCGCCGAAGCCGCTGTCTGCCAGGCTTTGCCACAGCGTCTCGGGTTCCATCGACAACGCAATTTTTGCCGCGCCAACATTGCTGGACTTCTGAATAACCTGCGCGACGGTCAGCATCGATTCCGGGTGCGAGTCGTGAATTTTCCGGTTGCCCACCGTGTACACACCGTTCTCGGTGTTGATGACGGTTTCCGGGCGCACCTTGCCCTGCTCGAGCGCGGTCGCGACGGTGAACGGCTTCATCGTCGAGCCCGGCTCGAACAGGTCGGCAATGGCGCGGTTGCGCATCGCCTGGCTGCCGACCTTGCTGCGGTTGTTGGGGTTGTAGGCGGGATAGTTGGCGAGCGCCAGCACTTCGCCGCTCTTTGCATCGAGAACGACTACCGCACCGGCCTTGGCCTTATGTTGCTTCACCGCATCGACCAGTTCGCGATAGGCGAGGTGCTGCACATTACTATCGAGACTCAGTGCGATATCGCTGCCCGGCTTGGGCGCATGCAGGCTGCCGGCATCCTCGACGATATGCCCGCGCCTGTCCTTGATGACGCGCTGGCTGCCAGACTTGCCGGCCAGCCGTTCCTGCAGGGCCAGTTCCAGCCCTTCCTGCCCGTTGTCGTCCTGCCCGGTAAAACCCAGCGTCTGCGCGGCCTCTTCGCCTGCCGGGTAGTAGCGGCGATATTCGCGTTGCAGGGAAATGCCGGGGAGATTCAGGCTCACCACTTTCCCGGCCTGGTCGGGAGGCAGGTGGCGCTTGAGATAGACGAAATCGCGCGACGTGTCGGACAGGCGATTTTTCACCTCTTCGACATCCATGCCGAGTATCTGCGCCAGTTGCTTTACTTGCCGGCTATCGGCTTCGACATCCGCCGGGCTGACCCACACCGATTCCACCGGCGTGCTGACGGCAAGCGGCTCGCCGTTGCGGTCGGTGATCATGCCGCGATGCGCGCTGACTTCGATTACGCGGCTGTAGCGGGCGTTGCCTTTTTCCTGCAGGAAATCATCGTGCATGACTTGCAGATAGGCACCGCGCCCGGCCAGCCCGAACAGCCCGGCCAGCAGCGCCACAAATAACGCGGTGGCGCGCCATCCGGGCAATTCTGCCGTGATGTCTGGATGTGCGCTGGCCGCATAATTCATGGTTGTTTATCTATATGGCCGTTAGGCTCTACCCGTATAAATTGAACTTGCCCGTTTCTGGGCAACTGCATCTGCAACTGGCGCGCTGCAATTTTTTCCACCCGCGCCAGCGTGGCCCAAGTGCTTTGCTCCAATTGCAACTGCCCCCATTCCACGTCCATCTGCTGCGCAAGTTCCTTTTGTTTCTGCAGCTCGATATACAGCTTGCGCGCCTTGTGCTGCGAAGTGACCACGCTCAGCGCGCAGATCACTACCGCCACCAGCAGCAACGCATTCAACGCGCCCCCGTGCATCACATCGCTACGCCACATCGCTGCGCTCCGCCACACGCATCACCGCGCTGCGCGCGCGGGGGTTGGCCTGCACTTCCGCCCCAGTCGCGCGCACGGCCTTGCCGACCAATTGCAGCCTGCCCTGCGGCACTTCGCTGGCGCGGATCGGCACACCGCGCGGCAGCTTGTCGCCCTCGGCCATGTCGCGCATGAAATGCTTCACGATGCGGTCTTCCAGCGAATGAAAGCTGATCACCGCCAAACGCCCCCCGGTCTTGAGATGCGTCACGCATTCCGGGAGCACCCGCGCAAGCTCTTCGAGCTCCCCGTTGAGATAAATCCGTATAGCCTGAAAGGTGCGCGTTGCCGGATTCTGCCCGGCTTCACGGGTACGTACCGTTTTGCCAACCAGCTCGACGAGCTGCCGCGTGGTGTGGATAGGTTGGATCGCGCGCGCCGCAACAACCGCCCTTGCAATCTGCTTAGCAAACCGTTCTTCGCCGTAATCACGTATCACCTCCGCAAGCAATCCTTCATCCACCGTCGCCAGCCACTGCGCCGCAGTCATCCCGCTGCTGGTGTCCATGCGCATATCCAGCGGCGCATCGAAGCGGAAACTGAAACCGCGTTCCGCATCGTCCAGTTGCGGCGACGACACGCCCAAGTCCAGCAGAATGCCGTCCACCTTCGCCACGCCCAGTTCGCGCAACACCTCCGCCAACTGGGCGAAGCCGCGATGCACCATCCGGAAACGCGCATCGCGCCATGCCTTGCCTGCCGCCACCGCTGCCGGATCCTTGTCCAGCGCGATCAACCGGCCTGTGTCGCCCAACCGTTCCAGGATTCGCGCGCTGTGCCCGCCGCGCCCGAACGTGCCGTCCACATAGACGCCATCCGGCTTGATTGCGAGTGCGTCAACAGCTTCATTCAGCAAAACGGTGGTGTGGGACAAGCCCTCACTCACAAAGAAAACCCTTCAAGCTCAGGCGGCAACTCCCCGTCCATAAACGACAGCGCGGCTTCCTGCTGCGCCTGCCATTTCGGCTCGTCCCACAATTCGAATTTATTGCCCTGTCCGACCAGCATCACGCGCTTGTCCAGCGCGGCGTAGCTGCGCAAGGCCGGCGAAATCAGCACGCGCCCGGCGCCATCCATCACCACATCCTCGGCGTAACCGATCAGGCGGCGTTGCAACGCACGGATTTTTGGATTGAGCGCGGAAAGCTTGAGCAACTTGTCGCGGATCGGCTGCCATTCGGGCTGCGGATACATCAGCAGACAACCGTCGGCATCGGCGGTCAGCACCATGTTACCCGCGCAATGAGCGAGCAGCATGTCGCGATGCCGCGCCGGTATCGCAAGCCTGCCTTTGCTATCCAGATTAAGTTGTGCCGCTCCCTGAAACATCTTCTTAACCCCACTTTTACCCACTTTTTACCACTTAAGCCCACTATATTGAAAAAAAACCAGAAGGTCAAGCGGAAAAACGGGATTTTTCTTTACGGGACAAGGAGTTAGCGCAGGAAGTTAAGGAAAAACAAATATGCTTAAAAAGCAATGAATTGCACAGATAAGCTAAAGTTGTTTGTAATGGATAGCCTAGACATTCCGGCCGGTTGCTGTCACCCGGCGACTCGCACAAGGTGCGCGAGATTGTTGAGAAATTGCTTTAACTTCGAATCGTGGGATATTGATGCCGCCCAGTCTTAAGGAGAACAACTTCGGTGCGCGTCTCATGCGAGCACCGAATCATGATGAAGTCGCGCTGTCGTTACGATGCCGTGGAAAACACCTCATCGAACGCCTGCATGAATCGCGGCAGTTCGTTTTCCGGAAGCCGGTTGATTCCCGCCGCCCTCTTCCTTCCGCCTCCGGTGGCGAAGCGGGAGCATAAAGTGTCGGCACCGCTACTGGCGGACTGCGGAGCGCGCACGCTGACTACAAAAGCGCCATCGCTGCGCTGCGTCAGGACGGCATGGGCGCGATCCGGGGAGGCGCTGGCGAGAGTATTGCCAAAAGCGCCGCTCACGCGGCGGCTCCAGGGTTTGGCGGGAAGAATATAAACCGCACCGTTCTGGGTTTCATGCTCCGGGCGGATGGCGCGGGCGAAAGCCATATCCTCGGCGTATCCCTGCTTCAGTATTTCAACAACACCGTCTTCGCGAGCAAAGGTGAACGGGTTCTTTTGCTGGTGCAGGATGCGGTATAACTCAGCCGGGTGGAAATGCAAATCTTCCACGGATTCACCGTAGCTGTTGTAGTTGAGGCACTCGCCCAATTCGCGCAACGTGTTAAGTTGCTGGAGGTTGAGGCCGAGCGGTTTGGCGGCTTGGTATGCGGCTTCGTGGAGATTGTCGCCGAACGCGCCGATGACCGCCCAGACCAGATGTTTGCCGGACAGGTACCGGTTCACCAGCAGGCTGGTGCAGACATCCGGGCTGGTATCGATCATGGCGGTCAAGTTCTGGTGTTCTGGAATATCTTCCGAAACATGGTGGTCGAAATAGCTGACCTTCACTCCTTTGTCGAGCAGCGCAAGCAAGGCTTCCCGGTTCTTGCTCAAGGCCAGATCGAGCACCGTCACCTCGTCGCCGGAGCCGGCTTCCACGCGCTGGAGCAGATCGATCTCGCGCTTGGTGCCGGTAACGAGATTGTTTGTTGCCGGGAAGGCGAGCCGCAGTTGATGCAGCGCGCAAATGCCGTCGGCATCGCCGTTAAAAACATCATGGTTCATCGTGGTTGATCCGGAAAATTTATATAATTTTGAATTGTAGCCGATTCATTTATCCGTCATGCGGAACGGTGCATGAAACAACATAAGCAAATACAGATTTGCGAAAGAGGTGAAGCTGGCCGGTAAGCCGGGTTCTGTCGTGGACAGTCATTCCTCTAGGCGTTTCGTTACCTGACGCTCAAGCAACCTACCCGCAGGCGACGCGAGCAACGTCATGGCCTGCCTATTTGGTCTTGCTCCGGATGGGGTTTACCCTGCCACTGGTGTTGCCACCAGCGCGGTGAGCTCTTACCTCGCCATTTCAACCTTACCTGATCCCTTCTCAATATTCACAGGAGCTTTCGCCCCTGTTCTTCTTGAGAAGACTTTGCCGCTCTTGCGAGCGGCGAAGTCGGGCCATCGGCGGTGTATTTTCTGTGGCACTTTCCATCGCCTCACGGCGTCCGGCCATTAACCGGCATCCTGCTCTGTGGAGCCCGGACTTTCCTCCCCGCCCTTGCGGGCGCGGCGACTGTCTAGCCAGCTTCGATGCGGAGTTTAACACCGCACAACGGAAAAACGCAGCGCGCTTGCCTTTCAATTACAATCCTGCCTCTCTAAATCTGCCGGAACTCCATCATGCAACAGCTTACCCTCACCCGCCCCGACGACTGGCACCTGCATCTGCGCGACGGTGCGCTGATGCAATCGGTGCTTCCGGACACCTTGCGGCAATTCGGCCGCGCCATCGTGATGCCGAATCTCAGGCCGCCGGTCACTACGACCAGCCAGGCACAGGCTTACCGCACGCGCATCCTCGCCGCGCTGCCGGCAAACTCGAGGTTCCGTCCGCTGATGACGCTGTATCTCACCGACAACACCACAGCAAAGGAAATCCAGCGCGCTGTTGCAAGCGGCGCAGTACATGCGGTCAAGCTGTATCCGGCGGGAGCGACCACCAATTCCGACGCGGGCGTGACGGACATCCGCAAGGCGTATCCGGCGCTGGAAGAGATGCAGCGCTGCGGAATGCCGCTGCTGGTGCATGGCGAAGTCACCGACCCGGCAGTGGACATATTCGACCGCGAGGCGGCATTCATCGAGCGCGTGATGATGCCGTTGCTGCGCGACCTGCCGCAACTGCGCGTGGTGTTCGAGCACATCACCACGCGCGACGCGGTGCAGTTCGTGACGGATGCGCCGGACAATATCGCGGCGACCATCACCGCGCACCACCTGTTGTACAACCGCAATGCGCTGTTCAGCGGCGGGCTGCGCCCGCATTACTTCTGCCTGCCGGTGTTGAAGCGCGAAACGCACCGCGAGGCCCTGGGCAAAGCGGCCAGCAGCGGCAACCCGAAATTCTTCCTCGGCACCGACAGCGCACCGCACGCACAACACACCAAGGAAACGGCTTGCGGCTGCGCCGGCATCTACACCGCGCACGCCGCCATCGAACTGTACGCCGAAGCGTTCGAACAACTCGGCGCACTGGACAAACTGGAAGGCTTCGCCAGCTTCCATGGCGCGGATTTCTACCGCCTGCCGCACAACACCGCCAAGATCACGCTGCGCAAGGAAAGCTGGCAGGTGCCGGACAGCCTCGCGTTCGGCGAACATCGGCTGGTGCCGCTGCGCGCCGGCGAAGCGATTGCGTGGAAGATGGGGGGCTGACATGGATACAAATCCCGGCGAGATATTCCGCGCCAAGATCAATTTGGAAACTTCGAAAATCGCGTGGAAAGAATTGCAGCGTTTCTTTGCCGGCGGCACGGCATTGATGGTCTCCGCCGATCTGGATCTGGTCGAAGTCGCATTCCAGATGTCCGAAGACAATGTGGAACAAATCCAGCAATGGGCGATGGCGGGCAAAGTGGCGCGTGTGTCGGATGAACAGGCGCGCGAGTGGGCTGAAACCGATGCGCTGGTATGGGCGGTAGTGGTCAGCCCGTGGGTGCTGGTGCAGCCGGTGGGCAGGCTGCACTAGCCCCCAGCCGGACAAATTTGAACCAGACAAGCAGCCCGGATGAAACGCAGTGTTAACCAATGACTTGGCCGTTGTTTTTTTGACGGCCTAGTCAGATGGCGATGCAAAGCTATCCGGGGATGGAGAAGATGCCCCCGGATTCCGCGAAGCCTGCCCTGAGCACATCGAAGGGCTGCATCCGGGCTACGAATCCGGGAAGTTATTTTTCTTTCTTCTTTTTCATCGCCGCTTCAATCTGCCGGCATAGGGTTTTCAGTATCTTGATGCGCGCGAAATTTTTGTCGTTGGCTTCCACCAGCGTCCACGGCGCGATTTCGGTGCTGGTGCGATCCACCATGTCGCACACGGCATGCTCGTATTCTTCCCATTTCTTGCGGTTGCGCCAGTCCTCTTCGGTGATCTTGAAACGCTTGAAGCCGATCTTTTCGCGCGCCTTGAAGCGCCTGAGCTGTTCATCCTTGCTGATGGAGAGCCAGAATTTGACCACCACGATATTGTGGCGCACCAGTTGCGCCTCGAAGTCGTTGATCTCGCTGTAAGCGCGCATCCAGTCGGTTTCCGAGCAGTAGCCCTCGACGCGTTCGACCAGCACGCGACCATACCAGGAGCGGTCGAAAATCGTCACCCGGTTGCGCCGCGGGATATGCCGCCAGAAACGCCACAGGTAGGGCTGGGCGCGCTCTTCCTCGGTGGGCGCGGCGATCGGGACGATGTTGTATTGGCGCGCATCCAGCGCGCCAGTGATGCGGCGGATCGCGCCGCCCTTGCCGGCAGCATCGTTACCCTCGAACATGGCGATGACGGTGATGTCCTTGAACTTCGGGCTGCGCGTCAACAGCGCGAGCTTGCCCTGGTATTTTTCCAGCTCGGTCTGAAAATCTTTCTTGTCGATTTTCTGGCTGAGATCCAGCGTCTTCAGAATATGCAGCTTGTCGATCGAAGGAAGCGGCGGCGGCGCGGAGACCTCCGTTATTTTTTTACCGGCTTCATCCAGACGTTTGCGGATGGCGTCGAGAATGACCTTGCCCACGGTCAGGCTGCGGTAGCGCGCATCGAAACCCTCGACGATGGTCCACGGCGCTTCGGCCGTGCTGGTGTGGCGCATCACGCTTTCGCTTACGACATGAAACTTGTCGTACATCTTGTAATGTTCCCAGTCGCGTTCAGTGACGCGCCAGCGGGTCTTCGGGTCTTTTTCGAGGAGCTTGAGGCGTTTTTCCTGCTTCTCCTTGGACAGATGCATCCAGAACTTGAGGATCAGCGCACCTTCATCGACCAGCATCGTTTCCAGGCGTTTGGCGCGCTCCAGGCTCTGGTCGAGGTCGGCCGTCTTGGTGCGGCCGGCCACTCGGTTGAGGATCGGCCAGGTGTACCAGGAGCCGAGAAATACGCCGATCTTGCCTTTGGGCGGCAGCTCGCGCCAGAACCGCCACATCATCGGGCGATCCAGTTCCTCGTCCGATGGCTCGCCCATGCCGTGGGTCTGGATAAAGCGCGGATCCATCCACTCGTTGAGCAGATTGACGGTTTCGCCCCGCCCCGCGCCATCCACGCCGCCCACCAGAATGATGACCGGAAACTTCGCCAGCTTGGCCAGATCCAGCTGTGCCTCCAGCAAGGCTTCGCGCAACGGCGGCACCTCCTTGTCGTAAATATCCTTGTCTATCTTGTGACCGAGTTCAGCTGATTCAAACATGTTGTCCTCCCAGATTTACCAGTGATCCTTACAGAAAGTCCGGCGCGATAACCAGACGCAATGTGATCTGTGCCGAACCCTCGCGTTCGCGCCGGCTGAACCACCACAGCGCGCCCTTCTTGATATTTAATGAACAGCCATTGCAGCCCAGCAGCTGTGCCGCGACTTCGCCGAGGGTCGGCTGATGCCCGACCACCAATACCGTGCCGCCCGCATCCGGCCAGTGTGCCGCCTGCAATACCGCTTGTGCGGAAGCTCCGGGTGCGATGCTGGGCGCAAGGGTGAAGCGGTTGGTGAGTGCCGTAGCGGTTTGTTGTGTGCGCGTCGCCGGGCTGACCAGAATGCGCAAATGTTCAGGCAAATGCCGCTGCAGAAAGGCAGCGACCTTCTCCGCCTGCTTGACGCCTTTCGCGGTAAGTTCGCGGGCATGATCGGGAACTCCATCCGCCGCCTCCGCATGCCGCCACAGAATCATGTCCACCACGGCCTCCCTATATTACATTTTATTCACCAGCATATCCCGTATACACTGCTGTTACCACTTTAATCCGAAGGGGCACTTTAATCCGAAAGGAATGGCATGACAACCAAAAAGACTGCGGCGGCTACGGTAAAACCCGCCATGAAAAAAGCGCCGGTGGAAAAGGCTCCGGCAGAAGCGGCGGTGAAGAAACCGAAGAAAGAACACAAGGAAAAGGTGGTGCGCGACAGCTTCACCATGCCGCAAAGCGAGTATCAGAAAATCGCCGAAATTAAAGAGACCTGCCTGAAGGCCGGGCTGCCCGTGAAGAAAAGCGAAGTGTTGCGCGCCGGCTTGAAAGCATTGGTTGAAATGAACGCGGCGCAGCTGAAGCGTGCTTTGGCCGGGCTGGAAAGGATCAAGACCGGCCGCCCGAAGAAACCCTAAGCCGTTTTATCCGACGAAGTGGCGAGTTGCTTGAGCAGCTCGTCCTGCGCGCATTTCGGCGCGGCGCGGCGGGTGTTCTTGCGCCGGTAATGCCCCTCGCCATCCATGTCCCATGCCTGGCAATTGTCCTGCAAATAAACCTTCAACCCTTCGTCGATCACGCGCTTCTTGAGTTTTTTGTCGAGCACCGGGAAGCACACCTCGATGCGGCGGAAGAAATTTCTGTCCATCCAGTCCGCGCTGGCGAGATACACATCGTGTTTCAGGTCGTTGCGGAAATAGAAGATGCGCGTGTGCTCCAGAAAGCGCCCGACCACCGAACGCACCTTAATGTTTTCTGATAGGCCCTTCACGCCGGGGCGCAAGGCGCAGACGCCGCGCACGACCAGATCCACCTTCACGCCCGCAGCGGAGGCCTCATAAAGCGCGTTGATGGTTTCCGGTTCCAGCAATGCATTCATCTTGGCGATGATATGGGCGCGCTTGCCCGCCTTGGCGAGACGGGTTTCATTCTGGATGGCGCGCAATACTTCAATGTGCAATGAAAACGGCGACTGCCACAGGTGGTGCAGTTTGCGCGCCTTGCCGAGGCTGGTGAGCTGGCCGAACACCTCGTTCACGTCCGCGCAAACTTCCTCGTTGCAGGTGAACAGGCCGAAGTCGGTGTAGAGCCGTGCGGTGCGCGGGTGATAGTTGCCGGTGCCGAGATGCACGTAGCGGCGCAGCTTGCCGTCCTCGCGCCGCACCACCATCAGCATCTTCGCATGGGTCTTGTGGCCGACCACGCCGTACACCACATGCGCACCCACTTCCTCCAGGCGGGTCGCCCAGTTGATGTTGGCCTCCTCGTCGAAGCGCGCCATCAGCTCCACCACCACCGTCACCTCCTTGCCGCGCTGTGCCGCGCCAATCAAGGCTTCCATCAGCGCGGAATCCACGCCGGTGCGGTACACGGTCTGCTTGATCGCCACCACGCCCGGGTCGCTGGCGGCCTGCTGGATGAAATCGATCACCGGCTTGAAGGATTGAAAAGGATGATGCAGCAGAATATCGCCCTTGCGGATCGCCTTGAACATATCCGCGCCCTTTTTCTGGATCACCAGCGGCACGCCGGGCACGAAAGCGGGAAACTTCAGGTCGTCGCGCGCCACCAGATTGGGGATCTCCATCAGGCGCACCAGATTCACCGGGCCATGCACGCGATACAAATCCTCCGGCGCGAGACTGAATTCCTTGAGCAATATCTCCGCAATTTGCGGCGAGCAAGTGTCGGAAATTTCAAGGCGCACCGCATCGCCGAAATGGCGTTGCGGCAGTTCGCCCTGCAGGCTGAGGCGCAGGTTTTTCATTTCCTCCTCGTCCACGAACAGGTTGCTGTTGCGCGTCACGCGGAACTGGTAACAACCGAGCACGTCCATGCCGGCAAACAGTTCGCCGACATGCGCGTGCAGGATCGAGGAAAGAAACACGAAGCCGTGTGCGCAGCCGCTGATTTCCGGCGGCATCAGGATGGTGCGCGGCAACACGCGCGGGGCCTGCACGACGGCGCGCGCCGAATTGCGCCCGAAAGCGTCCTTGCCTTGCAGCTCCACGGCAAAATTCAGGCTCTTGTTGAGCACGCGCGGGAAGGGGTGCGCCGGGTCGAGCCCGATCGGGGTCAATACCGGCATCACTTCGCGGAAGAAAAAATCCTTGATCCAGGCCTGCTGCGTTTCGTTCCACTGGGTGCGGCGCAAAAACCGGACACCCTGTCCGGCGAGCGCGGGAATGATGTCGGTATCGAATAGCTGGTATTGCCGCTCGATCAGCTGGCGCGCCTGCTCGCGCACCAGCTTGAGCATCTGTTTGGCGGTCATGCCGTCGGCACCGACGGCGATGCCGCCCAGCTTGATTTGCTCTTTCAGCCCCGCCACGCGTATCTCGAAAAATTCATCGAGATTGCTGCTTACGATGCACAGGTATTTCAACCGCTCCAGCAATGGAATGGTTGCGTCTTCTGCCTGCGCCAACACCCGTCTATTGAACTCGAGCTGGCCGAGTTCGCGGTTCAGGAATTGCTGCGGGGCGAATTTTTTGGCCAAGGCAGGGGACGGTCAGTTTCTGGGGGGGGTATACCCTTGCGGCATTTGCGTACCCTCGCCAAAGAAATAATTTTCCATTTGCGCGGCAAGAAACTTGCGTGCCGAAGCATCGGCGAGATTGAGGCGGTTCTCATTCACCAGCATGGTCTGAAACTTGATCCAGCCCTGCCAGGCCTCCTTGGAAACATTCTCGAAAATCCGCTGACCCAGCGGGCCGGGGTAGGTCGGACGATCCAGACCTTCCGCTTCGCGTCCCAGTTTTACGCATTGCACCATTCTTGCCATGTTGTGAATCTCCGTTGAGTAATCGTGTGCCGCAATTATGACATCAGGATGAAATTTTTGCGCGTGCCTGGCTGAAAACCAGCAAATACAGGGGGGTGCGACAATTTGCCACATTCCCAGGAAAATAAATTGCATAGATAATCGCGGCGCTAATTTTAGTAAGCGGATAAATTTGAGGGGGAAGAACAATGCAGTTCAAGCGTATAACCATTTGTGTCGCGCTGGCGTTTGCGCCCGGCGCGTTTGCGGCGGAAGCAACCGTGGCGGCCTTGCCCGATGTCGAGGTGATTGGAAAAAAAGTCCAGCCCTTGCCTGCCCTGAGTGACTCGGCTCTTGGTGGAACCAGCATTGTCCGTCTCCGCGCCTCCACCAGCGATACGGCAAAACTGCTCGACGGCCAGCCGGGCGTCAGCCTTTACGGCGCCGGCGGTGTCTCCAGCCTGCCCGCGATTCACGGCTTGGCCGACGACCGCATCCGCACCAAGGTCGATGGTACGGATTTGATCTCCTCTTGCCCTAACCACATGAACTCGCCACTTTCCTACATCGATCCATCCAATGTTGGCAGCGTCAAGGTATTTGCCGGCATCACGCCAGTGAGCGTCGGTGGCGACAGTATCGGTGGCACGATCCAGATAGATTCTCCAGCACCGGAGTTTGCCGTGGACGGCAAGACCTTGCTCAAGGGACAAATAGGTGCTTTTTATCGCAGCAACGGCAACGCGCAGGGCGGCAATCTTTCGGCCACGATTGCAGGCGAGCAGTTGAGTATGACGTACAGCGGATCAACTGCAAAATCGGATAATTACAGGGCGGCAAAGGATTTCAAGGCGGCAGGAGCGGCGGCAACGGATGGGAATGGTGGCCCTGCAGCAAGACCTCGTGGCTGGCTGGATGGGGATGAGGTCGGGTCTACCAAGTACAAATCGGAAAATCACTCGTTCAAGTTTGCGCTGCGCCATGAAAACCATCTGGTCGATCTGAATCTCGGCTATCAGAACATCCCTTACGAGCTCTACCCCAACCAGCGCATGGACATGCTCAGCAACATCGCGAAGCGGGTGAACCTGCATTATGCCGGCCAGTTTGGCTGGGGTGCTTTGGATGCGCGTGCCTATCAGGAGAAAGTCGATCACTTCATGGATTTTGGTTCTGACAAGCAATATTGGTACGGGCCCGCTTCTGCCACCAACACCGTTGTTGCGTCCGGCATGCCGATGTACACGACTGGGAAAACCACCGGCGCACAGGTCAAGGCCGACATCCTGCTTTCTGAACGCGACATTCTCAGGGTGGGTAGTGAGGTGCAGAATTACCGCCTGAACGACTGGTGGCCACCTTCCCCATCATCCCTTGCCGGTATGTTTAGTGCTGCTGGCGTTCCTGCTACTTTTGGAGGGATGGCACCGAACACATTCTGGAATATCAGTAATGGTAAACGCGACCGTTTCGGCATCTTCGCCGAATGGGATGGGCGCTGGAATCCTCAGTGGAACACGTTGTTCGGCGCGCGCGCCGAACAGGTGAAGATGGATACCGGGCCAGTGCAGGGCTATAACACCATGATGGCGGGGTATAACGCGACCGCCTTCAACGCCCTCAACCGCCAACGCACTGACAACAATTTCGATCTGGCCGCGCTGGCGCGGTACATACCGGATGACACCCGCACCTTCGAGTTTGGCTACGCGCAGAAAACCCGCTCGCCAAATGTTTATGAGCGTTACTCCTGGTCGAAGAACGGGATGGCGTTGGTCATGAACAATTTCGTCGGCGACGGCAACGGCTATGTCGGCGATATCAACCTGAAGCCTGAAGTGGCGCATACCTTGAGCGGTACCCTCGACTGGCATGACGCAGACCGCACCCGGGAACTCAAGGTCACGCCCTACTACACCCGCGTCACGGATTTCATCGATGCTATCCGTTGTACGGGCAGTGGCCTGGCGATGAATGCGCTCTGCGGTGGCGCGGCGAACAATACGGGGGCTAACAAGTTTTTCCATCTCCAGTACGCCAACCAATCCGCCCGGCTCTATGGCCTCGATGTTTCCGGTCATTTCCCACTGGCGAAGACCGATGGGTGGGGTGAATTCGCCGCCTCCGGTGTGCTGAACTATGTCAACGGCAAGAACCGGACCACTGGCGACGATTTATACAACATCATGCCGCTGAACACGAAACTGGCGGTGGCGCAAAAACTGGGCGCATGGAGCAACAGCATCGAACTGCAACTGGTGAAGAGAAAGAACAATGTTTCCGATGTCCGCCAGGAGATGCAAACGGGCGGCTATGGCTTGGTCAACCTGCGTGCTGGTTACGAGTGGCAACAAATGCGGTTCGATCTCGGTGTCGAGAACCTGTTCGACAAGTTCTACTCGCTACCGCTGGGCGGGGCCTATACCGGCCAAGGCGCGACCATGTCGCTAAACACTGTCCCGTGGGGTATTCCCGTTCCCGGCATGGGACGCTCGGTTTATGCCGGTGCAACTTTGAAGTTCTAAAATTGAAGTGCAAACAAAAAGCCGCCGGGTTATCCGGTGGCTTTTTTATCGGCGAAATTACGCCGCCGACCAGCTCACCGCGCCGCTGTATGCCGTGCCCAGCACGATCAGCCCGAACACGATGCGGTACCAGGCGAACACCACGAAGGTGTGGTTCGAGATGAAGCGGATGAAGCTCTTCACCGCCCACATCGCGGCGACGAACGAGGCGACGAAGCCCACCGCGAACACCGGTAGATCGTCCACGCGCAGCAAGCCCCAGTTCTTGTACAGGTCGTAGGCGGTCGCGGCGAACATCGTCGGGATCGCGAGGAAGAAGGAGAACTCCGCCGCCGCCTTGCGGCTCAGGCCGAAGATCAGCCCGCCCATGATCGTCGCGCCGGAGCGCGAGGTGCCGGGAATCATCGCCAGCGCCTGCGCGAAGCCAACCTTGAGCGCGTCCGGCCAGCGCATCTCGTCCACCGAATTGATGCGCGGATGATAGGCGCGCTTCTCCACATACAGGATGATGAAGCCGCCCACGATCAGCGCGATGGCCACGGTGATCGGGTTGAACAACAGCGCCTTGATGGTGGAATGGAACATCAGCCCCAGCACCGCCGCCGGCAGAAAACCGATGAACAGCATCGTGGCGAACCGCTGCGACGGCGCATCACTCGGCAAGCCGATCACCATCTTCGTCAGACGCTCGCGGTAATCCCAGCACACCGCGAGGATCGCGCCGAGCTGGATCACGATCTTGAACACCTTGCTGGCCTCGTCGTTATAGCCGAGCAAGTCGCCGAGAATGATCAGGTGGCCGGTGGAGGAGATCGGCAGGAATTCGGTGAGGCCTTCGACGATGCCGAGTATCGCGGCCTTGATGAGCAGGGTGATGTCCATAAACATCTAAAGCTTTTAAGCTTTGCGATACAACTGGCTGCCCTGCTTCACAAATTCCACCGCCTTCTGTTCCATGCCTTTTTGCAGCGCAGCTTGCTCGTCCACGCCTTCCTGCGCGGCGAAGTCGCGCACGTCCTGCGAGATTTTCATCGAGCAGAAACTCGGGCCGCACATCGAGCAGAAATGCGCGACCTTGCCGGATTCCTTGGGCATGGTTTCGTCGTGGAAGGAGCGCGCGCGATCCGGGTCGAGGCCGAGGTTGAACTGGTCTTCCCAGCGGAATTCGAAGCGCGCCTTGGACAGCGCGTTGTCGCGTATCTGCGCGCCGGGGTGCCCCTTCGCGAGGTCGGCGGCGTGCGCGGCGATCTTGTAGGTGATGATGCCTTCCTTCACGTCGTCCTTGTTCGGCAATCCCAGATGTTCCTTCGGCGTGACGTAGCACAGCATCGCGGTGCCAAACCAGCCGATCATCGCCGCACCAATTGCAGAAGTGATGTGGTCGTAGCCGGGCGCGATGTCCATGGTCAGCGGGCCGAGCGTGTAGAACGGCGCTTCGTGGCACCACTTCTGTTGCAAATCCATGTTCTCCTTGATCAGGTGCATCGGCACATGGCCGGGGCCTTCGATCATTACCTGCACGTCGTGCTTCCACGCGACCAGCGTCTGCTCGCCGAGCGTCTTGAGCTCGCCCAGTTGCGCCTCGTCGTTGGCGTCGTAGATCGAGCCGGGACGCAGGCCGTCGCCGAGGCTGAAGCCGACGTCGTAGGCCTTCATGATTTCGCAAATCTCCTCGAAGTGCGTCGCGAGGAAATTTTCCTTGTGGTGCGCGAGGCACCACTTCGCCATGATCGAGCCGCCGCGCGACACAATCCCGGTCATGCGCTTCGCGGTCATCGGCACATAGCGCAGCAGCACGCCGGAATGGATGGTGAAATAGTCCACGCCCTGCTCGGCCTGCTCGATCAGCGTGTCGCGGAAAATTTCCCAGGTCAGGTCTTCGGCCTTGCCGTTCACCTTTTCCAGAGCCTGATAGATCGGAACTGTGCCAATCGGTACGGGCGAGTTGCGGATGATCCATTCGCGCGTCTCGTGGATGTGCTTGCCGGTGGACAGATCCATCACGGTGTCGCCGCCCCAGCGGATCGACCAGGTCATTTTTTCCACTTCTTCCTGAATGCTCGAACCCAGCGCGGAGTTGCCGATGTTGGCGTTGATCTTCACCAGGAAGTTGCGCCCGATGATCATCGGCTCAACTTCGGGATGGTTGATGTTGGCGGGGATGATGGCGCGGCCGGCGGCCACTTCGCTGCGCACGAATTCCGGCGTGATCTCTTTGGGCATGGATGCGCCGAAGTTCTCGCCGGGGTGCTGTTGCAGCAGCATTTCCGAAAGCCCTTCGCGGCGCTGATTCTCCCTGATCGCGATGTATTCCATCTCGGGCGTGATGATGCCCTGACGGGCATAGTGCATCTGCGTGACATTCTTGCCGGCCTTGGCGCGGCGCGGCGCGCGCCTGAGGTTGAAGCGCAACTCCGCCAGCTCGGGGTCGTCCAGGCGTTGCTGGCCGTAATCGGAAGACAGCTTGTCCAGCGTTTCGGTGTCGCCGCGCTCGGCGATCCAGCCTTCGCGCAGCGTGGCCAGACCGGAGCGGATGTCGATCTTCACTGCCGGGTCGGTATAGGGGCCGGAGCAGTCATACACGTAGATCGGCGGATTTTTTTCTACTCCCATGCCGGCAGGCGTGTCGTCCTGGGAAATTTCGCGCATCGGCACCAGCAGGTCTGGGCGGCTGCCCTGCACGTAGACCTTGCGCGAATTCGGCAACGGCTTGATCGCCGCTGCATCGACATGTGCGGCGTCTGCGATAAACTTCGGGGCGGTAAATTTGGGATTGGCGTTCATGTGATGCTCCAAAAAATCAGGAAGCATCGGGTGGATGCTTCCCTTTGCGGCATTATCCGTACAGGTTCAAAGGGTGTCTCTCACTCCGCCCGGTTCAGTTACCGGCGAAGACCCCTAGCGAGGCCTGCAAGTTACTGGAAAGGCGGGGGGAATGCAAGTTTGGCTGCGGAGGGGAATCCCATGCTGGCAGCACGGTTTCGGGTTGCATTGTCGTGCGCGCAGCGCACGCTACGTGCTGCTGCCATTGCGCACAACAGGGAAGCCCATGCTGACAGTCATGCCAAATTTCGCTACCCTACGCCCGGGACACAACTCATCCCGCCCTGAATTGAATTGACGGAGAAAGATATGGAAAGGCTGATTTGCGTGATCGGCAACAAAGGCGGAACCGGCAAGACCAGCATCACGCACATGCTGTGCCACGGTCTCGGGCTGCTCGGCAAGCGCTCGATCGCCGTACTCACCGACACCGCGCGCGAACCGCTGTCGCGCGGAATCCGGCGCTATACCCCGCTCGACGGCCGATCACCGGACAAGCTGAAGGAAATCGTCGCCCGGCTGGAATCCCGCCCGACTTGGCTGGGAGTGATCGACGGCGGCGGCAACCGGCCGGCAATGGACAAAAAATTCTATGAGATGTCCGGCCTTGTCCTGCTGCCTTTCCGCGAGTCCCATGAGGATATCCGCACGGTGCGCAACGACCTCGACGCTTTCCCGAGAGCCTACGGGATACCGTCGCAATGGCCGACCAACCCGTGGCAGCAAATGGCGGCGGAACGCACGCTGGACGAGATGATGCAGGATTACCGCCCGCGCCTGCTCGATCCGGTGTATTCGATAAGCGCCAGCAAGCTGTTGCTGGAAGACCAGGTGCAGCCCGACCTGCCGACGATGCTGAACAATATCTGCCGCGGGCTGGCTTGGCAGGTGCTGGAGCGCCTGAATTTACCAGAAGATGATTAATCGGTAGCGTGCGCTGAACCTGCCCGAAGGAGTCTGAATTTATCCGGAAAGGATTGGCTAGCGCCGCCCTCACCAAAACCTTCTCCGCCGCGAATGGGGGCGGGAATTGAAGGGAGGGTTGGCCCCGATTGGTATTGCCCCGCCGTTGCGACTATAATTCGCCCCCTCTTTAGCCTTATTGCCCGTCATATACCAAGATGCAGTTGTTCGCCTTTGGCATTAACCATCAAACTGCGCCGCTTGCCGTGCGCGAACAGGTCGCGTTCAACGCCGACGGGATGGAGGGCGCGCTGCGCGACCTGGTGGAAAACGGCGCGGTGAAAGAAGCGGCGATCCTGTCCACCTGCAACCGCACCGAGCTGTATTGCAACGCCGCGCAACCCGACCATGCCATCGACTGGCTGGCGCAGTATCACCATCTGCCGCGCAAGGATATCGACCCCTATCTCTACACACTGCCGCGCGAGCAGGCGGTGAAACATTCGTTCCGCGTGGCCAGCGGGCTGGACTCGATGGTGCTGGGCGAACCGCAGATCCTCGGGCAGATGAAACAGGCGGTGCGCCAGGCCGAAGAAGCCGGCACACTGGGCTTCCTGCTGCACAAACTGTTCCAGCGCACCTTCTCGGTCGCCAAGGACGTGCGCACGCAAACCGAGATCGGCGCGAATCTGGTTTCAATGGCTGCCGCGGCAGTGCGGCTGGCCGAGCGCATCTTTCCGAGCATCGCCGAGCAGCGCGTGCTGTTCATCGGCGCGGGCGAGATGATCGAACTCAACGCGGTGCATTTCGCGGCACGCTCCCCCAAACACATCACCGTCGCCAACCGCACGCTGGAACGCGCCCACGTGCTGGCGCGGCGCATCAACGGCCACGCGATCACACTGAACGAATTGCCGGAGCAGCTCGCGCACCACGACATCATCGTCACCTGCACCGCCAGCCCGCTGCCGATTCTCGGCAAGGGACTGGTGGAGCGCGCGCTCAAGGCGCGCAAGCACCGCCCGCTGTTCATTGTCGACCTGGCCGTGCCGCGCGACGTTGAAGCGGAAGTCGCGGAATTGAGCGACGTGTTCCTGTACACCGTGGACGACCTCGCCGAAGTAGTGAAGGACGGCCTCGACGCGCGCCAGAGCGCGGTCAGGGAAGCGGAGGTCATCATCGATTCCGGCGTAAACGATTTCATCCATTGGATGGAATCGCGCGAGGTGGTTCCGACCATCCGCGCGTTGCGCGACCAGGCCGAGCGCAGCCGCCGCCACGAAATGGAAAAAGCCTTGCGCCTGCTGGCCAAGGGCGAAAGTCCCGAAAAGGTCTTGGAAGCGATGAGCAGCGGCCTGACCAACAAATTCCTGCACGCGCCTACCCATGCGCTGAATCAGGTGCACGGCGACGACCGCGAGGCGTTCCTCGATGTGATCCATCGCCTGTATCACCTGCACCCCGAAGAATGAACCCCAGTATCGCCGCCAAGCTCGCTCAGCTGAGCGAGCGCCTGCTCGAAGTCAATCAACTGCTGAGCACCGAAGAAGCCACCCGGAATATGGACACGTTCCGCAAGCTGAACCGCGAGCGCGCCGAGCTGGAGCCGGTGGTGGAGCTGTATCACGCCTATCAAGCCTGCCAGTCCGACATCGACACCGCGCAGGGAATGGCCGGCGACCCGGAGATGCGCGAATTCGCCGAAGCCGAGATCAAGCAAGGGCAGGAACGTCTGGCGCAACTCGCCGGCGAGTTGCAGGTGCTGCTGCTGCCCAAGGACCCCAACGACGAGCGCAGCGTATTCCTGGAAGTACGCGCCGGCACCGGCGGCGACGAGGCGGCATTGTTTGCCGGCGATTTGTTCCGCATGTATTCGCGCTTCGCCGAGCGCAAGCGCTGGCAGGTCGAGGTGATTTCGGAAAGCCCCGGTGAAATGGGCGGCTACAAGGAAATCATCGCCCGGATCGCCGGGCCGGGCGCGTACTCGGTGCTGAAGTTCGAATCCGGCGCGCACCGCGTGCAGCGTGTCCCGACGACCGAAACACAAGGCCGCGTGCACACCTCGGCCTGCACCGTGGCGATCATGCCGGAAGTGGACGAGGTGAGCGACGTGGTGCTGAACCCCGCCGACCTGCGCATCGACACGTTCCGCGCTTCCGGCGCGGGCGGGCAACACATCAACAAGACCGATTCCGCAGTGCGCATCACCCATCTGCCGACCGGCGTCGTGGTGGAATGTCAGGACGGCCGCTCGCAGCACCAGAACAAGGCGCAGGCGATGCGCGTGCTGGCGGCCCGTATCAAGGACGCACAGGTGCGCGAACAGAACGCCAAGACCGCTGCGGCGCGCAAGAGCCTGGTCGGCAGCGGCGACCGCTCCGAGCGCATCCGCACCTACAACTTCCCGCAAGGCCGCGTCACCGACCACCGCATCAACCTCACGCTGTACAAGATGGACGCGATCATGGACGGCGACATCGGCGAACTCACCGGCGCGCTGATGACCGAGTATCAGGCCGAGCAGCTTGCCGCGATGGCGGAAGATGCCGCCTAGTCTCACGGGAACCTTGCGCAACGACAGCCGGCAACTGGAAGCCGCGCTGAATCTGGATGCCAGCAGCGCGCGCATCGAGGTGCAGATGCTGTTGCAGCAAGTGCTGGGCGTGTCGCGCGCGTACCTGCTGGCGCATCCCGAACAGGTGCTGAACGATGCGCAGGCTGCGGCCTACTGTGAACTGTTGCAGCGCCGCCTCGCAGGCGAGCCGCTGGCCTACCTCCTCGGCGAGCGCGAATTTTACGGGCTGGCGTTCAGGGTGACGCCCGCTACGCTGATTCCGCGACCCGATACCGAGCTGCTGGTCGAGTTGGCGTTGCAGCGCATCCCAAAACCCCTCCCATCCTCTCCTTGTCAAGGGAGGAGCATGAGCGAATTTCGCGTGCTCGACCTCGGCACGGGCAGCGGCGCGATCGCGCTGTCCATCGCCCATGCGCGGCCTGATATCGAAGTGACGGCGGTGGATGCGTCGCCGGAGGCACTGGAAGTGGCGCGTGAGAATGCACAGCGTTTGAATATCGCCAACGTGCGCCTGCTGCGCAGCGACTGGTTCTCCGCACTGGCTGGCGAACGCTTCGACCTGATCGTGTCGAACCCGCCGTATATCGCCGACGGCGACGCGCATCTCGCGCAGGGCGACCTGCGCTTCGAGCCGCGTGGCGCGCTGGCCTCCGGCGCGGACGGGCTGGCCGATATCCGCCGCATCGTCACGGATGCGAAGGAACATCTCGATGCCGGCGGCTGGCTGCTATTCGAGCACGGTTACGACCAGGCCGAACGGGTACGCGAACTGCTCGGTGCGGCGGGGTACGCCGAGGTGTTTTCGGCGCACGACCTGGCGGGCATCGAACGGGTGAGCGGCGGGCGGGCTTGCTGACAGGCTGTTTGTCAGCCCTCATGCTTTCCGGCATAATTCGCCCTGCCGTTCAAACCAATGGGAGAGAGTGTCGGCCAGTATCGTTTCACGGACTGGAACACCGCCGAAGGCGCAACACCCGCAACCGCTCAGGCTCACGAACCATTGGGATAGGCAAATCTGGAGAGCGTTGGATTATCCAACCACCGAAGGGGCACGCAACGCGAGTTGCAATCTCTCAGGTACCAAGGACAGATGGGGCGCAGCGCATTGTGCGCTGCGCCTTTTTCATTTGCAGAAAGCGAATATGACATTAAAACAAACCCCTTTAAATCAAGCACACCGGATGATGGGCGCAAAAATGGTCGATTTCGGCGGCTGGGATATGCCGGTGAACTACGGTTCGCAAATCGACGAGCATCACCAGGTGCGCAATGACTGCGGCATGTTCGACGTGTCGCATATGCGCGTGGTGGACATCAAGGGCAAAGGCGTGCGCGACTTCCTGCGCTACCTGCTGGCGAACAACGTGGACAAGCTCACCGTTCCCGGCAAGGCGCTGTATTCCTGCATGCTGCTGGAAAACGGCGGGGTGATCGACGACCTGATCGTGTATTTCATGGAAGAGCAGTGGTTCCGCATCGTGGTGAATGCGGGCACGGCCGACAAGGACATCGCGTGGATGAGGCAGCAGGCCGCCGAGCACGCGAAGGCGCATCCCGAATGCTACGCGTCAGGCGAAGATGGCGCGGAAAGTGAAAGTTGCTCGGAAAGCGAAGCTCTGGCTCCGGAGGAAGCAGTCAAGAGAATACCGAATGCCTATCTGTTTGGAGACATGAGCCAGGAAGAAGCTGCGGCGCTCATCTTTGAAAAACAGGATGAAGAATCTGCGGAAAAACCGCTGCTGGAAATCGCCGACCATCCCGAGCTGTCGATCATCGCGATCCAGGGTCCGAAAGCCAAGGAAAAACTCTGGGCGGCGATGCCCGGCAGCCAGCAGCTGACCGAGAAGCTCGCGCCTTTCAGCGCCGTCGTGGTCGGCACGATGTTCATCGCGCGCACCGGCTATACCGGCGAAGACGGTTTCGAGGTGATGCTCCCCTCCATCGCCGCGCCGTATTTCTGGAACTCGCTGGCGGACAAGGGCGTCGAGCCTTGCGGGCTGGGCGCGCGCGACACCTTGCGCCTCGAAGCCGGCATGAACCTGTACGGTCAGGACATGGACGAAAGCGTAAATCCGCTGGAATCCGGCCTCGCGTGGACAGTGGACCTGAAGAGCGCACGCGACTTCATCGGCAAGGCCGCGCTGCTCGCCAACCCGCCGGCACGCAAGCTGGTCGGGCTGGTGCTGCAGGATCGCGGCGTGTTGCGCGGCCACCAGAAGGTGCACACCGCGCACGGCGAGGGCGAGATCACCAGCGGCAGTTTCTCGCCCACCCTGAACCAGTCGATCGCGCTGGCACGCGTGCCGAAGGAAGTGCAAACCGGTGACCAGGTGGAAGTGTCGATCCGCGATAAAATGCTGGCGGCGAAAGTGGTGAAGTATCCGTTCGCACGCGACGGCAAAGGCCTAATTTAATTTCTTTATTTCTAAGGACAGACCATGAGCAATCCAGCAAACTTAAAATATACCGCCTCCCACGAATGGGTCAGGAGCGAAGCCGACGGCACCATCAGTATCGGCATCACCCAGCACGCGCAGGAACTGCTGGGCGACATGGTGTTTGTCGAAACACCAGCAGTCGGGCGCAAGCTCAAGGCCAAGGAAGAATGCGCGGTAGTGGAATCGGTCAAGGCCGCCGCCGACGTGTACGCGCCGGTGAGCGGTGAAGTGACGGCGGTGAACGGCGAATTGAACAACGCGCCGGAAGCCATCAACACCGATCCGTATGCCGCGTGGATGTTCAGGATGAAGCCGGACAACGCGGCTGACCTGTCCGCGCTGATGGATGCGGCGGCGTATCAGGCCGTCGTCGATAGCGAAGCACACTAACTACAGGGAAGGGTAAAGAGGGAAGGGAGAAGGGTGGCGCGCGTTGCGCGCCTCGGTTTTTACCCTTCCCCCTTATCTCTTCCCCCTTCTCAAAGGAATTGAAATGCCTTTCATCCCCCACACCGAGCAGGACATCCAGTCCATGCTCGCCAGCATCGGTGCGAAAAATATCGACGCGCTGTTTGACGAAATTCCCGCCGCCTTGAAAAGCGGCAAGCTGACCGCCATCGGCGACGGGCTGAACGAGATGCAGGTAACGCGCCTGATGCGTGAGCGCGCCGCGCAGGACAGCCAGCCGCTCAACTTCATCGGCGCGGGCGCGTATGAGCACCACATCCCCGCCGCGGTCTGGGATATCGCCACGCGCGGCGAGTATTACACCGCCTACACGCCATACCAGGCCGAGGCCAGCCAGGGCACGCTGCAAACGCTGTACGAATACCAGACCATGATCGCGTCGCTGACCGGCATGGATGCCTCCAACGCCAGCCTGTACGACGGCGCGTCCGCATTGGCCGAAGCGATCCTGATGGCGGTTCGCGCGCACAAGACCTCGCGCCGCGTGCTGCTGCCCGCCACCGTCAGTCCGCTGTACCGCAGCGTCGCGCGCAGCATCGTCAAATTGCAGAACATCGAACTGGTGGAAATCCCGTTCGACATCGCGACCGGCACCACCGATCTCGCTGCCTTGCAGCAGCATGCGGGCAGCGACATTGCCGCGCTGGTGATCCCGCAGCCGAATTTCTTCGGCGCGCTGGAAGATGTCGATGCGCTGACCGCTTGGGCGCATGCGCAGGGCGCGCTGGCGATTGCGCTGGTGAACCCGCTGACGCTGGCTTTGCTCAAGGCTCCGGGACAGTGGGCGGAAAAAGGCGCGGACATCGCGGTCGGCGACGGCCAGCCGCTCGGCGCGCCGCTGTCCAGCGGCGGGCCGTATTTCGGTTTCATGTGCTGCAAGCAGGCTCTGGTGCGCCAGATGCCGGGGCGCATCATCGGCCGCACCGTGGATCTGGACGGCAAGCAAGGTTTCACGCTGACGCTGCAGGCGCGCGAACAGCACATCCGCCGCGCCAAGGCGACTTCCAATATTTGCTCCAACCAAGGCCTGATGGTGACGGCGGCGACTATCCACATGGCCTTACTCGGCATGGACGGACTGCGCCGCGCCGCTGCGGCCTCGCACACCAACACCCAGGCGCTCACGGTACAGGCCAGCGGCATGCAAGGTGTGAAGCGCTTGTTCAGCGCGCCGCATTTCCATGAGGTGGTCTTGCATTTGCCCGAGTCTTCCGCCAAAGTGCTGGAGAGCATGGCCGGTCAGGGCATCTCGGGCGGCTACGATCTGCAACCGCATTACCCGCAACTGGGCAACGCGATTTTGGTTTGCGCCACCGAAACCAAGACCAGCGAAGATTTGCAACGCTATGTGGCGGCGTTACGCCACGCACTTCACTAAAGGAGAACGACATGGCACACAGTACGACACTCGGCGGCAACCCCGTGCAACTGAACGGCGATTTTCCAAAAGTGGGACAAACCGCACCAGCCTTCTCGCTGGTGGGCAAGGATCTGAAGGACACCACGCTGGCCAGTTTCGGCAACAAGCGCAAGGTACTGAACATCGTCCCGAGCCTGGACACGCCGACCTGCGCGGCTTCCGAGCGGCGCTTCAACCAGCTTGCGAGCGCTCTGGATAACACCGTGGTCGTCACTATCTCCGCCGACCTGCCGTTCGCCCAATCGCGTTTCTGCGCCAGCGAAGGGCTGGACAACGTGGTCAATTTGTCCCTGATGCGCGGGCGCGAATTCCTGCGCAACTACGGCGTGGAAATCGCCGATGGCGTGCTGGCCGGGCTGGCCACGCGCGCGGTGATCGTGCTGGATGGCAACAACGTGGTGCGCTATACCGAACTGGTCAGCGAGATCAAGAACGAGCCGAATTACGAGGCGGCGCTGGCCGCGTTGCAGGCTATTTAAGCCCGGAAAAACGATCCGCAGATTGCGCAGATTAAACAGATTAACGACGGAAAAACCCTCGCTCATTTTGTGTTTGTTATGTCATTTAATCTGCGTCAATCTGTGTAATCTGCGGACAAACATGTTTTTTGTATGCCCCGATCAACAACCCTACAGATAATCAAGGTTGCAACACCATGCTGATTTTTGAACGCTCCCACCCCGGCCGCCGCAATGCGGCACAGGCTCCTCATCATTCTGCCGCAGCCAGCGGCATCCCGGCCGCGCTGCTGCGCCAGGATCAGCCGCTGCTGCCGGAGGCCTCGGAGATGGACGTGGTGCGCCATTACACCCGGCTGTCGCAGAAAAACTTTTCGATCGACACGCATTTCTATCCGCTCGGCTCCTGCACGATGAAGTACAACCCGCGCGCCTGCAATACGCTGGCGATGCTGCCGAACTTCCTCGCGCGCCATCCGCTCGCGCCGGAAGCCACCGGTCAGGGAATGCTGGCCTGCCTGTACGACTTGCAGGAAATATTGAAAGACGTGACCGGCATGGCGGGTGTGAGCCTGATGCCGATGGCCGGCGCGCAGGGCGAATTCGCCGGCATCGCGATGATCCGTGCCTATCACGAAGCGCGTGGCGACACGGCGCGCACCGAGATCATCGTGCCGGATGCGGCGCACGGCACCAACCCCGCGACCGCGGTGATGTGCGGCTACACCGTGAAAGAGATTCCGACCGACGCGAACGGCGACGTCGATCTCGACGCGTTGCGCGCCGCCACCGGCCCGCAGACCGCCGGGCTGATGCTGACCAATCCTTCCACGCTGGGCGTGTTCGAGAAACAGATCCAGGCGATCCAGAAAATTGTCCACGATGCGGGCGGCCTGCTGTATTACGACGGCGCGAACCTGAACGCGATCCTCGGCAAGGTCAAGCCCGGCGATATGGGCTTCGACGTGATCCACATGAACCTGCACAAGACCTTCTCCACGCCGCATGGCGGCGGCGGGCCGGGCGCGGGCGCGGTGGGCGTGGCGCAACGCCTGCTGCCGTTCCTGCCGCTGCCGGTGGTCGCCAAGCAGGATGAAACCTATCGCTACCTCACCGAAAAAGATTTGCCGCAATCCATCGGCCACCTCTCCGCCTTCAGCGGCAACATCGGCATCCTGCTGCGTGCCTACGTGTATGCGCGCATGCTCGGCGCGGAAGGCATGCACCGCGTCGCGGAATTCGCCACGCTCAACGCCAACTACCTGATGGCGGAGCTGCACAAGGCGGGCTTCACCGTCGCCTTCCCGCAGCGCCGCGCGAGCCACGAGTTCATCGTATCGATGAAGCCGCTCAAGGACGCCACCGGCATCTCCGCGATGGACGTGGCGAAGCGTCTGCTGGACAAGGGCTTCCATCCGCCCACCACCTACTTCCCGATGCTGGTGCCGGAATGCCTGCTGATCGAGCCGACCGAGACCGAATCGAAGGAGACGCTCGATGCCTTCGTCGCCGCGCTCAAGGAAATCCGCGACGAGGCGCATGCCACGCCGGAGCTGGTGAAGGGCGCGCCGCACACCATGCCGGCACGCCGCCTCGACGACGTGAAGGCCGCACGCGAACTCGACCTGGCCTGGAAAACCCCCGCTTAATCTTCCGGCCAAACAAAAGCCCCTGTGTCTCGCGACCCAGGGGCTTTGTATTTCGTGTCATCCTGCCTCACGGCAGTACCATCAAAAGCTCATGGTCACCCCTGCATTGACCGAACGCCCCTGCCCCGGAACCGGCGTGAAGGGCGGGAAGAACGGGAATGCCGCATCCGCCCAGAACTTGTAGATGTTGACCCCGCCCAGCGGAGGATAGTAGGCCTTATCCAGCAGGTTGGTGATGCCCAGGTCCAGGCGCAGGTTTTGCCACTGGTAGGCGGTGCGCACATTCACCAGCGCGTAACCCGGAGTCGTGGGCTCCTGACGCAGCGCATCGATCCGGTTCTTGCGATCGACCAGCTGCAGTTCGACGGCATTGGTCCATGCGTTCAGGCTCTGCTCCAGGCTCAGCCGCGCATTCAGGGGCATCATATGGTAAAGGCTGCCCCCGGTATTGAGCCGCTTGCCATGCACCCAGCCCAGGTAACCGCTGAAGGTGCCGCGGCCATAGGATGTGCTCTCCCATACGCCTGCCTTGCCGCTTATGTCCAGGCCGTAGAGCTCGGCATTGCTATTCGCGAAAGTGAGCTGCGCCAGACCGGCAATATTGACACCCGCCGAATTGACATCGATGTAGTCGTGCACCCGCGAATAGAAGGGGGCGACCCGGAATTGCCACTCCTTCCCCGCCGGGTCGTGCCAGTCAGCCGCAACGCTCAGGTTGTAGGCCGTTTCCGGGCGCAGGTTTATGTTGCCGTTGTAATTGTTGTTGTCGCCGAACCAGCCCGCCATGTTGGTCGGCCCGTACCAGAAGTAACGCTCATAGAGGCTGGGCGAACGCGTCTTGCGGGCGATGCCGAATTCGTAGAGCGAGGACTCGTTCGGCTGGTAGCTTGCCTGTGCGGAGATGTCCAGGTTGTGGTCTTTCCGCCCGTGCGGAAGCGCGTTGAAGGCATTGACCGTGGCCATCTCCGCCGGGAACAGGGCTCCCCAGTATCCCTGCACCTGGCCCGCATCCATCTTCACCGTATCGCTGCGCAACCCCAGCAAGGTCCCCCATTGCTGGCTCCATTTGGCATCCCATTCGGCGAACAGGCCGAAACGGTCGCGGATGCCGTCCTTGATGATGACCGCGTCCTGCGGCATCGCATACCACGGCGTCGTGCCCGGCCACCAGTCGTTGAGTTTCTGGCGGTGGAAATCGTTGCCGACGCGCAGGGTATCCCGCACCGACAGGGGAATCTCGGCCTTGATTTCATAGCCGGAATCCTTGCCCTTGGCAAGCATCAGCATGTGGCCGGCATTGCGTTCAGGAAAGTTGTCCATCTCATGCCGCGTCTCCTGATAGAACGCCCGCGCGGACAGGTTGCCCCAGGAATAACGGTCGTCATAGCGCGCATTGAGATACGTCGCATCGTTGCGGGTCATGTCCATGGTGGCGTTGACAAAGCCCTGATACGGGATGCGCTGCGTGCCCGCCTGCATGACGAACAGCCGGCCCTCGCCCCGCGCCGCGAAAGTGACCGACTGGTTCTGCGTCTTGTATCGCGTCCCCGGCACCTCCTTGCCATTCCCATCGCGGAGGTTTCCCGCCCTGTCCAGGGCGCCGCTGAAGCCGATGCTCAGGCTGTCGCTGGCAATCGCGGCAGAAAGCGATCCGCCCGCGCCCGAGGTGTTGCCCCGGTAATAAGCCGAGAGGCTGCCTTCCTTATGCACCGTCTCGCCCGGGCCGGCAAACACCGGGGGGGACGACTCGACCGAGATGGTGCCGGCGATGCTGTCGCCACCCCAGCTCACCGGCGTGACGCCGGCCATCACCCTGACCGAGGCGACCCGCGTAGCGTCGATATAGGATAAGGGCGGGTTCATGTGGTTGCTGCAGGCGGAGGTAATGCTCATGCCGTCCACCAGCACTTTCACCCGCTCGTCTTCCAGGCCGTGCAAGGCGGGCAGACTGGAGACTGCGCCACTCCCGTAAAGCGAGACTCCGGCTTCGCCGTCGAGCAGGCGTGCCGTATCGCTGCTTGCACTCCGGCGCACAGCCAGCGTCTCGCCTTTCACCTGCACGCCCTGGAAGGCACCGGCAAGGCGGCTTGCCGACACCACCACCTCGTCCAGCGCATCCTGTTTTTTAATGCCTTTCCCTTCGCGGCGAATGACGAAGGTGTTGGCGCCCGTGGAACTGAGTTCGCAGCCGCAGCCGGCCAGCAGCTTGCGCAAGGCGGCCTCCACCGGCATGTTGCCGTGAACGGCGGCGGCCTTTAAACCGCTTAACTCATCTGCCGTAAAAATGACCTGGATACCGGTCTGCGCCCCCAGCTTGCGGATGGCTCCCGGCAAATCCTGCGCCTCGATGTTGATTTCTGCCGCAGCCACCCCTTGAGCAAATGCGGCGGCCACAAGCGCCGCCAGTGTTTTTTTCATGAACATGCTTTCTCTCCAAGATTTACGAATCGAAGCGGAAAAAATCCGGCCTCAGTTCATAAGACGGAATGCGGAACAAAAACCTGACATGGGCAGGAAAATTTTTTATTCCTGCCGTCAATGAACATGGCGCAGTCCTGCTTCAGGCTGTGGGCTGTGCCGGATACCGGCGTGGGCGCATCGAATCAGGAACTGCGGGGCTTCCAGTCCAGGCGGGTGACCCCATCGGTTTCCTCGATCCGCAGCGGGAGCAGGGTCCCCAGCGCCTTGAGCAAGCCGGCGCGGTCGGCGGTATTGAATACGCCGTCGATGCGCAGCTTGCCGAGGGAGGAGTCGGCCAGTTCGGTCTGCCGCGGATGGTAGCGGTTCAGTTCGCGCACCACTTCGTCCAGCGGGGTATTGCGGAATATCCAGCGGCCGCTGGTCCAGGCGCCGGCGGCTTCCGCATCCACCTGCGCCAGCCCGGTAATGCCGCTGGCATCGCTGACGGCCCGCTTCCCGGCAGTGAGCAGGGCGGCGGTTTTGCCCGACGGCGGCTGCACCTCGACCGCCCCTTCCAGCACTTCAACGGTCACGGCATTCCGGTCGAGCCGCACGTCGAAGCGGGTGCCGATGTCGCGCAGCACGGTTCCGGCGGCGCGCACCTCGAAGGGGCGGCGCGCTTCGCGGGCGACATCGAACATCGCTTCGCCGCGCGCCAGTTCGACGCGGCGCGACCAGAAGGAAATGCGCGCACGCATTTCCGAGCCGGTGTTGAGATCGACGATCGAACCATCCGCCAGCTCGACGCGGCGATGCTCGCCGAGCGCGGTGGTATATACCTGCTCGGCGCCCAGGCTCAGATAGCCCAGGCCGGCAGCAAACACCAGCGACAGCGCGGCAGCCGCGACCCGGCGGCGCTTGCGCTGCCGTACGCGGGGAGCGTAATCACCGAGCCGGTCCAGGTTTCCCCACAACGCTGCAATGCACTCATATTCGCGCCTGTGCTCGTCGGAAGCGGCCAGCCATATCTCGAACGCGCACCTCTCATCAACGCTGCAATCCGGATCGCGCAGGCGCACAAACCAGGTTGCAGCTTCCTCGGCGAGCCGCATCTCCGGCAATACGCTTACATTGTCTGCGCTTGAAGTGAGCATGGTTAACTGAAAGAGCGCGATGAAAAGAATTCAGCACAGTGTTTACGCAAATGCACGAGCGCACGAACCAGGTGCTTCTCCACAGCGTTGCGGGTGATGCCGTAGCCGGCCGCGATCTCGGCGTGCGACTGGCCTTCGAACTTGTGCAGGAGGAAAATCTTCCGACACTGTGGCGGCAGCGTCTCGATGGCGCGGCACAGCCGCTCCAGCATCTGCCTGCTGAAAACAATCTGCTCCGGCCCAGGCAACCCGGAAGGAAGTTCTTCACATTCGGCCAGATCGTCGCACTTCCCGCGCAACAGCGCATGGGCGCGATAGTGGTCGATGGCAAGGTTCTTTGCGATGCGAAACAGCAATGCCCGCGGATCGCGGATTGCCCAGCCAAGATCGGCCGAGATCACCCTGAGGAAAGTTTCCTGCGCCAGATCGCACGCCGTTTCGCGGCAGGCTACTTTCCTGACGAGATAGGCGCGCAGATCAAGAATATGATCCGCATACATGCTGGAAATGGATTCGTTGTCGCGCATGAAACAGGGCTCTTCGATTTTTTTGTAAGATAGCAAAAAAACGCGCGGCAACTCTGCGGCATATTGCCGCAGGGCGTATACTGCCGCAGGATTTGGCAATTCGTCAGATCGAAAGCGCATTGCACCAATAAAAGGAATTTGCATGCTTAACCTCAGAAATAAGACTGCCCTGCTGCTGGTTGCCGCCGCCCTCACGGGCTGCGCTTCCGGGATGTCCGGTTCGACCTACACCCGCGACCAAGCACGGCAGGTCGAGGATGTGCGCATGGCCACCGTGGAAAGCGTGCGCGAGGTGCTGATCGAAGGCACCAAATCGTCCGTCGGCACGGCAGCGGGAGCAATAGTAGGCGGCATCGGAGGCAGCAATGTCGGCGGCGGCAAAGGCAGCTCGGTAGGCGCCGTACTGGGCGCTGTGGCGGGAGGAGTGGCAGGTTCTGCCATCGAAGAAGGCGCGACCCGCCAAACCGCCACGGAAATCACCGTCAAATTTGATGACGGCAAACTGATCGCGGTAACCCAGGCGGGCGATGAGAAATTCCAGCCCGGCGACAGGGTGCGCATACTGACGGGCAGCGGTGTGACGCGTATCAGCCATTAAGCGGGGTCATTCCGATTGCTTTTTTAAAACATCAATAACCTGACGGGGCGCATTCCATGCACCCGATATTTAACTTTTGATTTAGCAGTTCAATAAGGCGCAATCTCCTGCAGCGCGCCCATAATAGCGGCAAGGTGGAAAAGTGCCGCCTGGCACGTACCACCATTTGATCTGTTCACCGCATCAGCTTCGAGGGTGGGAATGAACAAAACCATAGACCCCATCGCGCATCCCGAACATTCCGCCAACTGGCACAGCCTGCCGGCGCAGGAAGTGTTGCGCGCGCTGGCTGCGGATCATGCCGGACTGTCACCGGACGAAGCGGCACAACGCTTGCAGCAATACGGCCCGAACCGCCTGCCTGCCGCCAAAGGTGACAGCTTGCCGATGCGCTTCGCGCGCCAGTTCCACAACGTGCTGATCTATGTATTGCTGGCCTCCGCGCTGATTACCGCGCTGCTCGCCCACTGGGTGGACTGCGGCGTGATCGTCGGCGTGGTGCTGATCAACGCCATCATCGGCGTGATCCAGGAAGGCAAGGCGGAGCGCGCGCTGGATGCGATCCGCAACATGCTGTCGCCGAATGCGATGGTGCTGCGCGGCGGACAGCGGCGCGAGATTCCGGCAGAGCAGGTGGTGATCGGCGACATCGTGCTGCTGTCATCCGGCGACAAGATACCCGCCGACCTGCGCCTGATCGAGACGCGCCGGTTGCGCGTCGAGGAGGCCGTGCTGACCGGCGAATCCGAGCCGGTGGAAAAGGACGTTGCGGCAGTGGATGCGCATGCCGTGACCGGCGACCGCCGTTGCATGGCTTACTCCGGGACGCTCGTGGTGTACGGCCAGGCGCGCGGCGTGGTGGTCGCCACCGGCGCGGCGACCGAGATCGGCCGCATCAGCGGCATGATCGCGTCCGTGGACACACTGGAAACGCCGCTGTTGCGCCAGATGGCGCGCTTCAGTCAGCAACTGACTGGCGTCATCCTGCTGCTGGCCGCGCTGACCTTTTCCTTCGGCGTGTGGGTGCGCGGCTACGACTGGCCGGAAATGTTCTTCGCTGCGGTCGGTCTGGCGGTCGCGGCGATCCCGGAAGGGCTGCCCGCGATCATGACCATCACGCTGGCGATCGGTGTGCAGCGCATGGCAAAGCGCAACGCGATCATCCGCCGACTGCCTGCGGTGGAGACGCTCGGCTCGGTGACGGTGATCTGCTCGGACAAAACCGGCACGCTGACCCGGAACGAGATGACCGTGCAGCGCATTCTCACCGCCGACTGCATGTTCGAGGTCAGCGGCAACGGTTATTCGCCGCATGGCGGTTTCTCCGTCGCGGAACGCGAGGTGTTCATCGAGGACCATCCCGAACTGATCGAACTGGGGCGCGCCGCACTGCTGTGCAACGACGCGGAACTGCATCGCAGCGGCAACGAATGGACGCTGGGAGGCGACCCCACCGAAGGCGCACTGCTCACGCTGGCCGCCAAGACCGGGCTCGACATCGCCTTCGAGCGCGAGGCGCTGCGCCGCACCGACCTGATCCCGTTCGAATCGCAGCACCGTTTTATGGCCACGCTGCACCACGATCTCGAAGGGCATGCCTTCATCTTTCTCAAGGGCGCACCGGAACAAGTGCTGGAAGTTTGCCAGTTCGAGCGCGCCAACGGCGAGGACCGCCCGCTGCGCTTCAGTGACTGGCAGCAGACCATGCAGGATGCGGCACGAAAAGGGCTGCGCCTGCTTGCCGTGGCGATGCGCCCGACCGCCGATGAGCATCACGCACTCAGCCTGGAAGATGTGCAGAGCGGATTCTCCCTGCTCGGCGTGTTCGGCATCGGCGACCCGCCGCGCGACGAGGCGATCCGTGCCGTAGCACGCTGCCGTGCGGCAGGCATCGCGGTGAAGATGATCACCGGCGACCATCTCGACACCGCGTGCGCCATCGGCGCGCGCTTCGGCCTGACGGCGGACGGCGCGCTGACCGGCGCGGAAATAGAGCAAATGGATGCGGCCGCATTGCGCGTCGCGGTAACCGGGGCCGACATCTTTGCCCGCGCCAGCCCGGAGCACAAGCTCGCGCTGGTGCGGGCGTTGCAGGCCAACGGCGAAGTGGTGGCGATGACCGGCGACGGCGTGAACGATGCGCCCGCGCTGAAGCGCGCCGATGTCGGCGTGGCGATGGGGCGCAAGGGCACCGAGGCGGCGAAGGAGGCCGCCGAGATGGTGCTGGCCGACGACAACTTCGCCTCGATCGCCGCCGCGGTGGAAGAGGGGCGCACCGTCTACGACAACCTGAGAAAATCCCTCGTATTCGTCCTGCCGACCAACGGCGGCGAGGCGATGGTCATCGTCGCGGCGATCTTCCTCGGCCTGACCTTGCCGATCACGCCGGTGCAGATCCTGTGGGTGAACATGGTCACCGCCGTCACTCTGTCGCTGGCGCTGGCTTTCGAACCTTCCGAAGCGGGCGTGATGAGCCGCCCGCCGCGCGACCCGGCGGAGCCGCTGCTCAATGCCTTCCTGTTATGGCGCGTGTTTTTCGTGTCCTGCCTGGTGGTGGCCGGCGCGCTGGGATTTTTCCTGTGGGAGCAGGCACGCGGCGAAAGCATCGAGGCGGCACGCACGGTCGCGGTGAACGCGCTGGTGATGGGCGAAATCTTCTACCTGTTCAACTGCCGCTTCCTGCTCGCGCCGTCTTACAGCCTGCGCAGCTTCGCCGAGTCGCGTCCGGTACTGATCTCGGTATTCGCCGTGGTAGCGCTGCAAGCGCTGTTCACCTACGCACCGCTGTTCCAGCAACTGTTCGGCACCACCGCCATCGATGCCGTGGCATGGTGGCGCATTTTCCTGTTTGGCGCGGTGCTGTTCGCGGCGGTTGAAATCGAGAAGGCGTGGCTGAGGCGCAGGCAATAGTTTTTCAGTCGCGCGCCGCCAGTTTGCTGTGGCGGATGGAATAGGTGAAATAGACAATCAGGCCGAGGCTCAGCCAGACGAGGAAACGCAGCCAGGTCTGGGCGGGCAGGAAGGCCATCAATCCCGCGCAGGAAATCATGCCGAGTATCGGGAACAGGTGGCCGAACGGGTTCCTGAACGGGCGCGGCAGGTTCGGATGGCGTATGCGCATCACGATGACGCCGAGGCAGACCAGCACGAAGGCTGCCAGCGTGCCGATGTTGACCAGCTCAGCCAGCGCGCCGAGCGGGAACATTCCGGCGGCGAGCGACATGATGATGCCGGTGATGACGATGACGCGCACCGGGGTTTGCGTGCCCTGGTTGACCTTGGACAGGAACGGCGAGAGCAGGCCGTCGCGCGACATCGCCAGGATGATGCGGGTGAGTCCGTAGTAAAGCACCAGCATCACGGTGGTCAGCCCCGCGATGACGCCGGTCGCAACCAGCGCCGATGCCCACTTGTAGCCGAGCAGTTGCAGCGCATGGGAGACCGGCGAGGAAACGCCGAGTTCGGTGTAGGGCACGATGCCGGTCAGCAGGCCGGACACGATGATGTAGATCACGGTGCAGAACGCGAGCGAGGCGATGATGCCGACCGGCACGTCGCGCTGCGGGTCTTTGGCTTCTTCCACCGCCGTCGAGACGGCATCGAAACCGACATAGGCGAAGAACACCAGCGATGCCCCCGCGAGCACGCCGGTGGTCTTGCCGTCGGGCAGGGTGTTGAACCAGCCGTAGGGCATGAACGGCTGCCAGTTGGCCGGATCGACGTTGAATGCGGCGATGCCGACGAACACGGCAATGGCCAGCACCTTGACGAAAACCATCGCGGTGTTGAGTTGCGCGCTCTGCTTGATGCCGACGATCAGCAGCCCCATCAGGATCAGGATGATGGCGGCAGCGGGAAGGTTGATGATGCCGCCCAGCTCCGGCGCTTTGGTGAGCATGTCCGGCAACCCCATGCCCATCGCGGAAAGCGCGTTGTTGAAATAACCCGACCAGCCGTTGGCGACCGCCGCCACCGACACGCTGTATTCCAGCAGCAAGATCCAGCCGATCACCCACGCGACGATCTCGCCGAAGGCGACATAGCTGTAGCCGTAAGCGCTGCCGCATCCGCCCACGGCAGCGGCCAGCTCCGCGTAAGCCAGCGCGGCGAAGGCGCAGGCGACGCCGGAGATGACGAACGACAGCACCACCGCCGGGCCGGCCTGGTTGGCTGCGGCGATGCCGGTCAGCACGAAGATGCCGGTACCGATGATCGCGCCGATGCCGAGCAGCGTGAGATCGAACGCCGTCAGGCATTTCTTCAGGCCGGTATCGCAGGCAGGGTCATTGGCATTGATCGGTTTGGTGCGGAATATCGGCAACGGCATAAGGCTCTCCCTGTATTTTTGTGGCGGGATTATGCACCATCGCGCCGTTCGCCGCAGCAAACAACCGCCAGCCAAATGATACAATTCGTGCCTCTCAATCCAGCAAGGTTTTGCGATGCACACACTGATTTGCGGTTCGATGGCCTACGACACCATCATGGTGTTTCAGGATCAATTCAAGAAGCACATTCTGCCCGAGAAGATTCACATCCTGAACGTGGCGTTTCTGGTGCCGGAGATGCGCCGCGAATTCGGCGGCTGCGCGGGCAACATCGCGTATAACCTGAAGCTGCTCGGCGCCCAGCCATTGATCATGGCGACGGTGGGGGACGACTTTGCCAGCTATGCGGTGCGCCTGGAAAAACTCGGTATTTCGCAGCAGCACATCCGCCATGTGCCGGACAGCTACACCGGGCAGGCATTCATCACCACCGATCTGGACGATAACCAGATCACCGCGTTCCATCCCGGCGCGATGAGTTTTTCCGAGCAGAATCATGTCGGCGACGCAACGGACATCAGCCTCGGCATCGTCTCGCCGGACGGACGCGAAGGGATGTTGCAGCACGCGCGCGAATTCCACGAAGCGGGCATTCCCTGGGTGTTCGATCCGGGCCAGGGCATGCCGATGTTCGGCGGCGACGAGCTGCTGCGCTTTGTCGAGCAGGCCGACTATGTGACGGTGAACGACTACGAGGCGCAGCTGTTGCAGGACAAGACCGGCAAGAAGATCGAGGAGCTCGCCAAATCGACGCGCGCCTTCATCGTGACCCTCGGCGCGCAAGGCTCGATCATTTACGCCGACGGCAGGGAAATTGCGATCCCCTGCGCCAAACCCGCTGCGCTGCTCGACCCGACCGGCTGCGGCGACGCCTATCGCGCCGGCCTGTTGCACGGCATCCAGCAGGGCTGGGACTGGGAGACCACCGGACGGCTGGCCTCGCTGCTCGGCACGCTCAAGATCGCCAGCCGGGGCGGACAGAACCACGCGCCGACCCGCGACGAACTGAAGGCACAGTTCCAGCAACACTTCGGTTTTGCCGTGCCGCTGTAAACCATGCGTACCGTTCTGCTTATCGTCACCCTGCTGCTGACCGGCTGCGCCAGCGATCGGCAGGGCGGCATCGGCAATGCCGGTAGCGACGCCAATGTCGCCGTCATCAAGCTGGGCGTGGTCGAAAGCGTCACCCCGATCGAGCTGGATGCCAGCACTGCCGGCGGCGCTACCCTCGGCAGCGTCTTCGGCCAGGTCGGCGGAGCCAGTTCCGGCGACGGACGCGGCGCGGCAGTCGGCTCGATACTCGGCACCGTGCTCGGCGGCACGCTCGGCCAGCAATCCGATATCGCCACCAAACCCGGCCTGGAAATCTGGGTCAAGCTGGATGGCGAGGAGGGCAAAAGCACTTACGTGATGCAGCCCGGCAAGCCGGATGCATTCAAGGTCGGCGACCGCGTGCGCGTGGTGCGCAAGCGAGGCGAAGTGCGCGTCGAGCCGGCAGTTGCCACAGACACGCCGAAAGACGCCCCCAAACCCTGATGACGGATTGGCCGGCCATTTCAGCGGCGACCGGTTCGGCGGTTATGCAAGGCAGGCGGAAGAAATGATGTAGGGGTTGCTGGCGGAGGCTGACTGATGAAAAAACTTGCCGACATTTGAATTCACCGGCCTGTTCGGCTTTTCGCGCAGGCATGGTTGACTGCCGGGTTATGCATCATTTACCTCTGCCGAAGCCTGTAGCCCGAGGCATCGGGCTACGTCGAACGAAATCTTCTTATTTTCTTCGATCGACATGGAAAGCCACTCTGTCATTTCATTAAGACCCGGCCAATGTCGCATGAGAAATTCCCCAACCTTGTCCGTGTCGTAGACTACTTTGTGCGTTACTTCACGAGTAGAACGGCCATCAGGCAAACTGACGTGTGTTTGGCAGAGGGCAAGTATCTTGAGAGTGTAGGTGGGATTTACGGTTCGAACGAAGAAAAAAAGCTCCGGAAGTGCAGCATCAAGCACTGGGGCATATTTGCGTACCTCCTCAATCTCGAAGAGTTCGCGTGCGTCATGATCATAGCCGTGGAAGCTAATCTCAACCTTCCCTTGGCATTGGTAAGCCAGCTCCTTTGTTGTCCGAAGGCGGTCAAAAAATTCCCTTGGGCGTGTTGCATCAAGAGCCTTCACTTCAAGTTTATCGATGATAAAGTGTATGTAGGATGACTCAACCATCATGTTGTTGATTGCCCAGTAAGCTTGCAAATCTGAGAGACTGTCTTGTAGTGGAGGAAGAATTTCCTCTATTACACCTTTGGCCTCGTTTAGCTTGTTCTCAAAAGGAATCGTGATCTTCCAGCCAGCGTCCGTGGTTTGCGCCTGCTCTGGCTTAAATCTGACCCAATAACACTCCTCAGATTCTGGGTGACAAATTACTATCAGAACGGGGACAGGATAGTTCGACAGATAGTTGAAGTGCTTCAGTTCACCTCGGTAGAGGTATCCCCACTTGTTCTTTTCACGAAAGAACGATTTCCCGTACTTGATCTGCACGGCAAGTATCTGTCCAGTAACCAAGCCTGTTGGTGTAATGACCTCGATCTGGCCGTCTATCCCAAAGTCGTGCTCTTGATGATTCCGCTTGAAGAGCCAACCGAAAGTCTCGTTGATTATTCGCGAGACAACGTTGACGCCGCGCTCACCTTGTTGCGCAGACCGTGCGAATTGTGGGAAACCATTGCTCATAATGCATAACGTAAAGTAGACGGTGAAAACGCCGAACATGCCAGCGCAGTTTTTCTTGCAGCGAAGACTTTAACAGCCATCACCAATGCTTCGCCACCGGGTTGTTGCAGGCCGCCTGGAACAGGTGGCGGTCGTCCAGCCGGACGGCGCTCATCGGGCCGCCCCACAGGCAGCCGGTGTCGAGCGCGATGACATTTTTTCTTTGCAGCAGGCCGAGCGCCGACCAGTGGCCGAAGATCACCGTTGAATCGGCGCTGGCGCGATTGGGCACGTCGAACCACGGCAGGTAGCCGGGCGGAATGTGCTCCACCTCGCCCTTGAACCTGAATTCCATCTCGCCCTCTGCCGTGCAGATGCGCATGCGGGTGAAGGCGTTGACGATGACGCGCAGGCGCTTGTGGCCGGTCAGCCCGTCGTCCCAGTTGTGCGGGGCGTTGCCGTACATGCGTGCGAGGAAGGCGGCGTAATCGTCGGCGCGCAGCGCGGCTTCGACTTCGCGCGCCAGGCTCCCGGCCTGCGCCACACTCCATTGCGGCAGCAGCCCGGCGTGGACGAGCACGTAGCCGTCCTGCGCATGCAGCAGGCGCTGGCTGCGCAGCCAAAGCAGCAGTTCGCCGCGATCCGGCGCATTGAGTATCTCATCCAGCGTGTCGGTGCGGTGCAGTTCCGCGACGCCTTCAGCGACCGCGAGCAGGTGCAGGTCGTGGTTGCCGAGCACGGTGATCGCGCTGTCGCCCAGCGATTTGACCAACCGCAATACCTCCAGCGAACCCGGCCCGCGGTTTACCAGGTCGCCGACCAGCCAGAGCTGGTCCTGCGCCGGGTCGAAGCGCACCTGCTCCAGCAACTGCTGAAGTTCGGCATAACAACCCTGCACATCGCCCACCGCATAAAT
>JAHRYS010000001.1:526458-781702 GCA_020621985.1 Candidatus Ferrigenium altingense | reverse complement strand
GGATGCCGCATAATGAGCGTGTTAAGAGATACGGATTACAGGGGCAAGGTCAGTTCGAGAAAAACTGGTTGGCGGCACAGTTGAAGGATGCCGCATAATGAGCGTGTTAAGAGATACGGATTACAGGGGCAAGGTCAGTTCGAGAAAAACTGGTTGGCGGCACAGTTGAAGGATGCCGCATAATGAGCGTGTTAAGAGATACGGATTACAGGGGCAAGGTCAGTTCGAGAAAAACTGGTTGGCGGCACAGTTGAAGGATGCCGCATAATGAGCGTGTTAAGAGATACGGATTACAGGGGCAAGGTCAGTTCGAGAAAAACTGGTTGGCGGCACAGTTGAAGGATGCCGCATAATGAGCGTGTTAAGAGATACGGATTACAGGGGCAAGGTCAGTTCGAGAAAAACTGGTTGGCGGCACAGTTGAAGGATGCCGCATAATGAGCGTGTTAAGAGATACGGATTACAGGGGCAAGGTCAGTTCGAGAAAAACTGGTTGGCGGCACAGTTGAAGGATGCCGCATAATGAGCGTGTTAAGAGATACGGATTACAGGGGCAAGGTCAGTTCGAGAAAAACTGGTTGGCGGCACAGTTGAAGGATGCCGCATAATGAGCGTGTTAAGAGATACGGATTACAGGGGCAAGGTCAGTTCGAGAAAAACTGGTTGGCGGCACAGTTGAAGGATGCCGCATAATGAGCGTGTTAAGAGATACGGATTACAGGGGCAAGGTCAGTTCGAGAAAAACTGGTTGGCGGCACAGTTGAAGGATGCCGCATAATGAGCGTGTTAAGAGATACGGATTACAGGGGCAAGGTCAGTTCGAGAAAAACTGGTTGGCGGCACAGTTGAAGGATGCCGCATAATGAGCGTGTTAAGAGATACGGATTACAGGGGCAAGGTCAGTTCGAGAAAAACTGGTTGGCGGCACAGTTGAAGGATGCCGCATAATGAGCGTGTTAAGAGATACGGATTACAGGGGCAAGGTCAGTTCGAGAAAAACTGGTTGGCGGCACAGTTGAAGGATGCCGCATAATGAGCGTGTTAAGAGATACGGATTACAGGGGCAAGGTCAGTTCGAGAAAAACTGGTTGGCGGCACAGTTGAAGGATGCCGCATAATGAGCGTGTTAAGAGATACGGATTACAGGGGCAAGGTCAGTTCGAGAAAAACTGGTTGGCGGCACAGTTGAAGGATGCCGCATAATGAGCGTGTTAAGAGATACGGATTACAGGGGCAAGGTCAGTTCGAGAAAAACTGGTTGGCGGCACAGTTGAAGGATGCCGCATAATGAGCGTGTTAAGAGATACGGATTACAGGGGCAAGGTCAGTTCGAGAAAAACTGGTTGGCGGCACAGTTGAAGGATGCCGCATAATGAGCGTGTTAAGAGATACGGATTACAGGGGCAAGGTCAGTTCGAGAAAAACTGGTTGGCGGCACAGTTGAAGGATGCCGCATAATGAGCGTGTTAAGAGATACGGATTACAGGGGCAAGGTCAGTTCGAGAAAAACTGGTTGGCGGCACAGTTGAAGGATGCCGCATAATGAGCGTGTTAAGAGATACGGATTACAGGGGCAAGGTCAGTTCGAGAAAAACTGGTTGGCGGCACAGTTGAAGGATGCCGCATAATGAGCGTGTTAAGAGATACGGATTACAGGGGCAAGGTCAGTTCGAGAAAAACTGGTTGGCGGCACAGTTGAAGGATGCCGCATAATGAGCGTGTTAAGAGATACGGATTACAGGGGCAAGGTCAGTTCGAGAAAAACTGGTTGGCGGCACAGTTGAAGGATGCCGCATAATGAGCGTGTTAAGAGATACGGATTACAGGGGCAAGGTCAGTTCGAGAAAAACTGGTTGGCGGCACAGTTGAAGGATGCCGCATAATGAGCGTGTTAAGAGATACGGATTACAGGGGCAAGGTCAGTTCGAGAAAAACTGGTTGGCGGCACAGTTGAAGGATGCCGCATAATGAGCGTGTTAAGAGATACGGATTACAGGGGCAAGGTCAGTTCGAGAAAAACTGGTTGGCGGCACAGTTGAAGGATGCCGCATAATGAGCGTGTTAAGAGATACGGATTACAGGGGCAAGGTCATTGAACCCAGCAGCAGTAAGCAGGCAATTTAAAATTAGGACTGGTATCTACAAAAAATTCGATAAAGCTCGCCACATATTATTCAACCGAGCCAAGTCAAAACAGATCAGCATTAATTTCATAGGGAACTCGGTCAATGAATTCGATGCGATAGAGGCTTTCGAGCTGGTTCCTTTTGTTATTCTTGACAACGCAGTCAAATATTCCCCATCAAGCCGAGAGATTCAAGTATTTTTCAGCGAGCACCCACGAGAGGTGGAGGTGTTGATTAAATCCTGTGGGCCAAAGGTTGAAGTTGATGAATTGCCAAACCTTTTCAATAAAGGTGTTCGTGGCCGCAACGGTGCAATGGCTGCAAGTGCTGGTGATGGCCTTGGGCTATATCTTGCAAAAACACTTTGTGATTTAACATCAACTAGAATATCTGCCACATCTAAACAGCAAGTGGAGTTCCAGTTGGGTGGAATCGGATACTCAGAATTTGAAGTAAAGTTGGACAGAAAATTCTAACTCTAGCTAATCAGACCATTTTGATTTTAGCCATCCAGTGCCCAGATTCATCGCTTCGGGCGCACCATCAATTTAATGGGTTGATTCTATTGCGAATCAGCCCGTTTTTTGCTTTTGGTCGAGCGTATACAACTGGGCACTTAATGTGTAATTGACCAGCTTATTTATTGTAGATACAATAAATTATGAAAATTACCTTCGACCCGAAGAAAAATGCTGACAACATTCGTGAGAGGCAGTTGTCATTTGATGAGGTCTCGAAGCTGGAATGGTCAAGCGCTGTGATCCTTGAGGATATGCGCAAAGATTATGGTGAACGCCGGTTCCGTGTTTTTGGGTACATTGATGAGCGTCTTTATGCCGTTGTGTTCACGCCACGCGAAGGTGCTGTACATGTCATCAGTTTTAGAAAGGCCAACAGTCGAGAGGTGAAATGTTATGGCTAAATCAGCAAAGCACCCTACACACAAAAATATCGCTCCCGCAGAAATATTGGATGACGATAACCCGGAATGGACGGCAGAGGATTTCTCTAAGGCGCGCTCTGCATCAGAGGTGTTGCCTGGAATTTTCCCCAAGGCCGTTGCTGATGCCATGCTTAAACGAGGCAGGCCGCGTAAGGAGGTTACCAAAGCTCCTGTCAATATCCGTTTATCTCCTGATGTGGTCGAGGCATTCCGTGCGACAGGCAGGGGCTGGCAAACCCGCGTTGATGAGGCGTTGAAAGATTGGCTTAAATCTCATAAACCAGCATCAAACCATTAATATGGTCATTTGCCAGTGCCCGGATTTATCGCTTCGGGCGCACCCATATCAAATTTGAAGCGATAAGCCGGACGGCTTTATCATTTCCAGCGCGTCATGCGCCACGCGCGTTGCCGGTTCTCGTCGAGGAAAGTCCACGCCACGATCCGGCTCTTTTTCTGCCCCTGCGCCATCTCTATCGTTCTGCTGTCCAGCACGCCGGCTCGTTTCAGCGCGCGGTAGACGCCGGGCAGGCTGGCCGACTTCGAGACCAACGTGGTGAACCACAAACAACTGCCGCGAAGCTGCGCGCTCTCCTCGATCATGCGGCACACGAAAGCCTCCTCGCCCCCGTCGCACCACAGTTCCGCACCCTGCCCGCCGAAATTCAGCAGCGGCTGCCTCGCGGCATCCTTGCCCAGATTCTTCCATTTGCGCTGCGTGCCTGCATTGGCCTCAGCCAGAGAGGCATGGAACGGCGGATTGCACAGGGTGAGGTCGAATATCTCGTTCGCCTGCACCACGCCGGTGAAGATCGCCGAGCGTGACGTTTGCAGACGCAGTTCGATGGCATCGCTCAATCCGCTGTTCGCCTCCAGGATGCGTTGCGCGTTGTCGAGTGCAGCCGGATCGATGTCGGTGCCGACGAACTGCCAGCCATACTCACGGTGGCCGATGAGCGGATAGATGCAGTTGGCGCCGGTGCCGATGTCGAGTACCCGGACGGATTTGCCGCGCGGGATGATGCCGCCGTTGCCGGCGCCCAGCAGATCGGCGAGGTAGTGGAGATAATCCGCCCGGCCCGGAATGGGCGGGCAGAGATACTGCGCCGGAATATCCCAGCCCGTAATGCCGTATGTCTGTTTCAACAACGCGCGGTTGAGCGCTTTGACCGCCGCCGGGTCGGCGAAAGCGATGGACTCATCGCCATGCTCATTCGTCGCGACAAATGCCGCCAGCTCCGGGCTGCAGGCGACGAGCTGCCTGAAGTCGTAACGGCCCCGGTGCGGGTTGCGCGGATGCAAGCCGGTTTTTTCGGCAGGTGCGACCCTGCCCTTCGCGGCGGATGCACCGCGTTGTTTATCTTTCATGCCTGATTTAGCTGCTCGGTAATGTAGGGTGCCAATAAGCGAAGCGCATTGCACCGGATGTTTTGCGAGTTGCGACAAATCGCCCAACCCTGCGACCCCCATTTCATTCGGCGCGATAACGATTGCGCCCTGCTCTGGCTGCATGCGAGCGGTAATGGTACAAAGATTTTACAAACGTCCCATCTTCGGCAATTCGCCCACCAGCGGCGTGACGTAATCCAGCCATGCCTGCGTCACGTCGTTGCCCGCCGCGTTGATGTATTCGTCCTTCATCTCGGTGGCGACTTTCGCCACCGACGACAACGGCGTGATGAAGCATTCGCTGGCATACGGCTTGCTGCTCAGGCGGCGTATCGCCACCGAGCCGGGCTGGCCGGTGCTGGCGGCGTGGTTCACGGCATAGTCGCCCACCGCGCGCGCTTCCCTGGCATCGACTTCGGAAATGATGGTCGGGAAGGAGCGTTGCAAATAGCCGAAGGTGTCGGCGCGCACGCGCACCTTCTGCCCGGGGAAGGCTTCTTTCACCAGGGCGGCCAGCGTGTCGCCCAAGGCGCCCGAGCCGGACAGCTGGATGTTGCCGTGTGAATCGCGTTCGCCGCTGGTGGAGATCGGGTTGCCGTCCTTGTCGGAGACGCCTTCGGAGGCGGCGATCACGCAGCGGCCGTATTTCGCCACCGTCTCGCGCACGTCCTGCTGGAATTTTTCGACATCGAACACGCGCTCCGGCAGGTAGATCAGGTGCGGGCCGTCGCCTTCCGACTGGCGCGCCAGGGCAGACGCGGCGGTCAGGAAGCCGGCGCTGCGCCCCATCACCACGTTGACCTTGATGCCTTGCAGCGCGCGGTTGTCGCGGTCGTCGCCCATGAAGGCCAGCGCGACGAAGCGCGCCGCCGAAGCGAAGCCGGGGCAGTGGTCTGTGACCTTCAGGTCGTTGTCGATAGTCTTGGGAATATGCACGGTGCAGAAATCGTAATTCGCTTCTTTCGCCATCTCGGCGATGATATGCGCGGTCTCGGCGGAATCGTTGCCGCCGATGTAGAAGAAATAGCGCACGTCGTTCTTCCTGAACACCTCGAACACCTTTTCGCATTCGGCCTTGCCGGGCTTGAGGCGCACCGAACCCAGCGCCGCCGCCGGGGTGGTGGCGACCAGTTCGAGCTGCTCGACGCTCTGCGCGGTCAGATCGATGAAATCCTCTTTCATGATCCCGGCGATGCCGTGACGCGCGCCTAGGATGCCGGTGATATTGGGCTGCCGGCGCGCCGCCAGCACCGCGCCGACCAACGATTGGTTGATGACAACGGTGGGGCCGCCCGATTGGCCGATCACCATTTTGCCGGTTAGCTTCGCTTGCGTTGCCATGACATCACCTCCCCGTGATAAAGAGCAATCATTCTAAACCGAATACGGCCCTGCGGCACCGCCCTGATTCGCTTATAATTACGCGTTTTTTATTTCGCTAACCTTAAGGAGCAGTATGAGTTTGTTAAATGTGCGCCCCGGCGACAATCTTCCCTACGAATGCAATGTCATCATTGAAATCCCCAAGCACGCCGACCCGGTAAAGTACGAAGTCGACAAGGTTTCCGGCGTGCTGGTGGTGGATCGCTTCATCGGATCGCTGATGCGCTATCCGTGCAACTATGGCTTCATCCCGGAAACCATCGCCGACGACGGCGACCCGGTGGATGTGCTGGTGGTCACCCCGTTTCCCATCATTCATGGTGCTATCATCCCCTGCCGCCCGGTCGGCATGTTAAGCATGTCGGATGAAGGCGGCGGCGATGCCAAGATCATCGCTGTGCCCACCGACAAGCTGACGCCGCTTTACCATGAAGTTCTGTCTTATGAGGATTTGCCGAAGATCACGCTGGAGCAAATCAAGCATTTCTTCGAACTCTACAAAGCCCTGGAGCCGGGCAAGTGGGTCAAGATCAACGGCTGGGAAGGGATTGAAGCGGCTCATGCGGAAATCATGAATGGCATCAAGGCGTACCAGAATAAATCCTCAGGCAAGTAACTCACTTAACAAACGGGAGCAAATCATGACGGCACAGATTATCGACGGCAAAACCATCGCCCAGCAGGTGCGCGCCGAGTGGAAGGAACGCGCCAATGCACTGAAAATACGCGGCGTCACACCGGGGCTGGCGGTCATCATCGTCGGCGAAGACCCCGCCTCCAAGGTGTACGTCGCCAACAAGGTGAAGGCCTGCGCCGAACTGGGCCTGCATTCCGAGCACGTCGTCATGGCAGCCGACACACCGGAAGCCGCACTGCTGAAGAAGATCGCCGAGCTGAACAGCGACCCGAAGATCCACGGCATCCTCGTGCAACTGCCCGTGCCCAAACACATCGACACCAGCAAGGTGCTCGAGGCCATCAGCCCGGACAAGGACGTGGACGGCTTCCACCCGATGAACGTCGGCGCGCTGGTCACCGGCAACATGCGCTTCGCCCCCTGCACCCCTTACGGCGCGATGAAGCTGCTGGAAAAATGCGGCGTGAGCATCGAAGGCAAGCATGCCGTGGTGGTCGGGCGCAGCAACATCGTCGGAAAACCGATGGCGCTGATGCTGCTGCAACATAACGCCACCGTCACCATCTGCACCTCCAAGACCGTCGACCTCGCCAAATACACCCGCGACGCCGACATTCTCGTCGTCGCCACCGGCAAGGCGAAGATGATCACCGGCAGCATGATCAAACCCGGCGCGGCGGTGATCGACGTCGGCATCAACCGCATGCCCGACGGCAAGCTGTGCGGCGACGTGGATTTCGATTCCGCGAAGGAAGTCGCCGGCTGGATCACCCCGGTTCCCGGCGGTGTCGGCCCGATGACCATCACCATGCTGGTGGCGAACGCCGTGCGCGCAGCGGAACGCTTATCCGGTCTCGGCAAGTAAATTGAATATTGGAGTCTCGTGATTGTTTAAGACAGGATTCCGGAAGAAGCTCAATATTCGTTCCAATCAAAAGCCGGGAATGATCCCGGCTTTTTTTCAACCCATGCTATCGCGGGCTATTCACTCCTGTAACAGTCTGAACCCCACCGCAGCATCGGTTCAATGAAAACACCAACGAAGCCGAAGGCCAGCACCCCAAGCAGGAACACCGCATCACGAATGAAAGGGGTCGGGCAAATCGCAGCCTTGCCATGATCCGGCGGGAACAGCTTGGGAATAAAAGCCCCCGAAATAGTCGCGCAGAAAAGAAAAAAGGGCTAAGCATTTCTGCCTAACCCTTTGAATTACTGGTGCGCCCGGAGCGATTCGAACGCCCGACCCCTTGGTTCGTAGCCAATTATGCAAATAACGAAACAAAGACTATTATTCATATAGTTAGATGATTAGATTTGTACTATCAAAAATGTATAGTGGGGCAGCTAACGTATTGTTTTTATTAGAACCGACTTGCTCCAATAATACGGTTTAAACGATTCAAAACACGAATCAAAACAAGTTATATTACGCATAAATTGACTCGCGTCATCTGCCAAAAAATCCTATAACTTGAGTCTTCTCTTAGCTGTTTCTCACAGTTAATTATATCGGCTCTCTTACTCAAAAACGTATGGATTAAAAAACTGACGCCCCCAGAACATATTCCTTTGCATATCAGTCAATTGCGCTTCGTCGCACACGAGATTCCAGTTGTCCTTAATTCCCTGTTTTTGTTTCTCAATTATTTCCTGAGCTTCATGGGTTCTCAATTGGAATTTTTTTGCGGCATCAAGGCAAACGCTCAGTTTGCTCATGCGATTGTTGCCGCTGATTAGCATGGCTTGAGAAGCCTCATTACCGGTTCGTCCTTGTGGGCAGATGTCATACGCTTGGGTTAGCGTAAGATAGTCCCCATCCCAGAATGCAGCATGATTACGCGCGTGATCGTCCGTGTTTCCACAGAGAATGTTGAACACGATTCGTCCGAACAGCTCATGTAAGGTATTCACAGAGTCCGTGAATCTGCCACGAACAATCTCGCCCAAGTCTTCATAGCTCGCATAACGCGCCTGCATCTCCCAAAGTCCGAGAATAGTCAACGCCGATACCATCGACTTGCGCTGCCATCCTTGATCAGTTTTTACGCGATCAAACCGTTCGATGAGAAGCACATCCTTGCCCATCGTCTGTTCCAGCTTTACGACTGCGGCATCAACCCCGACTAACTTGGCTAAGCGCATTGCAATGTACTCCGCCTTCACCACGTTATATACGTCAGTGCTAGACGAGAATTTGGCGATGTACTTCTTATTGCCGGATTCGAGCATAACCTTAGGACGCGCACCACCTATTGATGTACCGTGCTGTAGGGCTTGATCAAGCGCCATATTGATTGGCATTCCTTTTTGCACCATTTCGGCTGATTCCATCAACTCTTCCAATGACGCATAAGCGCCCATGCGCGGTATGTATTCTGTCGGAGACAGTTGGAAGTCAAGCGCACCGATGCGATCCGAACCTGATTCCAGCAGGCAGGTCATTTCGTCAAGATCAAATGCTCCCGATCCATCATCTCTGCTAGTACGGTACATCAATACACGACGCCCCCACGCATCCGGCGATGCATCGCGGATACAGTTTGGCATGTCCAATCCATTCAATAATGGCAATTCGCCTGGATTCAGCGGAAGCTCTGGAGTGTAAATCGGAATCGCGTTATCGCGTTCGAGATAGCTTTTGCCATAGTTGAATATCAGTGTGCCATCTCTCCTGCTTAGACGCCCAGCCACAACCGGTATGATTGCGCTAGGCAGCCATATCCAGACATAGACCTCTTGCGGCGGAGCTTTAGAAATCATCCTTCACCTTTACTGGTTTGCGAACTGAGCTAGGTAAAAGTGCCAGCTTCTGATCGACTTGGCGACGCATTTCAGACAAGGCCAGCATATCGGCATTGAACAGTTTAATCCCTAAAATGGCAGCAACTTCGAATACTGCACCGATTGAACATCCAGGATCACCTTCCTCTATGCGCTTCAATAACGGGCGGGAGATATCTGTTCGCGTTGCCAATTCTTGAGAGCTCCATTTCCGTTCAATACGAGCAGCCCTAACCATCTTGCCCAGCAGCAAGAGAGCTTCGTCTGTGTAGCGGGAGCGTATCCTGTTAGATGCCTTTGTCATAACCAATATCTGTACTTTTACGTTACATAATGATGCCTTATGAAACATAAACGGTCAATACTTGGGTTCGTAGTCGATTTAGTATCGATTGCGCTCAGGTAGTTAGTTCAGACTGCTCTGACGCAGTCCCCACTAAAAACGCGAAAAAGGCAGCGTCAAGATGATTCAAGCCTATGTACGCCTGAAATTGATGACAGGGATGGCGCGCGGTGACATGCTCCGACTAACGATGTCAGATATTGGGGAAGACGGTCATGGCACTCGGTTAAGGTATTACGGCTCTGTAACGATGGAGTGGCCTACTGCTGTGGCACGATAGCATGTAGGGCGGATGAGCGTAGCGTTATCCGCCGTATGCTGGCTTCTCGCACAACTTCCATTCGGCGGATAACGGCCTGCGGCCTCATCCGCCCTACGATTCATTTACGATCAACGATTGCTTAACCGAGTGCCATGAGGGGAAGACGGCATCCACATCCAACGACATAAAACCCAGAACTCTAGCGGGAAACGTACGATTTACACATGGACACCGGAACTGCGTTCATCCGTCGAGATGTCACAATTAACTTTGAGCGACCGCTTCGGGGCAGCCAATTCGAGAAGTTGACCGAGTACAATGTGCCAATTGCTGACACTCACATGAGATTCTGAATTTTCAGGCAAATCTATTTTCAGCTGATAGGCTGATCCAGCAACTAATCACTATTAGTGATATAGTTAAAACATATGCGCATTTATCTCGCTTTTCTGCTTGCTATCATGCTCTCACTGAACGCTGCTTACGCTGCATCGGTGGGTGTTTGCGATGCACTGGAACAAACAAAGAGCCACACTGCACATTTCGGGCATCACAGCCACGAGCATAGCGACGATTACGTTCACGATGAACCAGCAGTTGATGCTGATGGGGGAAGTAACGTTCCTGCTGTCAGCGACCACCACCATGCTCATGTGCATGCAGCCTTTTCCTGCCTCTTGTCGAACGTCATTGGTGTGACGCCGCTTGATGGATGCAGCACCCTGATGGCAACCCCATCCAGCATTTTTGTCTCTGCACCACAAACTCTCATCGAGCATCCACCCAGAGCAGTTCTCGCCTGAGCCGGCGGGACGCCCCCTTTCTCCCTGTAATACCCTGCGCCTGACCCCATGAATGGGTTTGGCCGCGTCCCGTCGAAATTCAACTTTTTCGTTGAGGGTTTCGATGATCTTGCATCTGCAAAAATTTTTATTCGCTTCTGTCGTTACTGCGGCATTGAGCGCATTTAGCCCTTACATCCCGAACACCAGCCATTTATCGCTTGGGTTACAAGCGCCTCCACGCATCATTCACACTGTTATTCCTTCGCAACACGCCAAGATTGAGCAAAATATTTTCACCCTCTGGAGTCCATCATGAAAAAAGCACCCCTCGTTTTCGGGTTTATCGTCCTGTCTATTACTCCATGCGCATGGGCGGGCGATGACGTCGCACTCAGTGCAAAGCAAGCGCAAGCCCTCGGCATCACAACAGCCTCATTGCCCAGCAAACAATCCGGTGAAGTATCCGGGCTGCCTGCGCAAGTGGTCATTCCCCCCAATCAACTCTTTGTCATCAGCACCCCGCTTCCGGCTATGGTTGAACAAATATTGGTAGGCGTGGGAGATAGCGTCAAGAAAGGCCAGCCGATTGCCCGATTACAAAGCCCTGCATTGGCCGAGGCGCAACGTGGTTTGTTGCAGGCCAGCGTGCAAAGCCAACTCGCCAAAGAGAATCTCGCCCGCGATGAAGCGTTATGGAAAGATGGCATTATCGCCGAAAGCCGCTTTCTCGCCACCAAGGGCTTGGCACTCGAAGCTCAGGCGGCATTATCGGAGCGCAAGCAGATGTTGCATCTTGCAGGCATGTCCGATGCTGCGATTGCACAGTTGCAATCCGGCAACAACTTGAGCAGCCTGCTTACCATGACCGCGCCGATTGATGGCGTGGTGCTGGAAAAATCAGCCAGCGCGGGGCAACGCCTCGACGCTGCGGTCCCGATGTTCCAGATTGCCAAGCTCAATCCGCTTGCTCTGGAAATTCAGGCGCCGCTGGCTTACACCCGCGATCTTAAGATAGGCGCGACGGTTACTGTCCCTGTTTATGCTGCAAGCGGCAGGCTCACCGCGATTGGGCGCAGCCTGTCCGGCACCAATCAAACTATCTTGTTGCGTGCCATGATCCAACAAGGCTCAGAGAATCTGCGCCCCGGTCAGTTTGTCGAGGCCAGTATCAGCACCAGCGCGAATAGCGGCGCGCAGTGGAATATTCCCAACAGCGCGATTGCGCGCATCGCGGGTAAAACAGTGGTGTTTGTAGAAACCCCCCAAGGGTTTCACGCACAAACCATCAACGTGCTGAATGAAGGCGCACAAAACAGCGTGATCAGCGGCGAACTCGTCGGCGATGAAAAAATCGCCGTGCGCGGCATCTCCACTCTCAAGTCCAGCCTGATGGGCATAGGCGGGGGTGAATAATGTTTACCAAACTGGTTGAATTCGCCCTGACACAACGGCTGTTGGTGGTGGCACTAACGCTGCTGCTGATCGGCGTGGGCATCTCGTCGTACCGCGACTTGCCGATTGATGCATTTCCCGATGTTTCCCCGACGCAGGTAAAGATCATCATGAAGGCTCCGGGCATGACACCCGAGGAAATCGAGACGCGCATCGTCGCCCCCATCGAACTGGAGATGCTCGGTATCCCTAGACAAGACATTCTGCGCTCCACCTCAAAGTATGCGATCGCCGACATCACCATCAATTTTAATGAGGGCACCGACATTTACTGGGCGCGCCAGCAAGTCGCGGAACGGCTGAATAACGCGCAAAGCAACTTGCCCGCCAATGTCACCGGCGGACTCGCGCCGATCACCACGCCGCTGGGCGATATGTTCATGTTCACCGTGGAAGGCGAGCATTTCTCCCTGCAAGAGCGCCGCACCATTCTGGATTGGGTGATACGGCCCGTCTTGCGCACCCTGCCCGGCGTGGCCGATGTCAATACGATGGGCGGTCTGGTGCGCACCTTTGAAGTGGTGCCCGACCACCATGCACTCGCTGCGCACGGCATTTCTTTTGCCGTGCTGCAACAGGCGATACAAGCCAACAATCACAACGATGGCGCGGGAACGCTCAGCGATGGTGATGAAGCGCTGTTGGTGCGCACCGAAGGCAACATCAACAATCTACAGGACGTGCGCGACATCGTCGTCGCCAGTCCGGGCGGCAACCCGGTCCGCGTCAGCGATGTCGCGCAAGTGCGCATCGGCAGCCTGACTCGCCTGGGTGTCGTGACCAAGGACGGGCAAGACGAGGCAGTGGAAGGAATAGTGGTCGGCCTGCGCGGCGCGAATGCGCAAAAAGTCGTCGCCGCAGTGAAAGCCAAATTGCAGGAACTCGCGCCCGCGCTGCCGCAAGGCATCACCACCAAGGTATTTTATGATCGTGGCAGCCTGGTGGAACGCGCCGTCGGCACCGTCTCTACAGCCATCGCCGAAGCCATCGTGCTGGTCGTCATTCTGCTGGTGCTGTTCCTCGGCAATCTGCGCGGCGCCATTGTGGTGGCGATCACCTTGCCGCTCGCGATGCTGTGTACTTTCATTCTCATGCAGCAGTTCGGCATGTCCGCCAACCTGATGAGTTTGGGTGGCTTGGCAATCGCCATCGGCATGTTGGTGGATGCGGCGGTCGTGGTGGTAGAAAACATCGAGTCGCATCTTGCGCATGATAAAAATAAGAAATTATCGCATCTGCATATCGTTTTCCGCGCGGTGAAAGAAGTTATCACGCCAGTCGCCGCCGGGGTCGCCATCATCATCATCGTATTTTTGCCGCTGCTCACCTTGCAAGGGCTGGAAGGCAAGCTGTTCATTCCGGTCGCCCTGACCATCGTGTTTGCGCTGGCCGCATCGCTGCTGCTGTCGCTGACCGTGGTGCCGATGCTGGCTTCCTTCCTGCTCAAGCGGGTCAGCCATCAGGAGCCGTGGCTGGTGCGCAAGGCGATGGGGATGTACGCTCCGCTGCTGCAACGCGCCTTAAACAAGGAGCGCTTAGTTATCATCGGCGCGCTGCTCATGCTGGTCGTTACCGCTGCCGTGTACACACAGATCGGCAAGACTTTCATGCCGGAAATGGACGAGGGAGACATCATCGTCGGCATCGAAAAATTACCCTCCGTCAGCCTGGAGCAAACGGCGGCACTCGATCTGAAAATTCAGCAGGCCATCATGGGGCAGGTGCCTGAAGTCAAAAGCATCGTGGCGCGCGCCGGTTCCGATGAAATTGGCCTGGACCCGATGGGACTTAACCAGACCGATTCCTTCCTGGTGCTAAAACCCATGAAAGAATGGCGTGAGCCAAGCAAGGAATGGCTGCTAGAGGAGTTGCGCAAGGTGCTGGATCAGATGCCGGGAATTTCTTACAGCTTCAGCCAACCCATTGCCATGCGTGTTTCGGAAATGCTGACCGGCGCACGAGGTGATGTGGCGATCAAGATTTTCGGCACAGACTTGAATAAGCTCAATGAAACCGCCGAGAAAATGGTCGGGGTGCTGAAAGGCATCAAGGGCAGCGAGGATGTGTACACCACGGAGAATAGCGGTGTGCAGTATTACCGCGTGGCGATAGATCGCCTTGCTGCGGGTCGTTTGGGTCTGAACGTGGAGGACATCGGCAACACCCTGCGCAGCCAGATTGAAGGCCAACAGCTCGGCATCGTGATTGAAGACGGGCGACGTACCCCGCTGGTCATGCGTGGCGCAAACGATATTCAACGCTCTCCCGCACTGTTTGCCGCACTCACCCTGCCCTTGCAAAACGGACAAAGCGTGCCGCTGTCGGCGGTCGCCAAGTTGGAGCGAGTTGATGGCCCGGTCAAAGTGGATCGGGAAAACGGCCAACGCATGGTGGTGGTGCGAAGCAATGTGCATGAGCGCGATCTGGTGGGTTTTGTCGATGAAGCCAAGGCTGCCGTCGCCGCACAAGTGACGTTGCCGGAAGGTTACCGACTGACCTGGGGCGGAGAATTTGAGAACCAACAACGCGCGGCGGCACGGCTCACCATAGTCATTCCGGTGGCACTCGGTATGATTTTCATGCTGCTGTTCGCCACGTTCGGCTCGGTGAGGCAAGCCGCTTTGGTGCTGACCAACATCCCGTTTGCCTTGATCGGTGGCGTGCTGGCCCTGTGGGTCAGCGGCGCATACATGTCGGTTCCCGCCTCGGTCGGCTTCATCGCGCTATTAGGAATTGCGGTGCTTAACGGCGTGGTGATGGTGTCCTACTTCAACCAGTTGCACGCCGAGGGCATAGACATTGCACAAGTCGTGTTTGAAGGCGCGAAGCGTCGTCTGCGCCCGGTGCTGATGACGGCCAGCATTACCGCTTTCGGACTGTTGCCGCTGCTGTTTGCCACTGGCCCCGGCTCCGAAATTCAAAAACCGCTTGCCATCGTCGTCATCGGCGGCCTGATTAGCTCGACGCTATTGACGCTCATCATGCTGCCCATCCTGTACCGCCGCTTTGGCCTTAAACGTGTGGAGAAATCATCATGAAAGATATGAATTGCTGTTTGACGCTGGTCTGCCATCACTCACTGGAAGAACGGCTGATAGATCACCTGCTGGAACATCCCGAATGGGTGCGTGGCTTCACTATGTTCAAGATGGAAGGCGGCAGCCAAAAAGAAGCATTGTCGAGCATGATCGAACAAGTACGCGGACGCTCACAGCGCGTCGCCCTCCAGACCGTGATGAATCTGGACGATGCGCACGCGCTAGTTGCTCATCTCAAGCGTGAAGAAAACAATCCAGAAATGAACTATTGGATCACGCCGGTGATCGAGTTCGGGAGGTTGATATGAAACGGAGCGGGAGTAAAAAGTGGGGGGTGGGAAGCGGTCTATTAGGTCTGACTTTGTTCAGCAGCCTCGCCAATGCTGGAGAAATCAACCGCCCCGATCTGCCATCACCAGTGCAAATTGAAAGCGCCTTGAACCAACACCTCACGGTGCTGAACGCTACCAACGAGTTAAGAATGGAACACGCCAATCAGCGCAAGTGGAACAGCGGAAATTATGAGTTCAATCTGCGCGCCGGTACGGGGCAACGCAAGATTGTTGATGCAGGGCAGAACCTGAAGGAATGGGATGTCGCACTGGAACGTCCGTTGCGCCTGTTCAACAAGGTGGGCATTGATGAAGACATTGGCGCTGCCAGTGTCGCACGCGCCGAATACGCGCTCGGCGGTACGCGCCATGAAGCCGTGCGCACGCTGCTACAACTGTGGTTCGCATGGCAACGCGAGCAGGCACAGGTCAACCTGTGGCAACAGCAAGTAGACATTCTCAAGCAGCAAGCGCAAATGACCGAGAAGCGCGTCAAGGCAGGCGATGCGCCGAAGCTGGAATTGAATCAGGCACAAGCTGCCGCCGCACAAGCCAGCGTGTCATGGCATCAAGCCCAATTGCGCGCACAACTCGCGGGCAATGATCTGACGCGCCAGTTCCCCGCCATCCATTTGCCGGAAAAATTGCCGCCCGCGATACCTCAAACCGTCGAGCATGACTTCGCGTTTTGGAAGTCGCGCATACTCGAACACAACCACGAACTCGGCATGGTGCAGGAGCAAAGCCATGTGCAACAACTGCTGGCACGACGCAGTCGCGCCGACCAACTGCCCGACCCCACTGTCGGTGTACGCTACGCAAATGAAGCGAGCGGCAACGAAAAAGTGACCGGCGTATATCTCAGCGTGCCGCTCTCTTTTGGGCAACGCAGCGCGACGGCTGATGGGGTCGCACAACAAGCCGCCATCGCCGCCGATCAGGAAGCATTTGTCAAACGCCGTCTGGAAGGCGACATCTACGCCGCACATGCTCAAGCAGTGAGCAGCTTCGCCACTTGGCAACAAGCGCACGAGGCGGCACAGGCGATCCGCAGCAATACCGAACTGGTCGGCAAGGCATATAGCCTGGGAGAAAGCAGCTTGTCGGTCAGCCTCGTCGCACGCCGCTTCGCGCTGGAATCTTCAATAGCGGAAAACCTCGCGCAACTCGATGCCAACGAAGCGCGCTATCGCCTGCTGCTGGATGCCCACCAACTATGGCCGTTAGGTAATGAGGAAGACATACATCATGCTAATCACTACTGATCAAACCACTTACGGTTCGGCGCTATCCGGCGTGCGCTCGATACTGCTCAAACTTCGCGCCACCACACTACCGATTTTTAATAATGAAAGGAAATACCATGAAAACATTTTACTTGGGCATACTGGCAATTTTGTGGCTGACTGGTTGCGCTGGTCCAACTCACCTGTTAGTCAAGGAAGGCAGTGCACCGTTTGTTACTGGGGAGCTGGTGCATGACCGAGGGGAGGACAACCTTCTAGTGCTGGAGGCGCCGGATCGTCGTTATGAGGCTCGTGGCTTTGTTGTCGATCGCCAGGCTAATTTAGCGGAGTTGCGTAAACGCTATCATGGCTCCAACCCGAAGCACTGGAATCGGATTTTTTCCGGCCAAGACACCGATCATGTGGTTTACTCCGTTGAGACAACTGCTAAATCCGCTGATGGACATGAAGTCGCGTGCCGTTTGATGTGGAAATTTGGCGTGAAACCAGCGGGCGTTTGTAAGGAACAGGCCGGGGCCGCATTCCCGGTACATTTTGATTAACGCTTAAGAATAAATGGTGGAGGTGTCTCTGTGCTAGCCAAGTCGTTGCATGTTTTGTGAAGGGATTATGAGATTTGGGTAAGGAGATATTCTGAGCAGCTTGGCCCAACTTTCGACAGCCAAGCCATGCGTTGTCGTTGGATAATGTGCGTGAAAAAGGGAGATGGTTATGCGGTATGTATTGGCATTTGTTATGGCTATTGGTTGCGTTGGTTCTGTTTTAGCCGAAGAAGATAAGGGGCCAGACTGGAATGCCGAGACGCTTTCCGGTGATTGGGGCGGGATGCGTTCTGATTTGTATAAAGAGGGTGTTGATCTGGGATTTACCCACAAGAGCGATGTTCTGTCTAACCTGTCGGGTGGCGTCAAGCGTGGCACAGCATGGATGGGCAACACCGAAGCCAGGGTCAAGATGAACCTAGAAAAATTGCTGGGATGGGACGCCACCTCTGCCTACATTCAATATCACAGCCAACTCGGCAGCAAATTTAACCGCGATTACGTTGATAGCTTCGTCATCGTGGACAACATTGAGTCGAACAACACTGCAAAGTTTTTTCAAGCCTGGGTACAAAAGGGCTTCTCTGACGAAACCCTGTCGGTGCTGTTCGGCCTATATGCGATAGATTCCGAGTTTTACGTCAACGACACATCCAGTGTGTTTACCCAGACTCCTTATGGCATGGCAAATGACTTGGGGCAGTCAGGCATGAACGCCCCGCCTATCTTCCCAGTTGGCGCGTTAGCGCTACGTGTGAAGTACACCACGCCTAGCAAAAACTTTTATGCTCAATATGCGCTGACTGATGGTGTGCCGGGAGACCCTAATAACCCGCGCGGCACACATATTCAGTTGAACAAGGGCGACGGGACGCTTTCCATTGTGGAACTCGGACTTACTCCGCAGCCCGACCAAACCGGTACCATACTGCCCGAGGAAAGGGAATACTTCAACAAAACAGCAATCGGTTTTTGGCGTTACTCCACACGTTTTAACGACCTGGATCCTCTCAATCCCGTACTTCACCCAAGTCAGGGTGCCTATTTCCTGGCGGAACGCACCCTGATGAATGAAAAGGACCATCCTGCGCAGGGGCTGTCCGGTTTCATTCGTTACGGCGTAGCTAGTAAAGATATCCATCAGTCGGATTGGACGGGAAGTATTGGCTTGCGCTACCACGGCCTGATTGCCGGACGTGACGACGATATTTCGGCCATTGGAGTTACCGTCAGTCATGCCAGCGCCACTTATCAGCGCCTCAACGTGAGCCTGAGTAGCGAAACAAGCACTGAAGCGACCTACCGCATGCAAGTTAATCCGTGGCTCGCGTTTCAACCCACCGTGCAATATGTTACTCACCCAAATATGAATCCCGCGCGACAGAACGTATGGATCATAGGTGCGCGCGTTGAAATCAATCTCTAGTTGAGAGGGTCATGAAGCTAAAATATCTGCATAGGGTGTTTACTGGATCATGCATCTGCCACGGTGTGTTTCGAATAGCTTCTGGACATAGATGATGGCAGATTGTTGCAACGACAAATCTTGTGAGATTGAAGCGCTTCGTGCCCGCCAAAGCTCGACGCTAAAAATAGTATTGGCCATCAATGCCGTTATGTTTTTGGTGGAACTTACGGCAGGACTGATCTCTGGCTCCGTCTCATTAGTGGCCGATTCTCTGGATATGCTTGGCGACGCTCTGGTTTACGGTTTCAGCCTATACGTTGTTGCACGTAGCGAGAGGTTGAAAGCCATTGCAGCACTGTTTAAGGGCGGCCTTATGGCGATGCTTGGCCTTTTTGTTCTAGGTCAGGCGGTTTACAGGATACTCTTCCCTTATGTTCCAGCATTCGAGGCCATTGGTGTTATTGGGTTGCTCGCGCTTGCTGCGAACAGCTTATGTTTTTTTCTGCTCTGGCGGCACCGATCTGATGACATAAACATGAGTTCAGTCTGGTTGTGTTCTCGCAACGACGTTATTGCAAATGTCTCTGTATTATTTGCTGCCGCAGGCGTGTGGTACACCCATTCAGGTTGGCCAGATATATTGGTAGGTTTGGCACTCGCCATCCTCTTTCTGCGCTCCGCAATATTTGTATTGCGTGGGGCTGTCACAGCAGTTAGGGAAATTAAAGGCTAGCTATTAAAGATGGTTGAAGTGTGTACGTGGCTCTTATGGGTGTTCTCCATACTGCAAAATCCGAGGGTGTGCGGAATTTTGTGTAAATGACTGCATTGAACGACTGCTATTGAGAAAGTCGAAGGGTGGCAATGTGTCGAAAACCGAACTTGGTGAAGTGCAGGTTTCGGGCCGTAAATAATTACTGGTAATGATCTACCGCACTGGTAACACACCAACAAAAAACCTCACCACCTCCACCATCGCCTGCGTATCAAGCTCGCAGTATTTAAGCAGGTTATGGATTTTCTGATCGCGTTCAGTCGCATCAGTTTCGGGATTGATGATATCCATGTAGGCAAGCTGCGCCAGCGTGCCGTTCTGCACATCTTCCAGTTGCGAGTAATCTAGATGCGGAGCGACGGTTGGGAGTACCGCCTTGATCGACCACGATCCTTTCATGGCTGGATGGTAATAGTGGTTCTGCAGCCACGGCAGCAGGTTCACCAATCGATCAATAATGTCGTTCAAGTTACATTCAAGATCAGGGCAGAAGTTGATGAGTCCCTTGAGTACGGTACTTTCAAAGCTGCCGTAGACAATGATAGGCCCGTCATCCTCGACGGCATCAATCAGACTTTCAGCGAAGGCTCGCATGGGTGCGGTGCCACTGGTATCCAGAAACTCGCGATGCACCAGCGCCCCGCCCTGCCGTTCAATGTGGCATGACCACTGGAACGGCAACTGCTGGTGCGGACGTGTATCGACCCAGCGTGGGATGACGAAGTTGATGGTCTCGAAATCCAGATAGAAGCGCGGATACGGCAGCTTGGCCAATTCGTCCCGCAGCTCATCCGAGATGAACGGCTGGTTGGTGCGAGTGGCCTGCCAGACCCTGATATGTTTTTCATGGGTGAGCATGCCGTCCGGGATGTCGCGCACATCCTCTATGCCGGCATCTTGCAGATCGGTGATGAGCTTGCGTCCATTAGGCAGAATGGACACTGGGTATTCAGGCAGCTCCTGTTCACAATAAGCTTTGAACTGACAGTCCGGCTTGCATTGAGATCCCATCCGGATACAGGGCATGAGGTTGCCTAGGATGGCGCGATGAGATGCCAGCCATGCAGGCACTTCGGGCAACAGCGCCCTCACCTGCTCGGTGACATCCTCCTCAAGGAGCAATTGATCGTAGTTGCCATCGCCCGCATATACAAAGCCGGTATCGACATGCGCAACGCTGACCTGCGGAACATTTACACCTGCGCCTTCCAGCACCCATAGCTGCATTGCGCAGTCGATCAGGTGATGGTCTTTGACGCTGCCGGAGGATTTGACTTCGACCATACGCCAGCCACTATCTGTCGGCACGAGAATATCGGTACGCACCAGTGCGCCAGCATGAACGAAGGCTGCCTCGAACAATGGCACAGGCGGAATGCGTGCAATCAGTTGCGCGGTCTCAGTTACCGCGAGATCGGGCTGCTCGATGTGTCCGATCAGTATCCCGCCCAGATAATTCAGTCGAGCCATGCTGCCTACCTCGATGCCATTGGCAATGGTCAGCTGGGATGTGGATGACGGTTTGGCCAGTTCCGGCTTGTTAGTTTGCAGCCAGAGCCGCTTGGGGCATCTGAGTCCTGACAGGACGCGGGATTTGGTGATGTAGCTTGTCATGCTTGGATTGTAGGTGGTGAAGTGGTTAATTGCCATTACAGACGCAGTGCGCGCACAGTGTCTGTAATGAACAGTGTGCATCTGTGTTGTCCTGTCATTCTTTCAGGTGTCATCAAAAGAAGTTACGGACGGTAGGATGGTCGTCCAGAGGATGAAGTGGACGTTTTCTTGTTTTTGCGGGAGGCACAGCAGGTTTACTGAACACGATCTCGCCGTCAAAGGCGGCAATCTCTTCGAATACCTCTGGATAATCGTGACTTCTAAGCACCGCGATGATGCGCAATGGCGAGACACCCTCAATTCCAACCTCGTTGCCTTGATGATCAGTCAACTCGAACCGGCCTTTGTCGCCGCTATGCATGCTCACCAGCCTGGCGCGAATGGGAAACAGACTATCCAGCCGCTTGAGTATCTCTTCGTCTTGTATGCGCATCTACACTAGTCCTTCCAGAAGTCCTTGAACCGATCCGGCGACAGCTGGGTGTAACGGACGGTGTGTTGGATGTTCTTGTGTCCCAAGTAGTGCTGGATGGCACGGGTGTCCTGTCCGGCCTGTGCCAGCTTGTAGCCGCAGGCATGGCGCAGCATGTGCGGGTGGACGCTGAACGGCAGCTTGGCCTCCTTCCCTGCCCGGCCGACGATCTTGCGGATGGCATCATCGGTGAGCGGCGCTTTGCGCTCGCTGCTGAACACATAGGGCATCATGGGATAGTCGCGCTGCAGGCGGCGCAGTGCGCGCAACTCGGGGCCGCGCACTGGATGGACGCTGGGGTTGCCGTGCTTGAGGCGATTGACATGCATCAGGCCTTGCCTGAGATCGACCTGCTCCCAGCGCAGGCTGACCAATTCGGTGACACGCAGGCCGTGACGATAAGACAGCAGGATTAAAGTCGCATCGCGGTGGCCGTGCCGCCCTACTCTGCCGGCCGCATCGATGAGCTGATCGACTTCCTGTTCGGTGAGATATTCGCGGCTGCGGTAGTCCGCGTTCTTGAGGCGCAGCGGAACTTTCCGGTTTACGATGTTTGGCGCATTCCTCACAGGGAACTGCAAAACCGCATTGCTGCTAGGGGGCATAGTGTGAACTCTCCGTATAAGGGGCTTTTTACGGAAAGTTTTGAAGCACGCCCTCCGCAATCAGCTGTTCACTCAATTTACCTAGGTCGGAAAATTTCCAAAGCGGTTTTTAATCGTTATCGAGCATGTGTGAACTGGAAGTAATGCCATAGGGATTTCCATTGATGTCCATCATGCCGATCATCGGTGTGCCATCAATGTTGCAAATTGGATCATCTGACAAGAGGGTGAAATCAAAGTCATCATCAAAGCAGTGGGTGCCTTCAGATAGATTACCTCCGAGGTCGTGTTCCGCACCTTCACCTCCGGATGCCCTCTGCATAAGCTCGCCATTCCGTGCTTGCACGAGCAACCAGAAGAAGAATACTCCGAACAACAAGATAAATGCCGGTACGATGAATGCTGGGTTGTGCTTGAGAATCAGGAACGCCCCCGCTACGGCTGCCGGGATCAAGATTTCTTTCAGGGTAGGCAGTTTAAACTGGTATGGCGAGTTGGCCTGCCCCCAAAGTTCTTTAAGCAGAGTTTTCATAACACTCCTTTCAAATAAGGCAGCCACCAATAGGTCAGGTACAACAGCGTTGCCACTTGGTCAGGTACTTTTCTTTTCCTCAACGCTGTCGATGGAGCGAGCCTCTGTCGCCTTGGCCTCGCTTACCCCCACCGTACTTATTAGTTCCTGTAGCACGCGCCCTTGGTCAGCATATCGAACTCGATTATGCCGCTCCTCCTTGCCTCCCATAACTCAGGCTAATAAATCGAGCTTCCAAACCTCATGATTTAACTTGCTCAACCCCGTTTTTCTTGTAGTACACATCCGTGACCACACCGCTTGCGTTGAGGGTGACGATCAGTAGAGCGTTATTCTGGAGGAAGAGGTTGAACATGCCAGCATCCCTATTGATCGAGTATTCATAGACCAACCCAACCCCATCCTTATCCTTCACTAGCGGATAAAAGAATTGACCTGAGGGCTGGCCGATCAGCGCGATAACGTCCGCCCGAGTGCTTTTCCCTTTCTCGATGGACGCCACTTTGCTTCCATCGAACTCAGTTGTCTCGCCGTCAACAGAGCTGTTGAATGCCTCGCCGACCAGCTTATCGTTATACAACCAGTAGGATAGATTGCGCTGCGGAATCACTTTACCCAAAAAGCTGGCTATCCCAATGTAGGAATACGACACCACCTGAAATTTCTCGCCGTTAAATGGAACACTTTCCTGTTGCGAGGCCGGCTTGCCTACCAAGCTGACCACATCAGCGCGGGTTGACTTTCCAAATACCAACGAATCTTTGGCTGGACGGACAAAGTTGCTGCTGTTTGCACAGCCAGTCAACAAGATAACAGCAACAACAAGCGCAAACGATCGGATTAGTTTCTTCATTGCAGTTTTCCCTTATAAAATTTATGTATATCCACTCCTTTGCCCTGAATGGGCATGAAGAAAGTGTTCTATTTAGACTGGTTATTTCCTACCGATTTTTTCGGATGCATGTGTGCTTTTTTGTGGGCCACTTTCTCGCTGTCCGCACGCATCTGCTCTTCTGCTTTCTTTTTTTCCAACGCCAGAGCTTTTTGCCTTTCTTCTTCGGCTACTCGTTCACGCCACATTTGCGCTTGCCACTCTTCTGCACGAATCCTGTCACGCTCTCTTTCGGCTATTGCTTGGCCATACATACCCTCGCCGTAAATCTGGTCATGTGCCGCTTGGTTGGCAGCATCCATACCAAATATCGGAATATCGGCCTTCACTGACACACTATAAAAAACAGCAATGGAAACCACTATTGCAGCCAGTAATTTTTTCATTCTCGCGTTTTCCTTTTCTTGTTAAGTGACTGATTAAAGATCACGAATCACATATTCTTGAAAGTCCGAGTTCTTGGTATTGTTCTCCAGATACCGGCAATTTCCCTTGCCGAAATAAATCGTGGTGTACTGATAATCATCAACGCCAAAAGTGGTTCTGGCCTGATGTGCGCGCGCCATAAACGAAACCGGACTACCTGTCTTATCGTATTCGATCAGTGCATTATCGAGGTCGTACCACTCAGCAGTTTTCTGCATCGGTTGGAATGGCACCGCAAACAGGGAATTGATAATTTTCCCCATCTTTGGTTTGTACAGCTTCACCACGTTGCCGCGCGCCTTAACAAAGGTGACGTATTTTTGAGTCAAAATATCGGAGGTGGAATCATAAGAATATCCATTCATATCGTTGACGATGTAGTTCATATTAGATTCGCGAAACATCGACCTTTGAATAGACAGCGAACTCTTGCTCAGCGCCTCCAGTACAAATCCTTCTTTGCCGATATCCGACGCCACACCTTCCGTCTTGCCGTCCGGGGTTAATGTATAGAAGACATCGACGAGCTCCTTATCCAGCACGGTTTCATACTTCTTCAGCCTGTTTCCGGACACATCGAACAAATCTCCCATAAATCCTGCTGATGACTGACTCGAATACACCGCAAAACTCAACAGCAACCAACCCAATGCTTTCTTCATCCCGTTTTCTCCCTGATATTGAAATAATGCGATTGACCACATCTGACCGAATGTTTCAGGCCGACGAACAACAAATATTTACGGTACTCGACAAATAATATCATTCTTCATTGATTGTCGAAGCACAACAATATTTGTCGGCACATCTGAGACGACAAATATGGCAGCGACAAAGAAGAATCAGGGCAGCAAGCTGGGCGTGATGCTGGGAGCCAACATCTCCGAGCGCCGCAAGAAGCTGGGCTGGACGCAGGCCGAACTGGCCGAACGCATCGGCGTGGATACGGAAACAGTTTCGCGCTTCGAGCGCGGCAGCAACCTGCCCTCCATCCAGCGATTAGAAAAGCTGGCCGATGCACTCAATATCCCGCTCTATCGTCTGGTCGCAGCCTCCTCGCCCAGAGCTGATGATCAGTCGCACATCCTCAACGAGTGGATATCCGAATTAACTCCCAAGGATCGGGAATTCGCCATGAACACACTCAAGCAGCTGTGCGTACATCTGTCCGCCACAGCCAAGCGCGCGCCTAAGGTGTAGTTTTATAGAAGTCCACCGCAAAGCCAATATCCACGGCCTTGTGATTGCGTGAATGGTGTAGTTTTATAGAAGTGCCATTTCCTCCCTCATCGTAGATCACCCTGTTTCCACCTCTCCTTTGTCCGTAACGGACTTAGTGCGCGGCCTGCGCACCATTTTTGCAAATAGTGCTTTGGGAATTTTTCGACCTTGGTAGATTTGCTCCACTCACACGAGAAAGGAGCAACAAAATGCACTGTCAGAAACATTTACCACCAACCACCCCGGCGACACCTGAGGCCATCCCTACGCGCCGCTATCGCTTCGACGCCCTCGACTGGATCGCCGCCATCTTCGTGATTGCGGTTCCGGTATTCATCGCCTACCGCCTGTTCTGGAATTAGGGGGGGCGACATGAACATTCTAAAAACCTTCACCATCGCAACCGAACAGCCAGATACCTTCCTGGTGTACTGGACCAACACCCCCATGCGTCCCAAGGGATTGCTGAGAGTCCGCGTCTTGCCACAGATTGAAGACCGCCAGATCGCAGCAGAGCTTGCCGCCATGCGGTATCTGCTGGAAGACAAGGGCGTGGTCGGCAACACTGTCATTGGCAATGCCAACACCAAGCTGGTCGTATCGCTAGGCGCCATCCGCAAACTGCAAGCCATGAAGTCGGACAAAGCTCACTTAGCACCCTACGCCAATTTCCTCACCACCCGCTTTGCCGGTTGTCCGGTCAGCGTGGGCAAGGATGCTGACTGGTTCGATGACTTCCCGCTGGAATCTTCCGAAGACCTGCTGGTCAGCGCACCGCACAGGGAGACGGTGACGGTCGCCGGATTCGGGGAAGTATCTGTTACCCACCATGTGCTGGAACGCATCGCCGACCGGTTCCTGTCCGCTGCAGAGCGATCCGCACAAGCGGCCTGGAAGAAGCTGCGCGAGCTGTCCTCAGATTCCTCGGTTCGTGAAGTGATCCGTCATTCCCTGTGGGCAGCGGCGCAATACGCTCATCACGGCAAGCAGGAAGGGCGGTATTTCCTGAATGCCAGACGCAATTTGGTGCTGGTGGTGACCAACAACATTGGCGAAGGGAAACGGCTGGTGACGGCGTATCCGGCCAACGGACAATTCCATGAACTGCCCAAGGCGGCGTGAGGAGGTTGACATGGTCATCCAACACGACAAGGCCGCCCTGCTGGCAGCGCTACGCAAACCAGCGCTCTCCAAGCCGCAGGTGGAAGAGATCATGAGCCAGGCAACCATTCCGGCAGCCAAGCCGCCGCAGCACGTATCGCCGTGGCGCATCGGCAAAGAGGCGATGGGGTTACTGGCGGACGGGCTGGCAGTGTGGCCAATCCTGACAATGGCCTATTTCAGCGGTTTCGATGATTTGCTGCATCACATGTGGGCGTAACGATGATGAACCGGAACAAGCCAATCCGGTGACACCCTGCCCCGCAGAAAAACAACTGTTGCCAGATGGCATGAGGAATCGCCATGGCTGACAAATCAAAGCTGCAGATTATCGATGGTGGCTTTGACGAAATACTGGCGCGCAAGATTTTCAAGTTGCTTATGGCGCCGTGGGATGACAATCAGGACGAGATTATCCGGCTGACGGCGATACTGGAACGGCGCGGAGATTTGACAGTGGTACAGGGTGGACAGGACAGCACGCCCGATACAGGCAACAACCAGCAAGGAGAGAACGAATGAACCCATCATTGCAGTTACGTTATACGCACGCCGACCACACCCGTGTGCTGCGGGATGTACGCCGAGAGCAGATGCCCGAAGTGAAATGGGCGCACGTCTATTACGTCGGCTTCCGTATCTTGGCTGATAGTGATGAGCGTTACCACCATGCGTTGATTCTGGCTGATGACTACGGCACCTTTTTAGACGGGGTCGCGGGGGAATTCAACGCGATTCGTGGTCAATCAACGGCGATCTCGTTTAATGATATCTCGCTGGTGTTTGTGCGTAATCTGATGGCATGTGACCCTGAGATGGTGGCTTCAGCCAACGCTCAGAACATCACCTTGGGAATCAGGGATGATCTGTCCAGATGCGACGACAACGAATACCTGGTGTTCGGGATGGTCGGCGAAAGCAGGATATGCTTGATACAGGCAAATGCGTGCGATGCGCTGACGGCGATCCATCGCGCGCGCTCGAAAAGCATCGAACAGTTCAAGGATGAGTTCATGCCGCTGGAGGTGTGTCAGGCACATCCGGTGACGGCGGAGTGTTACGCGCTGTTTGATACTGCCGCAGAACGGATCAAGTCTTTGATCGACGGCGTATCCACCGGAAGCGGATATCTGCACTGAGATTCAGCTGATGTCGGCACGCTCGCGCAGTTCCTTGCCCGGCTTGAAGTGCGGGACATACTTGGCCGGCACCATGACGCTCACGCCAGTCTTGGGATTGCGTCCCTTGCGCGCTGGCCGATGGTTGATACCAAAGCTGCCGAATCCACGAACTTCGACCCGCCCGCCCTTTGCCAGGGTGTGCGACATCGCATCCAGAATCGTGCGGACGGTTAGCTCGATGTCTTTAGCGGTGAGCTTGGGTTGGCTTGAGGCAAGCTGCTGGATCAGTTCTGCGCGGGTCATGTCAGGAGTTTGGCAAGCCGGTTTGTCCGGTCTGTTTATTTAATTCAGACAATATATTAGCGGAAAATTATACAGGAGATCATATGTCATTCGAACCTCGCCTCAGATTCAAACATTTCATCCGTCGTAGCGTGGTCGGCTATTTTGCGCCAGTGGTTGCGGCTTGCAGGCTCAGGAAGAAGCCGGGCTGGAACTATGCCCGGCAGCTGCGGGTGGTGTACCGCTATACGCTCGGCAGATGAGTCCAACCATGATCAATCTTTGACCTTGCTGCTGTGTCGAGTCGATTTGAATGACAAAAGGCTGGATTACTACTCCCGGTCTTTATTCTTGGCCCTCCTGGAAGCACGAAGTTTCCTGGCTTCCAAAAGCAGAAACAAACCACCGCCAATCCCCAGCGCCGCTACAATCAAAAAGATCACATAATCGATTGGCATCTATTCTTTACCCTTGCCATTTACCAGCGACTCGGTGGTATCCAACAAAAGCCGCCAGATCGCGATTGCCGGCGCGAAGAAGCCGCGTGGAGTTTCTTTTGCCCCCTTGATGAAACCACGAATAAAAGCGTTCATGCTTTCCCTGCCTTCCGCCAACGCTTGCCAGATCCAGACACCCAATGATGCCGCTTCGGACGAGCTGTTTTCCGCTGGTCGTGACGCGGTCCTTTGTCGTTTCGCACAGGGATCAAGGCTAGCGCCCAGAGAAAAATAGCGGCTAACGCCAGTGCAACAAGACCTTTCATATATTCTCTCCAATTTTTTTAGATAGATTTTCCAGTAGCTCAAGCAACCTCAAAGATTCGCGCTTGGTAAGTGTGACCGTTTCTATTTCGGTGATGCCGAGCTTGTCCTCGATGATCTTTCGGGCTTCCTTGTTCCAGGTTTCGTTCTCCCTAATCAGTTTTTCAGCTATGCGGCCTTGGGAATCCTCAAGCAGCCTGGCCGCCTCCTCTGGCTCAAAACCCATATCCTCGAATATGTTCCCGTCCGCAGGGGTGACGTGTTCGGTTTTCGTCACGGTTTCGTCACTACAGCGCGAACGAACCCACAGCATGAAGCTAACCATAGCAATGCAGCCGATGCACATGATCACGGCAGAAAGAATGAAGCCATCGGCCAAAGTCATTTTTTCCATGGTTTGGCCAATTGCTCTGGCTCTCCCCTCGAATGTTGCTTGAGTAAGACACCTTGATTTATTTTTTTAGTCATTTATTCCTTCGGTCTTCACGACACCTAAACTGTTTCAATCCACAGTTGGCTGTTCGAAACAAGATGCGTTCTAGTCGAATATACCGAAGTGCAAAAATTTCCAAAGAACAAATTGATTTGTTACTTCTCTCCATCAAATCAGGAATATCCTGTCAGAACAGGCAACAAAGTGGTGGGAAAACTACATAGATAAACCAGCATATGGTTTTGCTGAATTATTACTGGTAGATTGCCGTCTCAGTTATGGAGGGGTAGAAATTGAGCTTGATGGCGATGTTCAAAGGATTTATTGGCGAGACGCTTGGGTCTATTGCGCACAAGATCATGTTGGACAAGGGCATATACCGAGAGCTAAACAATGTCACCATCCCTACCTGATATTGAATCCCAGCTACTGACTGTCTGCTTTAGAGAAACTTTTTCTATGGCCACTGGCACGAAGAGGTTATTCATCCTTGCTAACTGCTTGCCCGAAAGCTGCTGCTGGCATTAAAAATTGGCATTGCCTTGAAGCAGACAGTGGCCACTGGCGGCATATGTTAGACATTGGAGACGGTCAGCGCGTTTGTCGCTAAAGGCTGCTCTTCGGCCTTATGCAAAGCTTTGCATAAGGCCGATTATGCAAAGTCATTGATTATGGAAAGTAGCAGATCGGAACACGCACCAAGAGCTGCTTGGCAGCGCCCGGCGCGAATTCCGAGCTTTGCATAATCAAAGCGTCTTGAGGAAGCTGATCAGCGAGTCAGGTGCCCGATAGCGCTGGATTTTTGCCTCTGGCTCATGGAGTTTGGCCAAGGCGCGCTCCTTCATACTCAGATCGGCTTCGACGTAATGATGGGTAGTGACTGGGCTCTCATGACCGAGCCAAAGGGCGATGACGCTGATGTCGACGCCGGCCTGCAACAGATGCATCGCCGTAGTGTGGCGGATGGTGTGTGGTGACACTCGCCGCTTTGCCAAAGCGGGGCATGAATCGGTTGCACGTTTGACCGCCAATGCCAACCTGAGCGCAACATTGGTTCTGGTCATCACGCGATCATTCCGGCTGGGCAGCAATGGCGATGCTGGCTGGACTTCCGGATTCACCCGCAGCCAGGCACGCACCGCCTTCACGGTCGAACTCCACAGTGGCACACTGCGCTGCTTACGCCCCTTGCCGCGCAGATGGACGCAGGCAGCACGGTCGTTGAGAACCACATCGCCGACCTTGATCCCGATGATCTCCGACACGCGCGCCCCGGTGTTGTACATGAGCAGAAACAGGACATGATCACGCTGGCTCAGCCAGGAATCATCCGGCGTACCAATTACCGCCAGCATTTCCTCGCGTGACAGATAGCCGAACATTGGGCGCTCGAACCGTTTCACCGGAACTCCCAACGCGCGTTCGATCACCTGCAACGATGCCACGTCCCGGTGTGCAGCGAACTTCAAGAAGGATCGCAGTGCCGCCAGGCGTGCATTGCGACTGCGCACGGAATTGTGCCGCTGGCGTTCCAGATGATCGAGGAAGGCTATGATGAGTTCCGGCGTAATGTCGGCCAGCGCCATCGCGGACGGCGATTTACCCAGCCGCGCTTCGGCAAAGTCGAGAAAGAGCACAAAGCCATCCCGATAGGCGGCGATGGTCTGTGCGCTGAGCGCCCGCTGTTGAGTCAGGTACTCGGCAAAGTACGCTTGGACAAGCGCGGCAAATGAGGGTGGTGACTTTGTTTGCCTACGCATCGTTGCCTCCTGCGATATCAGCGAAACGCTCGAACTTCCCTCCGGCCAAGGCCATCAATTCCGGGACAGCCGTGAGGTACCAGTAGGTGTAGAAGATCTCGGCGTGCCCCATGTAGGTCGATAGCGCCAGCATCATTTGGTCGATGTCGGTGCCATCGGCATGCCAGAGCAACATGCGCCTGACGGCAAAGGTGTGGCGCAGATCATGAAGCCGTGGTGCCGCATGAGCACCGCGATTGGCCCAGCCCAAGCTGTCACGTATTGCATTGAAGACGCGATGCGCTTGACGTTCCCCGATCGATTGCCCAAGACACCGGCCACGACTGCCAATAAGAAACGGGCTGTCAGCTGTAGTGGGAATATGCCGCACACGCTGTCGGCGGTAATGACTCAACGCCGCGACGGTACTCGGATGCAAGGGCAACTGACGAGACTTGGCGAATTTGGTTTGCCGGATGGTCAGCATCCCATGCTTGAGATCGACATCATCATCACGCAAGTTAATCGCCTCAGAGACCCTCAGTCCGGTTGATGCCATCAGGCCGAACAAAGTTTCGAAGGTCATCGGACGCAAACTACCGTGTGGCCCAAGCTGACGAGCAGCCGCCAGCAACTCGACGATCTCCTCTTCACGGTAAATATGCGGCGCCACGCGACCAGGTTCCGGCCCAAAGATCGACTCGTCTGGTACCTCGGTATCCGGCTCGAACTGTTTAAGGTAGCGGACAAATGACCGCAACTTCCCCAGACGGCGAGCCCACGTTCCTGGCGAGCCTTGCCCATCTTTGCCTTGGCGTATCCAGTCGGTCATGAGTTCGACTGTCAGTGGCCCACGATGATGGCATTTGGCCACATAGTCGGCAAATCCTGCCAGGAATGTATCTCGTGATCGCAATGCGAACCCAAGACGACGGCGTTCCGCAAGATAATCGTCGACCCTTCTTTGCAAGCTGATGTGCGCACTCATGATTTGCTCCCCGGCCACGGCAGGGCAACGGCTGCCAGCTTTGGCGTGTCTAGCTTGGCATATATCAGAGCGGTATTCAGAGAGCGGTGGCGCAGCAGATCGGCAACCTCCTTGAGCGAACTGCCGTTCTCGACCAGGCGACACGCGACAGTGTGCCGGAGTGCATGTGCACTGGAATGTGGCAAACCAATGCGACGGCAGGCTCGTTTGATTAACTTCTGGATCGCTGCAGAGGTGATGGGCTGCTCTTGCCCCGCCATCTTTCGGACGAAGATGGCAGGGTGATTGGTGGACGGACGTTCGTGTTGCAGATAGTCAGCCAGTGCTTGTCCAGTTTCCATCGGCAAGGGCAGGACGTCCTGCCGCAGTGACTTCGTGCCACGCAACGTCACGATGCCGGCACGCCAGTCGATGTCACTGATCATGAGATGGGCGATTTCGCCAGCACGTAACCCCATGTCCAGTGCGCAGCGAACAATGGCATACCCGCGCTTTGGCCATCGGCGAGCGGTGGAAATGCTGCTCAACAAACGCTCGACCTGCTCTGGATTGAGCGCACGCGGGAGCGATGCCAGCTTCCAATGAACGGGATTCAGGATGACTGCTGTCAGCTTGCCGACCTGGTCACCACAAGTGGCTCGGTAACGCAGGTAGCTACGCAAGGTCGCTGCCAGGTGAGATGAATAAGAAGCTGACTGCTTTCCATTCTGCTGGGCTGCCAGGAATTGGCGAATATCGTCGGGATGCAGCTTACCGATCTCGATAGCGCGCCCCTTGAATTTCTCTTGCAGCAGCAAGCCGACAACGTGAAGACGTCCCTTGCGTGTACTGGTTGCCAGTCCTCGCACGTCACGTAGATGTGCATCGTAAAGGCGTAGCTCGTCGGCAATGTGCACCGAAAATGATGTAGGTATCCGGGCCTTCGGTTTGGCCTGGTGCGAAGTGGTAGGTTTCATAACGGTCTCCTAAAGTGGAGCCGTTACTTCAGATCATCGCTGAGATTATGTCTAGTTCACAGCACTGTTACCTGCTGCTAACCCCCTTGCTGCCTGGGCCTTGCCGCCTATTAGCCCAGCTACTTTCCATAATCAATGACTTTGCATAATCGGCCTAAGCGGACTGTGACGTTTTTGTGAAATGGCTGACGGATCAGCTTACGGGAACGTCCGGGTTTCAAGTTTTTAAAGCTTCCATTCCAACACATTCAGGAAGTTCGATTTATCCTATATCAGCTATTGCTGACAATCATAATAGAATCTACGAAATTGACTTGACGGAGTTACTCTGGGCGCGAAGCAGGTGTTGAAGTCGTCAGGCACACCATTGCTTTTGAATTGTCTGCACTGCTTCGTGATTATTCGGAAGCAGTTGATGAAAGTCAAACCGTCGAAGCATGTTCAACCTCATGTCGTCAGGCGTCCAGAACGGCAATGCAAAATGTGTGATCACACCAATCCCTTGTGGAAATTTCTCACGTAGATTTGAAAAATCAAATTTCGAGACGGTATCTTTCATTTCAGCCTCAATTGCATCTTGTTCGGCGATCAAAGGCCCATTCCGATGAGACTCTTTGGCGATATAACGGGTCAGGCAAATTGCGGCAATACCATATTCGTTGAGGGTGTAATTAGTTTTGTGTAAACGGTCATTTGGCAGGAGACTGCCGGCATAAAGGAGCAACAATGACCGAACCAAAGCGTAGCAAACGAGTTAAACCCGACCCCGAACTAGTAAAACTGGCCGACGCCCTGCTGGCCAACTACCAGAAACCCGAAGACCTGATTGGCGAGAACGGCCTGCTCAAGCAGTTGACCAAGATGCTGGTTGAGCGGGCGCTCGAAACCGAGATGTCCGAACACCTCGGCCACGGCAAAAGCGGCGCCGTGACCAACCGCACCGGCAATACCCGCAACGGCCACAGCGCCAAGACCTTGCAGGGTGATTTTGGCGAGTTGCCGCTGGACATTCCGCGCGACCGCCAAGGCGCGTTCGAGCCGCAACTTGTTGCCAAGCACCAGACCCGCTGGTCCGGTTTCGACGACAAGATCATCTCGCTGTATGCACGCGGCCTGAGCGTGCGGGAGATCCAAGGGCACCTGGAAGAGATGTATGGCACCGAGGTGTCACCGAGCCTCATCTCGGCGGTCACGGACGCTGTGAGCGAGGATGTGAAGATATGGCAGGCCCGCCCGCTCGATCCGCTGTACCCGATTCTTTATCTGGACTGCATCCACGTCAAAGTGCGCGACGCCGGTGCGGTACGAACCAAAGCGGTGTATTTGGCGATCGGCGTGAACATGGATGGGCACAAGGAAGTATTGGGGCTGTGGATCGCCCAAACCGAGGGCGCCAAGTTCTGGCTGCAGGTGGTCACTGAGCTGAAGACGCGCGGCGTGCAAGACATCTTTATCGCCTGTGTCGACGGGCTCAAAGGCTTCCCTGAAGCCATCGAAGCAGTCTATCCGAAAGCGGCTGTGCAGCTGTGTATCGTGCACATGGTACGCAACAGCCTGAACTTTGTGCCGTGGAAAATGCAGAAGGAAGTCGCCGCCGATCTGAAGCTGATTTACACCTCATCGACCGTCGAACTCGCCGAACAAAGGCTGACCGACTTCGAGAAGAAATGGGACAAGGACTACCAATCTATCGGGCTGAGCTGGCGGCGGAACTGGGCGCGGATCATCCCGTTTTTCGACTATCCACCGGAAATCCGAAAAGTAATCTATACGACAAACGCCATCGAATCGATTAACATGAGCTTGCGCAAAGTCATCAAAACTCGCAGTTCATTCCCGACCGACGATGCGGTGACCAAGCTGTTTTACCTGGCGCTAAGAAACATCAGCAAGAAATGGACAATGCCAATCCGGGACTGGAAAGCCGCTCTGAACCGCTTCACTATCCAGTTTGAAGAGCGGATTTCACCGAGTTAGACGAAACCCCGTTTACACAAAATGCAGGACACCCCCTATTCGTTTTTCATTACAACTGCCTGTTCACATCGATTGCGTATTTGTTTAAACGCATCTATCAACAACGCGTTCATATTTGCTCCCAGCGGTTGTTTGCACTCAACGTGAATAATGTATTTATCAATCTTTAGTGTTGCGTCAGCGTCACCATCAAAACTAACATCAAAGCCAAGTTGCGCCAGCTTGGCTGCTATCACCAACTCAAACATAAAATTTCTTCCCGCCGTATCTGCCCCTTTGCCTTCAAATTTATTTTGATGTGGCCCCTTGAGAGATTTTGCTAGCGTATCAAGGAACCGGCGATGCGTGACGTTGCGCAGATACTCATAAATTTGTAAGTAATCGTCTAACTCCAGAAGAGCCCATTGAAACGGCACCATTTGGTCTTCGTCAATTTCTCCCGCCTGTACACCTTGACTTAATAACTTCTTCGCGCCTGTATATCTAGTGTTATGAACTTTCAATCCATGCTCTTCAAGCCATGATTCAACTTCGATTATCTTGCCCAGTTGGTCGTAAGCATCGATAGCTTTTTTCATTGCTGCTCCATGGAGGTTAACGGCAGACTGAATATACTACTTAGACTGGGGCGCCGCATGATTGCCCAAAGTGGTTAAGCGTTTTGCGCCCCTGCTGATCTCGCTTGGCAAGTAGCGCCGACCCGGTACCTTTATGATCACAACCTGTCGTGATTCTGTTTCACCTGTCCTTTGTATAGATCGGCATTGCACCAGAGAACGAATGTGCGGCGTGCCTTCACGCTTAGCTTCTGTGAGATCAAGTACCAACAAAAAACCTAATCGAATACTGACATTTTGATAATCGGTGGTTTGACCAGCGTAGCTCTTCGCCAAAGAATCAAATGTTGCATCCTTCATCTCACGTTTGATTTCTATGACGATACGCTCTCCGGTAGTCTTCAGTACCACGTCAGCACGCCCGCCACCAATATTTGTCGATTCAATTTCGCCCGATGCAGATAGGGTGTTAAGCCAACAAAAATAGTCGTCCTGAAGTGCGCTCTCTGGTGGCAAGGTGCCGTCAGTTTTTTCAAAAAGATAGGCTACAGATGGATCGTCTTTTTTAGTCATTTCAAGCCGGTTCCCGAGAAACCGCACAGTCCACAATAAGACGGTATCAAACAACTTGGCACCACGAACGCTGTCGCGATGATCTGGATGATGCTCAACTGAAGTACGACATTGGTTGAAGATTTCAATCTCTCCCCCACTGAGGTTTTCAAGACTAGATGCAAATGCATTTGCGACGAGTTCGCCAACCCTACGTGTGGTTTCATTGCTTGCGTGGACTTGTGAAAGTACGGCAGCGACCGGTGCCCAAACGGTGGCTGCCTCAATGGGGTTGCGCTGCACCTCTGGTCGATCTGCCATCATATGATCGATACCATTCAAGATGGCTTTGGCTTCAGGAACCAATTCGTGATCTTGGTACTGTTGCAGCCAGTGCTTCAAGAGGTAGGCTTGTCCTTCGCGCTGCGCTATAGAAGACTCGATTCTAGGGCGAATCAAAGTCTCAATGTATCCGTCGCCACTCCGTTTCAGGATTGCTCGTCCCGCGCTATAGGCAGCAAGAACCTGCCTTTCGATCACGACACGAGGCTCCCACCAGCTTACTTTTTGCAGACTGTCGGCAAGCGACACTAGGGTGTAAGCGAGATCGTTCCAGCATGCTGCCTGAAAATGTCGAGCGCCCAGCCAAGTCGGCGAGTTTGGATCGGCATACCAAGCGAGCAGTTCGAAGGCCGATTTCTGAATGACTGTACTGCGTTTTCTTAACTCTTGCTCAGTCTTATGTTCTTCGAAATCAGTCAGCAGCGTGAGGCACTCTCCGTACAGTGCAGCCTCTGGTGTTGCCCCTGGCATTGACTCAGCCTTCTTGAACCAAAGCAACGAATCCATGAAGAACGTGGTCGCCACATCTCTCTTGGCTTCATTCAGAGCCAAAGCCAACCCTGCCATCCCCAGCTCAAAGCTTGCCTCATAAGCCACCCCTTCACATTCAGACAGGGTGCGCAGCATATTTACCAATTCCGCTTCGCGCCAATGAGAATGCGCAACTCCCATGATTTTTGCGGCGTAGCGAAGGAACTGCGGATCGTCGGATACTTGAATCCCCAGTAGGGTATCAAGGAGGCGTAGCTGCATTCGACGATCCGTCACCGCCAAGCGAAAAGCGCCTTCAAGTGCGACAGCGCGCGCATAGCCTGCAAGGACGCCCGAAGCATCGCCTGCCTTTTGCAGGAAAACCATGAAAACGTCGCTAGCGGCTCCATCGGGTAGTTGCTGGCAAGCATCGATGGCATCCACCATTTCGATCAGCACGAAGTCGCTTGTGGCGCCTTGCACCAATCGTTTGATTAGCTCCTTCCATGGGGTCGCATCATCGGCAGATATGCGTCCCACGTCTCGTAGAACAGCGGAGAGAATCTCGCTGGCCAATGGGGATGTCGCCAGCGAGGGAATCGCCTCAGCAATCACATCGCGCCCCCCTATATCCTCAACGTGGGGTATTTTCCCTTCGCGCAGCAATGCATGCAGCTTAGTTTCCACCGAATGAAACTGCGGTCTTGGGGCGACAGCTACCAAAGATAGCCTCCGTTGAGGGCTTCCTTACGATTGCTAGGTGGAATGTGATCGCACATGGCTTTCGATGTCATGCCCGCCACAAAAATCTGAAGATGAGGAATTTCCCCGCGAATGCTCATTAAACCGGAGAACAGTTCACGCAGATCCTCTGGTGCGACTTCCTGTGCAGCGGGTGAATCAATCATAATTAGACCAGGGTGTCTTCCAACACCTCTGCGTTCGCCAACCTCAATCATGGCGAGAACAGTAGCAACTTTCAAGCGGAGGCGTTCGCCCTTCGTCACCTTGCTAAACGATGTGTCAGCTCCACCTTTAACCAACATCAGGTTTGCATTTCCACGTAGCTGAGCCTTCGACAAGCTGTGCATCCCGAAGCTCTTGGCAAAGCGCAAAAGGCTGGTAGATACTTCTTCGAGATATTCGTCGCGGACTGCTTTGGATCGTAAATCAGTCTCTGTGACAATGGCTTTGAGTACAACTGCTTCATCGTCCACAACAACATCAGTACCAGAATCAAAACTTGCCTCTTCAAGGCGGCCTTCGAGAATTGCAATCTCGTTTGAGAGGAGTCTCCGACTCTCGAACGAACCAAGCTGCTCCGTCAATGCTTGTGTCTTTGTTTGAATGCTTTCCAGTTCCGTTTGCAATATATCTAGGCTCTCTTCAGCCAACTTTCGGTCTTTACTGGCTTTGTCAAATGCCGATTTCGACGCTTTTATCCTTGCCTCTAACTCTTTCAGTAAGATATCAGCATCCTCGCTGCTCGAAATGCTTTCTCCACATACCGAACATGAATGATTGATCGCCTCCTTTTTTTTCTTTATCTGGTCGATCTCATGATCGCAACGGGGGCAACAAGTCGGATCGAGTAAACGAAAGATCGAACCAGCCGCAGTCGAATCCTTGTGGGCTTGTATGTCGCGACGGTCTTGCAGGTAAGCAGCATTTGATTGTTGCTCGGCAAGTATTTCGCGATCAAGGCGTTCTTGCATTGCCTTCTCTCGGCGTTTGGTCTCCGAGTACTTGCCGCTCAGTTGTGATAGCTCATTCTGAATGACTTCATCCGAGGGTTTCATTTTCAATGCTTCTCGTTTTTCTGCGAGCGATAACTCTATCTCTTTGACTCTAGCCTGCTTAGCTTGGGCACCTTGACTGCGTCGGCGTGCCTCCAGTTCATTGCTTGACGTCACTAGTTTCTGCGCCGCTAATGCCGTGGCCAAAGTAGAGATCCATGGAACCCCAAGATACATCTGAATAAGACGCGCCTGCGTTCCTGATGTGGCTGGCAGATCACCTAACACTACGTCATAGTTGGTGCCAATGAACATTGCCCCCGACAACGCCGGCCAGCCATGAATTACCGCATGACCAGTCTTCTCTTCTGTATCGCTCTCACGCCATGTTGCAAGTCCTTCCATTGAAAACGTGCGCAGAAAAAAATCCGACATAACCATCTCGAATTGCTTTTCGCTACTAAAAGAAGCTAGCACCGTTGCATTTTCAGTCGGCGAAGATTTCCGAGTCAGAACACCGGCAGAGCCATTGCTACAGTCGACTCTCACTTCGTATTCGAATCCATCAAGATCGAAGCGAAGGCTAGCATTGTGTATCCATGCCTTGACATCATCTTGGAGATTCGATGATGGGCTCCCGCGCATCAGCCAGCGTACGATTTCAATGACCGACGATTTTCCCCGTAGGTTTCGGTCTGACATCATTCCCCATAGCCCTTCACTGAGGTTTTTCCACTCGAAAGTGTAAGGGCCGTCGTCCTCTACCCCCTGCTTCTCTCCACCGAAAGAAATGCTCAGAAGCTTCATCCTGCGTGGAGCCGGCAGAACTGGGGTCGGCACTATATGGCGCGCGGTCAACACCGACTCTACGCGATTTATATCTACCTTTGCTCGACTGGCGATGGCATCCAGCCACTCCATGCTCTCTTTTGCCATATATCCTCCTTCAGGCTGCTTGTTTGAGTTGAATCAGTCTTCTTTGCACCGACTGCCCAATAGGAGGAATGATTCCGCCGAGCTGAGTTTGGGCGTACGTTGCCTGTTCATATTGCTTCTTCTTGAGAGCGCCGCCACCGCGTGCACCTGCGATATCCGCAACCAAGGCCGCCCGGTTGGCATACCACTCAAGAACTGGCTCCTGTACAACTGCATTCGAACAAACATCCATCCCGCGAACAGTCAAAATAAAATCGGTCTCATGAACCTTTATTTGCCCTTTGATTCCGGTTATACGCACCAAGTCACGCGACCGAAGTAAAGAAAGCGCATCGTCTAGGCGTTCATAGGCACCAAACAGATAGCGGATCATCGGAACGCGCCGCAGGTCAGGCTCATCGTTCTCGAAGATCGCTTCAGCGGCTTGGCGATGCTTGACATTGCCTGTGGTCTCAAAGGTATCTAACAGTTCGCTAGCCAAGTAGTCCGGGTTGCGCATCCAGAAATCAAATGCATGCAATCGTGCTTCCCCTTTGAAAATTTTGGCTACCATGGCATCGTTCGGATCGGTTAATGGCGTTCCACCAGCGTTCAGGATGAAAAGTATCCGGATTGCGTCACGGTGTGGCGTACGAGCTTTCACACGTTCCCCTTTTTTCTAAGCATTAGTTGGATCATCGCGAATAGACGATAGAATAAGTAGTCGATGTGATCAACATCAATGACTGGCACCTGACTGACCTCGGAGTGACGAATCAGGTGGCTGTTTCCAATGGAATTCAACTCCGTCGCTTCCACTTCTATTCTTGCCCGCAGCGATGGCTCCGAAGTAACAGCGTCGAGGATGATCTTGATCGATTTCTTTTTGTCGCTTGGGTCTGCAAGGGACTTGAGCCGCTCCCAAGCGTCCCACAAACGCTCCAGAGCTTCTCTGCGCAACAGAGGATTGCGGTCAGAAAATTTCGCTCGGCATTCATCCAGCATGTTGTCGAGCGTTCGATCTCCAGTATTGAACACCGCCCGCTTCATATCCTCACCAAGCACAGGCGGAAGCAGTCGCACAATTCGGCCATTTGGCAGCATCTCGAATGCAACGCCGTTACGCGCGAACATGCGATTGATGATTGAACGGAACTCCTCCCGCCCAACTTCTTGATCGAACGTCAGATGGTAGTGGTTGAGGTAGTCGTGGTACTTTCCCGGAATTGCCTTCGCCACTGAAGCATGAACGAATTCAATGAAATCAAGAATAAGCAGCGTATCCGGTGCGAACGGCTGGTGCTCTGAAAAGTACCCTTCCCCCACAGTGGCAGTGGTTGCAAGAGGCCACGCCAAACCGGGCATTTCTGCGATCACGGAAGCTGCCAATGCATCGGAATCGCTGCCACAAATTACTTGCCCATCTGTGCAGCGCTCGGGAAAGCGTAAGCCGAATGCACCGCTATTGTTCAACGCCTGTACCGTTGCCACCAAACCGGCCCATACGGTTGGCGATATCACTTGTTCAGTGCGTGCACGTGTACCATTCTCTCGATCGCTGAAGTAGTCGCTCATGCCAGCTGCGATCCTTCGCCTTCGACCATATCGGTGAACCGCGCCCACAGTGGCGTGACATCACCACTGGCCTCACACAAAACGAAAATCCTCTCGCCAATGCGCTTATTGATGCCTATGAATATTCCTATGATCTCCATGCCACCCCTTACGAGCCAACGACAATCAAATGATCATTTGTAACTCAATGATTCTAATATAAGTATATTCGTTAATAATTCGAACATGTTGCGAATATCTCCATTTGGCGCAAAGTGACTTTCAAATAAGTTGAAAAGCGGGCGTCCTGTCTGCATGAACAGATACTTGTCCAGGAGCTGCTGCTCGGCATGTCTGCTGCGACAACTGCTTCACAACCCGAAGCGGACAATAAACGTAACATGGTGCTCGGTCACTTGCTTCTTGCTTGATCCCGCCTTCTGCGGTGTTTGACGCCCGAGCGAGTAATTGAGGCACGTGTGAATTCCTCGCTCACCGGGTTGAACAGCAGTTCTGCCTCGAAGAAGCAGCGCTGGATCACCTCCATGCTCGTAGTCTCGCCATCAACTGCAACGTTCAGAAAGTGTTCTTCGAAATCCGCAGCTCTCGAAAAATAGTCTGTGCTGGAGATCTCCACCGTCCAAATAACGGATAGCAGATCGAAGGAATACGATACAGTGAGCGTTGTGCCTTCTCTTTCTTCAACAGAGATCACTGCCGGATCCTCCAACCCTTCGAAATCTTCCACAGAGAAGTGCCGAATCGACGTAAGGCAGTTTGCGTGAATGTCGGCAGCGGCCAAAAACTCACATACTGACGGCAGCGTTAGCCTCCCGAGATGCTCAAGGGCGGCGGTGGAAGCTGCCTCCTCCATTTCGCGCGACCACTTCTCTTCGAAGCTTTCAAGTTGAGCGTCATCGAGGAATTTTCTCGTGCAGGAGAGGGCGTCACGCCGCGTGACGTGTATCGGATCACTAAACTTGGCCAACTGCTCCATTTCAGGGGTTGACAGGGTAATGGTGACGTTTCCCTTTTCGTCGAGTGTTCCGTCCCCCTTGATAAAGACCAAACCGAGTTCGCGGCCCATGAATAGGTTCACATCACCTTCGGGCCAAACGCTTTGCGGTGCGCCACTGACCGACAAACGGAGTGCATCCCAGAGTAAGGTGACATAGGTGGGGCCACCTTCAAATGAAGATGAGATGATCCCTACAAGCCAGCCATCGTCATTCACCACGGGACCACCGCTCATGCCTCCAATCGAATCCATCGCCACTTCAATGCACGTTGCTGGCATACGCTCACCTCGACCTTGAGGAAAGCAAGCGGTCACGAGACCCGAAGTAACGCAAGGTGTGAGCGACGAAGTGCCTACGACAATATCACCATGGCGATAGCCAAAAGCCCACAGCCTCTCCCCGATCAAAGGCAAAGCCAGCTTTATGGGGGCGAGCATCAACGGAAAGTCCTCGTGAGCCTCAGAGTTCAGACTGCAGCTCATAAGAGTGAGATCAGAGACCCGACTTCGATTCGGATCAAAGTCGCTCGGCCCAGTTAAAGTAGTTCGGCCGCGTGAAAGCCATGCCCTAGCTCTGCCGGGTAGGAATGTGAGGCAAACTGGGCCCGCACCTTCCTTGGGGAATTCGTCCAAGACGTGGGTGGCGCACAGTATCAATCCAGGCCCAACCATGACCCCGCTACCAATCACCATAGACCCTTCGGGTGTCATTGTGGCCATCGCAACGATTGAATCCCCGGCTTGGTGAAGTGAATCCATCGAACCCATTCCATCCTCTGCGGTGAAAACCGCAGTTACCCAAGACTTCTTCAGCGATGCGAGTTTGGGATTGTCCTTTGTGATCAAAACCGAATGGGGGTCGTCGCTCATTGGATCAGTCTATCTCCAGCATAGCCCCAAGTCTAGGGACATTAGAGCTGAACGACTGATTTCGCTGCCAAAGTGGCCCTTTGACTTGCGGCATTGGAGGGTAGCTTCGGAGCACTAGGCATTGGCAGTTTTAAGAAGCGGACTCTCAGGTAGGATGAATAATCTGGTTTTTCATGAAAACTTCAGCGTCGGCTTTGGCCGATTATGCAAAGTCATTGATTATGGAAAGTAGCAGATCGGAACACGCACCAAGAGCTGCTTGGCAGCGCCCGGCGCGAATTCCGAGCTTTGCATAATCAAAGCGTCTTGAGGAAGCTGATCAGCGAGTCAGGTGCCCGATAGCGCTGGATTTTTGCCTCTGGCTCATGGAGTTTGGCCAAGGCGCGCTCCTTCATACTCAGATCGGCTTCGACGTAATGATGGGTAGTGACTGGGCTCTCATGACCGAGCCAAAGGGCGATGACGCTGATGTCGACGCCGGCCTGCAACAGATGCATCGCCGTAGTGTGGCGGATGGTGTGTGGTGACACTCGCCGCTTTGCCAAAGCGGGGCATGAATCGGTTGCACGTTTGACCGCCAATGCCAACCTGAGCGCAACATTGGTTCTGGTCATCACGCGATCATTCCGGCTGGGCAGCAATGGCGATGCTGGCTGGACTTCCGGATTCACCCGCAGCCAGGCACGCACCGCCTTCACGGTCGAACTCCACAGTGGCACACTGCGCTGCTTACGCCCCTTGCCGCGCAGATGGACGCAGGCAGCACGGTCGTTGAGAACCACATCGCCGACCTTGATCCCGATGATCTCCGACACGCGCGCCCCGGTGTTGTACATGAGCAGAAACAGGACATGATCACGCTGGCTCAGCCAGGAATCATCCGGCGTACCAATTACCGCCAGCATTTCCTCGCGTGACAGATAGCCGAACATTGGGCGCTCGAACCGTTTCACCGGAACTCCCAACGCGCGTTCGATCACCTGCAACGATGCCACGTCCCGGTGTGCAGCGAACTTCAAGAAGGATCGCAGTGCCGCCAGGCGTGCATTGCGACTGCGCACGGAATTGTGCCGCTGGCGTTCCAGATGATCGAGGAAGGCTATGATGAGTTCCGGCGTAATGTCGGCCAGCGCCATCGCGGACGGCGATTTACCCAGCCGCGCTTCGGCAAAGTCGAGAAAGAGCACAAAGCCATCCCGATAGGCGGCGATGGTCTGTGCGCTGAGCGCCCGCTGTTGAGTCAGGTACTCGGCAAAGTACGCTTGGACAAGCGCGGCAAATGAGGGTGGTGACTTTGTTTGCCTACGCATCGTTGCCTCCTGCGATATCAGCGAAACGCTCGAACTTCCCTCCGGCCAAGGCCATCAATTCCGGGACAGCCGTGAGGTACCAGTAGGTGTAGAAGATCTCGGCGTGCCCCATGTAGGTCGATAGCGCCAGCATCATTTGGTCGATGTCGGTGCCATCGGCATGCCAGAGCAACATGCGCCTGACGGCAAAGGTGTGGCGCAGATCATGAAGCCGTGGTGCCGCATGAGCACCGCGATTGGCCCAGCCCAAGCTGTCACGTATTGCATTGAAGACGCGATGCGCTTGACGTTCCCCGATCGATTGCCCAAGACACCGGCCACGACTGCCAATAAGAAACGGGCTGTCAGCTGTAGTGGGAATATGCCGCACACGCTGTCGGCGGTAATGACTCAACGCCGCGACGGTACTCGGATGCAAGGGCAACTGACGAGACTTGGCGAATTTGGTTTGCCGGATGGTCAGCATCCCATGCTTGAGATCGACATCATCATCACGCAAGTTAATCGCCTCAGAGACCCTCAGTCCGGTTGATGCCATCAGGCCGAACAAAGTTTCGAAGGTCATCGGACGCAAACTACCGTGTGGCCCAAGCTGACGAGCAGCCGCCAGCAACTCGACGATCTCCTCTTCACGGTAAATATGCGGCGCCACGCGACCAGGTTCCGGCCCAAAGATCGACTCGTCTGGTACCTCGGTATCCGGCTCGAACTGTTTAAGGTAGCGGACAAATGACCGCAACTTCCCCAGACGGCGAGCCCACGTTCCTGGCGAGCCTTGCCCATCTTTGCCTTGGCGTATCCAGTCGGTCATGAGTTCGACTGTCAGTGGCCCACGATGATGGCATTTGGCCACATAGTCGGCAAATCCTGCCAGGAATGTATCTCGTGATCGCAATGCGAACCCAAGACGACGGCGTTCCGCAAGATAATCGTCGACCCTTCTTTGCAAGCTGATGTGCGCACTCATGATTTGCTCCCCGGCCACGGCAGGGCAACGGCTGCCAGCTTTGGCGTGTCTAGCTTGGCATATATCAGAGCGGTATTCAGAGAGCGGTGGCGCAGCAGATCGGCAACCTCCTTGAGCGAACTGCCGTTCTCGACCAGGCGACACGCGACAGTGTGCCGGAGTGCATGTGCACTGGAATGTGGCAAACCAATGCGACGGCAGGCTCGTTTGATTAACTTCTGGATCGCTGCAGAGGTGATGGGCTGCTCTTGCCCCGCCATCTTTCGGACGAAGATGGCAGGGTGATTGGTGGACGGACGTTCGTGTTGCAGATAGTCAGCCAGTGCTTGTCCAGTTTCCATCGGCAAGGGCAGGACGTCCTGCCGCAGTGACTTCGTGCCACGCAACGTCACGATGCCGGCACGCCAGTCGATGTCACTGATCATGAGATGGGCGATTTCGCCAGCACGTAACCCCATGTCCAGTGCGCAGCGAACAATGGCATACCCGCGCTTTGGCCATCGGCGAGCGGTGGAAATGCTGCTCAACAAACGCTCGACCTGCTCTGGATTGAGCGCACGCGGGAGCGATGCCAGCTTCCAATGAACGGGATTCAGGATGACTGCTGTCAGCTTGCCGACCTGGTCACCACAAGTGGCTCGGTAACGCAGGTAGCTACGCAAGGTCGCTGCCAGGTGAGATGAATAAGAAGCTGACTGCTTTCCATTCTGCTGGGCTGCCAGGAATTGGCGAATATCGTCGGGATGCAGCTTACCGATCTCGATAGCGCGCCCCTTGAATTTCTCTTGCAGCAGCAAGCCGACAACGTGAAGACGTCCCTTGCGTGTACTGGTTGCCAGTCCTCGCACGTCACGTAGATGTGCATCGTAAAGGCGTAGCTCGTCGGCAATGTGCACCGAAAATGATGTAGGTATCCGGGCCTTCGGTTTGGCCTGGTGCGAAGTGGTAGGTTTCATAACGGTCTCCTAAAGTGGAGCCGTTACTTCAGATCATCGCTGAGATTATGTCTAGTTCACAGCACTGTTACCTGCTGCTAACCCCCTTGCTGCCTGGGCCTTGCCGCCTATTAGCCCAGCTACTTTCCATAATCAATGACTTTGCATAATCGGCCTTATGCAAAGCTTTGCATAAGGCCGATAACCGGATGGCCGTAGTGGTCTCCCTGACAGTCCGTTCCTGGCACTTACGGTTGTTGGTGAATAGCCGGTTCCGTGCAACCAAAATTAGAATTGGCGAGCATCCACTTCACGGCAGACATTTTACAACTCTGACTTGCCGTTCCCGACACGAAGCGGTCTATAAGATTCAGGAAAGCGGGCATTCAACGTGGAATTAAGGCGCCTGCGCGGATTTTCGCGCAGAGCAGGTGGAATGATTGGTTAGACCTTAGAACCAATTTAGGCGCCCTACAAGCTGCAAGTACTCTGTTGCCACCTTATCAAAACGCTCAAAATCTCCGCCGAACATTCCAGCCCTAAATGGAGGCCATGAGTCTTTCCGAGCCCTTGCATCGTTGATGATCCTATTAAGTGGGCCGTTGTCTCGGCTACGCTGTTTCCAGCCAAAGCGACCGACCGGCCCCCAAACTCTATTGTTTTTCGCCATTTCGATATCGGCAATTGCAAGAGCGAAGAAAACCTCAAACTCATCAAAGGCAGTTTCGTAGTTCTTTCCAAGAAAGAAGGTGTCATCTAGTTTTGGTTGAAGGATTTTGAATAGGTACTCACTGAGTGGCGTGTAATGTTGCTCGTGCCCAGGAATTTGCTTGAATGCATTCGTGCGAATTAGTTCGAGGAGTCCATTAGAAACAGCTTCGACGAATGTGCCATTATTGTTGCGATACTCGCTACTAGGCAGTTGAGTGTAGAAGAGGGTTGCAAGATTGTCGTAGCGTTGTGCATCTATCGCGGCGATTCCCGCTGTGTAAAGTTCCACAATCAACGGATACCAGCGAAGCTCTAACCAAATCGTCAGCCCCCCGCGGGACTCAAGGCGATCACTAGAGCGAGCAATACATTTCTGCATTGTGCTGGTATGAATCGTCTTCCCCCAATGCGCGATGCACGCGAGCAGCAAGGATAAGTCAGCCACCGCATCTTCGTACCTACTGATCCGATCAAGCATTTCATCCTTCGTGAATTGCCCTGATGTGGGGAAACTATCTTCGGACGTGATTGAAAGAAACCGCCGAACTTCGGTAGCAAGCAAGTCATGTAGTTCAATTGAGTTTGAATCACTCGAAAGAAGGGCCTTCGCTCGCTTCACTTTTTCAAAGGTTCCCACTTCCACCGGCTCATCTATTGCAAAGGGGATGCTTACTAAGCGATCGTCGTCTCGGACCTCTGCAGCTTCCAATGCCGAGAGGCCGGGTGCCACCAGAATAAGGTCTCCATCACCGTCGAAGTGACCGTAGTGCGGCGTTTGATTTGAATTCTTGTCTGTAGCAACTCGGTTATACACATAGGCCATTAGACTAGCCGCCGTAATCACGCCATCTTCGGTGGCGGCTTTGCCTCTCATCCCCTCAAGGAGATGGCCAGTGAAAACCGAGTGATTTGGAAGAGGGCCGCCAGAGTCCGCGACAACTTCGTCAGCTTTCCCAGCAGTAAGCACCTGGCGGGAGTGGCGAAGCATCATGTCTTTCAAGAACCGGGCACCGCCAGGTCCAATGCTTCTAGTCAATGCCAAGCCACCGTAGCAGGCATCCATGATGAACAGAATGTGCTTAGCACGGACAAGCTCGGAGTTTCTGGTGAATTCATCCCAGCGGATAAATGTCGAAAAATCCGACATATCCGCGTCGTGAGGGACAAGGTATCCAATTTCACCGCGCGATCCTGTTCGCGTATGTCCATGGCCTGCGTAAAAGACAATTAATCGCTCGTCTACATCGATGTCTTCTCGTGAGAACCGAAGAAATGCCTTCAGGATTGCTTGTCGAGTTGCTGCCTCGTTGGCTAGGTATGTGATGTCGTCAACCTCAAACCCAAGGGAATCAACAAGCGTTTGGCGGAACTCGTGAGCATCACTTACAGCATATTCGAGCGGAGAGGTTTGGGTATATTGATCAATCCCAATCACCAGTGCCCGGCTACGGGTGTAGTGGGTCTTGAGAAGAAATCGTACGTCGCGCATAGATCGAGGGGCCTAAGGTCTAACGTGATGTTGAGGGGCTGCGCGCTTTTGCGCAGTCCCGCTCGAACGTATGGTTGAACGAAGCCGCTATCGCGGAGAAACGCCCCTCAGCAGCCAGCTTAAATAACATAATTCATCCTCGCCCCGAAAGGGATTTTTTGTACTTTACCATGAGGATGAATCGTAATGACATCAGAATTTCCAGCGCATTTTGCGTGCAATTATCAATGTCTGCTCAACCGTTTGAAGCTGCACGGGATGCAGCCAAAAACCATCGCACTGTATTCGCACGGCGTACGTCGGGCCGGAGTATATTTTGATTATCGGATCGATGATTTGACCAAGCTTCAGTTGACCGATTATTTCGTGCATATCGTCAATTCGCTATCCTGGAGTTCGCTCAAACATGACCTGTACGGGTTGAAGTTTTATTACGCCAAGGTGCTGGATAAACCTTGGCCGGGCGCAGATTTGGTCAAACCGCCAAAGTCATTTACGTTGCCGGATATCATTACCGTGCCACAGGCCCAACAGATTTTCATGGCGACGCGGGTGCTCAGTTATCGCGTGTTTTTCTTCACGCTGTACAGCCTGGGTTTGCGGCTGGGCGAAGGGTTGCGCTTGCAAATCGGGGATATTGATGCGGACCGGATGCGGGTGTCTGTTTAATAGACTCTTCAGAAAACCTCCACAGTCCGCTATGGCACCGAGATTGAGACAGTCATACCTGTTCAATTAGCCCTACATCATCCCTCAGCCCCACCCTATTCGCCTCCCTACTCACCGGCCAAGCCTGCAGGGTTCAGAATGATCCCAAAACGCTGATTGAATTTTATGCATCAGATGCGGGTGGCGTATCACTAAGCGTTTGGGAGGGGGAATGCATAGGTAAACTACAAATAATGCGAGTCACTGAACGTTTTGGGCGGTCACGCCCAACACCAAGACTGTTGCGTGATGTATTTATTCACCCCCGCTCTGTAGCACTCTCAATACCTACCTCACACCACGATATCATTGGACTGATTCAGCTTTCGCGCAACAATTTTGATGCAACATTTCTTTCGACGATATAGCCCATAACCTTGTTGCCTATCGCTTGGACAGCAATACCATGGGTTTGATGTGGTAGCGTGGAGTTTATCAGGCGGGGGTTAAGCATAAGCAAGGTATTTTTGTTGGAGCCAAGCCAATGTCAAATTGGGTAACTCTTCTACAACCTATCCGCCAGGTGCAGCTTTTTTGAGAGTAGTTTGAAATATTCAAGCACAAAAATGCCCTTGCAACGATGATTAGTTCTCAAATCGGCAGTGAGTAACGCAGAGTAGTCATTTCACTAACATTCGTTCACAATTATTCGCCGTACTTCCATAGCCTTGACTTGCGAACAGCGTAAGGATGCGCGAATGGCCTTCACGGTTGGCTTGATCTTTCCTGCCGCAATTTCGTGTTTAAGAGTTACGACGGATTTATTTTCGGCTGGTGAAATACTTAGCAATCTGGTTTTTTCATGATCACCCTTAAAACTTTGATACCACAGAAATGCCCCGAATATCTCAATCAAAGCGGAAAACCAGAGTGCCGAAAAGATAGCAACACCTTGCTCAGTAGTGCCCATGACTTTTGCTATTCCTGCTGTTACTGGGTCAGTAGCGCTCGTTACTTCCGCGACTCTCGTAGCGGCGAGTAATCGGACAATCTCATCCTGCAAAGCAGCGGATCGCTTAGCTTCAGACAATTCAACCGTTAGCGCATTACGCTTCCGCCAATTTTTGGTAATAGCCAACTCACTCGCTACTGTAGCCAAAGGTCGTGCAATTATTAATTTGGATGCGTCACGTGCAGCCGAAATTTGCTGCTCCACTCTTGCCACTTGCATAGAATGTTCTAAACGATTTTCCCCTGCGCGCAAACTGATATAGCTGAAAAAGGTCAGGTGGCTATACATTGCCCCAATGAAACAACAAACCCAGAGAGACCAGGCAAACGGACTTTTTGAAATGGATGGAATAAGATGGCAACCAGAACATATAACCATTGAAATTGAAATCAAGAGCATGCAATCAAGTAGTGAACTACCACGATGCCAGCCCGCCACTCCCGACATTACTAGCGCAACTCCCGTAACAAATATCGCCATTACTCGCGCTACTGACACATTCATACTTACTCCTTATTTTTTATCACCCACATATTGTTCTTGAATATGGCAATAAGCTTTCCACCGACGAAAGACCGATGGGGTAATGTTCCACAAGCTGAAAAGCCTGATGCTTCCCACTCTCTCCAAACCAGATAAATCTAATGCCCCGTAAGAACAACTGCCGCTGTCACAACAATTAGCGCGAGGTAGGTTTCCCATCCCCGTTTCGCCCCTGTTTATCACCCCCTTAGAGGTAAAGAGCTCGGACCGGTCTCGCTCTGAATCATCGCGGAAATTCCAAATCTCGGCTCCGCTGCCGTCTGTTTTGCCACATGCGTGACCTGGTACAGTACCAGTCGTCTTTCTTGATGCCGTTCATCCAAATAATCCCTTCATCGATACCACTTGTGTCCTACGCCTTTTTCCCTAGGCTATTGCCCAGAAGGACGAAGATCGACCCAATCTTGCGCATTGCATTTGTCACCGGCCGCCGGCGCGATGGCTGTGGCAGCGTTGAACAAAGCAACTCTAAAGATGGGCGCCCTCATCGGACGACATACTGTGACTCTACTGAAAGCTTATTCAAACGAACTAGCATCCGGCCCGACACGGGCGAACGTCTAGCATCGATGATCTGAATGCCCGACAATTTGCTTGTAGATGCAAGCCGAATGAGCGTACAACATGCTCTTTTGTTAACACGACTTTCGTCGCTTGTTACTGTTTGAAATCTTTGGTTGTGACTTTGCAGTCGCGTCGGGAACCAAAGGAACGCAGCGTCTTTACCGGGCGCCACTCGTAAGTCCAGCTACGCTGGAATATTTCGAATTGATTCAATCAAACACTTTTAACGCAGGTACACCTCGGTAATGTCTTGCCGGAAGTGCCCCATTTCTTGACTGACAATCCCCAATGCTTGTTCGTAGTTGAATCCAAGTAATTGCAACGATCGCATGCGCGTTTGTGCATAGGTGTGTCGAACCCCGTGTGCGCCACTTGACCAACCCAGTTCACGCTTAGATGCTTTAGAAAATGAGTCACTCCATCTATGACCTCCGCCGATGTCGTAATACTGAGTGTAGAAAATATCTCGATCCGTAACTACGCGTGACTCACTGAGACGCAACTTTGCCAACTGGTCTGCAAGTTCATTCCGGATTGCAATTTCCCGAATGAGTCCCCCCTTACCTTGAACTGTAAATCTCGTCACATCTCTTCTTCCTGCAAATCTTTCACTTATCCATGAACGATGACTAGAAGGTAGCCGTTCTTCTACCGGCAAGAGTGTCAGTAGTTCGTGGGCACGCAGACCACCATCGGCCGCGATGATCGTTGCTAGCGCATGTTTCTTGGACTGAGCTTTCGAGATCAAATCGATTTGTTGTTGTGTATAAGCGCGACTTTCCAAGACTTCATCGAGTTCGCTTTTGACAACGGCGAGCTTTTCTCCGAGGATCATCTGCATCGCCTGTCGATCTTTGTCGAGCTGCTTCTGACCGACTTCTTGAGCGCGTTTTTCAAGATAAATCTGAGCAGTTTCAGAAGTAAGGCTTGTGAGACCTTTCCCACATGAATCTATTTTTTGATCAGCAATGTAGGTGGCTACGATTTTAAGTGAATCCTCAAAAGTCCTAGCGGTGCCTAGGCTATGAATAAGACCATCCCCACCTTTTTTGGTATGGCTGGGTTTGCCAATCGCTAATTTCTTCCTGATTGCAAAATTGGCTTGACTTTGAGGTGATCGAAATCTGCCCATAGTTAAGCCTGTTGCTTTGCAATTTGCTTAAACTTGTCCAGAGCGCGCTTGATACTGGACTTATGAATCTTTATGCGTTTTTCTTTTCGCAGCCAATACTTAAGTTGATCATAGCTGCCACCAGATTCTCTAAGTTTCATCAGCTCCACCAAATATTTGTTTATCTTCGATTTCCCCCAAGTGCTCCGCTTGCGGCGCACGGCAAGATCATCTCTAACCTTGGACAAAATTTGTTCAGGCACAAATATCTTATCCATAAGTCACCTTATTCCGAGATTTGCGAAGAGATTTCTTTGTTACGTGAATGACTCGGTACAGAATGTGATCCAAGAAACAACATGCAATCCATTCGCGCGCAATATGAATTTCTTCGAGCCCATTTGCGCCTGCGCCCCCCACGACAAAACAAAATGCAGAAATTGTTCTATCCGGTACGACCTGAATATAGTTTGGGATTTCCAGGCTAATGTTGGGGCGCCTTTTTGGATTTCGCAAAACATCTACGAGTAAATCAGTTAAGTCATGCGAACAAATCCCCTTCGTCTGGCAATGCGAAAGGAGCTCATCCAAGCAAAAGCTCCAACTTGCAAAGTGCGATAATTTTTCATTTGCATATGAGTAATAATTATTTTCGATAATGTGGCCCCACTCATACAGGTACCCGTGCGCATTGGAATATGGTACAAACGGACTGCCCGTCTCTTCACAAATTCCCTTTTGTAGGAAATCGTTTATTTCCTTTTGGGAGATTCCTCGGAGAATGAGTTCATTCATGAATGGACTTGAAGGCCTGATTGGTTGTGAATAACCAAGTAGAAAATCATCAGTGTTCATAAGTTGCATTTCTTCTCTCCAGTTAAAGGGTGAATGAGTGCAATTTAAACGTCTGACTTGTTATTTGTAACCACCTCAATATGCAGTTAAGTTAATTTCGATGTTTGTTGGGTCATATCGATACGTGAAGCTGGAAATTATTTAAAGATAATTGATATCGTTTGTGCGGATAACCGACGATTATTTCAGGCATCTGCACAACAACTATTCTCAAGCGAAGGAAGGCTTAGGCGGGGAAATGTTTGTGCAATTCTTTGTGTTTTCTGATGCATTGGCCGACAGCGGATTCTGAAATAGCTAGTCTTCTGGCGATTTCTGCTTTTTTTATTCCAGGCTCTCGTTCACACAGAGTTGAAATCAAATTTGCCGTTGGTATTTTTGAATTGGGCGATCTAGATGACTTAAGTATTTTTCCGTCAGACGAATAATGCATGTCCTCAATCTCAAACCAATCCGCTGCCATAGCAAGCCAACTAAATACTGCTTTTACGTGATATGACTTTTCTTCCTTATTGTCGAATAGCACTCGTAAATACTTTACTACCTCTACCCAACTACTAACTGACTGAAGATGCTTAACAGATATGCGTTCTGCCAAGCTTTGACGCTTATTAATGAAATTAATCAGCAGCTGTTTCCAATTAATCCATGGTGAATCTGCTAAACCATTTAACTCTCGTTCCTCCTCTTCACTTTCCAAAATACATTTTCTGTGATTTCTCCAAGTACTAATATTTTGAGGGTGTTCTAATAAAGTACGGTGTATTTTTTTTCCGAAACGTAAAGCACTTACATTGCCATTGCTAGAATTATGATATTCACAATACTTTCTTGTATTTGTAGCTGTTCTTCTAAAACATATTCGACACCATCTTCTAGGAGTTCTTTTGACAGAAGAATACCCATATGATGTAAATCGAATCCCGGCATAGCCCAGTAAGGAAGAATAAATCTGAATTTGCTTGAATCTTGATATAACTAATTTTTGGACTAAACCGTTTGATCTCGTATTTTTTCCATCTTGCTTTAACTGCTCTGGCAAAGATCTTTCAAACCAAGATAATATCTTTATACCAGACTCGAAATATCGCAGTCCCAAATCAGATACCATCTGGAGTTCTTCATTATCCCTTAATTTCTTTTTAACTTCGGCGGTCAGCTTCGTCAGTTCAGAAATATCCACTTCGCCATTTGGAATTATTTTTGCAATTGTTTGAAGCTGTTTTTTAACGTATTCAGCCAAAATCCATGGGCGATCCCGCGACTCCCTGATTACCTCCTTGACGATAGATTCATATTCCGTTTCATGGACATTCAGTAATAATCTATTTCTGCAAATCCTTTCACTTGTGACCCCTTTTGATCTGCCATCAAATATCCTGTCTGCTTGGAGATTTAGGGCAATCATTTGACGCATAATTTTGTTCGAGTTTTCGAACATTTCACTCCATTTATATTCATCGAGTTTAGACATTTACTATCCTTAAGCAGATATCAATGACTCACACGCTACCATTTCTGAAGTGATTTTCAAACTAAACTTAACTGCATATTTAAACACTAACTATTTTCGCTTTCTAACCTGACAATATACAAAGTTTTGAAATAACTCGCGATGTAGGCGCAATTAAAGTAATTGGTCATTAGAGTGTTTTGCAAATTCACTGGACTGAATTTAAATAATGAGGCATCAGAGATTCTCACTCATGATACTAAGTCAACAAGATCTCATCGAACTAACAAGTCGCACCCGTAGTGATGCGCAGGTTCGTGCACTTCGCTTCATGGGCATCGATCATCGACTGCGCCCAGATGGCAGTGTTGCAGTATCGCGCACCCACGTCGAACGTATACTATCTGGCCAACCCACTGATATACTGAAGAAAAATAGCGTTGAACCTAACTGGAGTGCCCTCTAATGTCACGCAAACGGAAACCCGAAAATAAAGGCTTGCCCGCGCGGTGGCGTCTCGCGCACGGTGCCTATTATTTCCAGGTGCCTCCCGGACTTGAACCCCAATGGGATGGCAAGAAAATGTTCCGCTTGGGTAAAACGCTCTCAGAATCTTACCGAACATGGTCAACGCGAATTGAGTGGGAAGAAGACGTCAAGACAATCGCGCAGCTCCTTGACCGCTATTTGATGGATGTCGTGCCCAGCAAGGCTCCAAAGAACCAAACCTTGAACACAATCTGGATCAAGCAACTGCGCAGTGTTTTTGGCGAAGTAACGCTCAACAGCATCAAGCCCACCCACATATATCAGTATGTGGACAAACGCAGTCAAAAGAAGGTACAGCCAGACGGGCGAGTGACAGGCGGAAAGACTGCCGCGCATCGTGAGATTGAAGTACTGAGTCACGCATTCACAAAAGCGGTTGAATGGGGCTACATCGACCGCCACCCATTTAAGGGGGAGGTGCGTCTTGAAGGTGAGAAACCGCGAGATCGCTATGTTGAGGATTGGGAGGTACTCGAATGCCTATCCCTCACATCTACCCGTAAAAAGGGCAGCGTGCTTGCCATTCAAGCTTATATACGCCTCAAACTGATGACTGGCATGTCTCGTTCGGATATGTTGCGCCTGACCGCATCACACTGCAAGGATGATGGCATTCATATCCAACGCCATAAGACCATCAACAGCACAGGAAAGCGCACAATTTATGAGTGGACACCTGAATTACGTGCCGCAATTGATATGGCTAAAGCGTCAAGACCAGCGCTCTCTCCTTTTCTATTCTGCACTCGTAAAGGTGATGGATACATCAATGAAGAAACTGGAGAATCACACAGCTGGGATTCAATGTGGCAGCGATTCATGGATCGCGTATTGAAAGATACTAAGGTAGTGATTCGATTTACCGAGCATGACTTGCGTGCCAAGTGTGCGAGTGATGCTACGACGTTAGAGCATGCCCGCGCATTACTTTCACATGCGGATGCAAGAACAACCGATGCAATTTATCGACGCAAGCCAGAGCGAGTTAAGCCACTAGGCGGGGTTAGTTAAGCAAGAAAGTAGCTCTTAATAATCCAATTGAATAGTACAAACCAGTTTGAATAGTACAAAAAAAAGGCTTCCATCGCTGGAAGCCTTTTAAAATGGTGCGCCCGGAGCGATTCGAACGCCCGACCCCTTGGTTCGTAGTTAGGTATTTAGTCGTCTCAAGCCATATCAGCACATCTCACAGCAATCGCATAACGCATTGTTTTATTTAAATGTTTACTATTGCATAGTCTCATACAGAAGCATAGAATGTTACCCAATCTTATGCAAAAGTGTCACCAAAAGTGTCACCAATTTTGAGAGGGTGCAATCATGGCTTTGACAGCCCGACAGATTCAACTAGCCAAGACAGGCAATGCTGACTTGTTTCTCAATGACGGAAAGGGGTTATACCTTCGAGTCCGCGCATCGGGCAGCAAGACTTGGTTATACCGCTACAAAACTCCAGACAACAAAACCCAGTGGTTTGACCTAGGGCTATACCCTACCCTTTCCTTGAATGACGTACGCCTGAAAGCAGCTGAGCTAAAGGTTAAGCGCAAGGACGGCATTGACCCGGCGGAGGAAAAGCGGCAGGAATCCAAACGCAAAACGGTTGAGAAAGCGACTCAACAAGCTCGCATGACTATTCAAGAGTTATTTGAGTCCTGGGAGAAAAAGGAACTCAATGGACGAAAGGATAATGGCGCGGAAGTTAGACGCAGTTTCGCGAAAGATGTATTCCCTATGCTCGGCGCTGTACCTGCTGAGGACGTAACACGAGCAATGGTAGTTGCAGTGCTTGATAGCGTCGTGGAGCGTGGCGCGCGTATTGTTGCGCGTAACCTGCTTGGAGACATTCGCCAGATGTTCGGTTTTGCCATCGTGCGCGAAATAGTTGAGCATGACCCGACAAACCGCCTCAAACGCGATGATTTTGGCAAAAAGGTCGAGCGTGATCGCATATTATCTGAGGCGGAAATCAAGACGCTACCTGACAAGCTAAAAGCTGCTCGCATGGCCGAATCGAGTACCGCCGCAATCTGGATTATGCTCTCCACTTGCTGCCGCGTTGGAGAAATCAGCCAAGCGGAATGGAAAGACGTTGACCTGGAGGGTTGCACATGGCGCATACCATCTGAGAATGCGAAAAACACGAAAGCGCATACTGTTTATCTATCTCCCTTTGCTGTTCGTCAGTTCAAAACTTTGAAGGCATTGGCGGAAGAGAGTCCTTGGGTATTGCCGGCAAGGTTGACTGACCAGCATGTTTGTGTGAAGTCATTGGCAAAGCAAATTGGCGATCGGCAACGCGGAGACAAACCACCCATGAAATGTCGCAGCCTGCATATCAACGCATTGGAATTGCCGGGTGGGAAGTGGACTCCTCACGATCTACGGCGCACCGGGGCAACGACGATGGGGATGCTTGGCGTCAGGCCGGACGTAATTGAAAAATGCCTTAACCATGTTGAGAAAAACAAAATTATCCGTATATACCAGCGCCAAAAACTCGAAGCTGAACAAGCTGAAGCATGGCGCTTGCTGGGTGAGCGGCTAGAATTGCTGTTGCGAGATGATGCTACAAACATCGCTTTGCTAAGTTGCGCGGCATGAAAGTGAGCAAAACAATGCCGCCGAATGAATTGACCGAGAGCTAGTCTCTGTTTTTTGAAACAACATCCGTCGATAATTGTAGGATTTTAATCGCCATGTAACTTTCACTCGTAACGCGGAATTCCAGATAGCCTACAAACATAGGTGAGCAATGTTCACTTTTTTATTTTAATCGTCGTCAAAAGATCAAGCCCGGCACTAATACTTTCACGAATTTTAGACTTACCAACACCGTACGAATTTGCATCCGGCAAATCTTTGAGAATCTCTTCAGCTTTTATTGCTATCTGAAGCGCATTCGGTTTGTCGCCACATTTGTAGAGTTTTGATTTCTCGGCAAGCACTAGCGCTAGTGCGCCAATGTGTTTTAGCAGTAGGTGTTCGCGGTCTGAATCTAGGTTGCTCTGATTTACAGGTGGCTCGTTATCGTTAACCGAAGCTTCTTCTGAAATTTTTTCCAACTCTATTGCAACATACTTCCAATATGGGCTAAAACCATTCAATCTCGCCCATTCAACGAAATGAGATAGGGGTGTAGGTTTAGGGTGGTGGTCTGAATCCCAACATTGATGTAGCTGGCTATATTTCAGAACAAAAACCGCAAAACGGGTACGGGCCAGCTCCGTAAAATGATCCCTCTCAAACTGGTGGATGCATTCACGGTCAGAGACTTCATCTGGATGTGGGTGAAGGGATATTTCGCCGCCATCAAGAAGCGAAGCACCCCAACCGAGAAAGCAATCATCGTTGTATTTATCTTTGCCCCAATCAACAATAGCTTCTATGCATTTATCGTCAGGATCTAAGCCAATCAACAAGGCGATACCCTGCTCAGGTCGAATATGGCGAATACTAAACCAATGAAGAAGCTTGCCTTTCAGCACATTTATGTCAGGCTCGAATCCCTTTGCAATTAAACTCATATCGCTCCATTTCACACTTCGCCATTAAATCAAGAGCTACATCAACTGGCAAAGGATGGGAGGCCCAGTTTCGCTTCCGGTCGACCAGCCTCAAGCCAAGTACAGAAAATCAATTAACTACTATATGCGCCCAGTAGTTAAAGGCGACATTTTGCCTAATTCTAGTGCAAAGTAAACATGCCACGTTCGCAGAACGTGGTGTCTATCGTTAAAACAACAATGTACCCCAAGCCTAAAGGGAGGGAGTTTACGGATCCTCTATGGGGACTATACGCGACCACTCGCAGACGGGACAACAATCTGCCTGCCATGGCAATTACTTTTTGCCAGCTGGCACCTAGCTCAAACACCCTGCACCACAATCCATTCTGTCTCAACCAACATCAAGAGGTTACACAGAATGGCACAACACTCCAGCGCAATTCCCGATGCACTCAAATATTTTGATTCTCTCCCGGACGCGGCAAATATTCGTCAGCCGGTAGTCCAAGCACTTTTTGGCTGCTCACCTGCGACCGTTTGGCGCATGGTCAAACGTGGCGCATTGCCAGCGCCTCGCAAATTATCAGAACGCGTCACGACATGGAACGTCGGCGAACTGCGCAAAGTCCTGAACTCGTGCGCGAATTACCCAGAAAAATGAGCAAATCTGAATCCAGGAAAAAGACGCAGACCATACAGGTCCGTGCCACACCTACTGAAAAGGAATCACTTAAATCACGCGCTGATGCCTTTGGCATATCCGTTGGCGAGTTGGTAAGACAAACAATTTTCAGTACAAAACCAAAATCAAAAACTGATTTGGAATCGATCCAAGTTTTGGCTGCAAGTCGCGCAGATCTTGGCAGAGTTGGAGGTTTGCTCAAAGGCTGGCTTGCTGGTTCATTCCCAGATTCACCTGCGCCAGATCAAATGCAAATTCGCGCTCTGCTGCACAAAATTGAAATTGCTCAATCTGGAGTTCTTGCTGCTGTAAAAAAGTTGGTGGACAAAGCATGATTTCTAAGCGGATCGCTGGTCGAAAGGATGGCAAATCATCCGCCATTGATGCGCTGAAATATGGCGCGGGTCTAAAAATCGACCGTGCGACTGGTAAGTACCTCGACAAATCACACAGAACACGCATAGGCGGATTCGGGCTGATTGAAAACGGTGTGTATTTCAACCAAGACACGGCTGTGATGCTTGAACTTATTGAACTGGCAGGCCTGGAAATGCAGACAAATTGCGATCTTAATTCGCGAGTTGGTGCAGATAAAAAACTGGCTCACTTTGTTGTTTCGTTCAATCAAGACAAACCGAGTGAAGCCGTTTTGCGAGATGTCGAAGACTCGATGCTGTCAGCGATGAAATTGAATGAAAACCACTTTGCTACTTTTTTGCATTCGGACAGCGGCTATTGGCATCTTCACATGTTTGCCAGCAGGATTGAGCAGGTAAAACCGCACCGGGGAAATCCTCTTTGGCAAGACAGGACAATCCGCGACAAAGTTTGCCGGGAAGTGGAAATCCGCCACAACTTACAGCGCGACAACGGGCTGCATCAGATAGATGACCAAAATCTGATTGTCGAAATTCCGCGCGACGTACGCAGAACAAGGCGTGACTCAAAGCCAACAGGAATTAGCGACCGAGCAAAAACGTCTGAAATCTACTCAGGCGAAAAATCCTTCCAGTCATGGTGCAACGAGATCCGCATAGGCGACCGGCTGAAACACGCTAAAGATTGGCAAGACCTTCACGCCGCCGCCGCAGCGTATGGCTGTGAAGTTAAGCAGAAAGCCGCAGGCTTCGTGATTTGCCCAGCAGGCGGAAAAGGCAGCATCCAGCTTTCCAAGGTTGGCCTGAAAAATCTACCCGCAAAATTCGGCGCATTTGAACCTGCGAAGCCCAACCAGCAAGTTCAGCCTGAAATTATATACAAACCCGAACCGACCCAAGCGAAGAGCGCGAGCCATTATATCAAGTGGGGTGTGGCAAAAATGGCTTTCCTGCACATCAGAACAGAGCGAATTAACGAACTACGGGAAATTCATAAAACAATCCGAAAGGATATTCGTACGCAGCAAGAAGCCGTAATAGTGAGGATACGCGCAGAAACAAAAGGGCAGGAGAGATTTGCCGCAGTATCCATTGCCAAGATGGAGCATGCAGTTGCTCTTACTGCGTTAGCAGAATCATTTACACATGCGCGACAGGCATTGCGTGATCTGCTAGCTAAGCAGAAACCTGGCAACACCTTTCGAGATTATTTGGTGCAGGAAGCCGCGAAAGGGGACGATGAAGCGCTTGAGCTTGCACAAAGATACGGTGCCAATGAAGCAACTGATGTGTTATGCAAACGCGAAGCAGATCAACTGAAAACTGTAGCCGCAATTACTGGATATGAATACAGATTCGCGTTGCGCATCAACTACAGCTTTTACGTAGGGCGGAATGGAACAGTTGTCTATGACTTCGGACAAGGCAGAACTATCACTGATAGCTCAATAGCAAAGCAAGTACAGCTTAATGCTGCCGCCGCAAACGATCCAGAAGCGATTGCAATTGCTCTACGCTTCGCCACTTCTAAATTCGGCAACACTCTCACGTTGACAGGCTCAACTGAGTTTCAGCGTCTGGCCGTTGAAACAGCAGTATCCAAAGGATTATTCATTAAATTCGCAGATCCAACGCTTGAGCAATACCGCAAGGATATTTCAGCAAAAACCTTTAATTCACTCACAAAAAAGGAGAAACAGCATGCAGAACGTCCTCAAAAATTCACAGATCAAAGAAAGCCTCCTGCCCTCCGAAGGGATCGCCTGCACCACCTGTCCGAACTCAATTTGGTTTCAGAATCCTCGGGCCATCAAGTGCTATTGCAAAGCGATGTTCCTGATAGTCTGGGAAAGCGGGATGGGCATCGAACACAAAGACAGTATTCTGGATTGCAACGGGCTGAGCATGACCGATCAAGAGCCGGTCGAATCGGAACAAATCAGCGTTCATCAACCAGCGCTGGAATTGCAACAAGCCGCATCGCCACTTCCTCAGGCGCAGAACTACGGTCTATTGTCTCAGGACAAGAACGAGGCAACAGCAACTCCAGGCCCGAGCTTCATTCCAATCCAAGAGTGACAGTATTGACAACCCAACAAGACAGCGAGCTGTCAGCGCTTGCGAGCGCGAAGCCTGAGACGGATCAAATTTACACCCCGACAATTCCCGAGTTGAAAGCCATTGATAAGGTACTCATTGATCAGTCTCCGGAACTCCTCATCCAATCCAATCCAATCAGCCCGAATAGCGTACCCGAATCGGCTATGACGATCCAGACTCCAGAAAATTATGAGCCACCAAAGCCATCACAAGAATGCGGTGGGAAAGAACCATGGGCGTTGGTTTCATTGGGTGGAGAAGATTGGGTAACTCACAAATCGGGCAGGTCGAAATGGACTGCGCATCGGCTGACCGACTTCCCGGTGGATGAGCAAGAAACTGTTCAAGCTGCCAGCACGTGTAGCCAAGCCATCAAGTTCAAAACTGGAAAAGACAGAAAGCCTTTGCTAGGAAGCTTGGAAATATGGCGAGGACTGGTTTTAGATGTTTCAAAGGTGGAACGCTAGTGGAAGCCATGACCAGCCCACCGCAGGTGCAGGACAAAACATCCCGAATAAGCGAAGCGTTGAGGGTGTTTTTAGGGCGGTGTCACCGCCCTCCGTCCTGCCCTTGATTTTCATAGTGCGGAGCTAATCACATAAAGAATAACAAAGCACGTAATAGAACACGAAAAGAACGACAAAGAACAGTGCAAGAACACACAAAAACGCAGAAAGAATGAGAAATGACAAATTCAGAATTTGATGAACTGAAAAAGCAGACTTTGCTGCGCCAGCGGCGAAAAGCCAATCTGGTTGAGCACGAAACTGCGATTAAAAAGCTGTTGGATTTGGATGTTTCCTTGCCCGTGATTTTGGAGTGGTTAATCGAGAAAAAGAAAATCAGGACAACACTGCCTGCCCTGAGACGGTTTGTCAAACGGACGCTCGGCAAAGCATTTTATGACGACTTCTTGGTGCGGAATGGATGGCAAAAAACAAAGCAGGAAAAATCTTCATCTTTGGGGCGGGCATCGGCGATACCCGCAAAACAAAAAACGGAAACATTTACACAGAAAGGAGGAATGACGCAGGAAGAGCTTAAAGCATCGCTCAGAGAGAAAGTCGATCTAAATGGATTAGAGGAAGATTAATTTTAAAGGAGATTAAATTGAAAAAAGCTTATGCAGGTATTACTGGGAAAGGTGGAAAAAGCTCGTTAGTAAATGCACTGGAATTCCCCAGGATGCGAAACGCAACAATTATTCGGCTGGAGACAATAAACGACTCTGGTGTCTCTGGCTGCAATAGGGAAATTTTATTAAAAGGGCGCGATCTCGGAAAGCTAGAAACAGAACTTGCGAAGGTTGAAGATGCAATTGTAGATGTTGGTGCAAGCAACATTGAAGCATTTTTACTTGCCTTGAATTCACAATTTGAGTCGCACCAGGCCTTCGACTATTTCGTAGTTCCTGTACTGGCAAGAGCTTCGGCACAGATTGAAATGGGAGAAGCAATCAGCACGCTAACGGCATTGTCAAAGATGGGGATCGAACCTGAACGCATCAAGGTGATTTTCAATCGGCTGCCAAAGGATTCAACGGTCGCTGATGAATGCAAACCGCTGCTACTTTTTCATAAAAAATCACCGATTTTTTCTCTCAATTTGGATGCATTTGTATATGAAACGGAGGCGTTCGCAGCATTAGGCGCGATCAACAAATCGTATATAGAAATGCTATTGGATGATAAAAATTATCGGCAAGAGTTGAACAAGATTCCGCTCGAAAAAGAGAAGGAAAGGATGGAAATGGTGAAGTGGGTGCGGGCACAAGGGACTGTACGAATGTTGGAACGCGAACTCTGTTCTGCATACCAAGCACTGTATGAGGCTTGATATGGCCCAGCTATCAGATTCAGTCGCGCAGCAAATCATGGGAGAAATAAATGATCTTGTAAAAAGGATCGAAGCCGTTTCGGAAAAAGTACCTCAAACTGAAAATTTACAGATAGCAGTCAACAATGTTTTGAGTGAGTTTAAGAAGACGGCTGGCATGACGGTGATGGGTGAAACAGCACGGATGAAAGCCGAGCTAGCGCAGGCGGCTGCTGACGTGGCGGGAAAAGTTGCCAAGGATGTTGCTGGAAGGGAAAAAGCAGAGTGGATTGCCGGAAGCATCGCCGTAGCATTCCTCACATTCAGTCTATTCGGATGGATGATGCACTACAAGGGACGCGCAGCGGGATTTGCCGAAGGACATGAACAAGGTTACGAGGAGGCTAAAGACGAGAAAGCTGCGGCAAGTTGGGCGAACACACCAAGCGGAAAATCAGCATATCGACTTGCGCTGGCGGGCAACATTTCAATGTTGGTCAACTGTGAAGAAAAATACGGGTGGAAAATTGAAGGGGATTACTGCATGCCTTATCCGACTAAAAACGAGAGGGGGCAACAAGTTAGCTGGGGTTGGAAAATCAAGTAGGGCAATAACCATGGTTGCCGCATAACGGCAGCCCTAGTGCTGAATTTACAGCAACAATTTTTAAAGGAGATAACAATGAGTAGCTTGGCTGAAAGTGTACGAGTTTTTCAAGGTCGCGATCTGACTGTGGAAGAAAAGGACAGCCTGATTAAATTCCAGGAAATTTACGAGATCAGTGATGATGATCCGCTTGTCGCTGTCTTGGCAATGATTGGCGCGCACAAAATCCTGATGGAATCCGCGCCTGGCCTTATATTTCAAAAAGCGATAGAGACAATAGAGTTGCACCAACAAACGTTGCAAGAACAATCAACCTTGATTGCCAAAGAACTGATTGCGGCGCTATCGCATAACATCATAATGGCGGCGAAAGAGCGAGTGTCGCGTAAGAATCAATTGACTAAACATGTGCTCATATTTTTCGCCGGTGGTTTGACTGGCTTGGGAGCGGTATTGCTCGGATATGTCTAGCAATCCGTTCGGCGTGGGTGCAGCCGCACCCGATTCGCCACCAAGTTGCGCTATAACCTCTCCGACCTCCGCTTCGCTGCGCGCTGCGCTTGCGGGGTTGTTGGATGAGGCAAAACCTCACCCCCAGTGCAAAAACAATTCAAGCGAAATCCACGTCCTTGATGACATTGTGAGCATCCCCGACGGTGAATCATTATTTTTCCACAGGCCAGAGCCATAAGACCCGCTTGTGAAGTAACATAACTATTCTGGGATATGTATAAAAAGCCATAACAAAGTGGCCTCAAAGGGTTATGCAGCAAGACACGTTTGCAATCAATCAAATCCGACTCGGGTTTTCATCTGGTGGAGCCATAAGCTCACGCACCGCTATGCAGGACGAATTCTCCGTCTTACTAGCATCTGAACCGATCAATGCTTCTTCAGATGATTACAAGCTCGCTATTCTTGACCACAACGTCCTTGAAAAAGCCACCGCCTCGAATCGCTTAAAAACTTACAAATACCTGCGCAGCCTGTACGCTCTTGATCCCGAGGTATGCCTGTTTCGGGAAATGCGCCGACTCATGCAATACGCTGGAACCGATGCCAAGTTGCTCATGGGGCTGCTTGCAATGGCGCGTGAACCAATATTGCGCGAATGTCTGACCATGGTGCTGCATATCCCAGTTGGTAAAAGCTTGGCCCGCCCTGAATTCGAGGCATGGATCAGAGCACATGCCCCTGGGCGCTACTCCGAATCCATGTTTGTTAGCTTTAGCCATAACCTCTACGCATCTTTCTACCAATTCGGTTATCTTGGTGAATCGATTGGCAAGGCACGCACTCGCGTGCGTCCAGTTTCGGGTATAGCATCCGCAACTTATGCCGCTTTCCTGGACTGGCTGGAAGGCAGTAGCGGCATCGCATTGCTTCAGGGAACATACTCAAGGGCTTTGGATATTTCAACCGATGAACACTTGGCGCTGTTGCAGTCAGCCGGACGGCAAGGGTTGCTGAAAGTGGCCTATTCAGGCAGCGTGCTTGATCTTGCTTTTCCTGGTTTCATGAAAAATTCGGAATCGAGGCTCACCCTATGAACCTGGCACAAACTATATTGGAAAAACTGAAGGAGTATCTGTCGCTTCCATGGCCGGAGAACGTCTCGGCGCGTGAGCGAGTTGTGATGGTCGTGTATCCGCCAAGCGATGAACGCAAGCTCAGGCGTTTACTGGAGTCCGGCGAATTCTCAAGGGAGATTGCCACCATCGGTCACGGATGGACTGAACTCGACCTTGGGCCGGAATTTTCCAAGTGGTTGGCTGGAAGTGAATATGGTGAACGTTATCTGCAACGCCCCGAAAGGCTGTGGGATGATAAGGGCAATGTCCGTGGGCTTGAAGAACACCTGATTAGCCAAGTTGCTGAAAAGAGCAAATCGATGACCTCAAACGATGTGCTGGCGCTGGTCGGTGGTGGAGGTTTATTTGGTTTGTTCAGTGTTTCATCCTTGGTTGAACAAATTGAAAGCCATATTCCCGGTCGTCTGGTGATTTTCTTTCCAGGTGAGCATGACTCAAAAAATAATAGTTACCGGCTCCTCGGAGCCAAAGATGGCTGGGGTTATCTGGCAGTTCCCATTACTTGCTAAACGGACCTTGTCCGTTCCCCCTCTCCTGCTCTCCCCCAAAGGGAGAGAGGGATAAGGAGTCGCTTCGCGACGTTAACGTTAAAGGATAGGCGCAAAAAATATGAAAAACCGCGAAATATTCGACAAGGATATTGATGCCTTCTCCCTCGAAAACCAAGGTGTCGCCAAGGTCGATGAGGCGTTAGACGAACAGCAGCTCCAGACACTGCGTTTCGAATTGGAAACTTTCGTTTGCAAGGGACATTACGAAGAAGGGTTGCGCCGCATTCTCGAATCCTTTGTCGAAACCTTGCGTAAAGGGCAAGAAGCCCCCGCCGCCTGGGTTTCAGGCTTCTTCGGCAGCGGTAAGTCGCATCTGGTCAAAATGGCGCGGGCCTTATGGACCAATGAACCATTTGCTGATGGCCGCACCCCGCGCGACATCGCCCGACTTCCGGCCTCGGTGGCTGACGCGCTTAAAGAGCTCGATACCCTGGCGCGCCAGCGCAAAACCAATCTCCGCGCCGCCTCCGGCACCTTGAGCCAAGGTGAAGGCGACAGTATCCGTAAAGCCGTGCTCGGGATCGTATTCAAGGCGATGGGGCTGCCAGCCAAATATGATGAAGCCCGTGCGCTGCTCTGGTTGCGCAACGAGGGCGTTGAGCAAGCCGTGCGTGACACCCTGCATAGCAAAGGACGGGGCCTGGAGCGCGAACTTCAGGACCTCTATGTTTCCTCGCATCTTCATGACGCAATCCTGGCGAGCAAACCCTCGTTGGCGCGCGATGCCTTCGAGTTGGGTGACAAGCTGGAAAGCCAGTTTTCCTCCAAGGGCGACATCGACCAGGATCACTTTCTCAAATATTTCCGCGAAGCAATTTGCGGCAATGACGAATTTCCGGTGTTCTTGTTAGTGCTCGACGAATTGCAGCAATACATCGGCACGGATGCCGCAGGCAATGATCGTGCGTTGCGCGTTCAGGAAGTGTTGCAATGTTTGTCGGCGAATATGAACGCTCGTGTTCTAGTGATCGCCACCGGACAAAGTGCATTGTCAGGATTGAATACCTTATCCAAGTTGTTAGGCCGCTTCCCTGTCGCGGTTCAACTATCCGATTCCGATGTGGAAGAAGTCCTGCGCGAAACTGTCCTCAAGAAAAAAGCCTCCGCCAGCACCGCGTTGTCTACATTATTTAGTCCCGGCGGCTGCTTGGGCGAGGTATCGGCGCACCTGCACAACAGCCTCTTCGCGCATCGCCGTGAAGACGAAGCGATTCTCGCACCAAGCTATCCCCTGCTTCCTACCCGTCAGCGCTTGTGGGAAAGAGTGCTGGCCACCACCGACACCACGGGCACCGGTGTGCAGTTGCGCTCCCAGCTCCGTCTGGCCTTTGATGCAGTGCGTAAAAGCAAGGATGCCCCGCTGGGCCATATCGTAGGCGGCGATTTCATTTACGACGAAATCCGCATGCGGCTGCGCCAATCCAGTCAAATCAGCGCCGAAACTGCCAACGCCATCGACAGCCTCGATGGCAAGAACGATCCCCATGCCAAGCTCAAGGCACGGGTGCTCAAAGCCGTCTTCCTGCTCACCCGCATCACCAACAACTCGGCTCAGGATACCGGCCTTCATACCGATGCCCAAACCGTTGCTGACGTATTGGTCGATGACCTCACCGGCCATAGTTCGGCATTGCGCAGTGAAGTGCGCACGGCGCTCGATGACCTAGTCGAAAATGACCACCTGTTGATGCGCATTTCTAACGGGGCAATCCAGGAATTCAGGCTGCAAACGAAAGAGAGTGCCGACTGGTTCGCCTATCAGCGCGGCGAAGAAGATGCGTTGCGCAGTGATCCTTCCGCTTATGAAAGCAAAATTCGCGAACAGTTAATGCAACTGGCTGGCGAACAGGTGCGCAAACAACCCATCCCGCAAGGCATCAGCCGCGAACCCCGCCGACTCAAATTGCATACCGATCCCATCACCGCACCCAAGGAAGATGATGGCGTGGCCGTCTGGCTGCGCTCCGATCTGGATGGCACACAGGCCAAGGAGGTGTTGGCGGACGCCGCGCGCGCCGGCCTTAACTCCTCCATCGTATTCGGCCATGTGGCGTTGCCGAAAAAAGATGAACTGGTGCGCGCCATCATCAGCCGCGAAGCTGCCGAACGCACGCTGGGGCACTTTGGCGAACCGCAAACGCCTGAAGGCCAGGAAGCCCGCAATGCGCTGCTGAAACAAAAAAACGATGCGGATGGTCGCGTCAATGACCTGCTCAAGGAAGCGCTGTCTCAAGCTCAAGTTATTCAAGGTGGTGGTCAGGTCGTCGAAGAAGGTACCAGCCTGGATGATCGCCTGAAAAAAGCGGGGAGTGACGGTGCGGCACGCCTCTATCATAAATTCAATCAGGCCGATGCATCGGGCTGGGACAAAGCCTTCAACGCAGCCGAAAAAGGCTTGGTCGATGCCTTGGGAAGTGTCGGGCACGCAGGCACTGCGGAAAGTCATCAGGCGGCGCAAGCAATCCTGACCCGTATTGGCTCCGGCGCGCTTAATGGCGGAAAAATCCGCACAGAATTTATGGGCGCTCCTTATGGCTGGTCGCAAGATGCTGTTGATGCATTGCTGGCGGTGTTGTTTGCCTGCGGCCAGTTGCGTGCCACCAGTGCCAGTGGCTCACCCTGGCCTGCGGGGAAATTCAATCGCCGCGATGTCGCCAGCAGCGCTTTCTCGCGCGAAAATGCGCCGCTTTCCAACGAAGAAAAACGTGCCATCGCCCGCTTGGTGAAATGCAGGCCGGATGAGTCGGAGACACGCGCGCCGGAATTCGTCGCCAAGCTCAAGGACGCGCTGGTTCGCGCCACGGGTACCGCACCCCGCCCGGAAGCCAGGCCCAACGGTCTTATTGACGAGCTAACTTCGATTTCCGGGCGCGATCTCGTCAAGCGCCTAGCAGAAGAAGAAACGGCAGCGTCCGAGCTGTTTAACGCGCTTGAAGCTCAGGCCAGCAAAATTACCAAGCGAGAGCCGGCCTGGAAGCAATTAGGTGAATTGATCGGGCACTTGGACAGTTTGCCGGAGCACGACATCATTGCCGCAGAACGCGATGCCATTCTCCACGGAAGATTGCTGCTTGATGACCCGGATAAAATCGAGCCACTGGTCAATCGTGCGGCGGATGCACTGCGCGTTGCGCTTAACACCGCCTATGCCGTCTACCACGGCGAATCTGTGGCCTGCACGAAAGAACTCGAAAGTGCGGCAGAGTGGCTTAAATTGACACCGGAAGACCGCGCGGCAATTCTGCGCGAAGCCCAACTATCCGCACCGGAGCCTACCCCCAAAGTTGGCACACTGATCGAACTGGTGGAATCCCTCAATAAATGTTCCCCGCAACGCTGGTCAGAACGCCGTGATGCCCTGCGCAGTCAACTGGGTCGTGCGCTGACATTGCTCGCGCAAAAGTTGGAACCTGAAGTGCAATCTGTTTCGATGCCGCACCGTATCGTGCGCTCTGAGGCCGACCTCGATGTTTGGCTAACCGAAGTTAAAAAGAGTGTTTTGGATAAATTATCCAAAGGCCCCGTGCAAATATAACAGGCATATATGCGCCTATTAAGCTAACAAACCCTATTAGTCGGCACAATAATACCGATTGACATCTATGACTATTGATGGCATAAAGTAGTCCGGCGCAAAATGACCTCTTAACAGCATAAATGCCAATTAACCAGCACATAATGACCGAATGAGCGCACTACTGTTCAACACACCAGAAGAACTTCAGACCGTTCTGGGAGAGCGGTTACGGCGCTTGCGTCTTAATCGCAATCTAGATCAGCGCACCACTGCCGAGAAGGCCGGTATCTCTGAAAAGGCGCTGCGCAATCTTGAAGGCGGGCACGGCTCAACCGTAGAGACTTTGCTGCGCGTATTGAAAGCACTCGACTATCTTCATGGCATCGAAATGCTTGCCCCGGAAATCAGCGTCAACCCACTGGATTTGTTGCGTCAATCCAAAGCGCCGCAGCGTGCGCGGCGCTCCGTCAAACAACCTAAAGAAGTCTGATGGATACCCCGGTCATCGAAGTGCGCATCTGGGGCAAACGTGTCGGGGCCGTGGCACCCGACCCACGCTTGGGCTGTTATGCGTTTGCCTACGATCCCGCCTGGAAACGGGGCGGCATCGACCTGGCGCCACTCACCATGCCATTGGCTGATACCCGCCCTACCTTTGCCTTCCCGAATCTTTCCGAGCCCAGCTACAAGCGTCTTCCTGGATTACTGGCCGACGCACTGCCCGACGACTTTGGCAATGCGCTGATCGATGCTTGGATGACCAGCAAAGGGGTCGAAAAACGCGCCGTTACCACCCTCGACCGTCTTGCCTATATGGGCAAACGTGGCATGGGCGCGCTTGAATTTAAGCCCGCACGCGGGGCACACAGTGAGAGTGCCGAACCTTTGGAAATGAAGAGCTTGGTGGAAGCGGCGCGCAAGGTCATTAATGGCGACCTATCCGGCGATGTGCAGGCACAGGCAGCACTCGCCAATATCATCCGCGTTGGCACTTCTGCTGGTGGTGCGCGTGCAAAAGCGGTCGTCACCTGGAATCCGCAGACGAACCAGATTCGCAGCGGTCAGTTCGATGCGGCTCCCGGCTTCGAACACTGGCTGCTCAAATTCGATGGTGTAGGCAAAGACCTGGAGTTGGGCGGCAGCGCGGATTACGGGCGCATCGAATACGCCTATCACCTGATGGCCAAGGCGGCTGGCATCAACATGGCAGATTGCCGGTTAATGGAAGAAAGCGGGCGTGCCCACTTCATGACCCGCCGTTTCGACCGCCAAGTGAAAGATGAAGGCACTATCAAGCACCATGTGCAAACGCTCTGCGCCATGGATCATCTTGACTACAAACAGCGCGCGACTCATGCCTACGCTCAACTTTTTATGGCCATCTCCAAACTCAAGCTGGGTGACGAAGCTAACGGCCAGGCCTTTCGGCGCATGGCCTTTAACGTCATGGCAAAAAACTGCGACGACCACACCAAGAACTTCGCTTTCCGCCTGAAACAGGGCGAACCATGGGAGCTTACCCCGGCCTACGATGTGACCCATGCATACAACCCCAAGGGGGAGTGGACTTACCAACATCTGATGAGCGTCAACGGCAAATTCAGCGCGATCACACGCGCCGATTTATTGCTTGAGGCCGAGCGCTTTGGCGTCCGTCGCCCGTTAAATTTGTTGGCCGACGTGCGTGCGGCCTTGGAAAGCTGGCAGAGATTTGCCAAGGAAGCAGGCTTGATCGCCACCACCGCAGACAGCATTGCCGCAGATTTTGAGCCGCTTTGAAAGCGAAAAAATAAAAATGAAAATAGCCCTCGCCCGCGAACATCGAAAAACATTGGAAACCGTGATTGGTCAGGCGCGTGTAGCTGCCGAATCAGGTGCAGTCAAAGCACTCCAAGCCCTTGCGGTTGGCGCAAAGGAAGTCCACGCACATTTCACCGATGCTCGGAAAAAACTGCGCGTGCAATTGCGCGCACACGGGCGGCAGTTGGGCGATGTGCTGCGCCCGGATGACACTCAAGCCGTTGATCATCTCATCACCGAAGTTGCCTACGAACACTGGCATCGCATGTTGTTCGCCCGCTTTCTGGCGGAGAGCAATTTGCTCATGCACTCGCATGGCTACCCGGTCACCCTGCAAGATTGCAAGGAAGATGCGGCCACTCTGGAACCGCCCGCCCGCAGTGAATGGGAAGTCGCCGGTCGCTATGCCTCGGCCATGCTGCCCAACGTATTTCGCCCTGATACGCCGACGCTGGCGCTGGAACTCCCGCTGGAAACCGAACAGGCACTGGAAGCGCTGTTAAACAAATTGCCCGCACCCGTGTTCCAGGCCGATGACAGCCTGGGTTGGAGCTACCAGTTCTGGCAGGCGCCAAAGAAGGAAGCCGTGCAGCGGCAGATGAAGCAGGCCGGCACCAAGGTGGGCGCCGACGAACTGCCTGCGGTGACGCAGCTTTTCACCGAGCAGTACATGGTCGCCTTCCTGCTCGAAAACGCCCTCGGCGGCTGGTGGCACCGCTGCCACCCGCGCATGAAGCTGCCGGTGGAAATGCCCTACCTCCGCCTTCTCCCCTCTCCCGCAAGCGGGAGAGGGGCCGGGGGAGAGGGAGAACCTGCCGCCGGAACCTTCCCGGCCTGGCCCGATACGCTGGCCCAGTTCAAGCTGCTCGACCCCTGCGCCGGTTCCGGGCATTTCCTCGTCTCGGCCTTTCATTACCTGGTGCCGATGCGCCGCGCCACCGAAAAGCTCTCGGTGCGCGATGCTGTCGACCGCGTGCTCGCCGACAACCTGCATGGCCTCGAACTCGATGCCCGTTGTGTAGAAATCGCCGCCTTCGCGCTGGCACTGGCCGCTTGGCGTTACCCCGATGAATCTGGCAAGCCGCTTGGTCATCGGCCATTGCCGCGCCTCAATATCGCCTGTTGCGGTGTCGCCCCGCGCACACCCAAAGCAAACTGGCTCAAGATGGCAGGTGGAGATCATCGCCTCGAAAATGGCATGGAAGCGTTGTATGCCCTGTATCAAAAAGCGCCTGAACTGGGCAGCCTGATCGACCCGTCGGCGGTGACGCGCGGTGATTTGGTGGATGCCAACTGGGATGAACTGCAAGTCTTAATGGAAAAAGCACTTGCCAACCCTGGCGACGATGAAACGGAAATCGAAGCCCGCGTTGCCGCACAAGGCATGGCGTTCACCACCCGTATCCTCAGTCGGCGCTATCATCTGGTCATCACCAATCCGCCTTACCTCGGCGCGGGACAACACGGGTCGGTGCTCAAGGATTTCTGCGAGGAACATTACAAGGCCGCGAAGGGCGACCTCGCCAATGTGTTTCTCGACCGTTGTTTGAAGCTCTGCGCGCCCGGCGGCGCAGTGTGTTTTGTGATGCCGCAGAATTGGCTATATCAAAGCAGCTATAAAGAATTCAGAAGAGAACTTCTTGAACAACTCAGGATTCGTCTTATTAGTCGCCTCGGTTCTGGTGCATTTGAAACAATAGGTGGCGAGGTAGTCAAAGTCGTACTCTGCACAATCCAAAACAGCAAACCTGAAAGCACGAACCGTATTCTTGATATTGATGTGGCATCAGCCCCACAGGCAACAGACAAGGCCATTCAACTTCGGTCGTCCCCTCTAGTTGCAAGTGTTCAATCTGAGCATTTGCAAACTCCAGGGATGAGGATTCTTTCAACCGCAATGGGTAGCCAACCAACGCTGGCTAACATTGCGACTGCTTTGCACGGACAAGCTGTTGGAGATAATTCGGTGTTCAATCGTGCTTTTTGGGAGGTCGCTCAATTTGGCAGTGATTGGGAGCTATATCAACAACCACCTACCAACACAGCAACATTTACTGGTCGCGAGGGAATTGTCCTTTGGGAAAATGAAAATGGGTTAATGGCGGAACTGGCTGAGTCCGTCAAACATCTCAATCACAAGGCCCAACAGTGGAGAAGTGGCAAGCCAAACTGGGGGAAAATTGGTGTTTCCGTCAATCTTGTGGGTAATATATACGCCACCCTTTATACGGGTGAAATCTACGCACAGTCTTGCTGCGTAATTGTTCCAAACGATGAGCGCGATGTATCAGCGATATGGAATTTTGCTGTTTCTGGTGAATTGGCTCTTCGACTAAGAGAGATCGATCCAGGCGTTGCGGTAACAGTACGTACCGTCCTTGCCGTACCTTTTGACCGAGACGAATGGGCTTCTTCAGACTCTAATACTGCTTTGCATCAGAATCAATATTCCGATGACCCGACTCAATGGATTTTCCACGGCCATCCCAAACCTTCGATTGATCCGCTGCAAGTCGCCGTCGCCCGTTTGCTCGGTTATCGCTGGCCAGCAGAATCCGATGCCGAAATGGAGCTGTCGGACGAAGCGCGTAATTGGATTAGCCGTTGTGCCGAACTCGACGATCTCACCGACGACGATGGCATCGTTTGCCTGCCCGCCGTGCGTGGTGAGCCAGCGGCAATTGATCGCTTGCGCGCCTTGCTGGCCCGTGCTTTCGGGGCCGACTGGTCTGCCGCACGCGAAGCTCAATTGCTCACGGATGCTGGCTGCGACGGTATGCCGCTGGTGCAATGGCTACGCGACAAGTTCTTCGAGCAGCACATTGCCCGTTTCGGTAAACGCCCGTTCATCTGGCATATATGGGATGGACACAAGGAAGGTTTTTCGGCGCTGATCAATTACCATCAGCTCACCCATGAAAAGCTCACCACGCTGATTCACCTCTATCTGGGCGATTGGATCACCCAGCAAAAACGTGCCGTCGATGCTGGTAATGCCGATGCCGTACTCAAGCTGGCCAAGGCCGAAGCGCTGAAAACCAAGCTCGAAGCTATCCTCATTGGTGAAAAACCCTACGACATTTTCGTGCGCTGGAAGCCGGAACATCTGCTGCCACTCGGCTGGGAGCCTGACCTCAACGACGGCGTGCGCATGAACATCCGCCCCTTTGTCGCAGCCGAAGTATTGCGCCTCCCACGCGCCAAACTCGGTATCAAATGGGAATCCGACCGGGGCAAGGATGTGTCCAGCGCGCCTTGGTACGCACTCGGCCCGCAATACGGCGAACCGGAAGGCACCCGCATCAACGATCACCACACCACGCTGGCTGAGAAGCAAGCGGCGAGAGCGAAAGCGGGGAGCAAATGAAGATAATACCAACCACGGTGCTTGCTGCGCTGATAGGAAAACTGCGTGAACAGGCCAAGCGCTATAACCCCGCCCTGGAAGCCGCCCCTATCGCCGTGCTATGGACGGATGAAAAGCGCGAGTGGGAAGATGTGCTGCCGCAAATCAAGCAGCAACTGCCCGAATTGTTCTCGCTTGGCGCATACACCCCGGACCAATGCATAGGCCCCGGTGTGTGGCTGCGCATGGTGGCTGACCGTCAGGCGGGCAATTTTGAGGGAACTCCGATTCTGTATTTGCCCGGCGTCAGCAACGGCAGCCTGCGCACGGATTTGCGCGGCGTGAAGGAAGACCCGCAACTCGCGCCATTGGCAGAATTGCAATTTCGCGGCATGTTCTGGAGGCAGGAAAACAGCAAGGACTGGACGTTGCGAGCCTTTCTCGAAAGCAAACGCAACGGGCTGGGACTCGCGGTGGCGGGGAATCAGGAAACGGTGAAGGCATTGGGTGCGGCATTCGGCAAATTGCTCAATCGCAACTTGCCTGCGTTGATCGGACAGAACATCGACGAACGCTTCCTCGATCAGTTGATGAATCCCAACCCCGATGAAGATGTTCTGCGCTGGCTGACTGCGCCAGAAGCAATGCAGCAGGATAAAGGCAATTCCTGGGAGACCTTTGTCACCACCAGCCGCACCCGCTTTGGCATTGATCTGGGCAAAGGGCCGGTGGAGGTAGCGCAGAAGATACTTGCCAGCAAAACCGGCGATGCCGCGTATCCCTTATGGGAAAAATACTGCGCACATTGGCAGAGCTATCCCGACATCTACGAGGTATTCAAACACATATCGCCGCCCGATTTGCTGCAAGGATCGGAACGCTATCCACGGGAAAATGAAGCCGATGAAAAAAGCTTGGCGGATGCCCTGTTGCAGACCGTTACCTTGGAACCCAATGCTGCCGCCAACAAAGTATTAGAGCTGGAGCAGAAGCACCAATCCCGGCGTGAAACGTTGTGGGCGCATATGAACCATGCGCCACTGGCAACCGCGATGCAGTATTTGGCTGAAATCGCCAGCGCATTTTTGTCGCCGCTCAATGGTGGAACGGTCGCGGATTTTTCTCGCCATTATGCCGATACCGGCTGGCGCATTGATGCAGCGGCGCGTGCGGCAATGGCGATTGCCCAGACTGCCGATCTGGAAAAATCCATCTATGCGGTGCTGGAAACTCTCTATCGCCGCTGGCTGGAGAAAACAGCCGAAGCCTTTCAAACGCTGGTGCAGCGCGATGGCTATCCGCATTGGAGCTTGCCCGAGGTGCCCGATGGTACGGTGGTGGTGTTCGTCGATGGCCTGCGTTTTGACCTGGCCAGAGAATTGGAGACGACGTTAGCCAGCGAGGGGCTCACAGCAATACTGGAACATGGATTTACCAGCGTGCCCTCCGTAACCAGTAGCGGCAAGGTGTGGGTGTCGCCGGTCGCCAAACTGGCTGAAGGCGGTCCCAGTGGCGGGTTCGAGCCCAGGCTGCCCAAGGGCGAATATACCGCCGAAAAACTGCGCAAGGTGATGGAAGCCGAGCTGTATGCCCTTGTCGATACCGAAAATCCGATGCTGGCTTACAGCAAAGGTTGGGCAGAGTTTCCCGGCGACATAGACAGCGACGGCCATAACAAGGGGCTACGGCTGGCCCGTGCGGTGCCTGCACATCTGGACGATCTTAAGCGCACTATTCGGCGTTTGCTGGCGGCAGGATGGAAAGAAGTCTGGGTAGTCACCGACCACGGTTGGTTGCTGTTGCCGGGCGGATTACCCAAGTCTGAACTCCCGGCAAAGGTCACAGAAACAAAATGGGGTCGCTGTGCGATATTGAAGGGCGCGGTGGATGACCAGGATTGGCTGGTGTTGCCGTGGAGCTACGATGCTACGGTGCGTATCGCTTTGGCGCGTGGCATCTCGGCATTTTCCAGCGGGCGTGAATACGACCACGGCGGATTGAGCCCGCAGGAATCCGTTATCCCGCTGTTGCGGGTGAGCCGGCCTGGGGCAGCCGAAGGTCAGCCGAGAATCACTTCCATCACTTGGAATTCGCGCAAAACGATTTGTTCGGTGACGGCGAGTGATGCGCTTGGATTGAGTGTGAGCCTGGAACGACTGGCTTCTGCCATTGGTGAAGGCGGCAGCATTGATGAGGACGGCAAGGGCCGTGTGATATTCGAAGAAGTGGATGACCTCTTGGGCGAGCAAGTATCGCTGGTGTTACGCCGTGAAGGCCAGAAGGTCTGTGAGGAACGATTGAATTTTGGGGAGGCTAGTCATGCAGCTTGATGATTTGGATCGCAAGGCAGCGGATGCCTTTGATGGCTATATCGTGCGCAAGGATCTGGTGCGGCAGTTTTCGCGCCAGTTTCCGGTGCCGACCTATGTGGTCGAGTTCATGCTCGGCCGCTACTGCGCAACGATAGATGAAAAGGAAATTCAGGATGGCTTGGACATCGTGCAGCGTCAGCTTTCCGAGCGCACGGTGCGCGCGGGTAACGAGGAACTGATTAAGTCCACCGCCCGTGAGAAGGGTCAAGTGCGCATCATCGACATCATCGCGGCGCGCCTGGATGCCAAGACGGATTCCTACATAGCGGAGCTGCCCTCGTTGAAATTGCGTGATGTGCGCATTTCGGCTGCACTGGTCACTGAGCACCAGCGCATGTTGACCGGCGGATTTTATGCGGAAGTGACGCTGGGCTACGACGCGACTATCGCCCTGGAAAAAGGCGGACGCCCATTTTCCGTAGATGGATTGCGAGCGATCCAACTCTCCCAGCGCGATGTGCTGGAAAAAATGTCTCTGGCTCGCGCCAAGTTCACCACGGCGGAATGGAAAGATTTTCTGCTTCGCTCTATCGGCATCGAACCGGCTGGCATGACAGACCGCGCCAAGGATGCCATGCTGCTGCGCATGGTTCCCTTCGTGGAACGCAACTACAACATGGTCGAGATCGGGCCGCGCGGAACGGGCAAGTCGCACCTGTTCCAGCAGGTATCGCCCTACGCGCATCTGGTGTCTGGCGGTAAAGCCACGGTGGCGCGCATGTTCGTGAACAACGCCAACGGCCAGCGCGGCCTGGTGTGCCAGTACGATGTGGTGTGCTTCGATGAGGTATCCGGCATCTCCTTCGACCAGAAGGACGGCGTGAACATCATGAAGGGCTACATGGAGTCCGGCGAGTTCTCGCGCGGCAAGGAGAGCATCCGCGCCGATGGTTCCATCGTCATGGTCGGCAACTTTGATGTGGATGTGGAGCACCAACAACGCATCGGCCATTTATTCCAGCCGCTGCCGCCGGAAATGCGCGACGACACGGCCTTCATGGATCGCATCCATTGTTATCTGCCCGGATGGGATGTGCCCAAGCTCAAGCCGGAAATTTTCACCGACCACTTCGGCCTGGTCAGCGATTTTCTTTCGGAATGCCTGACGCAACTGCGTACTCAAAGCCGCTTGTCCACACTGCAAAACCGTGTGTTCTTCGGCGGTGCCCTATCCGGTCGCGACATCAATGGCGTCAACAAAACCATCAGCGGCCTGTTGAAACTGATTTCCCCGAATCAGGATGCGGAAATCAGCGATGAAGATTTGGAGTGGGCTGTGCGCTTGGGACTGGAAGTTCGTCGGCGCGTGAAAGAGCAACAGAAACGCATCGGCGCTGCCGAATTCCGCAACACGCATTTCGGTTACACAATCGGTGCCGAGGGCATAGAGAAATTTGTCTCAACGCCAGAACTGCAAGGCCAAAGCGGAATCGGCGATGAACCTCTGGAGGCGGGCCAGATTTGGGTGCTATCGCCCGGAGGCCAGGACGAGCACCCCGGACTATTCCGCCTCGAAGTCACCGAAGGGCCGGGCAGCGGTGTGCGCATCCTCAACAAACCGGTGCCGCAAGCATTCCAGGAATCCCTACGCTGTGCCGAACAGAACCTCTATGCTCGTGCATTGCAGCTAGTCGGTGACCGCGATCCACGCTCCCATGAGTTTTCCGCCCAACTCCGTGGCTTTGATTCTGCCAAGACCGGAGCCAAAACTGGCGTGGCCTCGTTGATTGCACTATGCAGCGCCTTACTCCGCAAGTCTGTGCGCGGTGGCTTGATCGTGGTCGGAGAAGTCACCCTCGGCGGCACGATAGAGCCAATACATAATGCAGTGAGCCTGGCCGAACTGGCCGTGGAGAAGGGGGCTAAATCGCTGCTGCTTCCTGTTGCTTGCCGCAGGCAGCTATTTGACCTGTCCGACGACATGGCCACCAAGCTGGATATTGAGTTTTATCAGGATGCAAAGGATGCGTTGTTGAAGGCGTTGGTGGATTGAGCAGATACTTTTTGCTAAACAGTTCCATTAAAAAGTCAGTATTCAATAGCAGGGTTTATGACCACTTCGCCAGAATTCAAGACAGACCCCAAACGGGATGCCACCGACAGCATCCGGGGATACGTCTATCAGGCGTATCAAAGTGTCTTGGCTTGGATGCAGCTCAAAGAGAACGAGATTCTGGTTCTGGAAGGTGCCGAGGACTTTGATATTCATAGCGGTTCATCTGTTACCGCTACTCAAGTAAAAGATATTGCCGCCAATTTAACGATAAGAAGCCAGGCAGTTGTAGATTCACTAAACAATTTCTGGACTCACCGTGAAACAAACCCAGATTACGATATTGTCCTGCGCTTTCTTACTACAGCAGAAGCTGGTCAAGAACAAGGCTCCCCATTTGGTTCTGGTCAAAAAGGCTTGGAATACTGGCAGAGTGCCGCCACGTCAGACCTCATTGATATTGAACCACTCAGAGTATTTCTTCTTACGCTAGGACTTAACCAAAGCCTTGCTTTGTTCATTCAAACTGCAACAGCTGATGAGCTTCGCGAGAAGTTAATCCGTCGCATCAAATGGGATATGGGCAATAGGCCGAGGGAAGCTCTTCAGTACATTATCGAAGACAAGCTAAAGATTCACGGCTTGAAACTCCGTATCAATTCCCATTATTCCTGTCAGGCGTTACCTCATCTCATCAAGAAAGTCGCTGACCTCTTATCTACTAAAGGGATGAAAGAACTAAGATTTGGCGACTTTATTTCATGTTTCGATGTTGCAACACTCGTGACTATCCCCCGAGGTGAAATGGAAGCGATGTCCAGTGGCAGCAACCTACAACAACTTGTAAGCATGCTTGATCTGGCCGAGATGATGCAATTAGCAAATAGAGCCACAACAATTGGGAAACCTATACCAATTGTTGATGGCGGTATCGCAAGAACTAATGTTGTCTCAAAGCTATCCAACCTGCTTTATGATCAGCGTATCATTTTCTTGTGTGGAAGTAGCGGCCTAGGAAAGACCAATCTCGCTTCGCTTATTTCTCATGGAGTTGGCGGCAGTTGGGGATGGGTTGGCTTCCGTGGCATGCCGCCTGAGCAAATCAAGGACTTATTGGTGCGTGCCGCCTTCGAAATGAATGCGGCCCGGCTACCGCCATTCTTGGTGCTGGATGACGTTGATCTCAGCCAAATTGCTTTATTTGAGCGTGAGTTCATCTCTCTTGTTTTTTGCGTTATCAATGCAAATGGGATGGTGATTATTACCGGACCCACACGTCCTCCACTTCAACTCCTGCCGAAACTTTGGAAAACCGAAACTTGCGAAGTTACCGTTCCCTATTTCGATGAAGCCGAAGTTGCAGAGATGGTATGCGCGCACGGACTCTCTGACGGTAAGCGTGTATCAGCATGGGCGCGAGCTATTTGGTTAACCACAAGCGGACACCCCCAATTGGTTCATGCCAGGGTGAGAAATTTGAGTGCAAATGGATGGCCATCAATTGGGGTCTCCGACTTGACCAAGCCAGAAGATGTTGAAAGGATTCGATCCGAAGCTCGGAACAGACTGGTTCAAGAATTCCCATCTGAGAATACTCGCGTTTTGGCATATCGACTGAGCCTCCTCATTGGAGCCTTCTCACGTGAAACAGCTATTGCAGTTGCTGAGACGCCGCCTCCAACAAGGCTACCTGGAGAAGCCTTTGATGCACTGATCGGACCTTGGATCGAAAGAGAAGGAAGAAATCGTTATCGCGTCTCTCCATTGCTGGCTGGTGCAGCTAACAGTGTCCTATCGGAAGGAGATATTAAAGCAGTTCATGGGGCAATTGCTCTCAGCATTATCGGTCGTAAAAGCATTGACCAATTTGAGGTTGGCTCTGCTTTCTTTCATGCATTTATGGCAAAACATACAACAGTCTTGCTCAAGCTGGCATACAAAATCAGCATCACAGATAGCGAAAACATTCATTTACTCTATGACGCAATGAGCTGGTTCACATTAGTGGGCTTGGAGGCTGGGCAAAAAATATTGCCAGATGACCCAAACATTGATTTCATGCTTCGATTGGCACAATACAAACTGATTACATCCACCCCAAAATCAGATAAAGCACTCGCTGTTATTGAAAGGATAGAAGAAACACTAAATGAAATAGAACCGCCAGAGACCAAGCAATATTCCGAAGCGCTTGCATATGGAATGATACTTAACGCGTTTGAGGTTCAAATTCCGTCCTCTATAGTTGTTCGAATGCTTTCCCGCATGATGGATATTACGGAAGAGAATTTTGTTTTCAAGGAAATATCTGATTCCTTCGGCAAAGGGGAAATTGGACTCCCTCGCTTGGGGGAAAATACACCCGCACAACTCCTTTTTGCATATCAAGGCGCTCGACTGGCAGGCCTTGATGACCTATCCGAGCTTGTCACATCACTGAACGCTCTTCCGTCAAATAAACGTGACCAGTTGTTGAGGATTTGCAATTCTGAAATGGATTTTGCGAGTCTTCTGATCAACCGTGCTTGGTGGAAAGAAGTACAGGATAGCGAGCTTGATGTAAACAAGGCTCTCCGCGTGTTCGACCTTGCCACAATAAAATCACGAGAGTGGAAAGTTCCTGAACTTACTAAAGCTAGCCTCATAGCAATGTCCGTTATTCAAGATGAATATGGCCATTCTGCCGAACGTGCACTAGAAATATTAGATGCGGCAGATAAGGAATTCCCTGACGAAGCCAGTTTGATAAATCAGCGGGCGAAGGTTCTATTCCATACGAATCGTGATTCGGAAGCTTTGCCGATAGCTAATAAGGCTCTTGAGCTAGCAGGCTTGCCCAATGTTGAATTTGTTTATTGTTGCCGCAATGCGGGTATAGCTTCCGCAAAATTATACAAATGGTCAGAAGCCGCTCGCTTATTTCAGTTGGGTGCTGAAAAGGCCAAGCTTTCGAGTGTACAAAAGAGCATGGGAATTGGATTGATGGCTGATGAAGCCTTTGCCTTATGGAAACAAAAGAAATATGGGAACAGCCTTTCGATCTTTGCTGATGTTCTCGATATGCTTGGAAGTGTTGCGCTTTCGGACGATATTCGTATTCGACATCTTCACGCAACTGTTCGCCATAGTATTTCATGGTTACATTTTGATGCGCGGGGAGAGCATCCTGCTGATTTTGCGGAACCACTTCCAGGTATGTGCAGCAACCAAGAACCACATGAAGGGATCAAAGAGCATCGGATTGTTGATATAAGCGCAGCGTGGGAATTGCTGGCTTCCACTGAAAGTATTCTTGAGTTGGATATCGGAATATGTGCTCGCGCACAAATAGTGACGGGAGGGAAAAAACCACTTCTCATGGCTGGATACGCGCGCACACTTGCATTTGATTCGGTATTCAAGCGAAATGATTTTGATAATCTTATTCCGAAACTTATCGAGATGATCGAGGGGGTGCAGCATTCTAAAATACTTAAAGATGGACAAGAGGATGGCTGGGCAATAGGCGATGTTCCAAAACTTTCCGATGGATATTGGGAAAACCCGGAAAACTGGATTTGGATTTATCGCTACACGCTAGTAGCAAGCGTAATTGCTACCGCCGAAAATCAAGGCACTCCCCTGCCCATTGAGCGATGGCGCACTGACCTAGCAAATGCTGGTGCTCTAACCGAAGATGTTGATCAGTTCTTAAATGTGTTAAGCGGGATACTTCCAGATGACTCTTTTCCACAGCAAGCCGCAGCCGCTATATTTACATTAAGAAGTGGAGCTATTGCCCCAGCGGAGTTATGGAAGTGTTCCTTTCGGTTGCTTGATGCCCTCAAGGATGAGAAGCGTTTGATAGGAGCTGTCTTAGAGGGGATGCTTATTTCCCGCTGGATTTTTTCAGTTAGCAATCAGCGATTCGCTTTTTCTACGCCTTCTTTGGCGTGCCCAGAAATTGAACAATGCTGTGTGGACCAATCACTCAGCGGGTTATCCAAGGTTGCTTCCGTTCTTGATATTGCAGCACCATATCTAAATATGCGGATGTTATCAGGCGCAAAACAAATGATTAAAAGCGTAATTGAACAAAAATAGGCATGCAAAAAACTGGAGGTGGAATGGGCATCAACAAAGTATGGTTACAGGATCAGCAATTTGTTCGAAGTGTAGAACCAGCCTTCGTCTTGTTGATGCCGACTAAGCTATAACTACCTGACTCTTTCCGCCTGCCATCCGCTGCACCAGAATCCTGGTCGCAATCCGTTCCGTCATTTCCTGAACATGCGAGATAACGCCGACTTTGCGCCCCATAGCTTGCAAGCCATCCAGCGCATCCATTGCTACAGAAAGGGTTTCGGGATCCAGACTGCCGAAACCTTCGTCGATGAACAGCGATTCGACGCGAACCCGGTTTGACGACAGCGATGCCAGCCCCAGCGCAAGTGCCAGCGAGACCAGAAAAGATTCACCACCGGATAGGGAGTGAACCGAGCGCAATTCGTCGCCCATATCCTGATCGACCACCATCAGTGCCAGCGTGTCTTTGATGCGCTCCAATCGGTAGCGTCGAGACAACTCAACCAGATGTTGGTTGGCGTAGCCTAGCAGCACGTCAAGGGTGAATTGTTGAGCGTAGTTGCGGAATTTTTTGCCATCGGCTGAGCCTATCAATTCGCTTAGTTGCGCCCATAGCCGGTGAGTGGCTTCTTGCTTTTCGATCTCTGTCAGCATGGATACCGATTGCTTGCGTCGCTCCTGATCTAGCACGATAGCGTTTTGCAAGGTGGTGGCTTGCGCTTGGACTGTTTGTCGCTCATCTTCGAACAGAGTTAACGCCGCCTTCACAACTTCCGCGTCATCTGCTGTTGGGCGTTTCTGTTCGTGCATTTCCCGTTGCTGCTGACGTTCTTGCAGTACGGTTGCGGCCTTCTGGAGTGCGGACTCGATGGATTGTAGTTGCTTGCGTTCGTCGCTAATCCATTCAGCCGTGTGTGCGAGTAGTGTGCGCAGTTGTTCGATGTCGATGGGCGTGGCAGGGTTGCTGCAATTAAATTGGCTGAGCCAAGTTGCCAGTGTTGTGGCAGCGGTTTCGGCATTCTTCATTTGCCCTGTAAGGCGCTTGTTTGCTTGGTCGCGTGCTTCCTGGTGGCGGGTTTTATCATTGGTGCATTGCTGCGTCAATTCAATCTGCTCGGCGAGCTTGTTTTTCGCTAATGTAATCGCTCCACTAAGTTCTGTCTGAATCTGGCTGGTTACTTTGCCACCAAACAGGGCACTGCGGGCGGTTTGTATTTTTTCGATGCTGGCGGCGCTGGCTGTAAACACCGTTGCTGTGCGGCTGGCCTCCGCGCTGGCCTTGGCTAGCGCGCCCAGCATTACCGCGTGAGCATCATCCAGTTTTCCGAGCTGAATTTGGCGTTCATCACGCGATTTGCTTTGTGTTTGCCATTGGAAAATGTCTGTTTTGCGCTTGGCATGAAAGGCTTCTGGTGCATTGCGCCATGCTTCCATCCAGTCGTGATTATCAAAGGCGGCATCAAGCTCATCAAGTGTGGTGTCCAGGCGATGCGCGGCATCGGCAAGTTTCTGCACACTGGCGCTATGCTCGGAACGGGCTTTTACCACCGCAGCTTGCGCAGCCGTTACAGCGTCTTTGCAGACTGTGTGTTGTTTGGTTGCCGCATCGCATTCTGTTTGGGCTTGGTCTCTAGCAAACCTGGCATCTCGCTCGGCTTGCTCTTCATCGGTGATAGCTTGTAACTGCGCCCGAACGGCCTGCTGCTGGTCGGTAAACCAGCGTGTTCTCTCGTTGGTTTCAGTGTTGCCAAGTTCGCTGGCAAGAGTGTGGGATTCCCATGCCGATTTATCGGTTTGGATGGCCTCTTCCAGCTTAAGTAATTGCTGAGTGATTGCATCCAACTGGCTGCGGCTGCTTGTGGCCCGTGTGCTATGCATTGTTTGCTGTAGCTGTAGCTGTTGCACTTGCTCACGGCAACGAGTCACTTCGGCTTGCAGGCTGTCCAGCATGGCGTGTAGTTGCTGATTTTCACTGCGGTACGGATGATCCAGCGCGCCACACACCGGGCACGCTTCATTCTCTTCGAGCGCGGCGCGCAATGTTTCGACATTCTCAGCGCAAGCAACCTCAGCGGTTTTGAGCGAACGTTCGGCCTGTGCAAATTCGACGTTCGCGCTTGGGATGCGTTCTTGCAACAGACTTAGCGTGGAGTCAGCCTGTCTAATTGCATCCTGCAATTGTTGGGCTTCACCATTCAGCCGTAACTGCTCGGACAGATTACCCGACATATTGCGCCATTGTTGTTCAGCAGAGATGATCAAATCACGTCTGAGCTCAGCGGTTTGTTTGCGTTCAAGCCGTGCAGGAACGTCGAATCCATCCAGTTTTTTCTGTAATGCGGTGCGCTTTGTTTCCGCCAAGCTCATGGCTTGCACAGTTACACCGAGTGCATCATTGGCCGCAACCTCGGCTTTAACCAGACGCGATTCACTCTTTTGCGCAGTTGATAACTCAGCGTTGAATCGGGCTTGATCCTGGGCATGTTGCGAAGCTTGTTTAAGTAGCGTATCCCAGCGCGGCCAACCCTCGGTGAGAGCTTTAAGATGGACATGTTGCTTCAGCCAATCTTCCGTTATTTTCTGTTCTTCCTGCGCGAGAGTACGTTGCTCGTCATTGTTCTTAAGCGCCTGCTGGGCAAGGGTTTCAGCAGCGCGTGCTTCATCCTGCATTTGACTCGCTTGGCGGTGATGCGGCGTGAGTGTTGCAAGTTGAGTATCGAGTGCCTTTGCTTGATCGAGATCGGGGGCTGCGGCGATTTGTCGTTGCTCCGCGTCGAGTAAGGTTTGACGGGCTATTTCGAGTGTTTCATTAGCCACTTGCAGTGCCAGCGTTGCCTGTCCGAGTTCAGCCTCGCCGTTGCTGATGGCAAGCTGGGTATGCGCGATGTCCGCTTTGGTGCGGTCGCAATCGCCCAGCAAAGCACGTGCTGCTTGCACCGATTCGATGCGGTAAAAATCTTCCTGGCGTGGTGCTGCGGCTTGCTGTTCGGCAAACAATCTCCCCCATTCCTCCTGCGCCAGTTGTTCGCTGTGTTGAGCTTTGCCCATGGCATCATGCCAGCGCAGATGCTCGTCGAGACTCTTTTTGCGTAGCTCCACTGCCGCGAGTGCATCATTGGCTTGCTTGCTGTTTTGGTCGAGTTGCGCACGCGCTTCCTGGCTTAACGGCTTCTGGTCGGCGAGTCGATCATTTAGCCGTGCCAAAGAAGCCTGCTCGACATTTTTTCGTTCATAAGCGCGCTTGGAAATGGCGCTGTAGATGACTATGCCAGTCAGGGTTTCGAGTAGTTCGCCACGTTCGTTGTCGTCTGCTTTGAGAAACGCAGAAAATTCGTTTTGCGCCAGCAACACCGAGCGGGTAAATTGTTCAAAACTTAGCCCGATTCGTTGCGCAATCTCGGCTTTCACTTCCTTGTTTACCCCTCCGATAGGCTGCAAGTCGGGCAGGCTCTTAAATGTCATTTCTATGGCTTGAAGTTTGCCATGAATCTTGGCTCTGGAACGCCGCACACTCCAGCGGGCACGGTACGAACCCCCATCATTGCCGACAAAGTCCACCTCGGCATATCCCTCAGCAGCACCGCGCCGCAACAAGGTGCGGGTGTCGTGCGGAGTGACGGTTTCGCCAGCCACGTCCGGCAGTTTAGTGCCCGTGCTACCCGCCTTTAGCAGACGCGGTGTGTCGTCATACAAAGCGAGGCAAAGTGCATCAAGCAGGGTGCTTTTGCCTGCTCCCGTGGAGCCGCTGATCGCAAATAGCCCGGCGGATGCAAGCGGTTCCTGCTGAAAAGGGATTTCGAACTCGCCCGCCAGCGAGGCCAGGTTCTTGCCGCGTATCGCGAGAATTTTCATTCAGCGATACTTTCGGTTGGTTCAAGCAATAACTCGGCGAATGCGGCGAGTTGTTCCAGTGGAGCCTCACTGCCGAATTTGCTTTGATATAGCCGTTTAAATATATCCTCTGGCTGCAAACGGTTCAGATCATCGAGTGACATCGGTGCAACCACCCCGGATATTTTGTGATCGACGCTGGTTTCAATCTTGGCAAGTCGAATAGGTTTGTTTTCAAGTGCGGCTTCAACACGGGCACGCAGATCTGGCTCGGGCGTATCCAACCGCACACGTACCTCAAGATATGGATGGGCGAGCATGTCGGATTGCGCAGGCAGATCGAGTGCCGCCAGTGCGGCCAGCACCTCTTCCACAGGTGCGGGTTGCTTGGGTATCCGCAGCAATTCAACGGTACGGGGCACTGGGATTGCGGTGATGGACTGCACCGATTCGCCCTCCAGATCAACACGCAAAATCTGGTGGTTATAGTCAATTTCCGCAAATGACAAGGGTAGCGGGCTGCCACAATAACGCAGATGCTCCTGCTTCCCCACGCGTTGTGCTAAATGCAAATGCCCCAGCGCGGCATACGCAATGGCTGGATCGAAAATGGCGGCAGAGAGAGCTTCAGCGCCGCCGATCACGATGCGTCGTTCGGATTCTGCCGATACTTCGCCCCCCACCATGTGGCAGTGCCCGAGTGCCAGAATGGCTTGCCCCGGTTGGCGACGTGCCAGTGCCAATTCGAGAGCTTGGCGATAAAGCTGGGCAATACCTTCCATATAAGCATCGCCCTCCGTTTCAACGCGCGGCACATCACCGGGGCGCAGAAAGGGGATCGCCAAACACCAGGCCGCGATGGCTCCATCCCGATTTTTCAAAGGTACTACCAGCTGGCTGAGATCAATATCGCCATCGGCTGTGCGCCGAATATGCCCTACCACAGTGGTGTCGAATTCTTCCAGCAACGGCCCCGGTGCTTCCAGCCTTCCGGGTGAGTCGTGGTTACCTGCAATGATGATGATATTAAGGTGCGGCACACGCATTTTGGCTTGTTGCAGAAAACGGTAGAGCCGTTTTTGCGATGCAGCGGATGGATTTGCATTGTCGAAGATGTCACCCGAGATAAGCAAACCTTCCGCCTGTTCGGTGGTGATGGTGTCGAGTAACCAATCGAGGAAGCACTGATGCTCGTAGGTTCGCTCGAAACTGTGCAGTGTCTGGCCCAGATGCCAGTCCGATGTGTGCAAGAAGCGCATGGTTCATCGTCCGTTCGTGATGTATGGTGTTGGTTGGCAGACGCCTAAATGTCCTACATAGCATCTTTAATAATGCTGCCGTCCTGAACACATCAGGCCAGCGCCAAGACATCTTCGTAGAGCTTCCTCAAGTGTTCGTCAGACATATCGAGAATCGGCTCATACATAAACGAGTTCAAATGAATGTTTTCCGGCGTCATTAGGATCACTCGCTGAATGGTCTTGATGGTGTCCACTTCAGTGCCGAAGCCCTCCTTAAACTTATCCAAGAGTTGTGGAGTTTGATGGGACTCTATTCCGGCAACAAATGTGGAATCGTTGATTTTATCAACCATGAATTTCTCGGCAGCAAGTCTTATCGCAATGGACAATACAATCTTGTTCTCGAAGTTAATACCCTCCGCTGCTATTAGGCAGTCACTCGCCTGCTGATGGATAAAATTAATCACGGGCTTCTTGCCATCTGCCGAATTTCCAGTTGTTGTGAACAATTTGTTGAAGATGCTATCAAGGTCATCATGAGTAATTGCGTCTGAGTCTGCTTTCCAATGCAGCAGGGATGTCAGCTTCATGTACTCAGGGTCTTTGTCTCCCTTGGTGAACTCGATGAGATTTCGTATAAAAGGGATGGAGGCAATCTTCTTCTTAGAATCTGTGAAGAATTTTAACTTCCAATCATTAATGAAAACATTCTGTATGCCAGCCGCCTGATTCAGAGTAAGTCCAGTGCTGCTCTTGGAAGCCATAAAACAGTTCTGATATTTTACGAACCTACTATTTATCGTGCGAAAGAAGTCAAAGTTGTGCGTGAGGATGATCTGATTAAAGTGAGATTTGAAGAGTGGCTCCTCAGCAATATCCTTTAAATATTGAATGATTGCGTACTTGTTTTTGTAGTCAAAGGAGTCAGCGATGTCATCGACGATGAGAATGGTTTCCTGGGCTGCCTTTTTTCTAACCTCAATCTCAAAGATTATGTTCAACACATAAAGTGCTTTTCTCTCGCCCGTACTTAAGACCTCCATTAAATCCGACTTGCCTACCAGCGCCGTGTCTGCTCCGTCCTCAAAAATAAACCCAAGGCTGAGTAGAGGTTCCTGGCCCAGTATCACTGACACTCTGTTCTTTGCCTCTAGCTTGAAGGGAACAAAAAAACGGCCATTGAATATTTCAATGACATTTTCCCACTGTGTGCGTTCCTTTGCTGCCTGTTCTTCAATTTGCTTTTTTCTGTCCTCAGCAGCCTGGAATTTGTCTAGCAAATCCTTGTAGCTATCGAAGCGCACCTTAAGGTAGGATTTCCAAATCTCTTCTTTGAAACTTTCTATATTTGCAAGCTTTGGCAGTAACTCCTCATGATTCGCCAAGTAACCCTCAAAGTCACGAAGGTTTGTATTTTTCTGTATCAACTTATCAATGTCGGAAAACTTCTTCCTGAGATCATGATCGTTTGAGATGCCTTCTTTTTCTTTGGCAATCAGCGCTTCAAGTTCCTTCTGGCTTGTAATCTCCAACTTCGTATCTGCATTCAAACTTATCGTGTGCTTCGCGTTGAAGAACCCATTGTCGGCGAGGTTCTTTGCAATAGTGGCGGCGTTGTAGTAGTTGAATGTCCCTTTTTTGAAATAGGTGGAAACAGCTAGGAGCTCGTTGTATTTCAGGATGTAATTCTCTATCGCTGTCTTGACGTCCTTAGTTTCAAGAAAGCCCAATACCTTTTCGTCGAAAATCATGTCATAACGAATATCTGCGAATGGCGCATCTTTCTGTTCTGACAATTCGTTTTTGATACGAACCAAGGCGCGGAACAACTGGTCATCACTTTTTGTAAACGTAGAGGAAATTTCTTTTTCCAAATCCTTCTTAGACCCAGACTGCTCCTTTAGAGCCTTCAAAAATACGTCTTTTGACGCATCAATTTCCAAGTGCAGCTGCTCGTATTCCTTTCTGAGCGTAGCATTGACGAGTAGTGTTGAAGTTTTATTAGAGTGCTCCAACTTCTCGTCATACGGTCTAACAACGAGAACGCTTTCACTGGGCAGTTCAACGCCATTTTCATCTGTGATGATCCTCTTGTTCGCGCGCTCTGGGAAAATTCTATCTCTGGATTTAGTACCCTCTGCAATATCCTGAAACGTCCGCGCAAGTGAAGATTTCATCGCGCCGTTTGGAGCATAGATCGCGCAAGCCGCGTACTTGGAAAAGTCGAACGAGGTCTTCAGTTTTTTGATGCCGTAGCAATTTTCGATGTCAATATTCAGTTGCTTCATGAAAGCACACTCCCAGTATAAATATTTGTCATGTCCTATTATGCGCCCAGCGGCAAATTTTCCCCGTTAGTCGATATCTAATGGGGACTCTGGACAAGTTGAATTGGCAATGGGCGAAATGTGGAGCAATCAAATAAAATCGCCCAGTTCACAGCGCGGCAACTTTGCCAGTCAATGTAAAATCGTCGGTGGCTCGTCGCCTTCCTTCTTTGGCAGCAGGTGCATAAATCGGCCTCCAACTTCCGTGAAATAGTGGAACTCGACTGCTCCAATTGTCCGTTTCTTCTTGGAAATTCCCTTGGGCATAATTTGAGGCTGCGAAATCCATACTCCACGCTTCGTTTCCAGCGTAAGTGCGCAAATGTCAATCGCATAAGGTGAGGCACCTATGCTTCCATACTTGTCCAGGATCGCGGCCATCTGAGAAACTTTTGACGGACGAAGCGACCATGCTTCCATGATCGTGAACACGAAATCAGCATCCAAGGCCAACGCCGCTGACTGGATGGTCCGCGCAGACTGATCCTTGTCCTCACCACTTCCAGGCTGAATCATCACGGGAATGACTTCCTTGGTGGTCAGGTTGCCAACGAACGCCATCGCCTGAAGCTTTTCGCCTGCCTCCAGGAAACCCCGCGCTTTGTCGATCAGCGGACTGATGATGTCCAAGTAGGCTTGCGGTGGATTGCTAACGGGTGCCTCAATCATTTTTTCCTCAATATTTGCCACCGGTCGTGCAAACCGGGGAACGTGCGGTGATGTTCGTTGAGCGCCAGCGTCTCGGTGCCGAGGCATTCGAAATTGGCGCTGAGCACGTCGAAGAACTCATCGGTCGCCGTGCTGCCGCCTTTCTCCTCGCCTTCGAGAATCATAACCTGACCGGAGCGCATCGCGTGAGCGACCTGTTCGCCGAACGGCGTGTTGAGGTTCGGCCAAACCAGCAGCACCACGTCGAAACTGCCGGGGAGCAGTGCAACCGCGTCGCCGTGGTGATCAAGGCGAAACACGGATCGCATTGGATAGCCGCGCTTCGTGTCATGTGGTTGCCTGCGATAGTCCGTCCAGTCGGCGGCAGTGATTGCTATTCCATGTTGCGCAAGCTGGTCGGCAAGCCAGCCGGAACCACTACCGGCTTCGAGCACCTTTTTACCTTGGCACAGGGAAGCCAGTGAGGAAATGCATTCTGCCGTAAATAGGCAGAAGCCAAATTCACGGTTGTAGCGCTTGCGCTGGCGATAGAGCACATCGTATTCATTTGGCTGATCCGACAGGTCGCCAGAAACATATGAAGCGGCAGGCAAGCCGGGAAGCAATGGCTCTGCCTGTTCGGCAGCTTCAAGCTCGGCTTGGATGCCTGGTTGTGTCACTTGCCGGTCATGCCCTTGGCAATATCGTATTCACGCTGCAATCCGGAGCCACAATCCACTTTCGGGTCGAATAGCGCCATGCCAACGTGCATGTAGCAAAGGAGTTGCAGGCCAGAAAAATCCCCGTCGAGGTTGGTGAGCGAATAGCGCTTCAACGGATTGTTGATTTCCAGCCCGGTCTCGCCCAGCCGCGCTATCTCCATAGTCACGCGCCCGGCTTGCTCGCGCGGTATCTCGGCGAACCGCTTCATGGCGCCCATCATGTATTCCACCGCGTCCGGGCGATGCCCGTCATCCACAACCTTGCGGAGATCGGCCTGTCCGGCCCGATTCAAAATCTGCTTGGCATCTTCAGCGAACTGCGAATCTGGAAAACGCTTAACCACATCCTTGTAGACCTTCAGCGCTTCCTTTTGGTGCGCATCTATCGAGTCGAGGCAGCGCGCCAACCCCATCAGCACCCCAGGATTATTTGGTGTTAGCGAAGCGGCCTGGCGAAAATACGGCAATGCCTCCGCATACTTTCCAGCCCGTGCCAGGGTCGCAGCGAGGTTCTGCTTGACGAGGGCATTGTTCGGCTGGATTTTCGCTGCCGTCTTGAGCACGAATTCAGCTTCGTCGTAGCGCTCAAGTTTGGAAAGTGAAACTCCGATGGCGATGGCAGCGTTGTCGTAGCTCGGATCAAGGTTGAGGCACTTGTTCAACGGGGCCAGTGATTCCTCAACGCGACCAAGCTCCGACAAGGCAACGCCGTAGTTAAAGCAGATGTCTGGGTCATCGATCATGCCATACATGGCTTCCAGTCCCGGAAGCGCATCTTCGATATAGCCGTGATGGAGTAGCCCCATCAGGTAAGTTTTTGGCTCAATTCCCTGCTGCGGCACGGCAACAACTCGCACCATTCCGTCGCTCACGACTACCGCCGCAGTCCAGCCCTTTGCCGCATACTGCATGGCGTACTGCATGATGACCGCTTGCTCAAACCCTGAGTCGGTGGTTGGTGGCAGGTCGGCCAAATCGAGGGATGTAAGGGAGCGTTGAAAAATCTCTGGTGCTTGCTTATGCATATACGATAACTTTCAGTAGTGAGGGATGCGCACCTTGGAATTCAGCAACAATCCCACGGGCGTCTATGCCGCTTCGGTATAGCCATTGAAGTCGCGGACAGTCTGGATCGGCAGGGTTTTGATATTAACCGAAACACCATCAATTTTATAAAGTGGCGCACCGAGAAGCCATATAAACGATTCTATCAGTTCGAGCTGATATTGAGGCTTTTCAGCAGCCCGCTAAGGCAGTCATTTGGGCTTTGCGTTCAGGCTCAATTATTCAGATCACCCGGAAGCAGACATTCGTGCGGCTTATGTTTATGTTTGAATCTGCATGTTGATTCTGGGTCAACTCAACCGATCATTTAGGCCATTTGGCATATTGACGATGCAGGCAAGGCCAGTTAGGGTGCATCATCAAAATGATTGTCGTCTCCGAACCTGTTAATTTTTGAAGGATTCGGTGCTGGCAAACAAAGAAAAAGTTGCAAGCCTACTCAACATTGGTCGTTACCAATAGAAAGACGAATCATGCAAGACACCACAGCCCGCATCGAGGCTGATTTCCGCCTGCTCCGACTCATCCTGCTTGATTCCTATTCCCCTGGTGGCGAGGCGATTATCGACCTGTCTGATGGCGCAATCTTGACCGGGGATAACGGCGCTGGCAAAACCTCCCTGCTCAATCTCATCCCGATCTTCTACGGCGAGAACCCCGGACAATGCACGTCTGGCTCCAGCAGCTTTGCCGACTTCTATCTCCCCCACTCCACTTCTTACGTCATTTTCGAGTACCTACGCCGCGATGTGCACTGCATGGCCATTCTCTACAGCGTAGGCGAGGCGGCATTCAATTATCGCTTTATCCGTGCCGCATACGACCTATCACTATTCACCGAAGATGGTGACGGAGCCACACTCATCTCGGCAAAAGACCTAAAGGTGAGGCTGAAGACCGCAGGTGTCCCGCACTCCCCCGTGTTGACGCTCAGTGAGTACCGCAACATCATCCAAGGGCGGGTGGCGGGTGGCAAGAGTTCCGCCGAAAATCGCGCACTGGTGGCCGACTATTCCTTCACGGCAAGCGGCAGCAAGCTGGTGCATATTGAAAAGATCGTTAGTGGGATGTTTACCCGCAAGGCGAACTTCGACGAATTTTTGCGTGTCATCGTGGACTACATCTCTAACGACGGCAACGCCTCTATCAGCATCACCGGCGACCGAGATCAGTATGCCGAATGGCCAACGCAGTTCGCCGCATACAACGAGGTCATGCAGCACGCCGACCTAATGAAGGAGGTTGATGGGATCGACGCTAAACTGAACGCCAACGAATATGAGTTGCGATCCTTACACGCAAAGCTACTGGTACTCGGGCAGCATTTTTCCAGCCAGCATAATCTGCTGAAGGATGATCGAACACGGTTGACTGATATCCGCGATCAGGAGCAGTTGAAGTTCATCGGTTCTTTGCAGAAATTACAAGAGGACGAATCAAAGGCTGATGCCGATGCTAACGAGGCGGAGAGCCGGGTCGTTTCCATCGACCGCAAGGCGAAACAGTACGAAGACGATGCAATAGTTCAAATGGCGGAGCTGGTGGCCAGCATTCCTCAGTTGCGAAACAAACTCGAAACGCTCAACGCCAGGAAGGAAGCATTGCTGGGCGAGTCTTCTAAAATTGAGCAGAAATACCAGTTGATGGGCATTGCTGTACGGAACGAGCATCTGGCTCGTGTCCAGCAATTCAACATGGATATTGAAAAGATACGGGAACAGTTTGAACCGTTGTTCGACAAGAATCGGGCTGAACATCAGGAGGCTGACCGCCTGCTGCAGGCCACTGCAGAAGCAGGACTCAACACAATTCGCGTGGAGCATCATCAGGCTATTGCTCAGGAGGCTCATTGGAGCAGCGTTGTTGCCAATCCGCCAGCGGACACTGTTGCGGTCGAAGCACTGGAAAAGAAGCGTACCGAGACGGAGGTCTTGCGCGAAGAAATGCGCGTTACTCAAGATGGCCGCCCCACTCTGGAAAAGCAGAAGACCCAAGCCGGGCGAGAATACGCCGAACAAGAGGCAGTTCTCAATGGGTTGCGCCATCGCGCTGAAGATATCGAGTCCAATCACCAAAGGTTGCTGACCAACCTCAATCCAGACAATGACTCGCTGCTGCATTTCTTGCGCGCGAACAAGACCGATTGGCCCACCGACATTGCCAAGATAATCCGCGAAGATATCCTGACCATGAACGGGTTGTCCCCGTCCATCGATGGAAGTGCCAGTTCACTCTATGGTGTGTCACTCGAATTGTCGCGCCTTGACAGCACACTCTGTGCCGATGAAGCGGCGCTACAGATCCAGATTGCGTCGTGTCGAAATGACCAGGAGATATTGAAAAATGGTATCGGCGAGGCTGAACGACTACTGGAACAATGCAATAAACGCAGGATTGCGGCGGATGCTGCGTTGAGCATGCATGATGTGGAAACCGCCAAACTCCTCGCCCGTGAAGCCACTCTAAAAATCGAGGCGGTTGCCGCAAAACAAGCCGTTGATACCTCCAAGAAGAAATCCAAGCAGGATGCCGAGCAGGATCTGGTTACGGTGCAACAGTGCATCAAGGCGTGCAACCAGAAAATTAATGATGCCAATACCTCGCTCACTACTGCCCGGCAAATGTGCGCAAAGAAACACGAAGGCATCGATAAATCGCTTAAGCAAAAGCAGGCTGATGCCATTGGTGCGATTCAGCTTGCCATCAAGCAAGCTGGTGAAGCGCAAGAGGATCAACTGGCCGGGCTCGCAGAGGAGAAGCTGATAGCGCTTTCCGAAAAGGGTGTTGATACTTCCATGCTGAAAGATATCGACTTAGAAATAGAGGAGCAAGGCAGGCAAATCCACACGGCTAAAGGATGGAGTGAGCGCGTTACCGCTTGGCGGTTCTGGCGCGAAAATGAGTTGACCAAACGTGGCGAGTTGGATGAGAAAGCCAAAACCTGTCGAAACAGGCAGCTGTCGTTAAAAAGCAGCAAGGAAACCATTTCCGGACAGTGGGCAGCACGGCAGAATGAGATTCAGACAAAAATAACTGATTTGGACACCAGGCTGACAGACCTCGATCAAAGCAAAGGACTCATCGATAACAAGGTTGTGCAAATGGCAGATTATCCCGCCGACCGTGATGTCATGACGCAGCCACTCGACACATCCTGGACTGTTGGGCACTTGTTCAGCCAGGCTATCGGACTTTTTTCCAACCGCAAGTCCTTGCACGGCGAGTTGGTAATCAGAATCCGCAAGATCAAGGCATCTTTCAGTAGTGTGTATGGATCCCCGACGGAGCAGTATTTCAGTACGACGCGCGCCGCTGTTGATCCGGACGACAGCAACCCATCCGCATGGGTCAAGCCTCTGCATGATTGGTTCTCGCGGGAACATGAGGCACGCCGCCACATACTGATGATGCAAGCGCGTTCCTACGGCAGCCTCATCTCTGAATTCCATAACAAGCTGCTACAGTTCCACAAGGAGGTCGGACGGTTCAACAACGACATCCAGAAAGCACTTAACCAGACCAACGTGTTCCGGTGCATATCGAGCATCACTATCCACTTCGATTCCGCGCTGGAGAAGCTGAAGTACTGGAATGATGTAACTGAATTCAACGCCATCCACCAGGCGTGGTCGTCTTCTGGCCGGGAGATGCCGCCCGCCGAGTTCGCGGAAGGACTCAAGCGGCTGGTCAGCCACTGGGAGGTGCGCGAAGGTATCCGCGCCGAACGCCGCAAGCTGATCAACATCCGTGGCGATGTGGTCGAGAACGGCACCCCTAAGACATTCCGCACGACCGCCGACCTCGAAAAGCTGTCATCCAACGGTTTGTCTTATCTAATTCTATGCACCATCTTCGTCGCCTTCATCCGGAAAATCCGTGGTGAAGCAAGCGTGCAAATTACATGGGCGGTGGACGAGCTGCTTGATCTGGACTCACGCAACATCCACGATTTGCTGATCATGTTGCAGGAGAACGGCATCCGTCTATTCTCTGCTTGTCCTGAGGCCAATCTGGACATCCTGGTCCAGTTCGCCAAGCTGTATCGTGTGCAGCGGACGGCGAATCACCCCGAAATTGTTGAATTTGTCATAGACATGGGAGGAGAGAATGTTTGAGCGCGTTATATTCCAGTTGCTCGAAGGAGCATTCATCTGCCGTGTGTTGCACCCGGACACCTTCGATTTCCTGTGCAATGAAGAGAACCTGCGGTCAGTCGAAGATTTCTTCGCCAAGATCGGGCGGCGTGTAGCCAAAACATCCAAACAATCTGGTTTCTACCTTGTTTTTTCCGCTTACGGTGAGCAAGAACGTGCCTTAATCCGATCAAGCTACGCCGATATTAAGAACACCCTCGCCCCAGTCGTATCGTTCTTCAATCTAGTGATCCGCTCGACGGGACAAGAGGACATCCTGATGTACGGCACCGCCATTGAGGCTGACACACTGATCGGTAAGATCGACCAGGACATCTCATTACGCAACGAACTACAATCGCTTGGCACACACTTTAAGGCGTTTTCATCGGATACCACCCAGCGTAAGTTGCTGGACAACATATTCAAACGGCTGGTCAATGACGGCTATCTGAAGCTGGCAAATCCAGAGCGTGCAATCTATCAGGTCACGTCCAAAATTGAGTATCTTCTCGATGTCATCAAGTTCATTCATGAGACCGACGAGACGCTGAAGGTTGGTGATGAGCAGCCAGAAAGCGAAACCGGCAGCCTGATATGAGCAAACCCCAAAACGACTTACTATCTAATGCGCTTAATGCGATTGCCACGCATCGGGATTTGATCCATGAGGTTTACAGCAAGGGGCGCTATATCAAGAACGGCTCGAAGACCGACCGTGATGCCTATGTGCTGCACCAGAACCGTATCTTTGTCTCGGATGGTCGGGATACATATCGCCTTTCAAGCTTTATAACCAAGTTCTTCGATGAAGTAACCCAGAAACAGCGGTTGTTCGAGCTACTCGGTGACAATGCTGGCGCACAGGTCAACCGTATTTCGCAGTTGCTAGACGAATATGCAAAAGCTGTCTTTGCAGGGCGTGTTGAAGATGCAGACCATGTTTCCGCCCAGTTCCATGATGCTTGCGCCGACCTGTCTGACACCTTCAGCTCCGGCATTTCAAAGTTGCTTAACCAGGCTGAGACGAACTTTGCCGTGGTCAACTCCATTGAGGCAAAGACTCGGCAGAACGAACACTACCTGCGGCAAGCAAGACGTTTCAGCGATGCGCTCGAATCGATTGACCGATTTGGTATCGAACAGCAGTTCGGAGCGGGATATTGCGACTTCGAGCCACTGGCGATTTCCTACCGAACCCTCATCTCAGACCGCAAGGCCGAATGGCATACCGAAATATCCCGCCTGCTGCATTTCTTCGAGACCTACCTTTACCGACTACGCGTCATTGCGCCGGATGTGAAACGTTTCCGGCAATTTGCCAATTTCCTCCAGCAAAATCCAGGTTATGAGCTACCTGAGTTGGAAGAGACTCATCACCGTCCGTTATGGATGATGCGTGCCGCTGGCATCAACCCGGTAGCCTATTCCGACGTGAGAGATGTCTCCACCTTCGAATACCTGCGCGAGATCGCCTCCCAACTCCCCGCCCCCAAGGTAGTTTCCGTCAGGGAGCGTCCCCCCGGGCACATCGAGCGCAGCGCCAACAAGCCCACCGAGACGCTCAGGTTGCAGCCTCACCATGTCGCGCTGTACAAGTTCGCCAAAGCCGCTTCTCGCTCGCCTACTCCATTATCCGCTTTGAACTGGAAGCGCCAGCACTTCCCCGAGATCGGCGTACCGGATGAGATATGGCTACTACTGGTCATCAATTCAAAAAACAGCCACCGTGAGGAATTTGCCCGGCTGCGGCACCACCGTATTGAGCGACGCGGAGAGTCGCGTATTTCAATGAATCTGTTTGTTCAGGATGTGATGGTTCATGGAAGCTAGGCTGGTTAAGGTGTTGCTGCGCTGTGTCCAATCGGAAAGCGAGCGGTTCTCGGTGAATGCGTCGCTTGATGCCTTCGTGCGCGACTACGGGTCACGAGTCGGGGAACGAAAGGGGCAATCCATCTACATGTCACCCGCCCAGAAGCAAGTCATCCGCGAGTTGCTGTCCAGCGATGGAGTAAGTGCGGATATATCGCCGGACGCATGGGATGGGCTGACTCGCGCTGAGGCACTATCCGTTGGCCACAACGAGAAGTTTGCCCAAGAGCCAGTCAAGCGCCGTCGCGTCGCCATCAAAGCTCTCCAACCTTCCCTACCGCTTGTCCTGAATGGACAGCCACTACTCTTGCCCGCACGCTGCCATGTTGAGATGGACTATGCCGAGCTAGGTGAAATGGCTCAACACGACTGGATCGTGGTGGTCGAGAACTGGGAATGCTTCAACGACATCAACCTAGCGGCAGAACGCCTCTCTTTCCCCGGCCAGAATCCTCTGATCGTGTGGCGTGGTGACAAAGACAGTGTGAGAAGTGACAGCATGCTGGCGATGTTGCGTAACTTGAAACAGCCGGTGGCAGCCTTCGTGGATTACGACCCCAGCGGCATGGTGATAGCTCGTTCGCTCCCGCGCTTGGTGCATGTTGTCGCACCTCCGTTCGATGAACTGTCCAAAATGATGTCAAATGGGCTCGTTGATCGGTACATGGATCAGATTGCGGGTTGCCAATCTGTGCTTGAGCAGCGTGATATTGCTTGTGTCGCCTCCGTCTGGGATGTCATTCGTTTGTCTGGGCGTGCATTGCCGCAAGAGGTTTTCTTGCTACCAAAAAAGGCATGACAGTCGCAACGCAACATTATCATCTCACCATGCCGCCGCTGATTATTGGCGCTTTTCATAAAAGCCGTTGCGCGACTTGGTTGTTGAGAATTGGCCAACCGACTATTAAGGAATATTGAATAGTTCGAACTGGTGCAAATTTTGCACGGATTGCGGCAACGAGTAAGGATTTCTGACTGGTTGCAAAGCAGCTTAAACTTGCCATAGCAAAGCAACTTAAACGTGCGATGGTCTGGCAGCCACAGCCAACTATCCGGAATTTCCGGATGGTTCAACTTGTGAGGATTCCTCACTAGTTGCGCGCCGGCCAGAGCTGGCGTATATTGCTTTTCGCGGTGCTTTGCAGGATCCTGGACAATTGCAGTCCAGACGTTGCAAGGTGCCGCACCCTTACCAAGACACCAGCACGGCCTCACGCTTCGGCTACCCTCAGAACGAACTAGCAAGAAATCCTTGCTAGTTGCTTTTTCTATCGAGTTCGCCTTCGGCTTGCGGATGGGTTGGATGAGGCAGAATCCAAACCTATTCCAGCTCATCAACTTCGCGCAGGCGTTGTCTTAAAACCACAGCAGCGGCATCTGTGAAGCCTTCCTTGCCGTCGAGCAGAATTAAATATGGCGCAACCCCTTCCCCGCAGAAAAACAACCAATCCTGATCATCCAGGGCGATCCAAGGTTCCAAAACACGATTGTTTCTACTAAAGTACAAATCAATCTCGCGCAGGCGCTGGCTCACTCCGTCGCGTGAAAAGACTTGCGGCGTTATTCCGACCACGCGGTCTGCCAGTGCTGCCGGCAAAAAAGCTTTAAGGGCTTCGAGTTCAAAATGTATGCGCCATGTGGATGTAATGACGATCCGCACGTCCGGGTACGGTTCAAGTGCCATGGCAAGGCGGTCAGCGTGTCCAAACAGGTTTTCACCCACGATTAGCCTGCCATCGCACGTTATGAAACGGCGCTGCTCATTGGTGAGTGATTGCAGCGATACCGCATTGCGCACGTTCAGCTCCAGCCCAGCTTCGTTGCCGTGCAGTACGCCGTCGAAGTCGAGAAAGAGGATCATGCCACCCTCTCTCGCTGGAGATACTGTTGATACCGTTGTTCGTTTTGCTCGTCGAAATCGCCGATACAAATTACGCTGCCGTCCTGGTCGGTGATACCGCAAAAACCCACGCCGTAGGCAGTAAACCCCATACGCTCCCGGTGGTTGGTATAGTCCAGCCGATCGTGTTGGTGGCCGTGGAAGGTCGTATGCACGCGAAGGCTGCGCGCCAGATCGTCGATTACCTCAAAGCCGTGCGGGTGGCAGCTCGGGGCTTCATGGGTTATCAGAATGTCTGCACGCTGCCCGACAAGCTGGAAATATTCGTCTGGAAAAATTGTGCTGCGATGCTTGCGCGCACGCTCATTGCGGTGCGCTTTGACCGCTGGCCGGTTGGCTTGGCTTCGCTCAAGGGCTGCATAGGATTCATGTTGTATATCGCCGGGTGGATGCCATACTTCGCCAAGGAACACACCGCCAAGCCCCGCAATGCGTATGCCTTCGATTTCAATTACCTGGCCATGCAGATTGCGGTCGGCAAGCGCCGATAGAAACAGGTTGTCATGGTCAGCCTGGCTGTCGGTGTCGTGGTTGCCGTGGATATACCAGATTTCCGTCAAACCAAGGATGGCTTCCAATTCCTGTTCGAGCGGTCGCTGGGCTTGCAAATCGCCAAGGAATACGACCGCTGCCGGGCGATGCACGCGCACAGCTTGGATAACGAAGGCAAAGTTTCCGTGTACGTCACCGCAAAAAAAGATGCGATTATTTCTCACAATTCCACCACCAGGTCGGGTTTGAAGTCGAAGTTTTCAGCGCCGTTATAGGTCACATACCCACGAGGATTGCAGATTACGCGGGTGCCGTTGGCTTCGTAGTCCAAATTATCGTGAGTATGTCCATGCACCCACAAATCCATCTTCCCAAACAGAGAATCCAATTCAGAAGCGAAGCAGGCAGAAAGCAAGCTATCCTTGAACCGCTCCACGACTGACAGCCGCGATGGTAGGTGATGTGTCACCACCACCGTCTTACCGTTGAAAGGCTCATTGAGCTTTGCTTTGAGCCAAGCCAACGAATGCTCGTGTAATTCGATGGAGCGTGCAGGTGTGAAGCGTGTATTCCCCTCTCGAAGCCATCCTTCGCGTGCGATCCCCTCGTCGGAGATACGACGAAAATCATTTAGGAAAATCCGACCGTCATACATTGCTGCGCTCTGCTTCGCCTTACCGAACAACAAAAAATCAGTCCACAAGGTAGCGCCCAGAAAGCGCACGCCATCAAGCACTACTTCGTCCTCATCGAGAATTTGCACGCCGGTTTGTTGCCCCGCGATGCGCAGAAGGTGCAACGTCTCAAGCCGCTGTGTACCATAGAACTCATGGTTGCCGGGCACGTACAGGATCGGCCTATCAGGAAACGTTTCTCGCGCCCAATAGACGCCCTTGTTGCCCTTGCCGATATCGCCAGCCAGCACGATAACGTCCGCGTCCGTGGCCAGTGGCTGGAAGGTAGAGAACTCCAGGTGGAGGTCGGACAGAATGTGGAGTTTCATAAATTTCCTTTTAGCGCATGCGTCAACGCCAACCTCTCACCAAAAACAACAGCCATATCTTCCGTGAATGCCTCGTCGCCCTTGAGAATGAAAAGGTTGTCCGGTGGGTTTTCGGTATCATCCCAAAAAAGCTGCGCCTGATCGTCCAGCGCGATCCACGGCTCACCGGCAAGGCCGTTGCCCTCGATATAGGCCAACACTTCGAATAGGCGTGATCCAACCCCGCCATATTTGTCGCAGTGCGGCGTTTGCCCGATGACGCGGTCTGCCAGCGCAGGCGGCAAAAAGCACAAAAGTGATCCTGGGCGAAAATGCTCGCGCCAGCTTGTCGATAGCACGATCTGCACATCCGGGAATGGCTCAAGGGCTGCCGCAAGCCGGTCGGCATGTTCAAACAGATTTACACCCTTCACATAATGGCCGGTGGCCGTCAAATAACGGAGCTCGTGGTCTTTCAGCCAGCGGACGGATGATGATTTGCAGCGTTTGAGGGTGACGTTTTCGTGGTGCAGTACACCGTCGAAATCGAGAAAGAGAATCATTGGGCAATTCCTTTATTTTGGAAAATACTCGCCAGTGTTTCTTCGCTCACGGGGCGCATTCCCCAAACCTCAACACCAAGATTGATCATCGGTGGCATGCCGGGCTCTTGTTTGTAAAGCCATTGACTATGCACATGGCCATGCAGTAGTGCGGCTTCGCCTATGCGCTTTGGGCGCAGGTGCAGGTAGCGCTGTTCTTGCTCTGGTGCGTCTGGCGATGGCGCATACGGGAAATGCGAGAGTTGCACCAGGCCGATGCCGGGGATGGTTAATGTGAGCTCAGTGTGCAGACCTGCAAAGCCGATTTGCAAGGCGCGGTCACACGCGTCGGCTTGCTGCTCACGGCTGCCGTGCATTTGTTTGAACATTGGGTCGTGGTTCCCGGTGATCAGGATGATTTTGCCGTTTAGGAACGGCAAGACTTGCTCAATCGTTGCATCCTTATAGGATATGTCGCCGAGGTGATACACCGTATCGTCCGGGGATACGGTGGCATTCCATTGGTCGATCAGATAAGTGTCCATATCTTCGACGGTTTGAAAACGCCCGCCATGGATGTTGCGGCGCAAGGCATCCTCATACTTGAGGATGTTGGTGTGGCCAAAATGGTGATCACTGGTGAAAAAAAGGGTCATTGGATTCTCCCAAGGATCGCCAAGACATCCTCATCGGTCAGACCACGGGTTCCGTCCACCACATAGAGGTTTGGATGTCCGCCGCTGAATATTTCCGGCATATCGTCTAGGGCAAGCCACTGGCCGGTATGATGGTTCGCGTCAAGCCAAGACTGAATCTCCAAATCACGCCGCCCGTACCGGCCTTCATTCTCAAGGCTTGGTGTCTGGCCGACGATCCGGTGTGCCAAATTCTCACCCCCGCCATAGGTCACGAATTCCACCATTTCATCGGGGCGATAAATTTCGCGCCAGGAGGTGGAGAAAACCACCTTCGCTTCCGGGGCGGCACGCAGGATTTCCCACAACAGTGGCAGGCGGCAAAAGTCCGGCTCTCTTCGCATATGAGGGTGCAGAACGCCATCAAAGTCGAGAAATAAAATCATTTTTACAACACCTTCAGGCAGGAATTTATGATGACGGCATCGAAGGGGTTTCCGGTTGTCTCTTCGGCTGTATTTTCGTCTAGCAAACAAAATTGCCCGACTGGCGTACCTGCCCAATCGTGGCGTGCCTTGGCAACCTTGGCAACATAGACCGAGCGAGGCTGTTCAACACCAGATTCTGCTGGCAGCATTACCGGCAAATCGGGTGGCAATTTTTGCAAAATTTCGATCAGGTTTTTAACTAACATTTGGGTATCCATAATCAACCGTCCAGCTTCGACAAGGTTTTGTCGTGCTTCTCAAAAATCTCCACCACTTTCTCCGCAGTTACTCACCCTACAAACCGTTTAACCTGCTGTGGAGCGTTCTTTCTGGCTTCGTTTCGAGCCAGCCAGGCCAGCCTGTTCACTCGCGCATCATCTAGCGCATGATGGCGGCGCAGGCGCGGCACATGACTTTGAAATGTCTGCTCAACAACGCACTCCAAAAATGCCGCACCAACCGTTTCGTACAGCGACACCGGCTTGCCATCGAGGTTTTCCGGCCAAATACCAGGTGTGCAGAACAGTTCCTGTATCCACGGCCAGTCCCAAGACAAGGAATCAGTTGCCAGTTGCACCGGCTGCTCAAAGCCCTCAATCCAGTTCCCAAGACGCAGGGTTAGCTCGTCCATCGTCATGCGCGCTGCGCCGCCTTCGAGGTGCGGTAAAACAGCTTCACGAACAAAATCGCTGCAATCGGTTAGCTGGTAGGTGTCAGATAGTTCGGCGTAGAACTCACGAGCCCCATCCTCGGACACAAGGCCGATGCTGATTAAGCGAGGGTCTAGCCCTAGCTCGGTGAATTCGGTATCGAAAAAAATTAACATGGCACAAAACCTTTCCTGAACCCGCGCACGAATGCGCACTTGAGAGTGCCGGTGTAGCCTAGCTGCGAGGCAATCCGCATAGCCTGGTCGCACTTGAATCGGCTAGACGTGGAGCATCCGTGGCGGATGGCGCTTTTAAGGGCGGCAAATTGGTTAGTTTTCACGTTAAACCCCTACCAATGCCAGTCCATATCCCTCAGCCCGCAACGCCTCAGCAAACCCTGTCGCCTCGGCAAACAAGCGATCCACCTTTGCTTTATTCGCTTCGTAATAAGTAGCACCTTGCTTCACCACCTGCTCCAGATTAAAAGCATTGACCGATGCCATACCAGCAACGTAATTTGTATTTTCTACATCAACTGGCGACATCAAATCCTTCTCGGCATCAAGCTTTGCCGACAGCTCCAAAATAGCGCCTTGAAAAGTACCAATTAGCACCATCGCTTTCTTTTTCATCTCAAATTCCTTCCAACATGCGCTCTTCGCGCAAGGTAGTGTGGACATGCTTGTTGTACAGCATGTATTTGTCGTTGAATGGCAGTTGGTATCGGTCTGCAATCCATTTTGCAATTGCCGCTGATCTGGAAATTCCAGCAGAGCAATGAACTAAGATTCCTTCAATTTTTTCTCCATGGCACATGGCAGCAAACTCAATTACGCTCCGCGCCTGCTGTTCGGAGAACAGGACGTATGGCTCTTCTGGGATGTCGATGTCATCGAATGCCAGGCGCAAAATATGCGCCCATCCTTCTTGAAGCTCGGCTGGTGCGGCGATTGCACTGGTGACTGAGATGACAGCCCATCCCGGCCACGCAGCACGCGATTGCGCTTCCTTTTGACTACAAAACAAAACAGTTCTGAGTGTCATCTTCATACACCTCGTTCAAGTCGATGATCGCAGCGTCGAAAGCATCCCCATCAATCTCTTCGCTCATATGCTCGTTAAGAACACGGAAGTTTCCGACTGGCGTGCCAGACCAATTGCGCCGCGTCTTTGCGACCTTGGCTATATAGACTGACTGCGGCTGATCTACACCGGCTTCCGCTGGCAGCATTACCGGCATATCTGGCGGCATCTGTTGCAGTATTTCAATCAATTCTTTAACTAACATTTCACATACCTCGCTTAATGGCGGCTTTCCATGCAAACAACAGACTTCTGGCATCGACTAGGGCGTGATGCTGGCGGGCGGCATTGGCCTTCCAATAATCACCCATCGCAGCCTGATAGCGGTCAATCTGGTAGTCGTGACTGAAATAGATCGTGCCGCACTTCTGGCGCAGGTTCTTGGGCCAGCAGCCGTAGAACTGAAAAAGCTGCTCAATCCATGGCCAATCGACACCAGGACAATCGCTTCGCAGGATCACTTGTCGTTCGGTCAGGCTCTCGATCCAGTCCTTGAGGCTCACGGCCAGCTCCGCTTCTTTCCTGCGGTATTCGCCGCCCTGGAGCAACGGCAGGACGGTTTGGATAACGAAGTCCGAGCACAGCCCTTCGTTCCAACCGCCGTCAACTTCCGCATAAAATTCGCGCCCGTCCTGCGCCACACCGCCAACGCTTATAAGAAACGGATAGCCATTTGGGTTTAGCGTGGTGAATTCAGTATCGAAAAAAACATTCATTGCACACCCCTCCGAATGGCATATTTCCACGCGAAGAGCAGGCTTCTGGCATCAATCAGCGCATGGTGCTGGCGGGCAGCGTTGTCTTTCCAGAAAGAACACAAACCCACGTTGAAGCGATGGGACTGGCTGGGTTCCGAAAATAAAATAGCGCCGCACTTCTGGCGCAGATTCGACGGCCAGCCATGGGCATTGAAAATTTCTTCCAAAAAAGGCCAATCGAGATTAGGGCAATCGCTGCGCAGGATCACTTCTTTATCGGTCAGCCCCTCAATCCAGTCCTTGAGGCGCACAGCCAGCATTTCTACGCCCATGACGTGCTCGCCGCCTTCCAGCAAGGGAATGACTGTATCGAGCACAAACAGGGAGCACATTGAGTCGTCCCATGTGTCGGATAGTTCCGCATAGAATTTACGCCCGTCCTGAGCTACCAGGCCAACGCTGATCAGCCCGCGCATTCTGTTGGCGTCAAGGCTGGTGAACTCGGTATCGAAAAAGACTTGCACGGATAACCCAATCAGAAAAATTAATTACTGGAACGTGGCAATAGAACAACTGGCTCACCAGATTCGCACTGTTCTAACTCACCGTTGTACTCCATCGGCTTGTCAGTTTTCCATGCGTCAAAGGCACCGGGTTCTTGAGGCTGCCACGGTTGAACAGTAATTATTTGAAGCGTTTTAATCACATCAAATCCAGTCTCATAGCCGTTCACGACCACGCGCAGGGACGGATCGAAGTCAGACAATTTAGCAATCAATTCGGCTACGTTCATGGCACTTCCTTTATCAAGATTCCTTCGGCAATTCGAAAAACGCAAGTTCAACCGGCTCTTTACTTACCCACAGAAAACGGCTGGTAGCTCCGCTTCTTTCCTGCGGCACTCGCCGCCCTGGTGCAACGGCAGGACGGTTTGGATAACAAAGTCCGAGCACAGCCCTTCGTTCCAACCGCCATCAACCTCCGCATAGAACTCTCGCCCGTCCTGCGCCACACAGCCAATGCTTATAAGAAATGGTTGCGTACCATTACGATTCCTTAGCGATCTATCTTTCCATTAAAAATCCAACGGATGTGCCGTTATATGAGCTGCCGCGTCCAGCATTCCGTTTGCCGTCTACTGGCATCACGATTTGAGCAACTTTTTCATCCTTCATGATTGCTTCAACGAATGCATCACGGACGATGCTTGTGGTGCGTCGCATGTCTATATCCGTGCGATCGGCAAGCTTTTGGCTGGAGGCTTTATCAAAACGGATTTTTTTGCCTGTTTGCGCCCTCAATTCCTTGAGCTCGGCTTCTATGATGCGTAGCCGTTGACCCGGCTCTGGGCGTTGCACATCAAAGATCTCCATCCGTGATAACAAGGCTTCAGGAACGTTGTCCAGCCTATTGGCCGTGAGGATGAAAATAATGCGACTGGCATCAAAATCCATTTCAAAGAATTCGTCTTTAAAGACTGCGGCCGTGCCCGGCTCTAGCAATTCAAGCAAGACTGGCAAAATTGGGTAACGTTCGTCCGCACCCATCTTGTCAATCTCGTCCACGATAAAGACAGGCGAGGTTGTGCTGCCTTCGGCTAGTGCTTTGAATACCTGTCCGTGTTTGGCGCCAGTCCAGGTTGATTGACAACCATTTAGCTGAAACCCTGCCCCACCTGCCGACACCTTTTCCATCGATCCTCCCAAGCTACCGGCTAGCGCCATTGCCAGATAAGTTTTGCCGATGCCAGGATCACCCAATAACAAGATAGGGCGGACACGAAAGCTCTTTGCGCCCATCGCAGCAGATAGGACAAGGTTTTTTTGCAAATAACTGATAGGTGTGATCAAGTTCTCAAATTGGCCTTTAGCTTTCTCAAGGACTGCGCACGCTTTTTTCAGGTCAGGAAGCATGCGATAGCCGTTATTTTCCAGCGCTGCCTTAAGCAGGCGGTCTCCACTGCCTTTGTGCTCCGCTCGCATTTCGCTCACCAGAGTCGTTGCTGCGAACAGTGCGGACGGTTTAAAAATTTGCACGCTATTAGCCGGCTCGACCAAGACTGCGGGCGTTGCCGTTTTGGCAGTTTCGTCCGCAAGTCCTAATGCTTGCGTCCATAAGGCATGACTGCGCTTTACCAGACTGGATGAAACATTGTCCGGCATTGCACATGAGGCATCGCAAAATGCTTCCGCCCATGCTTTGGTCTTTGGCCGCGCGCCTTCTCCGCCCATCCCATCCCTGCCCACATGATGAAAAATCTGCTTGGCGCAATCCCAGTTAGGATCGACCGCGAATTTAAGCACTTCATCCATGCTTGGATTGCGTGCTTCATGCAGGTTACATAGGCTGGCCGCCATGAACAGGCTGTGCGCAAATTCATAGATAGTCTTGTCAGTCTGGCCGCGAACTGGCTTGAGTATCCTTGTCGCCAATGCACTGGCATCAGATAACTCGTATTGCGTGCCGATCCTGATGCTGTCCAGGCTTGGTGCATCTTTTTTGGCAGGCAAAGACAATCCGAATAACACCTTTTCCTTGTCGGTTAATTTGGGCATACCCAGCGCATTGCGCCATTGCAAAAAACAGGCGTGAACAAGCCGTCTGGCTACGCCATCGGATAGGGAGTTGATGGTGACTGCAAATCTCCTTACAAACTCCGCCCCACCAGGAAGTCGCATGGTTTGAGCAGAAATTTCAAGCAGCATTTTTTTCTCGGTACCAAATTTCTGCATGTTGACCAGGTTTTGGACGGCGTGATCCAGATTGGCGGCATCGTCATATTCATTTAAAGAATAGAGGATGGAGACAACAAATAAATCGGTCGAAAACTTTCGACCGGATCGATCCAATTCATCTTTAACGGGCATCAGAATTTGATCGGCCAGTTCAATGGTGTCCGGCAAAGTGTTTTTGCCAGAAGCTCGGACAAGTGAGGTTAATGGCTGGTCTAGAAAATCTGTTTTATTGGCTCTCATGTCTATTTCCTTATTGAAAGATACTGAACTTTCATCGTAGGCTCTTTTGTATAAAAAAGCACGACTTATTTTTCGTTTTCTTCAACGTAATCAATGATTAACACCTAATTAACACTTGCGCAAAACAACTGCAATAACGGTTGTGAGAAACAATTAACAGTGAATTAACACTGAATTAACAGTTGCAATATTTTTTCCGGGTGCCAATTGCGCTTTGGTGGAGAAAATGAGCTGCGGTAAAGCATATCGCGAGCTCAAAAAAGAGGAAAATCTGCACGCTAGTCTGTGATTCGCTAGCCCTCCGGCAAATCTGCCTGGATAAGTCACTCGGCTCCGGCAGTAACTTGCCATACATATCAGACACCCAGAAAATCTAGCAATCACTATCGCCTGCCATCGCAGAATTGACCGTCAACATCTCCCAGAAAAGCACAACGCCCATCGCGAACCCCGAGCCGCTCTTCCTCTGCATTCGCTTGATCGATTTGCTCATTTGTAAAAGCAGTCTCGGCAAATGTACCGGCAAGATTGTCATGCTCTTTTGGTTTTTTGGTTTCATCACTCATTTAATTCTCCAAGTTGATCATGGGTAATCGAAATATCCTATGTACCGGTTCAACCGCTTGCGGCCATCGCTATGCAGCAACAGCCGCCCAGCCCCTCGCTTTACTCCGCAGCTACTTTTGCACGCACCTTCTTATGCACCGACTTAGCCATGTTCACCGAAGCGCCGCCCACAGCAGGTGCATCCAACACTTTCTGACCAGACGCACTCGATGACGCATCCTTACCCTCTGCAGCAGCGCGCTCAATTTCCGCCTTCAACACCTCCAGCTTTTCCTCAAGCTTCGGATCGCCGTACACAAATGCTTGGGCATAGGACACGGTGATATCAACCACAGCCTCCCGGCTTCCTTTCCCTGCAATCTTGATCGTGACCGCATTGCCATCGAATTCCCCTTGAACGATGCCCGCCTCACGATCGCTCGATGTAATTTTCCGATCCTTTGCCGTCAATGAGCGCATTGCGGCATTAAACGCATCATTCCTACCAATACCAACCACGAAGTTTTTGCTGGCCGGATGATCTGACGCATTCTTCGCCATCAATGCCGCACCCCCTTGAACAACTGCGGCGCAACCCGAAAATAAAAAAGATGATGCAACCGTAACTGCAATGATTATTTTTCTCACAATGATTTCCTCTAAAAATAGTTAAGCAATCCAATTTTTACAGCAACAAAAGCTTTGATCTCAATTTCTATTAACAGGTAATGACGCAAACATTCGAAATTGATGTATCATTATTTGTCCTTGCGGAAGGCAAATAAATTATGGCGTTTAAATATATATAGCTACTTATTTGTCCGCTACATATTTGCCGTAAAATCAACCGCAGAGAGCCATCCAATGTTGAAATTCATTTCGAGGAAGCACAGAAAATGACGGCAAAAAAACCTTATGAAATGACATTCGTTGAATTTGCCGAAGCCATTTTGCCAAGCTGGGGCACAAGCTTGGGTTCATCAACACTATCGTCTGACAACCCTGAGTGGCTAACCAGTGTGTGGAACAGTGCCGACAAACGCGGCATCTATCATGTGTTTTGGCATAACGACCCACTCAAGAACGAGCTGCCGCAAGAGGCTCAAAAATATCAGCTCGACGATTTATCGTTGTATCCAATCACGACAAGGCTCGGACTCAACCCGGAGGTTGAAAAGGACAACATCAAGGCTTCCATACTGCTGGCCGTCCGCAACGCATGGATCACCGCGATTCAACATCATTACGGCCAATCTACAACGACTATCCCCAGTTGCACGCTTACCAATGCTGCCGCAGCCGAATATGTTCTGCTTACCAGCGGCCTGGTGCATCCGTGGATCAAGGAACAAATTCGCCAGCACATTGCAGAACAAAATCTAAAAAAACTGGAACAGGCCGACAAAGCTGAGCTTCCGGTTGAAATGTCCAGTGATCCGAATTGGCCCAATACCAGGGTCATACATGTTCGCGCTACCGAAACATGCCCGCATGAGCAAGTCTGGCGCGAAGATCAGCGAACCATGCTCGAAGAAGAAATGAAGGACATTCGCTACTGGGTAAATTTATTTCGGCACACAGATGTAGGCTGGAATTCCGAGTTCGAGATGGATGCATGGAATGCACAACGCGACATTGATATTGCCAATCAGAAGATAACCGCACTACAAAAGGTCATTGAAAAGCAGAGGACGTTTATTCAAAGTGCCGACCGCATCATTAGTAAAAACAAGCGGCACGAGGCAGCAATACGCAAATCGAAGAAGATTGGAAGGCCAGAGAAATCCCCGGAACGGCAAGCTGTGGCGATAAAATTCACTTCTCAATGGGTGCAATCCTTGATGGAAGCGCTCAAGGTGAACAACTCTGCACAACTGGAATGCGCAGTTGACGGCAGCAATCAACGAAACTGGCGGCGGTGGCTAAGTGGCCAAGCAGTGCCCACACACAATAATTTATCTGAATTGCTGAATGCAGAGATCACGCAAGGAATCTATAAAGGCAAGCCGCTTTATGATGTGACAATCACCCCAAAGCATAACGATTTGCTGTCGCTGATTAGCCTGACTTGAGGGATGTTGCGGCGAAATGTTGCCAGTTTAGAGCGATGTATTTGCTGGTTCACTGCAATGACGCCGCGAAAGTAAAAGTCTTTATCGAATTGCTGCGAAAAAACCGGGTTAATGTTTCTGCTGCACCCACACACCCGCGCCATGCATAATGCCCTGTAGTTCGGCATTGCTAAACCGAACCGGAATGCCATGATCCCGCAGCCAGCCGACTGCATCTGCAAACGCGCTTTTAATGTACCCGAATTTAATCTTCAAATTTCCCGTTCCATCCAGATATTGCTCGCCAGCCCTGGCTACCATTTCCTGTGTTTCCATTTCAGGGGTCAGCACACCATAACGCTCGTAAACCTCAGCCGCCAACCGAACAATCACTGGATCACCGCTTTTTTTCAGCTTCTGAAGCCCGTGATGCAACTTGGAAAATCCATAATCTCCAAGCATATCCTCCAAGCTATGGTGCAGCACGCACTCATGCGCAATCACCTTCTGCAGCTGTTTTATATCGTTGATATTGCCTGCTATCACATACACACGCCGGTCATACCACACGCCGTCCGCATTTCTGGACACTACGCACCCTTTAGGCAACTCGTCTACTGACTGCAATACTGTCGTCGGCGGCATGGATAACCACTGCTTACGCATCATTACAATTTCCGCCTCACACACCGAGACTGGTATCCCGGCAACCATTCCGATGACGGCCCGCGCCCGGAGCTTTTTTACCTGTTCTTCTGTGTGTATCTGATGCTGTGTGGAGAGACTCATGGTTTTTCTCCGGCTTGTTTTTGATCTAAACCCCCACATAGCGCAAGGTGTAGTGGGTATATATTTGGAATGTCCTCAACCCAAAGGCGCTGCATGTCTGTTCCTTTAGGCATGCCAGCTAGGCGCGATGCATGTTTTTTTACAATCCCGAAAAAGAAATTTCTGACATCGCGCCCATTTGCGAAAGTATCCTTTTTGTTACGATGCATTTCTTCCATCTGCAGGCGAATAGCCTTTTTAACGTCCATATCGTAATAATATTTACCGCCGTCCAAGAACTGATACAGGATGCGGGCAAGTGCATCCGGTTCATAATCTTCAAATTCAATAATGGTCGGGAACCTTGATATAAGACCATCGTTTGCAGTAAAAAACTCTTCCATCTTGTCTTTATAGCCCGCCAAAATTACGGCTAGACAATCCCGGTTGTTTTCCAACGTTGTAAGTAGTGATGCGATAACATCATGTCCGTAATCGTTTGGACTCTCTTTCTTGAATAGCGTATGGGCCTCGTCAATAAAAAGCACGCCATCCATTGCCTCTTCAACAAACTTCCTCATAATATTTTCTGTTTTTCCGATGTGCTCACCCATTAACATAGTGCGATCAACTACAACTAGATGGCCTTTTTTTAGCAGGCCATTTTCCATGTATATTTTGGCGATAAGCTCTGCCACAGCTGTTTTCCCGGTGCCGGGGTTTCCTGCAAATACCAGATGCAAGGAACCTGCATTATTGGTGGGCAACCCCTCCTCTTTCCGCCTGGCATCATAGTTAGCCATATTTATTAGCTCACGAACAGCAGACTTGACTCCATCAAGTCCGATCATCTCGTCAAGCCTGTCCATCGCGCTAACTTTGACCGGCACGGGGGCAGTATTTTGTATTGGAGCCGAGGTCGCATTTTGTGTATGAAAAGCTGTTTTCTGTTGGGCAACAGCATCGTAGTATTTGTAATATGCCTGCAAGGCCTCCATCCATTGGGCGTAGCATTGCCTGACTAAGCTTAACGCCGCCACCTCAGTTGGGATGTCAATTACCTTTCTCGAAAAGCTATGAGCCCAATGAGTTTCTTTTGTTTTCATATGGCCTTCGACGAGAAGGCGACCATAATCAGACATCGTTAGATTTGCATTGCTCAGCATTTGCTTTGTTGAGTCCCATTCAGGATCGGCAATGTAATCAAGCACGTCTTTGAATGTGCCATTTTCTTCCTTCCACGCAATTTCCAACGACACTGCCGCAAACAACTCCGTCGAAAATTCAAAAGGAAAATCTTTATTCGATATTTTTGCCCTCGATAGAAACTGCCCAGCCAATGCAAAAGCGTCGCTCAGCTCGTGCTCAGTTCTCAGGCGAATGTTGGCAAGGTCAGAATTTTTACTCATGTTTTTTTCCTAGCTAGTTCTCAATAAAAATCAACGCTCAACCGTAATAATTTGATACATCAGCGCACAAAGTAAAATCAACATGGATTGGCAGGGGTTAACCGAGAGTCAACCCATCAGCAGAAATTCTTTTGCATAAGCACCGAGGATTGCGCGAGCCGGTTTATAAACCATGGTCAGTTTATTGAATTTGGTGGTATCGTTTAACAATTTGTCATTCCAACCCCGCACCCGCCAGCACAACAGCTCTTCTTTATCCTTTTCTCCAGGATCATGCTCTTCTCCTGGCACCCATAGCTCTAGCTCTACATTGGATTCATCGAATGCATTGAGCTGATGCTGCATCAGCAACCAGCGATAGGCCTCGATGCTGGCGATGTCTTGGGCAGCCTTGTAACTATGTCTGAATACCGAGTAATCGCGCTTGAATGTCGTCCAGTCTTCACCCGTTGGCAACAACGGAGGCTCTAAAACCGAAGGGCGTTTCCTACCAACGAATATCTCCGATTCAGCTTCTGCGTAGTATTTGAAATCGACAATCAGATAAAAACCTTCCTTGTAGTACCTGTATGTGCCATCTTCGTTTTTCACTACCGGCCCTACCACCAAGTCAGGGCGGCGTGCTATACCGTTTTTTGCAAATACACGATGTTGATTACCCTTCCACGTGTCACGTCTCGATTGGTCTATGTCGGGCAAGTATTTATCGTCACAGGTAAATATGTTGTCTATCCCATATTTGGCGATGGCATGCTCCAGGCACGCCGACTCCCACACATGATAAAACCCCTGCAAGCCCCAGATGTCGCCGTCCTGACCGGAGAGTGCGTAATGAAGCAACTCGTCCAGCAGATGATGCAACTCGCGGGCATCGGAAGAAACGGGTGGTGAAAGGCGAACGCATGTCTCCAGCGCGGTCTGCAACAGGGACAAGGTATTCTTTCGCTTGACCGAGAACAGCGAGGCATTGGCATCCAGCTCGTGCTCATCGGCAAAGCGGTATGCCAGTTCCTCCCATTCGGATTGCAACGAAGCAGCAATTTGATGGTCAGCGGAATTAGGGAACAAAATCTTTACCGCATCCAGCGCCATCCAACAGGCCAGCCCCACCATGTCGTTGCCGGTGTGACGCATCTGCGTGCGCGGCGCCCATGAAAGATCGAAAACCGGCGTGCCGTCCTGCAGAAACATCGCCCGCTCCAGATTGCGCGAGATGTAGCGATGATCGAACTGTGCGGTCAAGCCTGACGCTTTTGTGATTGCCAGCAGGCGCGGATCGCGCAGCATGCGGATCAACTGTAGGTAACGCGAGTTATGGGTGTAACCAAGTGATGGGCCATTGCTGTCGAAGTTGAATGACTGCCCGCCCTCTGCCTTCAGCCAACCGTCACGCGTCGAACGCTTAACATTGGCGAAAGTCTCCGAGAAGCGCATCACCGCGCGCGTCAGCTCGCCGAGAATTTGATGCTTGTCTTCTACATCTGCGCCCTCTGGGTAGCCATGAGGAACTCGGAGCGTGATCCTATCGGCCTTCTCGCGCAGGCCAACATAGGCCTCCTCGCCTACCTTTGGCGATTCCAGTGCGAAATTCCAATCTCGGATTGTCATTGCACTGGTAATTTCACGACTTCAAGTGCTGGTGTTTTTACGACTTCAGGTTTCTGAGCTATAACGCCTTTGATAAAGGCTTCGATTTTTTCAGTAAACTCGCCGAAGGTGCTCGGCTCTATGTTCTCGCCACCATCCTTGAGCAGCTTGTACAAGGGTGTGCGGTCGCGTGAAAACACGTTGTCCCACAGAAAAAACATGAGCTTATTTTGAATAGCTGTGGGAGCGATTACGAGGGCACGCACTTTAGATTCATTAGGTACATTGATGTAATCGAGTAATGCCTTAGCGAGTTCTGACGGAAGATGAGCAAAGTCAAAACCGACACAAACAATCCCATGCGTATTTTTCAAGTCGTTTTGGATTGACTTGCTCAATAATCTTTTTTCATTCGGTGTGGCTGTATATGGCAACGCCTTTGGAAAATGAGTTCTCCATTTTTTCAAATCAGACTCACCACTTAATTCTTCAAGCGATTTCTTTAGTTTTGCCAAGTCTTCGGGCGAAACCGTCAATCCTTCTGCTTTCAAAAACCATATTCCCACCTGCTTGTCATCGACGTTGCGCTCCTTGAATGCCGCCGCGATGAAACCATTAAGTAATTTCAGAAACTCGTTCCAACTTGTCTCGGTGCCATAAATTTTTGTTTTTCCCTGGAATTCAGGCGTGCCCTTCATCCCATACCACGGCATGTACTCGAAATCCCAACGGCGCTTAAAGGCGGTGTCCATGTAATACACCGACTCGTCACTGGTATTCATGGTGCCAATAAGGGACAGATTCGATGGCAGATGAAGCTTGTAATCATTGCTATCAACAGTCTTCAATTTTTCCGGGAAATCTTTAAGGATCTTTTCAAGCCGTTTCAGTTTCTGCTGCTTCTGATCAAAAAGCTTCTTTGCAATCTCTTCCAGTTTCGGATTTTCTTCAAGAAACTTTTTCAATTCCTGCTTCTGCTCAACAAACCTTTTCCCAAGCTCTTCCAGCTCCTTCTTCAGCACAGCCTTGGTCAAATCGCTCAGATTGATCCCATATTCGGACCAACCCGTATCGTCGCGGTCGAGCAACTGAAAGATGTCGCCAAATATCTGCGCGCAGTTGCCGCGATTGATCTCGTCAATGACCAGCAAGACGGGTTGATCCAAGTCAGCGTAGGCACGCGCCAACGCCATGATCAACGGCCCTGAATGGATGCGGTACTCGATCTTTCCATTATCAGTCTGCGGCAACAGCTTGGCGACGAAGTCGCCGTAGCCATACTCTGTATGGAATACCGTCCTAATCATATTCGGGCTTTTCTCCGGGTCGTCGTCTCCTGTCACAACTTCCAGGTCTCTCGCTTCCTGTCGTACCCGGAAGCTTTTCCCGCATCCTGGAGGGCCAAAGAATATTTTTTGCATTGGCATTGGCATTGGCACTAACATTTCCATCCCCTTTGAATTTCCCAGCAAAACTCGACATGGCAAATGTACGAATTCACGAATTGCCAACAACCAGCTAGATTAACTGCCCGCCTTAAACCGCACGCTCCTACAGTCGTAGGAAGACGCGATAATAGAGTAAAGGTGTAATTCCTCCAACTATGGGAGGGATGCTTGGACGCTGGGATTGCTTTTGGGAGGGTATTGCGCCGACTGCGTGAGGCAGCCGGATTAACGCAAGAGCAGCTTGGCTTTGAAGCTGACTTGCGGCGCACTTACGTCAGCATCCTCGAACTTGGCCAGCAACAGCCCTCGCTCACGACCATTCTTAAAGTTTCTCAAGCACTCAATTGCTCGCCAGGAAGTTTGCTGGATATGGTGTCTGAGGAGATCAGCCGTCCAAAGGATGGCATAAGATAAGGAACGAAGATTGGGGAAAATTACTGAGAATGCATACAGAGCTAGACACGAGTAGACATTGATTTGGTCAATGTGTAGCTCAAACGCGAGGCTGGTTCAGCCTACGCAAAAGTGTCACCAAAAGTGTCACCAAAAAACATTAAGCGAAGAAAAAGGGCTAAGCATTTCTGCTTAACCCTTTGAATTACTGGTGCGCCCGGAGCGATTCGAACGCCCGACCCCTTGGTTCGTAGCCAAGTACTCTATCCATCTGAGCTACGGGCGCGCACTTTACAAATTACCTTGGCGGAGAAGGAGGGATTCGAACCCTCGATACAAGTTTAAGCTCGTATGCGCCCTTAGCAGGGGCGTGCCTTCGACCTCTCGGCCACCTCTCCGAAGGCCGCGCATATTAATGTATCCGCCCCGAAAGGTCAAACGATTATGCGTCTTCCTGATCGAGATCGAAGGCCTTATGCAGCACGCGCACGGCCAGCTCCAGGTATTTTTCGTCGATGACGACGGAAATCTTGATTTCGGAGGTGGAGATCATCTGGATATTGATGCCTTCTTCCGCCAACGTGCGGAACATCTTGCTGGCGATGCCGACATGCGAGCGCATCCCGACGCCGACCACCGAGACCTTGGCCGCCTTGTTGTCGCCGATTACATCGCGCGCGCCGATGTGCGGTTGCACCTTGCCTTTCAGGATGTCCATCGCCTTGGCGAATTCGTTGCGATGCACGGTGAAGGAAAAGTCGGTCGTGCCGTCCACGCCGACGTTCTGGATAATCATGTCCACGTCGATATTGGCATCGCTGACCGGCCCCAGAATCTGATAGGCGATGCCGGGTTTGTCGGGCACGCCCAGCACGGTGATCTTGGCTTCATCGCGGTTGAATGCGATCCCGGAAATAATGGCTTGTTCCATTTTGTTGTCATCCTCAAAAGTAATCAGCGTGCCTTCGCCTTCTTCTGCAAAGCTGGACAGCACGCGCAGCTTGACCTTGTATTTTCCGGCGAATTCCACCGAACGGATTTGCAGCACCTTGGAGCCGAGGCTGGCCATCTCCAGCATTTCCTCGAAGGTAATGCTCTTCAGGCGGCGCGCTTCGGGCACCACGCGCGGGTCGGTGGTATAGACGCCGTCCACGTCGGTGTATATCTGGCATTCGTCGGCATGTAGCGCCGCGGCAATCGCCACGCCGGTAGTGTCGGAACCGCCGCGTCCCAGCGTGGTGATGTTGCCGTCTTCATCCATGCCTTGAAAACCGGCGACCACAACCACGCAGTCGTTGGCCAGATCGGTACGGATGTTCTCCTCGTCGATGCTGACGATGCGCGCCTTGGTGAAGGCGCTGTCGGTGAGTATCCTGACCTGCCCGCCGGTGTAGCTCTTCGCCTTCAGGCCCGCATCCTTGAGCGCCATCGCCAGCAGGCCGATGGTGACCTGCTCGCCGGTGGAGATGATCACATCCAATTCGCGCGGATCGGGATGTTTCTGGATTTCATGGGCAAGCGCGACGAGGCGGTTGGTTTCGCCGCTCATCGCGGAGACCACCACCACGACCTGATGCCCCTGCGCCTTGAATTTCGCGACGCGCCGCGCCACGTTCTTGATGCGCTCCGGGCTGCCGACCGATGTGCCGCCGTACTTCTGAACTATCAATGCCACGATTTTTCTATGCCTGACTTAAACAAAAATGTGCGCAATTCTAGCGCACCTGACCAAAAAAAACGAGGCGGCAAGATGCCGCGCCGCGATTTGCCTCGCAACGGTTCCGCACCCCAAGAGTGTTAAACTTGAACCACCTGAGACGCTTTAGCAGACTATCCCCATGCCAGAAATCGCCCCGCGCAGCATTCCCGCTTCAGCCTTGCAGCACTTGCTCGATAATGGCTATGCGTCGGCATTGGCAAAAGTTTTTGCGGCGCGCGGCATCACGGACAGCCAGCAACTGGACACCTCGCTTGCCGGACTGCTGCCGTTCGACAGCCTGAAAAATGCGCGGGAAATGGCGCGCTTGCTGGCCGATGCAATCGCCGCAAGAAAAAGATTGCTGGTCATCGCCGACTACGATGCCGATGGCGCGACCGCCTGCGCGGTGGCGGTGCGCGGGCTGCGCAGCTTCGGTGCGCAAATCGATTTCATCGTGCCGAACCGCTTCGAATACGGTTACGGACTGACGCCCGAGATCGTGCAACTCGCCGCAGAGCGCAAACCGGATATCCTGCTGACAGTGGATAACGGCATCGCCAGCGTCGAAGGGGTCGCCGAAGCCAATCGCCTGGGAATGCAGGTATTCGTCACCGACCATCACCTGCCCGGCGACACGCTGCCGGACGCGGCCTGCATCGTCAACCCCAACCAGCCCGGCTGCGCCTTCCCCGGCAAGCATCTGGCCGGCGTCGGCGTGATGTTCTACGTGCTGCTGGCATTGCGTGCCGAACTGCGCGCACGCGGCGCATTCACGGAGCGCCCCGAACCTAGGCTTGCCGAGCTGCTCGACCTGGTCGCGCTGGGCACGGTCGCCGATGTGGTGAAGCTGGATCAGAACAACCGCATCCTCGTACAGCAAGGCCTGCAACGCATTCGCGCCGGGCGCGCTTGCACAGGCATCAACGCGCTGTTGCATGTTGCCGGGAAAAAACCCGAAAAAGTCTCCAGTCAGGATCTGGGCTTTACCGTCGGGCCGCGCCTGAATGCGGCGGGCAGGCTGGACGACATGAGCCTGGGCATCGACTGCCTGCTGGCCGACGACGCCGCGACCGCAACGCAGATTGCCGCAAAGCTGGATGCATTGAACCGCGAGCGGCGCGGCATCGAAGCGGGCATGCAGGACAGCGCGCTGGCGGCTCTGGAGCAAATCGACGCCCGCGACAACTTCAGCCTCGCGCTGTTCGACGAAGCCTGGCATCAGGGCGTAATCGGCATCCTCGCCTCGCGCCTCAAGGACAAATTCCACCGCCCGGTGATCGCCTTCGCGCGAGCCCAAGGTGGCAATTCAAATAGCCATGGTGAATTGAAAGGTTCCGGGCGCTCCATCTCCGCATTGCATCTGCGCGACGCGCTGGACCTGGTCAGCAAACGCCATCCATCGCTGATCAAAAAATTCGGCGGGCATGCAGCCGCGGCTGGCTTGAGCATCGCCGAAGCCGATTTTGAGAACTTTGTCACCGCCTTCGAACAAGTATCCAGCGAATTGCTCAACGCGAGCGATCTGGCGCAATGCATCGAAACCGATGGTGCGCTGGAACATGCCGAGATGACGCTGGACGTGGCGCGTTTATTGGATGAACAAGTGTGGGGCCAGGGCTTCCCTGCCCCGCAATTCAACAATGACTTCGCCGTGCAAAACCAGCGCGTGGTCGGCGAAAAACATCTCAAATTGCGCTTGAGCGCACGGGGAAAACTTATTGAGGCCATACTGTTCGGGCACAACGAGCCGCTGCCCGAACAAATACATGCCGTGTACAGCCTGAGCGTCAATGAATACAATGGCACGCAGAGTTTGCAACTCATCATTCGCCACTGGCAACAAATAGAGGGGTGAGTAAATGGAAACCAGCTTTTTGCATGGCAACAACATCGAAGCGTTGCCGCAATTTCTCACCAGCCTCGCCATCGGCCTGCTGATCGGGTTGGAACGCGAGCGCAACCCCTCGGCCAAGGCCGGGCTGCGCACCTTCGCGCTGGTCGCTTTGTTCGGCACTATGTCTGCGCTGCTCTCCACGAAACTTGGCTCGCCTTGGCTGCTGATTGCCGGCCTGCTGGCCGTGGCAGGCATGATCGTCGCAGCCAACCTCAACCCCCCCCGCGAGGAAAACGATCCGGGCACGACTACCGTTATCGCGCTCGTGCTGTGTTACGGGCTGGGCGCGATGATCTGGTACGGCCTTGCCAAACTGGCTGTGATGCTGGCAATAGGCGTTACCGCCCTGCTCTATTTCAAGCCGGAACTGCGCGGGTTGTCGCAGAAACTCACGCGCCGCGATCTGGTTGCCGTGCTGCAATTTTCCGTGCTGACTTTTATCGTCTTGCCGATCCTGCCTGACCAGAATTACGGCCCCTACGGCGCCTTCAATCCGCATCAGGCCTGGCTGATGGTGGTGCTGATCTCCGGCATCAGCCTGGCCGGCTACGCCGCGCTGCATGTGGTGGGAACCCGCTATGGCGCGCCGCTGCTGGGTTTCCTCGGCGGCCTCGTTTCCAGCACCGCAACCACAATGATCTATGCAAAACACGGCAAGAGCAATCCGGTCATGTCTAATCTGGCCGCATCGGTGATCGTGATCGCCAGCATGGTAGTGCTGGTTCGCCTGCTGGTGGTCAGTGCCGTGGTGGCCTTTGGTGCGCTGCCCGGCCTGTTGCCGGTGCTGGCGGGCGGCCTGGTGTTCGGTTTGATGGTCGCGCTGTACAACTGGCGCAAGATGAGCAAGGCCACCGAACTCTACATCCCTGAAACCTCCAACCCGGCCGAACTGCACACCGCGATCGGCTTCGGCCTGCTGTATGTGGGCGTGCTGCTGGGCGCGGCCTGGATGGCGGATATTGCCGGCAACCAGGGCTTGTACGCCGTGGCATTGGCATCGGGTTTGACCGATGTGGATGCGATCACCCTGTCCAGCCTGCGCCTGTTCAACCTCGGCCAATTGAGCGAACAACAGACCGTCACGGCGATTGCGCTCGCCATCCTCGCCAATCTCGCGTTCAAGTTCGGCATGGTGATTTTCATCGGCGGCTGGGCGCTCGCCAGGCAAGTCGCCATAGGCTTTGCAGCGATCAGCGGCGGCGTGATAGCCGGGTTGTTGCTGATGTAGGAGCCAGCTTGCTGGCGAAAGCCTTCGCGAGCAAGCTCGCTCCTACAAATCGAGAAGGGATAACATCGCCATGAACATCCAAACTTCACCGGAAAACCCGCACACACGCGACTTGCGTAAGGGTCGCTTTTCCGAACCCGGCTATACTTATCTGCTCACCGCAGTCGTTCACAAGCGCCGCCCGATATTTACCGATTGGTCAATTGGCCGCCTGCTGGTTGCAGAATTGCGCGCGACAGAAGAAGACGGCTTGGCACAATCGCAGGCGTGGGTGGTCATGCCGGATCATTTGCATTGGCTAATCACACTACAGACCGGCACCATCTCAAGACTTATGCAACGTATCAAAGGACGCAGCACAATCTCCATCAATCGCGTATTCGGCAACCATGGGCACTCTGGCAAAAGGGTTTTCATGACCGCGCCATCCGTAAGGAAGAAGATTTGCAGACCATTGCCCGCTATGTGGTAGCCAATCCGCTCCGTGCCAATCTGGTAGATAAGATCGGAGACTATCCGCTGTGGGATGCAATTTGGTTGCGATAATGTTTCTGGCGTAGGAGCGAGCCCGCCGACGAGCAAACCGTAGGAGCCAGCTTGCTGGCGAAAACCGGCGAAAGCGATACATTCGCGAGCAAGCTCGCTCCTACATTGAAATACAGGATAGCCAGCAAGCTGGCTTCTACAGAGCATGTATAATCGCGGCCTTTCTAATTCCGTCCACACTGACTGCCTCTAGAAATTCGTTTTCGGGATGAAGCGCAAGGAGCCGCGCAGCGAATGACGAGGCATATCAGATTGATAGACGAGGAATGAGCGAGCACGCGACGCCGCGATTCGCCCGATAAACGGATTTATAGAGGTAGTACATGGAAGCCGAACAACTCAACGCCCTCTCCAACCAGCTGCAAGACCTAGGTCTGCGCAGCGCCGAACTGCGGAGGTATCTTTGACTTCGATACCAAACAGGAACGCCTAGCCGAAGTCAGCGAACTCGCCGAAGACCCCGCCATCTGGCAGGACGCCAAGCGCGCGCAGGAGCTGGGGCGCGAGCGCAAAATGCTCGAAGGCGTGGTGCTCGGCCTCAAGCAAATCCAGCAGAACCTTTCCGATGCCGCCGAGTTGTTTGAAATGGCGAAAGAAGAAAACGACGACGAAAGCCTGCAAGCCACCGCCGCCGACATTCAGGACATCGAGAAGCGCGTCGCGGCGATGGAATTCCGCCGCATGTTTGCCCACCCGATGGACCCGAACAACTGCTTCCTCGACATTCAATCCGGCTCGGGCGGCACCGAAGCACAGGATTGGGCATCCATGCTGCTGCGCATGTATCTGCGCTACTGCGAACGCAAGGGGTTTCAGGTCGAAGTGCTGGAACAATCGGATGGCGAGGTCGCCGGCATCAAAGGCGCAACTCTCAAAGTGATCGGCGAGTATGCCTACGGCCATCTGCGCACCGAAACCGGCGTGCACCGGCTGGTGCGCAAATCGCCGTTCGACTCCGGCAACCGCCGCCATACCTCGTTCTCCAGCGTGTTCGTTTATCCCGAAGTGGACGAATCCATCGAAGTCGAGATCAATCCGGCCGACCTGCGCGTGGACACCTACCGCGCCTCGGGCGCAGGCGGCCAGCACATCAACAAGACCGATTCCGCGGTGCGCATCACCCACCTCCCCACCAACATCGTCGTGCAGTGCCAGAGCGACCGCTCGCAACACCGCAACCGCGCCGAAGCGATGGCGATGCTGAAATCGCGCATGTACGAAGAAGAACTGCGCAAGCGCAACGCCGAGAAACAAGCGATGGAAGACGGCAAGACCGACATCGGCTGGGGGCACCAGATCCGCTCCTACGTGCTCGACCAGTCGCGCATCAAGGATTTGCGCACCAACCATGAAGTCGGCAATACTCAGGGCGTGCTGGACGGCGACTTGGACGATTTCATCTCGGCCAGTTTGAAACAAGGAGTTTAACGAATGAGTACCGAAAAAGAATCTTTGAAAAAAATTGCAGAGCTTAGCTCGAAGGAAAACTTAACCCTGCGCGAAGAGCTTGTACTAAATCTTGAAGAGAACCAGATCATCACGGAGCGCCGCAACAAGCTTGCGGAGATACGCAAGGCGGGCATCGCTTTCCCCAACGATTTCGAGCGCAAACACCTTGCGGGCGATCTGCATGCCGAGTTCGGCGAAAAGACGCATGATGAGCTGGAGGCCGCGCAAGTCCACGTTGCTGTCGCGGGGCGCATGATGCTGAAGCGCGTGATGGGCAAGGCCAGTTTCGCCACGGTGCAGGATATGAGCGGGCGCATCCAGCTGTTCATCAGCAACGGCGATACCGGCGAGGAAGCGCACAACGCGTTCAAGCATTACGACCTCGGCGACATCCTCGGCGCGGTGGGCGTGCTGTTCAAGACCAAGACCGGCGAGCTTTCCGTGCGTGTGTCGCAGGTGCGTTTGCTGACCAAGGCATTGCGCCCGCTGCCGGAAAAATTCCACGGCCTGACCGATCAGGAGCAGAAATACCGCCAGCGCTACCTCGATCTGATCACCAACGAGGACGCGCGCAAGGTGTTCATGACGCGCACCAAAATCATTCAGGCGATCCGCGAATTTTTCATCCGCCACGGCTATCTGGAAGTGGAAACGCCGATGATGCACCCGATCCCCGGCGGCGCGGCGGCCAAGCCGTTCGAGACGCACCATAACGCGCTGGACATGAAGATGTATCTGCGCATCGCACCGGAGCTGTACCTGAAGCGGCTGGTAGTGGGCGGCTTCGAGAAGGTGTTCGAGGTCAACCGCAACTTCCGCAACGAGGGTCTGTCCACGCGGCACAACCCGGAATTCACGATGCTGGAATTCTACGAGGCGTATCGCGACTACAAGTACCTGATGGATTTCAGCGAGAGCCTGTTCCGCGAAGTCGCGCAGAAAGTGCTGGGCACAACGCTGATCAGCTACCAGGGCAATCCACTGGACCTGGGCAAGCCGTTCCACCGTCTGACAATGGTGCAGGCGATCCGGAAATATCATCCGCAATTCACCGATGCGCAACTGAACGACCGCGACTTCCTCGTCAACGAACTGCAAGACCTGAAGGCCAAATACAAGCCGGCAGACGGCATCGGCGGGCTGCAACTATCGCTGTTCGAGGAGCTTGCCGAGGCGCACCTGTTCGAGCCGACCTTCATCATCGACTATCCGGTGGAAGTTTCGCCGCTGGCGCGCAGCAGCGACAAGAACCCGGCGATCACCGAACGCTTCGAGCTGTTCATCGTCGGGCGCGAAATCGCCAACGGCTTCTCGGAATTGAACGACGCGGAAGACCAGGCCGCGCGTTTCGATGCGCAAGTCGCGGCGAAAGAGGCCGGCGACGAGGAGGCGATGTTCAAGGACAGCGACTATGTGCGCGCGCTGGAATACGGCCTGCCGCCGACCGCCGGGGAAGGCATCGGCATCGACCGTCTGGTGATGCTGCTCACCGACAGCGCCAGCATCCGCGACGTGATCCTGTTCCCGCACATGCGGCCGGAATGACGCCGGCTTGTTGTAGCGGCTCCTGACCGCAGACAAACGGGTGCGATTCCTTTAATCTGCATACCCCGCAACCCGTACAAGGAGCCGAACATGAAATTCAACGTAGGCGTTATCGATCGTATTTTGCGTATCGTGGCAGGCCTGGTGCTCATCACGCTGGCGGCAACCGGAATCATCGGCCTATGGGGCTGGATAGGCATAGCGCCGTTGCTGACCGGTATATTCAGGTTCTGTCCGGCCTATGCCCTCTTCGGCATGAGCACTTGCCCGATGAAAAAATAATCCCTCATCAACTATCCACTGCGCCCGATAACTTTTGTCGGGCGTTTTTACGTCCCGCCGCCTCCCGCGATGTGCGCATATAATCCGCGCATGACTGCCTCAACCCACATCGACCTGCAAATCTCCGGCATGCACTGCGCATCCTGCTCGGCGCGCCTGGAAAAAGTTTTGAACCAACTGCCGGAAGTGGCGGCTGCGGTAAACATCGCCACCGAGAAGGCGCACATCGACTACAACCCCAAACAGACAGACTTGGCCGCCCTAATCAAAGCCGTGCAGGGCGCCGGGTTCGATGCGCATCCGCTGCGCGATTTCGCCGTGGAAAAGCAGGCGCGCATCGCCGCCTACCGCCGCGAACAAAGGCAATTTGCGATCGCCGTGCTGCTCACCCTGCCGCTGCTGGTGGAAATGCTGCTGATGTTTTTCGGCGTCCATATGATGATGCCCGGCTGGCTGCAATTCGCTCTCGCCACGCCGGTGCAATTCTGGAGCGGCCGGCGCTTCTATACCGGCGCGTGGAGCAGCCTGAAGAGCGGCGGCAGCAACATGGACGTGCTGGTCGCGCTCGGCACCAGTGCGGCTTACCTGCTCAGTTGCGCGGTGCTGTTATTTAATCTCGACCAGCCGGTTTATTTCGAGGCGAGCGCCACGCTGATCACGCTGATCCTGCTCGGCAAGCTGCTGGAAGCGCGCGCCAAGAGCAAGGCCTCCGGCGCGCTGGAAGCGCTGATCAATCTGCAACCGAAACTGGCGCATGTCGAGCGCGACGGCGTCATGCAGGAGCTGGCCGTCGAGCAGATGCAGGCGGGCGACTTGTTTCTGGTGCGCCCCGGCGAAAGCGCGCCGGTCGACGGCGTGGTGCTGGAAGGCTCGTCCAGCATGGATGAAGCCATGCTCACCGGAGAGAGCCTGCCGCAGGACAAACAGCCCGGCGACAAGGTGTATGCCGCCACGCTCAACCAGCACGGCCTGCTGAAATGCCGCGCGCTGGCGGTGGGCGCGCATACCCAGCTCGCCGCGATCATCCGCCTCGTGGAGCAGGCGCAAGGCTCGAAGGCCGCGATCCAGAAGCTCGCCGACCAGATCTCCGCCGTGTTCGTGCCGGTCGTGCTGGCCATCGCGCTGCTGACTCTGGCGGGCTGGTGGCTGTATGGCGGCGATTTCACCGTCGCGCTGATCAACGCCGTGTCCGTGCTGGTCATCGCCTGCCCTTGCGCCTTGGGGCTGGCTACGCCCACCGCCATCGTCGTCGCCACCGGACGCGCCGCGCAGATGGGCATTCTGGTCAAGGATGCCGCCGCACTGGAACGCGCGCACAAACTCTCGGTATTGGTGGTGGACAAGACCGGCACGCTGACCGAAGGCAAACCGGGCGTGACCGACTTGCTGCCTGCCTCGGGAATTTCCCCGGACGAATTGCTGCAAACGGCGGCGCTGCTGGCGCAGGGCTCCACGCATCCGCTGTCGCGCGCCCTGCTCGACCATGCGCGGGAGCGGCGGATCACTCCGGCGCAGGCCGCCGGCATCAAGGAGGAATCCGGCCACGGCCTGCATGCGGAGATCGGCGGCAAGCATTACCTGCTCGGTTCCCCTGCATTCGCGATGCGCGAAGGGATTGCGATCGATGGGCAGCAGATTCTCGCCTTGCAACAACAGGGCAAGACCGTGATCGCGCTGGCGCGGATTACCTCCCCTCTCCCGCAAGCGGGAGAGGGGCTGGGGGAGAGGGAGAGGGACGGCGCGTTGCTGGGCTACATCGCCTTCGCCGACCAGTTGCGCGCCAGCAGCCGCGCCGCCGTGGCGCAACTTACCGCAATGGGCATCCGCGTGGTGATGTTGAGCGGCGACAACCACGCCACCGCGCAGGCCATCGCGGCACAGGCAGGCATCGCGGAATTTCGCGCCGAGGTGCTGCCGCAGGACAAGGCCGCGCAGGTGCAATCGCTCAAGCAAACTCCTCCCCTGAAGTGGGGTAAGCAGGCAATCCGCACAGCGGATGCTCGCACAAGGGGAGGACGGGAGGGGTTAGTCGGCATGGCCGGCGATGGTATCAACGATGCGCCGGCGCTAGCCGCCGCCGATGTCAGCTTCGCGATGCGCAGCGGCAGCGATATCGCCATCGAAGCGGCGGACATCACGTTGATGCGCAACGATCTGGCGGGGGTGGCGGACGCAATTTCGCTGTCGCGCGCCACGTTGAGGAAAATCCGCCAGAACCTGTTCTTCGCCTTTGCCTACAATGTGCTGGGCATCCCGCTCGCCATGCTGGGCATGCTTAGCCCGGTGATCGCCGGTGCGGCGATGGCGATGAGTTCGGTGTCGGTGGTCAGCAACGCGCTGCTGCTGAAACGCTGGCGCAGTCCGCGATAAGCAATTGCCTGGATAATTCGGCCTATTGATTCCGGGTGCTGCATTTGTTACGGTGCGAGGATAACCACTCTGATGCGCATGATCATTCGGGCCTGGTGCAGATGCACCATCAAACCCGAGCCGCGCATCCCATTCAACCAGACATCAATTGCCGGCCGACCCTTGTGACTATCGCACTCCCGTCAAAATTACGCGCCCTCTTCTGTATCGGCCTTCTCGGTTTGGCGGGGAGCGTATGCGCGGCGGAAGTCCGCGTCGGCGTGTACGAAAATGAACCCAAAATCTTCACTGACGCCCGGGGCGCCCCGTCCGGTATCCTGATCGATCTCCTGAAAGCGGTTGCGGACAAGGAAGACTGGCAGCTCACCTATGTCTCCTGCGAATGGGAAGACTGCCTGAAAAAACTGGAGTCCGGCAGCATCGACCTCATGCCCGATGTAGCCTATTCCGCAGAACGCGACCGTCGCTTCGATTTCCATACGACCCCTGCCCTGTATAGCTGGTCGCAGGTCTACCGCAACAACAACATTGAAATCTCTTCCATCCTTGATCTCAAGGACAAGCGCATCGCCCTGCTGGGCGGCGGCATTCAGGAGAAGACTTTTGCAGATATGCTGGCCGGGCTCGGCATCGAAGCGCAGCTGATCCGGACCACATCCCTGGAAGATGCCTTTTGGCTGACGCAGTCCGGCCAGGCAGACGCCGCGATTTCCAATCAATATTTCGGCGAAGTTCACAAGCTTCAGTTCAAGCTCATCGAAACGCCGATCATTTTTCAGCCCACCCGCCTGTTCTACGCAACAGCGAAAGGACACCGGGCCGATCTGCTGGATAGCCTGGAAAAGCACCTTTCGGCCTGGCACAACACACCCGGCTCCCCCTATTTCGAAATCGTCAAACGCTGGGGCGGCCAAGCGCCGGATACCTTTATTCCACGAGTTTTCTGGAGGGCGCTGATCGTCGTCATCGTGTTAATGCTGCTGGCGATGCTTGGCATGGCGATCCTGCGCAAACAGGTCAGCGCCAGGACACGGGAGCTTTCCGCCTCGAATGACAAACTCCAGCGAACTACCAAACTCTATGCCGCATTAAGCCAGTGCAATAAAGCCATCCTCCACTGTGCCAATGAAGCCGAGCTATTTCCTCTGATCTGTCGAATTGCGGTGGATTTCGGCGGGATGAAAATGGCATGGATCGGCAAGGTGGATGAGCAGGCCAAACAGGTGATTCCGGCCGCTTCGTTCGGGACCGGCACGGAATATCTGGAGAACCTCCATATCTCAATCGATGGCAATGACCCCGCCGCGCGAGGGCCGACCGGCACTGCCCTGCGCGAGAACCGGCCATACTGGTGCCAGGATTTCGCCCATGATCCGGCCACCGCCCCATGGCATGAACGCGGCGCGCATTTCGGTTGGGGTGCATCGGCATCGATCCCCCTGTCATGCCGCGATGCCGTCGTCGGCGTGCTGACGCTATACGCCGGCGAGGCGAACGCCTTCGATGAACCGGCCCGCAATCTGCTGCTCGAGATGGGGATGGATATCAGCTTCGCACTGAACCGGTTTGCCGATGCGGCTAAGCACGAGAAGATGGAAAAATCCTTAATCCAGCTGTCGCAAGCGGTGGAGCAAAGCCCGATCACCATTATCATCACCGACCTCGATGCCAATATCGAGTACACAAACTCAACTTTCACCAAGATGACCGGTTACACGCCCGACGAAGTGATCGGCAACAATCCGCGCATCCTCCAGTCCGGCAAGACGCCCAAGGAAACCTACGAGGACATGTGGGCACACCTGATCCGGGGGGAATTATGGCATGGCGAATTGATCAATCGCCGCAAAGACGGCTCCGAATATATCGATGCGACAACGATCTCCCCGGTGCGTCAGGCCGATGGCCGGATAACAAACTACCTGGCGATCAAGGAAGACATCACCGAGAAAAAGAAAAATGAGGAGCGCATTGAAAATCTGGTGCATTTCGACCAGCTGACCGGCCTGCCCAATCGTACGCTGCTCAACGACCGCTTCAAATACGCACTTAGCCTGGCACAACGAAGTAGAGAACAACTGGCGGTCATGTTCCTCGATCTTGACAATTTCAAGACCATCAACGACACGTTAGGGCACGCCATCGGGGATCAACTGCTGATTGAAATGGCAAAACGGATCAAGGCTGCCTTGCGCGAAGAAGACACCGTGTCGCGCCAAGGAGGCGATGAATTTTTCCTGATACTGCCCGGCACCGATGAAAACGGCGCCGCCATTGCCGCGACCAAGCTGATTGAGGCAGTTTCCCGGCCCTGCCAGATCGAGCAGCATGAATTGGTTTCTACCCCGTCGATCGGGATCGCCATCTATCCACACGACGGTAAAGACCTCGAAACACTCGTCAAGAACGCCGACACCGCGATGTTTCGCGTCAAGCAAGGTGGCCGCAACAATTTCCGTTTCTTCACGCCGGAGATGCAGATCCATTCAGTCCACACCTTGCAACTCAGCAATGCTCTGCGCCATGCACTTGCTCGCAACCAATTGCAGCTGCACTATCAACCGCAAGTATCGATACAGGATGGCCATGTCGTCGGAGCGGAAGCGTTGCTGCGCTGGCATCATCCCGAATTGGGCATGATCCCGCCCGCGGAGTTTATTCCCCTTGCCGAGAGCAATGGTCAGATTATCCAGATCGGCGAATGGGTGCTGCGTACCGCGACCCAACAATTAAAAGAGTGGCTGGATCGCGGATTGCCGCCCATGGTGATGGCAGTGAACCTGTCTGCCGTGCAGTTCCGCCAGCCCAATCTGCTGGAACGGGTCACCAGCATCCTGGACGAGGTCGGATTGGCACATGAGTATCTGGAACTGGAACTCACTGAAGCGGTAGCCATGGATGACCCGCAGGCAGCGATAAAAGTCATGGATAAATTCCACGCCTATGGCATCCACATGTCCATCGATGATTTCGGCACTGGCTACTCTTCGTTGAGCTACCTCAAGCGTTTCAAGGTATACAAGCTGAAGATAGACCAGTCCTTCGTGCACGACATCACCGACGACCCTGACGACAAAGCCATCGTCACGGCTGTCATCAACATGGCCAGAAGCCTCGGCATAAAGACCATCGCGGAAGGCGTTGAGACAGCAGGGCAATTGGCATTCCTGCGCCTGAAAGGATGCGATGAAGTCCAGGGGTATTACTTCAGCAAACCGCTGCCGGCGGAATCGTTCGCTGCCTACATTCAGAAACCGGCGTAACGGCTGGAGGCGCACCATGCCTCATGGTGCATGCCTCATGGTGCACGCCTCTATCATGCCGGCACAATCCGAACAGAAAAGTTACTGGAGCAGATTTTAGTGAAGGTGGCCGCCTTCATCATGCACATGTCCATGTACCAATTCTTCCTCGGTAGCCGGACGCACGCCGGTCACGGTGCAATTGAAGGACAGCGTCTTGCCGGCCAGCGGATGGTTGCCATCCACCGTCACTTCATCGTCGGTCACATCAACCACGGTATAAAGCAGGAAATCCTCATCTTCGGAATTATCTGGAGCGCCTTCGAACTGCATACCGACTGCGACTTCTTCCGGGAAGGCGCTGCGCGCTTCGACTTCGACCAGTTGGTGGTCATACTCGCCGAAGGCATCGTCGGGCTGCAAGGTTACGCTGCATTGATCGCCGACATTCTTGCCGTGCAAGGCTTCTTCGACCAGCGGAAAAATACCATCGTAGCCGCCGTGCAGATAACTGACCGGTTCTTCGACTTTTTCCAGCAGTTCGCCTTCAGAGTCGAACAATTCATAACGCAGGGAAACAACAGAGTCTTTCGCAATTTTCATTTCAGTTCCTTTATTAGATTAAAAATTTCCTGCGCATGTCCGTGTGCATGAACACCATACATGACATGACGCAGTGTGCCCCGCTTATCGATGACAAAAGTGGAGCGTTGAATGACATGTTTTTTGTGCCCGTCCACTTCTTTTTCAACCATCACGCCATAGCGTTTGCAGACGCGCGCTTCGGGATCGGAAAGCAGCAACACCGATAACCCATATTTGTCGCGAAACGAGGCATGGCTTAAACAATCATCGCGGCTGATACCGATCACGATGGTGTCCAACTTGGCAAGGTCGTCATCAAATTCGCTGAATTCATTGGCTTCCAGGGTGCAGCCCGGCGTATTGTCTTTGGGATAGAAATACAGCACGACATTTTTCTTGCCCCGCTGCGAGGTAAGCACAAAAGTTTCCATGTCGGCATCCGGCAACTCGAAGTGCGGCGCTTCCATTCCGGTAGTGAGATGAACAGACTGCATCGATGTTTCCCCCTGTGCGGCATTTTAAACACTTTTCGGCTGCATTATAAAAATTTTTGCGTCTCCAGACAGGACATGAGCCGGCTATAATCCACCCCATAAAATTTGCGCATGCACGTTTAGACTAAACAAACTGCTTTGCTGGCGGCATTTGGACGGCTAATATTTTTTTCACCTGAATTTCAGGAGCAAATCATGAGTGACGGCACGATGCAACACACCAGACTGGACGGTATCGTGGACTACACCGCCGCGCTGGACACGCTGTGCAAACTGGCACACCACAATTTGTATTTGTTTGATAAAAATTTCGACGGCCTGGGGTTTAATACCGAAGCACGCTATGAAGCACTGCGCGGCTTTTTGCTCGCCAGCCCCGCCAACCGGTTGTTTGTGCTGGCACATGACACACGCTACCTGTCCACCCTATGCCCGCGCATGATGATGTTGCTGCACCAGTTCGGCAGCAGCGTGTTTATCTATCAAACGCCCGCCAGCCTTCATCAAATCACCGAACCCTTTTCCGTTGCGGATGATGCGCATTATGTGCGCCGCTTCCATTTCGATGATCCGCGCGGCATTCTGGCACAGCATGATCCGGAAAATGCGCGCGTCCTGAAATCGCGCTTTATGGAAATGTGGACAGCTTCACAGCCGTCGGCATCCACCACAAGATTGGGGTTATAGCAAAAAAAGTTGCAAATCCACTGGATTTCCTATATCCAAGTGCTAGAATACGCCGCCTTTGATTTTGGGCGTATTCCGGCTTTTAATTTCGGATGCATTTAAAATCAGGTAAATATTTTGTGCTTTTTTAACTTAAACTCCCGAGGAATTGATAATGAAACTCTCTGCTCTTGTTGCTGCCCTGTTAGCTCTTGCCTTGACCGCTTGTGGTGGAAAACCTGCTGAAGCTCCTGCTGCTGCCCCAGCTCCTGCTGCTGCCCCAGCTCCTGCTGCTGCCCCAGCTCCTGCTGCTGAAGCCGCTCCTGCTGCTCCAGCCGCTGCCGCTGCTCCTGCTGCTCCAGCCGCTGCTCCTGCTGCACCTGCCGCTGCTCCTGCTGAAAAGCACTAAGCATCACGCTTTTTAAGCAGCATAAAAAAGCCGGCGCAAGCCGGCTTTTTATTTCTTTCATTCCAATTCAGATAAGTTCGCGCCAGGTAAATCCCTCCTCCTGCGTCGCCACTCCCACCCAACTCGCTTCACAATTCAGCGCACCACTCAATGCCCGCACTGCGAGTGCGGCCGTATTGTTCTTGCGGCTGAGGTGCGCGGCAACCAGGTGTTGCAAGCGGCTCGCATCCAGCCGGCTCAAAATGCCGGCGGCATCCTGATTGTTCAGATGCCCGAAGCGTCCGCCCACGCGCTGCTTGAGGTGGTATGGATAATCGCCGGTTCTCAGCATGTCGCTATCGTGGTTGCACTCCAATATCAGCGCATCGCAACCGCTCAGGGTCTGTTCGATATATGCCGTGCTGCATCCGGCATCGGTCAATACGCCCAGCCGCCGCGTCCCATCATTGAACACAAATTGCACCGGCTCGGCGGCATCATGCGGAACCGGGTAGGGAATGATTTCGATCTCGCCGATCGCGAACGCCCGATGGGGATCAATTTCATGGAGATGGGCAATACCGGCAAAGGTTTTTGGCTGGCTGCGCAATGTGCCGTGGGTGAGCCAAACCGGCAGGTTGAATTTGCGCGCCAGACGCGCCACGCCGCCACTGTGGTCGCCGTGCTCATGCGTGACGACAATACCGCTCAACTGTTCGGCAGATACGCCCAGACGCGCCAGACGCAAGAGGGTGTCTTTCAGTCCAAAACCGCAATCCATCAGCACGCGTGTCGTGCCGGTTGCGATCAGCAGCGCGTTGCCTTCGCTGCCGCTGCCCAGAGAGGCAAACTTCATGAAGCGTACCGCATAACAGCCTACTGATTGATGTTTTTGTAAATCGCCTCGATCATCTGCTTGGTCGCATCATCGCTCGCACCGTCCTGATCGGTAACGGACACTTCGCATGCCGCGCCGCCATCCTTGACGTTCACGCGATAACGCGTGTTGGTGTCTTCGCTGCTTTTCCATATCTGCAGCTTATCCAGCCAGCCTTTTTCCGCCTTGGCCGGACGCAGGAAGTAGATGCCCTTGGCGCGATCCTTGTCTTCCACCACCAGGCCCGCGCGCTCGATAGCCAGCCCCACCCTGCGCCAGGACCGGTCGAATGCATCGTTCATCACAATAATCTTGCTGCCGTCGAAAATCTCCTCCAAGCTGGCCGTTCCGGCCGGCCCCGAGGCGCTGATCGCCACTACACTGTTGGCCGCCACTGCCGCAATGGCCGGTTCTGCTTCTCTCGGCAAGACCGCTCCGGCGCTGCGGTCTTGAGCTGTGCCGCCCTTGCTGTAATCGGAATAAGTCGCAACACCCTCGTCATTGCCCTGCGGCACCCTGTAGCGTTCATCGCTGGCGGGGGTAGTCAGGTCGGGCGGCACTTCCAGCGCCGGCACTTGCCCCGCGCCGGCACTATAATCGATACGTTTACTGCCCAAACCAAGCGAGTTGCAACCCACCAGCGAAGCCAGCACCACACTGTAAATCCCGATCTGCCAAACTTTCATTGTTTCACTCCAGCTATACAACCAATTAATTGAACACACCGGCCTGGCGCATTGCCGCCTCGACCGCCCCATGTGCGGATTGCGACAAGGGTGTAAGCGGCAAGCGCAGCACATTTTTCATTTTGCCCATGCGCGCCACCGCCCACTTCACCGGGATCGGATTGGCTTCGACAAACAGGTTGCGGTGCAACCCGAGCAGGCGGAAATTGATTTCGCGCGCCTTGGCGACCTCGCCGTTCAGGGCCGCCGCGCACATCTCGCGCATCAGCTTGGGCGCGACGTTCGCCGTCACCGAAATCGTGCCGTGCGCGCCAAGCAGCATCAATGCCAGCGTGCTGGCATCATCGCCGCTGTACACCGCAAAACCTTCCGGCGCACGCTGCAGCAGATCGCTGCCGCGCTCGATGTTGCCGGTCGCGTCCTTGATGCCGACGATGTTGGGGATCTGCGCCAGGCGCAACACGGTGTCGTTGCTCATGTCGGCCACGGTGCGCCCCGGCACGTTGTACAGGATGTGCGGCATGTCCACCGCTTCGGCGATGGCCTTGAAGTGCTGGTACAAACCTTCCTGGGTCGGCTTGTTGTAATAGGGCACGACCGTCAGCGACGCATCCGCGCCGGCCTTTTTCGAGAACGCCGCCAGCTCGACGGCCTCTCGGGTCGAGTTCGCGCCGGTTCCGGCGATGACGGGAATGCGCCCGGCGGCGTGCTTCACCGCCTCGGTAATCAACAGCTCATGCTCTTCCACATCCACGGTAGGCGATTCGCCGGTGGTGCCGACCACCACGATGCCGTCCGTCCCCTGCTCGACGTGAAAATCAATCAACGCACGGAACGCCGCCAAATCGAGGCTGCCGTCCGCGTGCATCGGCGTGACGATTGCGACAATACTGCCCTTGATCATTATTTCCTGCCACCCGAATAAATGCGGCATTCTACCGCAATACGGCAACACGCCAAAGGGCAGCGCGACAAAAGATGCGGCGCTGTGGAATAATGGCACCACTGTTGAATTTACCCTTTGCCATGCCTTCGACCACCCTAGCCACCCTGCACCCCGGCGAGTTCGCTACCATCGTCGCGATCCACGCCGAAGAAGCCTTGCATCAGCGCCTGCTCGCGCTGGGCTTCCGCAGCGGCAAGCAGATCGAGCTGATCCGCAAGGCCAGTTTCTCCGGCCCGTTGCAGGTGCGCATCGGCACCACCGATATCCTGCTGCGGCGCAGCGAGGCCGCCAAAATCACGGTGTGCCAAGGAGCCGCCAGGACATGAAACGAATCGCACTGCTCGGCATGCCCAACACCGGCAAATCCACGCTGTTCAACCGCATCACCGGCGGCGCGGCGCGCGTCGGCAACTGGCCGGGCATCACCGTCGAATTGCTCAGCGGCAAGATCCTGCTCGGCGGCGACATGGTGGAAATCATCGACCTGCCCGGCATCTACGACCTGCACGGTTTCTCGGACGACGAACAGGTGGTGCGCCACTTCCTGCACGACAACGTGCCCGATCTCGCGCTGGTCATCATCAACGCCACGCAGATCGAGCGCCAGATGAGCCTGTTGCTGCAACTCAAGCATCTCAACATGAACTTGGTGGTGCTGCTCAACATGGCGGACGAAGCCAAGAAATACGGCATCACCATCGACGGCAAAAAGATGTCCGAGTTGCTGGGCATGCCGATTTTCCAGCTCAGCGGCAAATACGGGACCGGCTATCCGGAAGCCCTGCAGGCGATCACCAAGGCGCTGCGCTACCCCACCCCCGGCATGGCCGAACAACTGCGCAGCCAGTTGGAACAGGACGTGCATATCGAAGCGGAAATGGCGCGCGTGCTCAAGCATGCCGTGCAAATCCCGGCGCAGCTGCCGGAAAACCTCACCGAAAAACTCGACCGGGTGATGCTGCATCCGTGGCTGGGACTGCCAATCTTTTTCGCCATCATGTACCTGCTGTTCCAGGGCATGTTCCTGCTCGGCCAACCGCTGCAAACCGGTATCGCCGGGCTATTCACCTGGATGCGCGAGGCCGCGCTTGCGCCGCTGCTGGGCGGGCTGCCGCCAGCCGTGCAAGGACTGTTGCTGGACGGCATTTACAACGGCGTTGCCACCGTCGCCGCCTTCGTGCCGCTCATCGTGCTGTTCTTTCTGTTCATGGCGATGGTGGAAGACAGCGGTTACCTGTCGCGCGCCGCGTTTCTGATGGACGCGCTGATGGCGCGTTTGGGGCTGGACGGGCGCGGCTTCGTGATGCTGCTGATGGGCTTCGGCTGCAACGTGCCCGCGCTGATGGGCACCCGCGTGATGCGTTCGCGCGCGATGCGCCTGCTCACCATGCTGGTAATCCCGTTCTCGCTGTGCTCGGCGCGTTTGCAGGTGTTCGTGTTCATCACCGCCGCGCTGTTCTCGCCCAAAGCCGCGCCGGTCGTATTGTTCAGCCTGTATTTGTTCAGCTTCGCCGCCGCGATCCTCACCGCGCTGCTGTTCAAAAGCAAATTCAAAAACAGCGAACCGTTCGTGCTGGAACTGCCGCCGTACCGCTTCCCCACCGCTTACCAGATCGTGATGCGCGGCTGGCTGGAAATACGGCACTTCCTGCGCCGCGCCACCAAATTCATCATCGCCGGCGTCGTGCTGGTCTGGCTGCTCACCAACCTGCCGCCGTCCGCCGCGCCCGCCAGCAGCGGCACGCTGGCCGGCATGATCGGCGATTTCCTGCACCCCATCTTCGCGCCGATCGGCATCAACGAGCAACTCACCATCGCGCTGATCTTCGGCTTCGTCGCCAAGGAAATCGTCATCGGCGCGCTCGCGGTGATCTACGGCTTGAGCGGCACGGCATTGAGCGGCGCGCTGGGACAGCAACTGGACTGGGTGCAGGCCTACAGCTTCATGCTGTTCACCCTGATTTACATGCCGTGCATCTCGGCCATCGCCACGCTGCGCAGCGAATCCAAAAACCTGGGCTTCACCCTGTTTACCATCGCTTGGTCGCTGACCTTGGCCTGGCTGGCGAGCTTCGCGTTCTACCAGGGCGCGCGGGCGCTGGGGTACTAACCCGGCTCCTTGTTCAGCATCGCCTTCAGCCGCGCCAGCTTATCCATGCCCTCGTCCTTGGTCACGGTGGCTACGGCATCCGCGTGGCCGCCGGCATAAATCAGCTCGCTCTGCGGCATTTCTTCGAGGAAGCGGCTCGGCTCGCAGGCGAACCAGTCCTTGCCGCACTTGCGCCGGTTGCAATAGCTGATCTGCAAACTGCGCTCGGCGCGCGTAATGCCGACGTACATCAGGCGGCGCTCTTCCTCGATGCCTTTTTCGTCGCTTTCGCGGAACGGCAGGATGTCCTCCTCCGCGCCGATGATGAACACATGCGGGAATTCCAGCCCCTTGGCGGCGTGCAGCGTGGACAGCGACACCGCGTCCGGCTCCTGGTCCTTGCCTTCCAGCATGTTGATCAGCGCGATGGTCTGCACCATCGCGATCAGCGATTTCTCGTCGGCCTCGGCCTTGCGCTTGAGCCAGCCGATGAAGTCCTCGACGTTCTTCCACTTGCTCTCGGCCTGTCGCGACTCGTGCGAGTCGTACAGCCAGGTCTCGTAGTTGATCGCGCGCAGCAGCTCGTCGAGCAATTCGCCGCACGGGTCTTTTTCGGCGCGCTCCTGGATGCGGTTGATGAAGTTGCAGAACAGCATCAGCTCTTCGTACTGGCGCGGCGGCAATTGCTGCTCCACCTGCGCCTCGAAGGCCGCCTCGAACAGGCTGATCTGGCGCGTTCCGGCGTAGCTGCCGAGTTTCTCCAGCGTCGTGTTGCCGATGCCGCGCTTCGGGGTCGTGATCGCACGGATGAAGGCCGGGTCGTCGTCGCTGTTCGCGACCAGCCGCAGGTAGGCGGTAATGTCCTTGATCTCGGCTTTGTCGAAAAACGACGTGCCGCCGCTGACGGTATAAGGCACGCGCTGCGCGCGCAACTGCTCCTCGAAGGCGCGCGACAGATAGTTGCTGCGGTACAGGATCGCATAGTCGGCAAAGCGGGTGCGATGCTCGAACTTGTGCGCCATCAGCTTCATCACCACGCTCTCGGCCTCGTGCTCGTCATCGCGCGCCGCGTAGATGCGCACCGGGTCGCCGATACCGTGATCGCTCCACAGATTCTTCTCGAACACCTTGGTGTTGTGGTTGATCAGATGGTTCGCCACCTTGAGGATGCGCTGCGAGGAACGGTAGTTCTGTTCCAGCTTGACGACGCGCAGGCTGGGGTAATCGTTGCGCAGGCTGTGCAGGTTCTCGATGCTCGCGCCGCGCCACGCGTAGATCGACTGATCGTCATCGCCCACCACGGTGAGCGCGCCGCGCATGCCCGCGAGCAGCTTGATCATCTGGTACTGGCAATCATTGGTGTCCTGATATTCATCTACCAGCAGATAGCGCAGCTTCAACTGCCAGCGCAGCAGGGCTTCGGGATGCTGCTTGAACAACACCACCGGCAGATGGATCAGATCATCGAAATCCACCGCCTGATAGGCGCGCAGCGTTTCCTGATAACGCGAGTAGATGCGCGCATGGACTTTTGCCTCCTCGTTTTCGGCACTCTGCGCGGCCTGTTCCGGTGAGACAAAAGCCGACTTCCAGTTGGAAATTTGCGTCTGCAAGTCGCGTATTTCCTGCTTGTCGCCGGAGTTGGTCAGCTCGCTGTATATCTTCCAGACATCGCCGCTGTCGAAGATCGAAAACTGCGGTTTGTAGCCCAGCAACACGGCCTCCTTGCGCAGAATGTTCATGCCCAACGAATGGAAGGTGCTCACTACCAACCCCTTGGTGCTGGTGTTCTTCAACAGGTCGCCGACGCGTTCGCGCATCTCGTTGGCCGCCTTGTTGGTAAAAGTGATCGCGGCGACGTTGCGCGGCTCGTAGCCGCATTCGTTCACCAGATAGGCGATCTTGTGGGTGATCACGCGCGTCTTGCCGCTGCCCGCCCCGGCCAGCACCAGCAAAGGGCCGTCGAGATAGGTTGCCGCTTCGCGTTGCGCGGGATTGAGCTTGTTCAACATTTATTTGGGCTTGGTGCTGCCGGATGAGCGAGTATTTTCTGGGAGGGGCGCATGATACCAAAGCATCCCGACTGGAACGATGAAGCTTGCGCTAATTTTTAGCCGGCCTCTGCCGATACCTTCATCAAGGGCGGCGCATTGTGCACAACCCCGCAAAAACAGGAGGCGGATCATGGGAACAATCAGCATGGATATGAGCAGCTACGAGATCGAACACGGCGAGGCCGTGGCATCCGGTTATGGCGACGAAATCCTGTGCACTGGCTGGATTCCCGGTCTTGCGTGCCACCAGCCGCACACCGAAGAAACAGCGCTGCCAGCGGATTTGGCGAGCGTGGATGTCGATGCCTTTCTACATAAGATGTATTCGCACCAGCACTGACCTCGTGATGCGCTTATTCGTTTTTCTGCTATAGAAATAAGAATTATTCATTTTTCCTATTAAGCACCCGCGAATAGACTGCGCGCTTATTCAATCACAGGAATAAGCGATGTCTCGATTCAAGGCTCACAGCGTGCTGCCCGGCTTCAATCTGGCGCTGGGTTTTACGCTGACCTACCTCTCATTGATCGTGCTGATCCCGCTGTCCGCGTTGTTCTTCAAGACCGCGACGCTGGGCTGGGGCGGCTTCTGGGAGGTCGCAACCGGCGAGCGCGTGCTGGCTTCGCTGCGCGTGACTTTTGTCACCTCTTTCGTGGCGGCAGTGGCAAATGCCTTCTTCGGTTTGGTGGTAGCTTGGGTACTGGTGCGCTATACCTTCCCCGGCAAGCGCATCGTTGATGCGCTGGTGGACTTGCCGTTCGCGCTGCCGACCGCCGTCGCTGGCATCGTGCTGGCGACGCTGTACGCGCCGAACGGCTGGCTCGGCCAGTATTTCGCCGCGCATGACATCAAGGTGGCGTACACCCCGCTGGGCATCGTGGTCGCGCTCACTTTCATCGGCCTGCCGTTCGTGGTGCGCACGGTGCAGCCGGTGCTGGCGGATGTCGAGGCCGAGGTGGAGGAGGCAGCCGCCAGCCTCGGTGCCGGACGCTGGGATGTGTTCCGCCGCGTGATTTTCCCCGCCGTTTATCCGGCCCTGCTGACCGGTTTCGCACTGGCCTTCGCCCGCGCCATCGGCGAATACGGCTCGGTGATCTTCATTGCGGGCAACATGCCGTACATCTCGGAGATCGCGCCGCTGCTGATCGTCGCCAAGCTGGAGCAATATGACTATGCGGGCGCGACGGCGATTGCGGTGCTGATGCTGCTGATTTCGTTCGCGCTGTTGCTAGGGATCAATGGGTTGCAATGGTGGAGTTCAAGAAGGGGGGTACGTTGATGGCAACTCAAACGCAAAGAAGAATCTCCACCCACGAATCCAAAAGCGTGACACTGCTGCTGATCGGCGTGGCGCTGGGTTATCTCATGCTGTTCCTCGGCTTGCCGCTCGTTGCGGTGTTTGTCGAGGCTTTTAAAAAGGGCTGGGGGCTGTACTGGGCGGCATTGCAGGAACCGGATGCGTGGTCGGCGATCGAGCTTACGCTCATCGTCACTGCCATCGCGGTGCCTGCGAATCTGGTGTTCGGTGTCGCGGCAGCATGGGCCATCGCCAAGTTCGAGTTCAAGGGAAAAAGCCTGCTGATCACGCTGATCGACCTGCCGTTTGCGGTCAGTCCGGTAGTGTCCGGCCTGATCTATGTGCTGCTGTTCGGCGCGCAGGGCTGGTTCGGCCCGTGGTTGCAGGCGCACGACATCAAGCTGATCTTCGCCGTGCCGGGCATCGTGCTGGCGACCATCTTCGTCACCTTCCCGTTCATCGCACGCGAGCTGATCCCGCTGATGCAGGCGCAGGGCAAGGAAGAGGAGGAGGCGGCGGTATCGCTCGGCGCGTCCGGCTGGCAGACCTTCTGGCGCGTGACCCTGCCGAACATCAAGTGGGGCCTGCTGTACGGCGTGATCCTGTGCAACGCGCGGGCGATGGGCGAATTCGGCGCGGTGTCGGTGGTGTCCGGCCACATCCGCGGCATGACCAACACCATGCCGCTGCACGTCGAGATTCTTTACAACGAATACAACTTCGTCGCGGCCTTCGCCGTGGCCTCGCTGCTGGCCCTGCTGGCGCTGGCCACGTTATTAGTGAAATCGCTGGTCGAATGGCAGGCGAAACGCAGCGGCGAACCTTTGCATCATGGGGCGTAACGGCAAACCTTTGTCCACGAAGTGGGGTAAGCAGGTATTTCGCCGCAAGGCGAAAGCTCGCAAAAACACGAAAGGCACGAACAAAACCACATGCTTTTCTTTCGTGATTTTCGTGTTTTTCGTGGACATGTTTTTAGAATTACGGAGCACACAATGAGCATCACAATCGAAAATCTGAACAAGCAATTCGGCAGCTACAAGGCGCTGGACAACATCAACCTGGAGGTGAACAGCGGCGAGCTGCTGGCGCTGCTCGGCCCTTCCGGTTGCGGCAAGACCACGCTGCTGCGCATCATCGGCGGCATGGAACTGGCCAATTCCGGCAGGCTGCTGTTTCACGGCGAAGATGTCGAGCAGCGCGATGCGCGCGAGCGCAACGTCGGCTTCGTGTTCCAGCATTACGCGCTGTTCCGCCACATGACGGTATTCGAGAACGTCGCGTTCGGCCTGCGCGTGAAACCAAAGAAGGAACGACACAATGAGGCCGAGATCAAGCGCCGCGTGCATGAGTTGCTCAACCTGGTGCAGCTCGACTGGTTGCATAACCGTTATCCGGCGCAGCTTTCCGGTGGGCAGCGGCAGCGCATCGCGCTGGCGCGCGCCCTCGCCGTCGAGCCGAAGATATTGCTGCTGGACGAGCCGTTCGGCGCGCTCGATGCGCAGGTGCGCAAGGAGCTGCGCCGCTGGTTGCGCCGCCTGCACGACGAGCTGCACATCACCAGCGTGTTCGTCACCCATGACCAGGAAGAGGCGCTGGAAGTGGCCGACCGTGTGGTGGTGATGAACAAGGGCAGGATCGAACAGATCGGCACGCCCGACGAAGTGTATGCCGCGCCGGCCACGCCGTTCGTGTACCAGTTCATCGGCAACGTGAACCTGTTCCACAGCCGCGACCACGCGCCGTGGTCAGAACAGCACGGCGACGCGGTGGCCTACGTGCGCCCGCACGACATCGACATCAGCGCCACGCCGCAGGATGACACCGCGTTGCCGGTTGAGGTTAAACTGGTGCGCGCCATCGGTTCGGTGGTACGCGTGGAAGTGGCGACGGACGGCAGCAGCGAATTCATCGAGATCGAACTGAGCCGCGAACGCTTCGATGCAGCTCCGTTGGCGATCGGCGACAAGGTATTCATCCGCCCGCGCCAATTCCGCGTGTTCGAGACAGGAGGACAACATGAACTTTCAGCAGCTTAGGATCATCCGCGAGGCAGTGCGCTGCAACTTCAACCTCACCGAGGTCGGCAATGCGCTGTTCACCTCGCAGTCCGGCGTATCCAAACACATCAAGGATTTGGAGGATGAGCTGGGCGTGGAGTTGTTCGTGCGCAAGGGCAAGCGCCTGCTCGGCCTGACCGATCCGGGACGCGAGCTGCTGGAGATCGTCGAGCGCATCCTGCTCGACGCGAACAACATCAAGAACCTGGTCGAGCAATACAGCAAGCGCGACGAGGGCCAGCTCACCGTGATCGCCACGCACACGCAGGCGCGCTATGCCCTGCCGAAGGTCATCACCGAATTCAAGAAGACGTTCCCCAAGGTGCACCTCAAGCTGCATCAGGCCGGGCCGAGCGAGATCGTCTCCATGCTGCTGAGCGGCGAAGCGGACATCGGCGTGGCGACCGAGGCGCTGGCCGACGTCACCAGGCTCGATTCGTTCCCGTATTACACCTGGCATCACGCGGTGATCGTGCCGGCCGGGCATCCGCTGGAAAAAGTCCAGCCGTTGACCTTGCAGGCGCTCGCGGCATACCCCATCGTCACCTATCACGAAGGGCTGACCGGGCGCGCCAGGATCGACCAGTCGTTCGCCGAAGCGGGTATCACACCCGATATCGTGATGTCCGCGCTCGATGCGGACGTGATCAAGACCTACGTGGAGCTGGGCATGGGCATCGGCATCATCGCTTCGATGGCGTTCAATCCGGCCAAGGATACCGACTTGCGCCTGCTGAAATGCCCTCACCTGTTCAGCGCCAACACCACCTACATCGCGTTGCGGCGCGGGCATTACCTGCGCAGCTTCGCCTACCGCTTCATCGAACTATGCTCGCCGGCGCTCGACGAAGCGGCCGTGCGGGCCGGTATCTCGCCGCAGCCCATCGATAGCGAAAACTGATCCCAGTTGTTCGGGCGAATAAATTCGCCCCTACCATCCCGCTAACTGCTTTTTCCAGGCTGATTCCGGGCGGGGCGTTCGCCCCGCTTTTCATTTGTGCCTGCCGCCTTTCTGGCACGCTTCCGCCCTCCCCCTCTTATTCTTTATGCTGATAAAGATTCCATATTAAATTGGTTTGGTAAATAAGCCCGCGTAGCTACGATGCACTCGTCGTGAAATTACATGCTCGCGATCAACCTAAACCATCACAAAGGAGCTTCATCATGCAAAAGAAAATCATCGCGGCCGCAATCGCCGCAGCCTTCTCCGCGCCGGGGTTTGCCGAAAACAGCAACATCACCGTTTACGGCGTGCTGCATGCCGACCTTGAGTCGGTCAAAAACGACAAGCCGCTTGCCAATACCGCATCCAGCCTGAATCGCATCGTTTCCAACGCATCCCGTTTGGGTTTCAAGGGCAGCGAAGACCTGGGGGACGGCCTGAGCGCGATTTATCAGCTCGAAGCGCAGTTTGACCTGACCAACACCGGCGGCACGCCGTTTGCCAGCACGCGCAACAGCAACGTCGGCCTGAAAGGCAATTTCGGCACCGTGTTCTACGGCAACTGGGATACCCCATATAAAGTGGCGCACAACAAGGTCGAGCTGTTCGACAACACCCATACCGCTTCCGCGCTCGACATCACCGGTCGCGTTGGCGTTAGCGATGGCAATGCCAGCTTCAATACCCGCCAGAAAAACGTCATCCAGTACTGGACGCCGGATTACAACGGCTTTCAGGCCAGGCTGGCTTACGCGCCCGACAACGCCAAGAAATCGACCGTTGCCGTTGCAACAGGCGGTGACAAGTCGGTCTGGTCATTGTCGGCAGCTTATGAGAATGATCTGCTCTACGGTGCTTATGCCTACGAAAGCCACAAGGATGCCCTCGCCGGTGTTGGTTCCACAGTCAGCCTGACCGACTCCGCTAACCGCCTGGTCGGCGCATACAAGTTCGGCAATGGCCAAGTCGGCCTGACCTACGAACGCCTATCCGTGGCAAAAGCGGCAGCCAGTACCGCGACCGCCTCCCGCAACGGCTGGGAGCTGTCCGGCAAGTACAAGTTCGGCGCGAGCAATGTCGGCGCGTTTTATACGCGTGCGGGCGATCTGGGCGGCGTGGCGAACACCGGAGCGAACCAATATTCCCTGCGTTATGGCTATAACCTCTCCAAGCGCACCGAGGTATATGGCTTCTACACCAAGTTGAGCAACGACGCGGCCGCTTCCTACAACTTCTCCGCAAACACCACCGTCGCCAGTGCGGCAGGCGCGGCAGGCCTTGGCGCGAAGCTTTCCGGCTTGGGCCTTGGACTTGCGCATAGTTTCTAACCGCCAAACTTTATAAGGAGTAAACCACATGAAGCGATTCAAATTTCCCGGAACGATCTTGGCCCTGGCATTGGCGCTAGGTTTATCTGGCGCCCATGCCGCAGAAATCAAGCTGCTCAACGTGTCCTACGACCCGACGCGCGAGCTGTATCAGGAATACAACGCCGCCTTCGCCAAGTACTGGAAGGGCAAGACCGGCAACGACGTGGTGGTCAAACAATCGCACGGCGGATCGGGCAAGCAGGCGCGTGCGATCATCGACGGACTGGAAGCTGACGTGGCGACGCTGGCGCTGTCCGGCGACATTGATGCGTTGGCCTCCAAAGCATGGCTAATCCCGAATGATTGGCAGTCGCACCTGAAGCACAACAGCTCGCCCTACACCTCGACCATCGTGTTGCTGGTGCGCAAGGGGAATCCCAAGGGCATCAAGGACTGGAGCGATCTGGTCAAACCTGGCGTGGCGGTGATTACACCGAACCCCAAAACTTCCGGCGGCGCACGCTGGAACTATCTCGCCGCCTGGGGCTATGCGCTGAAAAACAACGGCAACGACCAAGCCAAGGCCAAGGAATTCGTCGCCAGGCTGTTCGCCAACGTGCCGGTGCTGGATTCCGGCGCGCGCGGCTCCACCACCACTTTCGTCGAACGCGGCATCGGCGATGTGCTTTTGGCTTGGGAAAACGAAGCCTTCCTCGCGGTGAAGGAACTCGGCCCGGACAAGTTCGATATCGTGATTCCGTCGCTGTCCATTCTGGCTGAACCACCGGTGACCGTGGTTGACAAGAACGTGGACAAGCACGGCACACGCAAGGTGGCGGAAGCCTATCTGGAATACCTGTATTCGCCTGAAGGCCAGGACATCGCCGCTAAAAATTATTACCGGCCAATCGACGAAAAGGTAGCTGCCAGGTATGCGAAGCAGTTCCCCAAGTTGAACCTGATCAAAATTGACGAAGCCTTTGGCGGCTGGGCCAAGGTGCAGAAAGAGCACTTCGCCGATGGCGGCGTGTTCGACCAAATCTACAGCAAGAAGTAAGAGCGGCCATGGCACACCAACAGTACCTTTACCTGAAGCTATTGCTGAAGAACAATTTATTCCTCGATCTCGACGAGTACGCCTTGATCGACACGAAGCAACAGGGACTGGTGTGCGATTTCATGGGGATGCATTTGGCCAGCGCCTTTCAACCCATACTGCGGGCGGACGGCATAGTAGCGGGGCGCGAGGCATTGCTGCGCGCCTCCACTCCCGGCCTTGGCGAACTTGCACCGGACGCCGCTTTTAATAATGCGGTGGAGGCGCACAGGCTGGTGCAGTTCGACCGCCTCGTGCGCGCCATCCACCTGCTGAACCACTCGAACGGTTTTGATGAACATGAACTGCTGTTCCTGAATGTGCATCCGCGCCTGTTAACCAGCGTTAGCGACCACGGGCGCACCTTCGAGCAGATATTGCATTATTACTCGGTGCCGACCTCGCGGGTGGTGATCGAAATCAAGGAGTTTGCGACTGGGGACAGCACGCGCCTGGAGGAGGCGGTGAACAATTACCGCAGCCTGGGCTACAAAATCGCGCTGGATAATTTCGGGACAGCCTATTCCAGTGGAGCGGCATATTCCAGTTTGGATAAGGCGCTCAATCTGCGACCGGACATTATCAAGCTGGATGGCGGGCTGATACGCAAGGCAGAACATACCTCTAGAGTGGAAAGTTTAATTCACGGGCTGGTGGAGATTTTCCACAAACTGGGAGCGCAGGTAGTTATCGAGGGTATCGAAACTGCCGGACAGGCAACCATTGCGCGCGACGCTGGAGCCGACCTGTTGCAAGGCTATTACTTGGGACATCCCGAGTTTCCGGCAGGTGCTGGGGGCAGCTTTGTCGAAACGACCAGCTAGCCGCATAAATTTCTCTTCTCTCCCTGGGTGCAATACCCGGTTTTCAGAGGCAGGCAACTGCCTCTATTTTTAAATAAATGGGTTCAGTATGCCTACACTACATCATTTAAACGCATTACAGAAAGAGTTACGCGAGACGCTCAGCCTGAACGACGACTACCGGCTGGAGGTGCACGGTGACGAGGTGCGCGCCAATTTCATCGGCTTGCACTTGAGCAGCGTATTCCAGCCTATCGTCGATCTGGAGCGGAACGCACCGCTGGGCTATGAAGCCTTGCTGCGCGCCTTCGATCAGAAGGGCAATCCCGTCGCGCCGCCTGCTGCTTTCCGGCAGGCGGAAGTGGCCGAGCGGCTGGTGAAATTCGACCGCTTGTGCCGCACCCTGCACACGTTGAATTATCTGAACATGGGGGCTGGCAATGGCTTGCTGTTTCTCAATGTGCACCCGGAACTGCTGGTCGCGGTCAACTCGCACGGCAAGGTGTTCGAGCGTGTGCTGCATCACCATGACGTGCCGACCAGCGAGGTGGTGATCGAGATCAATGAGAGCGCGGTGAGTGAGGAGAAGCTGCTGGCCGAGGCCATCGCGAATTACCGCGAGCGCGGCTACCGGATCGCCATCGACGATTTCGGCAAGGAGCATTCCAATCTGGAACGGCTCTGGACGCTATCACCAGAGTACGTGAAGCTGGACGGCGGCATCATCCAGCAGGCGGAGGTCAATTCGCGGCTGCAACGCATCCTGCCAAAACTGGTGGAGATCATTCGCGAATTGGGGGCCGAAGTGGTAGTGGAAGGCATTGAGACCCAGAGCCAACTCGAACTGGCAAGACATGCCGGAGTGCATCTGGTGCAAGGCTATCTGCTCGGACGGCCGACAGCGGCGCAACACTGGTGCGTTGAGATATTGGCAGCGGATTAGGGGCTTACCTTGACCGGCAAGCCGAGCCTGGCGATGCGCCCGGCGAAGGCTTGCAGGTTTTCGGCGGGCAAGGCGGACAGGCGCGGCGCTTCCGCTTGCCGGGATTGGCGCGCCAAACCGTAGAGCAGCACGCCTTGCGGTTTGTGCCCGTCGCGCAGCAACGCTGAAATGAATTCCAGGTAATCGTCTTCATCCTGACGTGACGGCGGCTCGCCGTCCAGCGCAAACCAGCAGGTTTGCAGCCAGGTCGGGCACAGCGCGATGGCCGTCACGAGGTTGTCGCGCACCTTGTCCATGCTGGTGCTGGTGTCGTTGATGAGCCGCATCCCCGCTTCGCTGGCACGGTCCAGCTTGAACCATACCTCGCCGTTGAGCCGCGCCATGGCACGCAGGCCTTGCTGCACTTCGCTGCGGTACAGCAGGCTGCCGTTGGTGATCAGCACGGTTTTCACCGCTTCCGGCACAGCCATTTCGCGGCGCACGCGGCCGATGAGTTCGATGACCTGGACAAATTCGGCGGCGCTGGTCGGTTCGCCGTTGCCGGACAGCGCGATATCGTTGATACGCCGCACATCTTCCGGGATGCGGCTTTGCATGAAGTCGCCGTGCAGCAGTTCTTGCAGGAAGCTGCGCAGTTCATTTTCCAGAACGGCCAGATCGACCGGCGGCGCGGTGCCGCGCGTCAGGTCGGGAACCTGGCAGTAGATGCAGCGCCAGTTGCAGGCATTATTGGGATTAAGGTTGATGCCGACCGAGACACCTTCGGCGCGGCGCGACACCACCGGGTAGACGTAGCGCAAGGCCGCGCTGTCGCGGTTGTGATCGGTGACACTGAGGTTTGTTGCGTTCAAGAATACCTCTAAAATTCAGCAACGTCATTCCCGCGAAGGCGGGAATCCAGTAGCGTGCGCTGTGCGCACGATTCATGAATTATGTCGTGCGCGCAGCGCACGCTACGCTTAAGCCTTTTCTCGCTCAAGACTTGCCGAGCGACAGGTATTTCGCCGGATCAACCGGCTTGCCGAAACGCCGCACTTCGAAATGTAGCTTGACCTGGTCGGCGTCGGTGTTGCCCATCTCGGCAATCTTTTGCCCGCGCGTGACGTTCTGCCCTTCCTTCACCAGCACCTGGTCGTTGTGCGCGTAGGCGCTGAGATAGGTTTTGTTGTGCTTGATGATGACCAGCTTGCCGTAGCCGCGCAGCCCGCTGCCGCTGTACACCACCTTGCCGGGCGCGCTGGCGGTGACCGGCTGGCCGAGCTTGCCGGCAATATCGATGCCCTTGCGGTTGGCCGATTCGGAAAACTCGCCGATCAATTTTCCCTTGGCAGGCATGCTCCATTCCAGCGCTTCGTCTTCGCCATCGTCGGCTCTGCTATCCGGCTTGGCTTCCGCTTTTGTTTCCGGCTTGGGCTTGGCTTCAGGTTTGGCGACGACCGCAACCTCAGGCTTGGCCTGCTCCTGAATCTTTTCGATCTGCGCCACCGCCGCCTCGCTGTAGGCGTACTTCGCGAGCCTGGGCTGTTCCCTGACCGGCGGTTCTATCGGCCTGCTGTCAACTGCGGCGGCAGGGCGGATAGCGGAAGTCGCGCTGCCCGGAAACAGGCGGATCTGCTGCCCTATTTGAATCACACTAGGGTCCTGGATGCCGTTCAATTCGGCCAGTTCGTGGTAGTCGAAGCCGTAATTGAAGGCAATACTGAACAACGTATCGCCCTTCTGTACGATATGCACCTGGGGACGCCAATCTTTTTCGCGCGAGACTTTCTTGTGCGCCGTTTCAACCGCAACGGCTTTCTTTTTGGCGGATTCGCTGTGCTCGGCGACCGGCGCGCGCTGTCCGCTCGAAGCGCAACCGGCCAATAGGGCGGCCGCCACCAACAATGTATAAAGCTGAATCGGTTTCATGCCTTCCCCATCAATTGCGGTACGAATTTTACCGGTTCCAGTTTGGTTTCGCGGAATCCGCTGGCATCGCGTTCGACCAGATACAGCCACTGCTCCTGCATCCCGACCGGCAGCGCCATTCTACCACCGGCCGCGAGCTGCTCCCGCAGCACTGCGGACAGTTCGGGTGCGGCGCATGCCATGATGATGCCGTCGAACGGGGCCAGTTCTGGCAGGCCGGCGCTGCCGTCGGCATAGCGCACGCTGACATTGCGCAGCTTCAAATCGCGCAACTGCCGCTTGGCGCGTTCATACAGGGGCTGGACACGCTCCACGGTATAGACCTCTTTCGCCACCTGCGCCAGCACCGCCGCCTGGTAGCCGCAGCCGGTGCCGATTTCCAGCACACGATTGAGCGGCCCGGCAGCGCGCAATATTTCAATCATGCGCGCCACGATATAAGGGCGGGAAATGGTCTGGTTGAAATTGATCGGCAGCGACACGTCATCGTAAGCGCGGCTCGCCAATGCCTCATCGACAAACAGGTGGCGCGGCACTTCGAACATCGCCGCCAGCACCGCTTCGTCCCTGATGCCCTGCTCGCGCAGCCGCTCGATCATGCGCGCGCGGGTGCGCTGCGAGGTCATGCCGATGCCGTGAAGACTCTTGTTCATTATTGAATTTGGCCGAGCCAGTTCCGGACCGCATCGAGCTGCCCATATTGGGTAAGATCAATTTGCAGCGGAGTGAGCGAGGCGCGCTGTTGCGCCAACGCATGAAAATCCGTGCCCTCGCCGGCATCCTGCGCCTTGCCCGCCGCGCCGACCCAATACACGGTTTCGCCGTGCGGGTTGCTGGCTTTCACCACCGGCTCGGCCTTGTGCCGCTTGCCGAGGCGCGTCACCTCGACGCCCTGCAATTGGTCGTACGGCACGTCCGGCACGTTCACGTTAAACAGCCAGGGATGGCTGTGCGTCTGCTTGGCAAAACGTTGCACCAATTCAGCGGCAACCCTCGCGGCCGTCTCGTAATAGGCGAACTCCTTGCCTACCAGCGAAACCGCGATGGAAGGAATGCCGAGCAGAAACCCTTCGGTTGCCGCCGCGACGGTGCCGGAATAAATGGTGTCGTCGCCCATGTTGGCCCCGGCATTGATGCCGGACACCACCATGCCCGGCTGCTGATCCAGCATCCCGGTAACGGCGAGATGCACACAGTCGGTCGGCGTGCCGTTGACGTAGTAAAAGCCATTGGTGGCGCGGCTCAGCTTGAGCGGGCGGTCCAGGGTCAGGGAATTGCTTGCGCCGCTGCGATCCCGCTCCGGCGCGACCACCACGATGTCGGCGACACGGGAAAGATGTTCGGCGAGGCAGGCCAGGCCGGGTGCAAAATAACCATCGTCATTGCTGATCAGGATGCGCATCGGCTGAAAGAATGAGGTTGAAAGTGAATTTTCTGGAGCTTTCGATTTAACAGAAGCTTTTGATTTAACTGGTCGGCGCGAGAGAATTCGAACCTCCGCACAGACAGGTCATGATAACCCATGACCAATGAAATCACCAACAGAGATGCGGCGGGTTGAGCATGATTCGTCGCAATTCGGCGCTTGCCCGCAAAAAATGCCACAGGAATCAGCGGCTATCTCTTCGACAACCAGCAAGCAACTGTCCTGATTGAACCACAGCAGCAACCTAAATGGAGCCCGATTCACTGGATGAGCAAATTGGCTGCACTAAACCGGATACTCGTGGTCATCCGCTATCGACACAAACCGGATAGTCAGGCTATTGCAAAGCTCGATGCTCAAAGTTTGGATAGCCAAGCCTTTAGTTCAGATGAATTTGAAAACGGATAATTTTTTACTGGCACATTTGCACTATTCTTTGCGGCCACATAAGTATTGCGCCTTAATCCATCGTAACCATAGACCGTATCGGCTGCCTGTGCAACAGCCGAAATCCAATTGATAATATGGATGACATCTCTTTCCAGTTGGGGGGACTGGATACCCTGACCAGTAAGCTGTCCATGCATAATCTTGTTGCGATACTTCTTAATGCGTGTGATTTCAGGCCACAACTTTGTGTAAGAACTACCCAGCAACTTGGGTAGGGGTGTAATACCTAACTGTGCAATTCCAGCAATGAAAGTCTCTGGATAAAGGTGACGGTTTTCTGCGAAGACGGCAATTACTTCGTCCAGTTTGTCCGCAGTAATCTTGGGGTGCTGGAAAACGAAGAAACTAAATAGTCGTCTCAACTGTTTTTCGTATTTGACCCAGCTCAACACAAGAGCATCAACGCGTCGTGTTACACATGTGGTGTGCCAAAGAGCTTCGATAGTAGCGAACTCAACTTTTAGTGTTTCTGGAATCTCTAGTTTTTTCATTGTTTATTAAGGCTAACTTATCCCGTAAACAGGTAGAGCGAGAAAACTATCAGTAGCGCCCACCAAGTGTTGCTGCACGTATTTACAAGGTTAATTCGCTTCGTCGTCACATGTATTTTAGTAATACTTGTGTTTGACAATGCGAATTGCTTGTTCTTGATGTTTTTGAAAAAAAATTAAAGCACCTCGAAATAATATTATTTCAAATGTTTCGCCCATTTCGGCAATCATATCTCTGATACGAATCATCTTTAATAAAGATAGTTGTGCTCCAGCTAGTTCCTCAAGTTCGTTGGTTGAATTGCTGCTTTTTTGCAATACCAAAAACTGCTTTGCTCTATCGTCACTAGCGTTTACTTCAAGTACACAGAATGTGTCAAAAATCCAAAAGATGGAGTCAATGTCCTTGATGGGGCTATTAATGCGATATGGAGGCCATTATTTTGCATAATCCTCAAAATAAATATCTGCACATGAACGCTGCTTAATTCCATTAAGATTTACGATTGGAATATCTTGTGCAGCTATGACATCGACGATTTTCATATCCTCAAAAAAATCTTCGTGCCTTTGTGTCGGAGTTGTTTTCTTTTTCAAAAATCCAAGTAGACTCATTGGTAAAATTCCTTTGTGTTTGAACAAAGCTATCGAAAAGTGTGTAGCGTCCATAGTAATGGTTGGGGCAATGGACGAACCCTAACATGTGCTATTCAGATGATCAATAAACCAAACAGTCTAGATATTTGATAAACGTCCGTTTATGGCACGATGCTGTCCACCGCACGCGCTGATTGCCTTCCTGGAAGCGGTCATAAGCATTCTCCCTATTCCCCCGCCCAAACAGCATTGAGCATCCGCTCCCGCTTGTCTTCCGGCACGCGCTGCATGAACGCGCAGCCCTGCCTGTGGAGGGTGATGCCGCGGTCGCGCGTGACGTAGCCGATGATGGCATCCGGTTTCTCGGGGTTGCAGCACTTGGCCAGTTTGATCATCAGGTTGTCCACGCCTTCGATCAGCACATCCGTTGAAGAGGCGCGTTGCGCGGCGGGCCTATGGGCAACGGGCCGGGGGATGGCTGCCGGTTTCGCGGGGGCTTCCTGAAGGATCGCGAGGCCGGTGCGGCGCGGGGTGATTTCACCGCGCCCGAGCGCGGCGAACAGTTCCTCCAGCTTGTGGAAGTGCAGGCGCTGCGCGACCTTTTCCTGATTGACGGTGCTCACGCCGAGGCGCTGCAGTTCGCGTTCGAACAATAACCTGCCCTGTGCAATGCTGTCGTCCAGGTTCTGCGTCTTGAACCAGTGCCGCACCTTGGCGCGCGCACGCGCACTCTTCAAAAAGCCGAGCTGCGGGCTGAGCCAGTCGCGGCTCGGCGCGCCCTGTTTCGCGGTGAGGATTTCCACGCGTTGCCCGTTCTGCAACTTGTATTTGAGCGGCACGATGCTGCCATCCACCTTGGCGCCACGGGTGCGGTGGCCGAGATCGGTGTGCAGGGTGTAGGCGAAATCCACCGGGGTCGCGCCCTTGGGTAAATCCATGACCTTGCCCTGCGGCGTGAACACATACACGCGGTCTTGCAGCAGTTCGTTCCTGAACTGCTCCTGCAGGCCGCCGCTGTCGGCCAGATCCGTCTTCCATGCGAGTATCTGGCGCAGCCAGGCGAGCTTGTCGTCGAATCCGGCATCGGACTTCTTGTTTTCCTTGTAGCGCCAGTGTGCGGCGACGCCGAGTTCCGAATCGTGGTGCATGTCGTGTGTGCGTATCTGCACCTCCAGCGCAAGTTGCCGAGGCCCGGTCACGGCGGTGTGCAGCGAACGGTAGCCGTTGCCCTTGGGGTTCGCGATGTAGTCGTCGAACTCGCTGGCGATGGGCGGCCACAGCTCATGCACCACGGAGAGCGCCGCGTAGCAACTCTGAATATCGCCTACCAGCATGCGCACGGCGCGCACGTCGTAAAGCTCGCTGAACTCGATCTGCTTGCGCTTCATCTTGTTGATGATGCTGTAGATGTGCTTGGGGCGCCCGGTCACCTCGGCTGCTATGCCGGCCCCGGCCAGCGCCTGCCTGAGTTGTGCGAGCACCTCTTCGATGTAGCGTTCCCGATCCACGCGGCGCTCGTCGAGCAGCTTCGCCACTTTTTTGTAGAGCGCTGGCTCCAGATAACGCAGCGACAGGTCTTCCAGTTCCCACTTGATTTGCCACACGCCGAGCCGGTTCGCCAGCGGCGCGAAGATGCTTTGCGTTTCCTGCGCGATCTGCTTCTGTTGCTCCGGGTTCGCGCCGGACAGGTTGCGCAGGGTCTGGGTGCGTTCGGCGAGCTTGATCAGCACCACGCGGATGTCTTCCACCATCGCCAGCAGCATCTTGCGCAGGCTCTCGATCTGCTGCGCGGCTTCGTCCTTGTCTTGCGCGCCGCGCATCTCGCTGAATAGGCGTATCCGCTCCACCCGCGAAATGCCTTCGACCAGAGCCGTCACGTTGCTGCCAAAATGTCCGGTCAGCGCCTCAAGCCAATCCTCCAGATATTCCGGCACGGCATGCAGCAAGGTAGCCGCGATGGTTTCGTGATCCAGGCGCATGCCGGCCAGAATGGCAGCCGAGCCGAGCGCGTGCCGCAACAACGGCGTGCCGGTGACTTCGATCTGCCCTTGGTAGAGCGGCGCGGCGAATTCGCACGCCTGGCGGATCAGTGCAATCTCGGCGGGCGGGTAGGCGGCGGACAACGCGGCCAGCCAATGCTGGATGTCTGCGCTGTCCTCGCCCGTAAGAGGCGAAAAGTGATGCTGGACGGAAACCATGCGCTTAGCCTGAGTAGAAAATCTTGACCCGCAGATTACACGGATTAACCAATAAAAAGCAGTTCAGCCACGGATTACCAATGGGTTAGTTTTCTTATCCACGCCACCTTTCGGGTGAATGAGAGATTTTCAACAACGCTTTATTTTATCAGTGGCAATCCGTGTATATCCGTGGCTAATCGCCGTTTTTAGGATTAACGTGATTTATTCTAAGCGGATCGATGGTGCTGAATGATTTGATGGTGCTGACAAAAGCAAGGGGAGGGAAACTGATTTGATGTTTGATGAGGTAGCCACCAGCACGCCACAAAAACATCAAACAACTTATTATTTTAACTGGTCGGGGCGAGAGGATTCGAACCTCCGACCACTTCACCCCCAGCGAAGTGCGCTACCAGGCTGCGCTACGCCCCGAGGGCGCGGATTATAGCAGAGCGGTATGAATCTTGAAGCGTTTTTAAGCGCTGAGCAGCACAATGATTTCGTGAATCTCGCGACGCAACGCGGCAACATTCATTCCCGCCGCAGGCACGGCGGCATGGGTTTCCGCCTCGCCGGAATTACCCAAGCGGTTGCGCGCGCCGCTGATGGTGAAACCCTGTTCGTACAGCAACTCGCGGATACGCCGGATCAGCAGCACTTCATGATGCTGGTAGTAGCGGCGGTTGCCGCTGCGCTTGACCGGTTTGAGCTGGGTGAATTCCTGTTCCCAATAGCGCAGCACATGCGCCTTGACCCCGCACAATTCGCTGACTTCACCGATGGTGAAATAGCGTTTGGCAGGAATCGGCGGGAGTTCTGAATTAGGCTTGTGGTTTTCCATGATAGGACTTTTCCACCATGGTTTTCAGTTTTTGGCTGGGATGAAACGTCACCACGCGCCGCGCCGTGATCGGGATTTCCTCGCCGGTTTTTGGGTTGCGTCCGGGACGCTGCGGTTTGTCGCGCAATTGGAAATTGCCGAAGCCGGACAGCTTGACGCTCTCGCCCTGCTCCAGTTGCGCACGGATTTCTTCGAAGAACGCTTCCACCATATCCTTGGCTTCGCGTTTGTTGAGGCCGACTTTCTCGAACAGCAGATCAGCCAGTTCGGCCTTGGTTAATGTTGTTGTCATTTTTCTCCCTTACATGCGCAACTGCGCACCGTGCTGTTGCAGCATATCCACCAGCAGCGCAATGCTTGTTTCAATTTCAGATTCAGTCAATGTTTTTTGAGTATCTTGTAATAACACACGGAATGCAAGGCTTTTTTTGCCTTGCTCCACACCCTTGCCGCGATACACATCGAACAGCGCAACCTCCGCCACATAAGGCGCAACAACCTGCTGCATGGCGTCCAGCAAGGTTTGCGCGGCGACCGCCTCGTCCACCACTACCGCCAGATCGCGCCGCACCGGCAGGGACTTGGCGATTTCGCTCATATGCGGCACTGCCGCCCGCGTCAGCGCGCCGAGTTCGACTTCAAACCACACGGCAGGCTGCGCCATGTCGTATTGTTGCTGCCAGCGCGGGTGCAGCTCGCCGATCCAGCCGACTGCCTGCGCGCCGCAATAAATCTGCGCGGAACGTCCCGGATGCAAAGCCGGGTGGGTTGCCGCAACGAAGCGCAACAGTTGCGGCGCAAACAAGGCTTCGATATCCGCTTTCACATCGTAGAAATCGACGGATTTGGCGGCAGCGCCCCATTGTTCGGGCAGGGTCGCACCGTATGCCAAACCGGATAACTGCTGGCTTTGCACATACTCGTCATTCACTTTGGCAAAACATGCGCCGGCCTCGAACAAGCGCACCCGCGTCTGCCTGCGATTCAGATTGAAGCGCAACGCACCGACCAGCCCGCCGATCAGGCTGCTGCGCATCACCGACAGATTGCTGGCGATCGGGTTTTGCAGCGCGACGGGATGCTCGTTGCCGCACAATTCGCGCTCGACCTGTTCTTCGACAAACGCATAGCTGACAATTTCCTGGTAATCGCGCGCAACAAGAGTCTGTTGAATACGCGCCAGCGGGCGCTGCGACTCGCTGTACGGCAGCATGTTCAGAGCGGCCTGCGGAGCTTGTGCGGGGATGTTGTCGTAGCCGTACAGGCGCGCCAGCTCTTCGATCAGGTCTGCCTCAATGGACAGATCGAAACGGAAGCTCGGCGGCATCACGCTGAAATCGTCGCCCTTAACCACGAAGTCCAATTGCAGCCGCTTCAACAGCGTCGCAATTTGAATGTTGTCCAGCGCGATGCCGAGCACCCGCGCGACGCGCGAGCGGCGCAGGGTGATTGCGGCACGCTGCGGAAGTTCGCCGCGCACTTCGGTAATTGCTCCGGCGCTGCCGCCGCAAATTTCCAGCAGCAGTTGCGTGGCGCGCTCCAGTGCCTGGCGCGTCGCGGCGAAATCCACGCCGCGCTCGAAGCGGAACGAAGAATCGGTTGCCAACCCGAAACGGCGCGCCTTGCCGGCGATCGCATCGGGATTGAAAAATGCGCTCTCCAAAAACACATCCCGCGTGGCGGTTTCCACGCCGCTGCCCTGCCCGCCCATGATGCCCGCCAGCGCCAACGCGCGCGCATCGTCGGCGATCACCAGCACCTCCTCATCCAGCACCACTGCCTGCTCGTTGAGCAAAGTCAGCCCTTCACCGTTGCGCGCCTTGCGCACCGAAATGCCACCTGACAATTGCGCCATATCGAAGGCGTGCAGCGGCTGGCCCATTTCCAGCATCACGTAGTTGGTGATATCCACCACCGCGCTGATACCGCGCAAGCCGCTGCGCTCCAGGCGGCGCAGCATCCAGGTTGGCGTTGGCGCTGCGGCATTTACGCCGCGCACCAGGCGGCCGCAATACAGCGGGCAGGCCTGCGCATCGGCCACCTGCACCGGCAATTGCTCGGACAGGGTAACGGGTTGGATTTGAATTTCCAGCGGCTTGAGCGGACTGCCGGCCAGCGCCGCGACTTCACGCGCCACACCAACCATGCCGGAGCAATCGCTGCGGTTTGGCGTGAGCTTCAGTGTGAACAACTTGTCGTCCAGTTCCAGATATTCGCGCAGCGTCTTGCCCACTGGCGCATCGGCCGGCAACAGCCACAGGCCTTGGCTCTCTTCGGCCAGGCCCAGTTCTTTTTCGGAGCACAACATGCCGAACGACTCGACGTTGCGCACCTTGGCCTGTTTGATCGCAAAGTCGCCGGGCAGCACCGCGCCGATGCGCGCGCAAGGCACTTTCACGCCGGCCGCGACATTCGCCGCACCGCATACGATGGTCAGAGGCTGAGTTTCGCCAACGTTCACCTGGCACACGTTCAGGCGATCCGCGTTGGGATGCTTGACCACTTCCAGCACTTCGGCAACCACCACGTTATCGAACGCAGGCGCGACGGCTTCCAGCGCCTCGACTTCCAGCCCGGCCATGGTCAGCGCATGCGCCAACGCCTCGCTGGACAACTCCGGGTTTACCCAGGTTCTTAACCAATTCTCGGAAAATTTCATCCCTATATTCTCAGTTAAATAGCCGTTCTCAGTTGAATTGCTTGAGGAAGCGCAGGTCGCTCTCGTAGAACAGGCGCAGGTCGTTCACGCCGTAGCGCAGCATCGCCAGGCGTTCCACGCCCAGGCCAAACGCGAAACCGAGATATTTTTCGCTGTCGATGTTGACATGCTTCAGCACGTTCGGATGCACCATGCCGCTGCCCAGCACCTCCAGCCAGCCGGTGTGGCTGCACACGCGGCATCCGGTGCCGTTGCACATCACGCAGGCGATATCCATTTCCGCCGACGGCTCGGTGAACGGGAAGAACGACGGGCGGAAACGCACCGCCAGATCCTCGCGCTCGAAGAATTGCTGCATGAAATCGGCGAGTACGCCTTTCAACATCGCGAAACTGACTTCTTCGGCTATCCACAAGCCTTCCACCTGATGGAACATCGGCGAATGGGTGACGTCGGAGTCGCAACGGTACACGCGCCCCGGCGCGATGATCTTCAGCGGCGGCTGATGCGTTTCCATGTAACGCACCTGAACCGGCGAGGTATGAGTACGCAACACATGCTGCGGATCGATGTAAAAAGTGTCGTGCATCGCGCGCGCCGGATGATTTTCCGGGATATTCAACGCGGTGAAGTTGTAGAAATCGCGCTCAATTTCCGGGCCGGATGCGGTGGCAAAACCCAGTGAGTGAAACAGCTGCTCGATGCGTTCCAGTGTGCGTGTCACCGGATGCAAACCGCCCGTGCCCAGGCCGCGCCCGGGCAAAGTCACATCCAGTGCTTCCGCCGCCAGCTTCTGTTCCAGTTTATTTTGCTGCAACGCATCGCGGCGCTGTTGCAAGGCGGCTTCGATGCCTTGCTTGACTTGGTTGATGCGCGCGCCTGCTGCCGGGCGCTCTTCGGCAGACAGCTTGCCCAAGCCTTTGAGCAAGACAGTGAGACTGCCCTCCTTGCCCAGATATTTTGCTTTGACCTGCTCTAATTCAGCCTCATCGCTGATTACGGCGAACTGTTGCAGAGCCTGATCGAGAATTTGTTGGAGTTCTTGCATCTATAACACCACTACCCCAAAGGGAATGCCACAAACAAAAAAGGAGGCTTATCGCCTCCTTTGTTTTTCAAGCTTGCGCTTAAACGCCGAGGCTGGCTTTAGCTTGCACCACGAATTGTGCAAACGCTGCCTTGTCGAACACCGCGATGTCCGACAATACCTTGCGATCAACCTGAATATTCGCTTTCTTCAGGCCATTCATGAACACGCTGTAGTTCATACCTTGCTCACGCGCCGCAGCATTGATACGCGCAATCCACAAGGTACGGAACTGGCGCTTCTTTTGACGGCGATCGCGGTAAGAATATTGTCCCGCTTTCATCACCGCCTGTTTGGCGATACGGTAGACGTTCTTGCGGCGACCGCGATACCCCTTGGCCTGCGCTAATACTCTTTTATGGCTGGCGCGTGCCGTTACTCCACGTTTTACTCTTGGCATGGTCTGCTCCTTATGCGTAAGGCATCATGGCGCGAACCGATGCTGTATTGGTTGAATGGACTTCAGCCGTACCGCGCAACTGACGTTTGTTTTTGGTGGTCTTTTTGGTCAGGATATGGCGCTTGAACGCTTGTGAGCGTTTGACGCTACCGCCGGCGCGGATCTTGAAGCGCTTGGCCGCTCCGCTTTTGGTTTTCATCTTGGGCATGATTGCTCCTTAAGTTATGGCGGCAGGTGTTTTCCAGTGGAAAAACTTGATAACCCATACGCCACTTTTTATCGGGGAACTGTTTGCTACATCGCCTCGGCCATCCCCTTTCTGCCAAAGCAACTTAAATTTACTGCTAAAACTGATTTTAAATTTTCGATTTATTTCTTGCTTCCTTTAGGTGACAACACCATCACCATCTGCCGGCCTTCCATCTTGGGAAACTGCTCGACCACGCCATACTCTATCAAGTCACCCCTGACGCGCTCAATCAGGCGCATTCCGATCTCCTGATGAGCCATTTCACGGCCACGAAAACGTAGCGTGATTTTGGTCTTGTTACCGTCTTCCAGAAACTTGATCAGGTTGCGCAACTTGATGTTGTAGTCGCCTTCATCCGTGCCCGGACGAAACTTGATTTCCTTGATCTGGACTTGTTTTTGCTTGAGTTTGGCCTCGTGCTGCTTCTTGCTTTCGGCATACTTGAATTTGCCGATGTCCATGATGCGGCAGACGGGCGGATCCGCCAGCGGCGAAATCTCGACCAAATCCAGTTCTGCTTCACCCGCCAAACGCAACGCTTCCGCGATGGCAACAATCCCGAGGGGCTCTTTTTCAACACCAATGAGTCGCACTTGCGGTGCGGTAATCATCTCATTGATGCGCTGCGATTTATCTTGTGCTATTGCAATATCTCCACTTGGACAATATCAAGCCGTGCTACCCGTTATCGATTTCTGCTTGCAAACGCTGAAGCAATACTTCCAGCGTCATCTGCCCGAGATCTTCACCACTGCGGGTACGCACGGCCACCAAACCTCCAGCCACTTCCTTGTCGCCGATAATCAGCTGGTAAGGCAATTTCTGCAGGCTATGTTCGCGGATTTTATAGGTAATCTTCTCATTACGCAAATCCAATTTCACGCGCAGCCCGGCTGCACGCAACGCCTGCATCACTTGCATCGCATATTCTTCCTGCGCCTGCGAGATGTTCATCAGCGCCACCTGTATCGGTGCCAGCCACAACGGGAATGCGCCCGCATGGTGCTCGATCAGGATGCCGATGAAGCGTTCCATCGAACCGAGTATGGCGCGATGCAGCATCACCGGGGGTTTGCGGGTGTTGTCCTCGTCGACAAATTCGGCATCCAGACGCACCGGCAGGTTGAAATCCAGCTGGATCGTGCCGCATTGCCACAGGCGACCGAGACTGTCCTTCAGCGTGAATTCGACCTTGGGGCCGTAGAACGCACCCTCGCCGGGTTGAATGTCATAAGCCAGGCCGTTCTGTTGCAACGCCGACGCCAGCCCGGCCTCGGCCTTGTCCCAAGTTTCATCGGAACCAACCCGCTTCTCCGGGCGGGTGGACAGCTTGACCAGCACCTCGTTGAAGCCGAAATCGCGATACACCTCGTTCAGCATCACGATGAAGTTCGACACTTCGAGCTGCACCTGATTCTCGGTGCAGAAAATATGCGCATCGTCCTGGGTGAAACCGCGCACCCGCATCAGGCCGTGCAGCGAGCCGGATGTCTCATTGCGGTGGCAGGAACCGAACTCCGCCAGGCGCAGCGGCAGGTCGCGGTAGCTGTGCAGGCCGTGATTGAAAATCTGCACGTGCCCCGGGCAGTTCATCGGCTTCACCGCGTAATCGCGGTTCTCCGAACAAGTCGTGAACATGTTGTCGTGATAGTTTTCCCAGTGGCCGGATTTCTCCCACAGGGTTCGATCCATGATGGTCGGGGTGCGCACTTCCTGATAGTCGTGCTCGCGGAACTTGCGGCGCATGTATTGCTCGACTTCCTGCCACAGCGTCCAGCCCTTGGGGTGCCAGAACACCATGCCGGGCGACGAATCCTGCATGTGGAACAATTCCAGTTGCTTGCCCAGCTTGCGGTGATCGCGCTTCTCGGCTTCTTCGATCTGGTGCAGATAGGCATCCAGCTCTTCCTTCTTCGCCCAAGCCGTGCCGTAGATGCGCTGCAGCATCTCGTTCTTCGAATCGCCGCGCCAGTACGCACCGGCCAGCTTCATCAGCTTGAAGGCTTTCAGTTTGCCGGTGGACGGCACATGCGGGCCGCGGCACAGGTCGGTAAACTCGCCTTCGCTGTAGAGCGACACATCCTGGTCTGCCGGGATCGACTCGATGATCTCGGCCTTGTAGTTCTCGCCGATATGCTTGAAATACGCCACCGCCTCGTCGCGCGGCAGCACGCGCCGTGCCACCGGCAAATCCAGTTTGGCGATCTCAGCCATGCGTTTCTCGATTGCCGCCAGGTCTTCCGGCGTGAACGGGCGCTTGTAGGAGAAATCGTAAAAGAAGCCGTTTTCGATGACCGGCCCGATAGTCACCTGCGCATCTGGAAACAGCTCCTTCACCGCATGGGCCAGCAGGTGCGCGGCCGAATGGCGGATGATCTCCACGCCGTCCGCATCCTTATCGGTGATGATCGCCAACGCGGCATCCTGCGCAATCAAATGCGAGGTATCCACCACCTTGCCGTCCACCTTGCCCGCCAGCGCGGCGCGCGCCAAACCAGCGCCGATGCTGAGCGCAACGTCGGCGACGGTGACAGGTTGCGCGAAGCTGCGCTGCGAGCCGTCCGGCAAGGTAATGACTGGCATATTGCTATTCCGAAAATAAAAAGTGCGGCATTGCCGCACTCAAAATGTTGGTAGGCACGATTGGACTCGAACCAACGACCCCTTGGATGTCGACCAAGTGCTCTAACCAGCTGAGCTACGCGCCTAAAACGACGCGCATTGTATCCGAAAGCTTAATGCGCTTCAAACAAAAATCGCGCATTTAAAGCAGCCTGGTTGACGTACGTCATGGTTTCTTGGCCTGAGCCTCATTTAAGCTACAGGCATTGAAGATTTACAACACCAGGTGGCAGCGTTACGCCACGCATTTTAACCAAGGAGAACGATATGAAGCAAAGCACTACACTCGGCGGCTCACCCGTACAACTGAACGGCGACTTCCCCAAAACAGGACAAACCGCTGCGGCCTTCTCGCTGGTCAACAAGGATTTGCAGGACATCACGCTGGCCAGTTTCGGCAACAAGCGCAAGGTGCTGAACATCGTGCCGAGCCTGGACACGCCGACCTGCGCGGCTTCCGAGCGGCGCTTCAACCAGCTTGCCGGCAGCCTGGACAATGCCGTGGTGATCACCATTTCCGCCGACTTGCCGTTCGCAATGGCGCGTTTCTGTTCCAGCGAAGGGCTGGACAACGTGGTCAACCTGTCCGTGATGCGCGGCCGCGAATTCCTGCGCAACTACGGCGTGGAAATCGCCAGCGGCGTGCTGGCCGGGCTCGCCGCCCGCGCCGTGATCGTGCTGGATGGCAACAACGTGGTGCGCTATACCGAACTGGTTAGCGAGATCAAGAACGAGCCGAATTACGATGCGGCGCTGGCTGCATTGCAGGCCTGTTAAGTTCGGCATCAGCCATATTCCGGGAGCAGCCTTGCTCCCGGCAGTTCGACAGTCAGTATGGAACCGGACTAATAGCCGCTGGAAGCCAGGTTATCGAAGCGCGTGTATTCGCCGCGAAACGCCAGTTCGACTTTGCCGATCGGGCCATTGCGCTGTTTGCCGATAATTATTTCAGCCTTGCCTTTGTCGGGAGAATCGCTGTTATAAACTTCGTCGCGGTAGATGAACAGGATCAGATCGGCATCCTGCTCGATCGCCCCGGATTCGCGCAAATCGGACATCACCGGGCGTTTGTTGGGGCGTTGCTCAAGGCTGCGATTCAACTGCGACAGCGCGACTACCGGCACATGCAACTCCTTTGCCAATGCCTTCAAGGAACGGGAAATTTCCGAAATTTCCGTGGCGCGATTCTCGCTGGCTTTGCCTGCGTTGGAACTCATCAATTGCAAATAATCCACCACGATCAGGCCCAACCCGTTGTGCTGGCGATGCAGGCGGCGCGACCGGGCACGCACCTCAAGGGCAGACAGCGCGGCGCTTTCGTCGATATGGATCGATGCGTCATTGAGCTTGCCGAGGGCGTGGGTCAATCGCCCCCAATCGTCATCCTGCAAACGTCCGGTGCGCAAATCATGCTGGTTGAGTTTACCCACCGAGCCGAGCATACGCATCGCCAATTGTGAGGCACCCATTTCCATGCTGAAAATCGCCACCGGCAGCTTGCTGTCCAATGCCACGTTCTCGGCAATATTGACGGCGAAGGCGGTCTTGCCCATGCTCGGGCGGCCCGCCACGATGATTAGTTCACCGGGCTGCAAGCCTGATGTCTCGCGGTCCAGGTCGGTGAAACCGGTAGCCGTGCCGGTCACATCGCTTTGATTGTCGCGCCCGTACAGCGTCTCGATGCGCTCTACCACTTGGGTCAGCAGCGGTGGCATGGCGATAAATCCCTGCTTGCCGCGTGAACCCGCCTCGGCAATTTTAAGCACCTTCCCTTCCGCCTCATCCAGCAATTGCGCGGCATCGCGCCCGGCCGGGTTGTAGGCGCTGCTGGCAATATCGGTGCCGACCTCCACCAGTTTGCGCATGATGGAACGTTCGCGCACGATTTCGCCGTAGCGGCGGATATTGGCGGCGGATGGTACGTTTTGCGCCAAGCTGCCCAAGTAAGGCAAGCCGCCCACCTTGTCCAATTCACCGGCAATCTCCAGTGCCTCCGCCACGGTAATCACGTCCACCGGCTTGGACATTTCGCTCAGGCGTACGATTTGGCGGTAAATCAGGCGATGCTCCTGACGATAAAAATCGTCATCGGTCATCAGGTCGGCAATCTTGTCCAGCGCACTCGCCTCAAGCAGCAAACCGCCCAGCACAGATTGCTCGGCCTCCACCGAATGGGGCGGCAATTTGATCTGTTCGAGTTGCGCGTCCGGCCTGGAAAAATTTTGCATTTGATTGAACCGATTGACTACTATTGTGCGACAGGCATTTTACTCGCCACGATTAGAATTTTGGAAACAAAAAAGGACTGTTGCCAGTCCTTTTTGTATTGCCTTGATGCAGCGGCGATTTACTGTTCGCCGAGCACCGAAACAGTGATGTCCACAACCACATCGGTATGCAGCGCGATACTGACGCGATGATCGCCGATTTGCTTGAGGTGGCCTTCCGGCATACGCACTTGCGCCTTTTCCACTTCAAAGCCCTGTGCCGCCATTGCCGCCGCGATGTCGGCATTGGTGACGGAGCCGAACAGCTTGCCATCCACACCGGCCTTTTGCACGATCTGCACCGTCAAACCGGCCAGTTTTTCGCCGCGTGCTTGCGCATCGGCCAGCTTGGCTTTATCAATGGCTTCGATCTCGGTGCGGCGCACTTCGAATTCAGCCATGTTGGCTGCGGTCGCGCGCTTGGCCTTGCCCTGCGGAATCAAAAAATTGCGGGCGTAGCCGTTTTTAACCTTGACCACATCGCCCAATTGGCCGACGTTGGCCACTTTTTCCATCAAAATTATCTGCATGACTGCGCTCCTTAGTGCAAATCGGTGTAAGGCATCAAAGCCAGGAAGCGCGCGCGCTTCACGGCAGTGCTCAATTGGCGCTGATAGCGTGTCTTGGTGCCGGTGATACGCGCCGGGATCAGTTTGCCGTTCTCGGAGACGAATTCCTTGAGGATGTTCACATCCTTGTAATCCACTTCGGCGATCTTTTCGACCGTGAAGCGGCAGAATTTGCGGCGTTTGAACAGATTGTTGCGTGAAGAACGTTTGTTCTTGTCATCTTTCTTTTTGTCTGGACGAGCCATGATATTTCCTTATTCCAAAATTATGTCGCTGGTATCCGCGAACCTTCCAGCGCGATCAACTCGCCGCTGATGAAACCTGGTTCGCGCCAATTGCCGATGATTAAATAGCCGCTACCGCACCTTCTTCAGCCTGAGCCGCAACAGCGACGGTTTCAGTCGATACGGAACGGGATTTTTCTTCCTTCATCATCGCGGACGGTTCGGTGACGGCAGCCTTGGTCTTGACGGTCAAATGGCGCAGCACGGCATCATTAAAGCGGAAGGCATGTTCCAGTTCGTCCAGGATTTCCTGGTTGCATTCGATATTCATCAGCACGTAATGTGCCTTGTGAATTTTTTGGATCGGGTAAGCCAATTGGCGGCGTCCCCAGTCTTCCAGACGGTGGATTTGGCCGCCCTTGGAAGTGACCAGCGTGCGATAACGCTCGATCATCGCGGGCACTTGCTCGCTTTGATCGGGATGCACAATAAACACGATTTCGTAATGTCGCATTACATCTCCTTATGGTTAAGCCCCCCGCTTGCGGTGCGGTGGAGCAAGGTATGTGAAACTGCCCATAACAAATTTACAGGCACAGTCCCACAGGGGCGCGCATTATAGCGAAATAGGCTTATAGGTCAAGGAGTTTAATGCGGGGCATTTGTACAGCCCGTCACAGCTCTGCACGCTGCCGCACCGCCTCAAACAAACAGATTGCCGTGGCCGCCGCGGCGTTCAGCGATTCGATCTTGCCGTGCATAGGAATGGTAATTTGTTGTGTAGCCATATCCAGCAAGCCCGCAGACAACCCCGCTCCTTCGTTGCCGACCAGAAACGCCACATCGCCGCGCAAGTCGCAGCCGTACAGGCTGCTTTTGGCTTGCAAGCTGGCTGCCAGCAACGTTCCTGAAAACACCCCGGCCACGCCCGGCAAGTCCTGCCGCTCGTGGATATTCAGCGCAAAATGCCCGCCCATCGCGGCGCGCAGCACTTTCGGCGACCACGCATCGGCGCAGCCCGTGGAAAGGAACACCGCATCGCACCCCGCCGCCGCCGCCGAACGCAGCATCGAACCGAGATTACCCGGGTCCTGAATATCCTCCAGCAACAGGGCAAAGCGGCTATCGGCTATCGTTCCTGTTGGCTGCGGCAGGCCGATCAAGGCGAGAATGCCGGTCGGCGTTTTCAGTTCGCTGAGTTCCGCAAATAGCTTGTCATCCAGTTGCGTCACCGGTACGCCGGCGGCACGTTCAAGCAATGCCGTTATTTCCGCATCGCGCAACGCAGCTGCGTTCAGCAAAATGTGCTGCGGTTGTTTTCCGGAATCCAGATACGCCGCCAGCAAATGCGTGCCGTCCAGCAAGGTCTGCTCGGCTTTGCCGCGTTGCCGCGCCGAACCGCCGAGCTTGACGAGTTCCTTGAAAAACGGGTTGTCGCGGGACTGGATATGCTTCATGCCTTAACACCTTCTGAACCCGTAGGGGCGCGATTCATCGCGCCCAGATTCTCCGCATCATCATAATTGGGTGCGATGAATTGCGCCCCTACGGCATCTGGATTTTCACGGTCATTGGCCCACTGCGCCAGATTATTGGCAATGTACTCGCGGGTTTCCTGCAATGAGGATTCGCTGCGAATGATGTGCTCGTAATAATTGCGCTGCCAAATTAACGCGCCTTGTGTCTTACGCAATTGATTGATGCCATGCGTACAACGCGCCTTGAATGCCCTGATGATTTCACCCACCGTAGGGGCGCGATTCATCGCGCCCGAATTTGTCGCACCATCATGATCGGGCGCGATGAATTGCGCCCCTATGCCGTTCAACACCACAATACCGTGGATATGGTTTGGCATCACCACGAAACAATCCAATTCGACGCATGGATAATGACCGTGTAACGCATCCCAAATATCCTGCACGACGCGCCCAGCCTCGTTCAACCTCATACCATCGCACACCACCGCACCAAACAAACATTCCCGCTTTTGCGTACACAGCGTTATGAAATACGCCCCGGCCTGCGAATAATCGTAGTTGCGCAGCCGTATGGAACGGCGATGGTGGATGTCGGGGTGGAATGTTGATGGGTCAGGTGATGAATCGGGGGTAATAAATTTTGGCGGCAAATCGGGCGCAATGAATTGCGCCCCTACATCACCTCGTCTTTGGGCGTGATGAATCACGCCCCTACAGTTGTTTCCTGTTCCAGCAACGCGCCGATTTCTTCCAGCGACGGCAGTTCCTGCAAGGCACGCAAGTTCAGGTCGTCGAGCATCTGCTTGGTGGTGGCGAATAATTCCGGCTTGCCCGGTGTATCGCGCGTGCCGATGGCTTCAATCCAGCCGCGCGCTTCCAGGGTTTTCAATATCTGCGAGGAGACCGCCACGCCGCGTATTTCCTCGATGTCGCCGCGTGTGACCGGCTGGTGATAGGCGATGATGGCGAGCGTTTCCAGCACCGCACGCGAGTAACGCGGCGGTTTTTGCGGGTTGAGCCGGTCCAGGTATGGCTGCATTTCCGGCTTGGCGCGAAACCGCCAGCCGCTGGCCACGCGGGTCAATTCCACGCCGCGCCCTTGCCAATCCTGCGCAAGCTCTTCAAGCAAGGTTTCGAGCTGACGATTGTCCAGCGACACATCGCTGAGCTTCTTCAGCTCCGAAACCGGCAGGGGCTCCGTGGTGGTCAGCAGCGCGGCTTCGAGCACGCGTTTAAATTGCTCGGTGTTCATCTTTCCGCCGAACAAATCCGTGCAGACCGAAACACTCTCAGTGCTGGATTCGGTTTCCACGGCTAGTGGCGCTTCACTCTGCGGTAATGGCTCTACTTGTTCGGACATAGATACTCCCAAATATTTCGCTTTGCTGGATTTCCACCAGATATTCCTTGGCCAGTTCGAGGATGGCGATGAAGGTCACCACCAGTTTCGGCACGCCGCTCTCCAAATCAAACAACTGGTCGAATGCGACAAACTCGCCGCCCTGCAGGCAGCGCAGCACATGCGTCATCTGTTCGCGCACCGACAACTGTTCGCGACGCACCTTGTGGTGCGTGTTGAGCTTGGCGCGCGCCAGCAGGCCCAGCCAGGCCTGGCGCAAATCTTCCACGCTGACTTCCGGCAGGCGTTCCCGCACGGTATTTTCAATCAGCACCTGCACGATCTCGAAATCGCGCCCGGCTTGCGGCAACTCGTTGAGCTGCTGCGCAGCCTGTTTCATCTGCTCGTATTCCAGCAGGCGACGCATCAGTTCGGCGCGCGGGTCTTCGCCGTCTTCTTCGCTGACCTTGGGCGGACGCGGCAGCAACATGCGCGATTTGATCTCGATCAGCACCGCCGCCATCAGCAGATACTCTGCCGCCAGCTCCAGGCGGTGCTGCTGCATCATCTCGATGTAGCTCATGTATTGCCGAGTCAGTTCCGCCATCGGAATATCCAGCACATCGAGATTATGTTTGCGGATCAGGTACAGCAGCAAGTCCAGCGGCCCCTGGAAATTCTCCAGCACCAGCTCCAGCGCGTCCGGCGGAATATATAAGCCCTGCGGCAACTCCAGCAGCGGCTCGCCGTGGATGCGCGCGATCGGATGAAGTGGGAGTTGCAGTTCGCTCATCGCCGCTCAGCTGTAGCCCAGCCCCATCGCCTCGCGCACCTCGCGCATGGTCTCGGAGGCCAGTTTGCGCGCTTTTTCACAGCCGTCGGCGATGATGTTGCGCACCAGCGCCGGGTCGTCCAGATACAGCTGCGCGCGTTCGCGCATCGGGCGTTGCTCCTCGAGCACCGCGTCGATCACCGGCTGTTTGCATTCGATGCAGCCGATGCCGGCGCTCTTGCAACCCTGCATGACCCATTGCTTGGTCTGTTCGTTGGAATACACCAGATGCAACGGCCATACCGGGCATTTATCCGGGTCGCCGGGATCGATGCGGCGGATGCGCGCCGGATCGGTCGGCATGGTGCGGATTTTCTTGGTCACGCTGGCCTCGTCTTCGCGCAGCGTGATGGTGTTGCCATAAGACTTGGACATTTTCTGCCCGTCCAGGCCGGGCATTTTCGACGCGGCGGTGAGCATGGCTTGCGGCTCGGACAGGATCATCTTGCCGCCGCCTTCCAGATAGCCGAACAGGCGCTCGCGGTCACCGTGGCTCAGGCTCTGCTGCTCGTCGAGCAGGGATTTGGCGGATTCCAGCGCCTCGTCATCGCCCTGCTCCTGATAGCGGGTGCGCAGTTCGGCGTACAGCTTGGCCTTTTTCCCGCCGAGTTTTTTGACTGCTGCTTCGGCCTTTTCCTCGAAACCGGGTTCGCGCCCGTAAATGTGATTGAAGCGGCGCGCGAGCTCGCGGGTGAATTCGATATGCGGCACCTGGTCCTCGCCTACCGGCACCTGGGTGGCGCGATAGATCAGGACATCTGCGCTCATCAACAGCGGATAGCCCAGAAAGCCATAAGTGGAGAGATCCTTGCTGCTCAATTTTTCCTGCTGATCCTTGTAGGTCGGCATGCGCTCCAGCCAGCCCAGCGGCGTGATCATCGACAGCAGCAAGTGCAGTTCGGCATGTTCCGGCACGCGCGACTGGATAAACAGCGTGGCATGGGCGGGATCGACCCCGGCCGCCAGCCAGTCCACCACCATGTCCCACACGCTTTGTTCGATGATCTGCGGCGTATCGTAATGCGTGGTCAGCGCGTGCCAGTCGGCCACGAAGAACAGGCATTCGTATTCGTGCTGCATCTGCACCCAGTTTTTCAACACCCCGTGGTAATGCCCCAGATGCAAACTTCCGGTGGGGCGCATTCCCGATAACACACGATCAGCAAACATATTTCCTCAAAGCCCAAATAAAAACGAAATCAATTTAAACATCAGGTTCACCAGCGGCGAGAGTATCAAACTCAACACCGGCGTGATCGCCAGAAAGATCAGGATAAACATGCCGTACGGCTCGATCCTCGACAGTTGATAAGCCTGGCGGTGCGGCAGCAGGCTGACCGCAACGCGCCCGCCATCCAGCGGCGGCAACGGCAGCAGGTTCAGCACCATCAGCACGACGTTGATTTTAATCCCCCATTCGGCCATGCCCAACAGCGGCTCGGCAAAATAACTGTCCGGAAACAACCACGCCATTTTATAGAGCAACGCCCAGCCCAGCGCCATCGCCAGATTCGAGGCCGGCCCGGCAAGCGCCACCCACAGCATATCCTGCTTGGGACGGCGCAATGCGCCGAAGTTGACCGGCACCGGCTTGGCCCAGCCGAACAGGATGCCGCCCAGCCACAGGGTCAGCAGCGGAAACAGGATCGTGCCGACCGGGTCGATGTGGCGCAACGGGTTCAGGCTGATGCGCCCCTGCTGGTAGGCAGTCATATCGCCGAAATGTCGCGCCACATAGCCGTGCGCCGCTTCATGCAGCGTGATGGCGAACAGCACCGGGATCGCCGCGAGCGCGATGGTTTGAATTAACTGATCGACTTGCATTATTCCTCGATTCCAAAAGGCGCAATGTCGCCCTTGCCACGGCGCAGCAATATCGGTTTATCGCCGGTCAAATCGATCACGGTGGTGAAATCTACCCCGACCGCACCACCGTCGATTACCAGTTCAACTTTCTTTTCGAGCAATTCGCGAATCCGTTCGGCATCATTCAGCGGCCATTCCTCATCCGGCAAGATCAGCGTGGAACTGGACATCGGCTCACCCAGTTCTTCCAGCAGCGCCAATGCCACCGGATGATCGGGAATGCGGATGCCGACGGTGCTGCGCTTGGGATGCTGCAGGCGTTTCGGCACTTCCTTGGTCGCCTCCAGAATGAAAGTGTAGCTGCCCGGCGTGTTGCTTTTCAACAAACGGAATTTGCTGTTGTCCACGCGCGCATAGCGCGAGATTTCCGACAGATCGCGGCACATCAGGGTCAGGTGATGCTGCTCGTCCAATTGGCGTATCTGGCGGATGCGTGTCACGGCATCCTTGTCGTCCAGATGGCAGCCCAGCGCGTAGCAGGAATCGGTGGGATAGACCACGATGCCGCCATCGCGCAGCACGGCCGCCGCCTGGCGGATCAGGCGCGGGTTTGGGTTGTCCGGGTGGATGGTGAAAAATTGTGACATAAAATGTTTCTTAAAATCGTTGCCTCGTAGGTTGGGTTAGCGGCTTCATCGCGTAACCCAACATCAGTTTGAAAATTGTTCCGTTGGGTTACGGCCTGATGGCCTAACCCAACCTACATGTTATTTTTTTCTTCCCAGAGCTGCCACACCGGCTTGCAACCCAGCGGGAAATCCGGCATCCGCCCCATGTCCCGGTAGCTCTCGCCCGGGCCGTGAAAGTCGGAACCGCATGAACACAGCAAGTTGAATTCCGCGGCATAACGCGCGAACTCGGCATACTGCTCCGGCGTGTGGCTGCCGCTCACCACCTCGATCGCCTGCCCGCCGCTTGCGACGAACTCGGCCAGCAATTCATGCATGGTCTTCTTGCCCATGCTGTTGCGCCCGACCATATAACGGCCGGGATGCGCCAGCACCGCCACGCCGCCGCTGCCGCACACCCAGCCCACCGCATCCGCCAGCGCCGCCCATTGGTGCGGCACATAACCCGGCTTGCCCTTCGCCAAATAACGATTAAACACGCTCTTCACATCCTTGCAATGGCCGGCTTCGACCAGGTGGCGCGCAAAGTGGGTACGGCCGATCATGTTGGGGTTTTCCGCATAGCGATACGCGCCTTGCAGCACGCCGCCGATGCCGGCTTTCGCCAGTTCGGCAGCCATTTTCTGCGCCCGTTCACCGCGCCCGCTGCGCACGTTGCGCAACCCTGATACCAGCGGCGGATAAGCCGGATCGATGCCCAGGCCGACGATATGTACGGTGTGGGTGCGCCATGTCACGGAAATCTCCACCCCGTTGATAAAGGCCATGCCATGCTGCGCGGCAGCGGCGCGCGCGTCATCCAGCCCATCCATGTCATCGTGATCGGTCAGCGCCAGCACCTTCACGCCGCGCTCGGCAGCCCGCGCCACCAGCTCGGCCGGGGTGAGCGTACCGTCGGAAATATTGGAGTGGCAATGCAGGTCGTAATCCAGCATCAGATTTCTGCGGTCGCTTCGCCGCTGCCTTTCTTCATGGTTTTTCCCTCTTCGGCGCGCTTGCGGCGCACTTCCTTGGGGTCGGCGATCAGCGGCCGGTAAATTTCGATGCGATCCCTGTCGCGCAGCATGGTATCGGCCTTGGCCAGCTTGCCGAAGACACCCAGCTTGTTGGCGGCCAGATCGATCTCGGGATACTTTTCGAGTATGCCGCAGAGCTGGATGGCTTCCGCAACCGTTGCCCCTTCCGGCACAGATTGCCTGAACAGCGTTTGCTCATCGGGCAGTGCATACACCGCTTCGATATTGATTTTGCCGCTCATATGTTCGTATAAACCTTTTCTGCACGATGGATGAAAGCATCCACAAAACTGTTGGCAATGTAATGAAACACCGGCCCGACCAGCTTTTCCAGCAGTTTGCTGGAAAACTCATAGTGCAAACGGAATTCTATTTTACAGGCTGAATCACTCAGCGGGATAAACCGCCAATGGCCGTCCAGATGGCGAAACGGCCCGTGCTGCAAAGTCATGTCGATCTGATGCGGCGGCGTGCGCGTATTCTCGGTGGTGAAGCTCTGCTTGATATGATGATAATCAATGTGCACCGTGGCATGCACCGTCGTCCCCTCCAGCTCGGAAACGCTCGATCCGCCGCACCACGGCAGGAACTGCGGGTATTCCTCCACGCGATCCACCAGGTTGAACATCTGTTCCGCGCTGTACGGAACCAGCACCGTTTTTTCTACTAACGCCATTGGATAGTCTTAAAGTTGCAAAACCAAAGGCTGGTAGAATAGCCGAACACACCGCAAAACTCACCTGCCATGAGCATTATCCAGAACAAAAAAGCCTTTCACGAATACTTCATTGAAGATAAATATGAAGCCGGCATCATGCTGGAAGGCTGGGAAGTCAAGGCCATCCGCGCCGGGCGCGCGCAGCTCAAGGAGGCCTACGTCACCGTAAAAGGCGGCGAACTGTACCTGTTCGGCTCGCACATCAGCCCGTTGCTGAATGCTTCCACGCATATCCACCCGGACCCGGTGCGCACCCGCAAGCTGTTGCTGCACAAGTCGGAAATCGACAAGATCATCGGCAAGGTGCAGCGCGCCGGCTACACCCTGATGCCGCTGGACATGCATTACAAAAACGGTCGCGTCAAACTGGAAATCGGCCTCGCCAAGGGCAAGAAACTGCATGACAAGCGCGCCACCGAGAAAGAAAAAGATTCCAAACGTGAAGCCGCGCAGGCCATGAAAAAGGAACGCCGCTAGTCAACGCGAGACACAATAGGCCGTTTGGCATATTGTTCTTAAAGCAGATTTATTGCAGCATTCAGTTCCAGATTATCAGACACTATTGGTGTCTAGTTTACGTTGGGCTTCGGCAAGGGATAAGTCTAGGAGGTTTATATGGAAGAAATAGAAATTACCAAAAATGGAATCCATTACTCCGCAACCTACGAGCTAATAGATGACCATCTAGTAGTTCGCTTGCCTGACAACAGCATTCGTCAAACCGAATTACGTGGCCTATCGCCGGAACATGCGGCTTTGGCACACTTAAGAGCATTCGCTAACCACTGTTCAACAAAACAAGGAACTCACATGAACGACAATAAACACAGCATCAGCCTGAGCGAACTGGGTGAAAAGATCGGAATCCCCGCTGGCAGTCCAGTATCAATGGGGGAAATTGCCGAAAAGATTGGCTATACGAAAAGGCCAATCCAATTGTCAGAACTAGCGGAGGCGGTTGAAGTATTCGTAGCGGCTAGCAAAAAGAAAGACAAATAGCCTCTCAAATTTATGCCCAACCCATCATTCCACTACCTGCGTGAAAAGCCGCGCAAGTCGGTGAATTCAAACGTTAGCGCCCTTATAGACCGTTGCATTCATGGCACGAATTTCCGCAGAAAAGCCATACCTCGATGTCAAAGGCCTCCAAATTGATGAGTGGCTCGAACTCGTGTTTACACCCGAGAAAAAGAGAAAATTCCGATTCATTGATTATGAATTTCCGACGGATGACCTGTGTCGTAGCTACATTGCCTCGTTATCGGTTAGAAGTGATGCCGACATAAAGAATCTATTGCGATGTTTCTTGATTCCGACGGGCGGCCTCGGACACGACTCAACGATCCTCCACAATTGGTGTGAAAGCGATCAACTACTCGAGCAAATTGATACCACGGAATATGGACGAAGGCTAATTCGAGGTCATGCGTGGGAAGGAATTACCTGGATATTGGACTTATTGCCGCCATGGCCACAATTTGCCGTCAACGCTCTTGATGCATATATTCGCGCTCACGCACAAGTCTTACCAGATGGTCGTTTTCGCGGCCTTTGTGATGTACTGACAGTTATTCGCGCCAAGTATCTTTCTGCGATACAACCCAAAGAAGTAATGGAATGTTTATCACCACGCGAGTTTGAGTTTCTGATTGCAGCACTTTTTCGGGCCAAGGGATACAAAGTCAGGGTTACGTCGCAAAGTCGAGATGGTGGTGCAGATGTACTCTGCTGGAAACATGAAGGCATAGTTGTCGAAAAGCACCTTGTTGAGTGCAAACATCACGCTGGCGCAATTGGGGTACCCGTAGTTCGCCAATTGGCCGGAGTTGTTTCTGAAACGGGTGCGAGTAAAGGTGTAGTGGTGGCATCAAGTAGTTTTTCTAACCCAGCAATTGCTTTTGCAAACAAGACTGGTCGTGTTCAGTTGATTGACTTTACTGGACTCAACAAAGAGCTCAACAAGCACATCGGTACTCGCTGGAGTGATCGGCTACCCGAAATAGTGGCAATTGAACAACGCATGGAAGCCAAAGAGGTGGCAGAGTGCGCTAACCCATCCATCAACACGGACGCTACGCGATAAATCTGTGCAGCAGCCGGTTATTTTGAACGTTAAATGCCTGAGCCTCACACCCAAAATGCCCCGTCTCCCCCTCTTCCTCCTGCTTGCCCTGCTCTCAACCGCCAGCCTCGCCCAACCGAAAGGAGCCGCCATGACCACCACCGAAACCAGACAAACCGCCTACCTCGCCGGCGGCTGCTTTTGGGGCATGGAGGAACTGGTGCGGGAGATTCCCGGCGTGCTGGCCACCGAGGTCGGTTACACCGGCGGAGACACGCCGGCGGCGACCTATGAGCAGGTGCATACCGGGCGCACCGGCCATGCCGAATCGCTGAAGATCGTGTTCGACCCGCAGCGGCTGACCTACCGCCACCTGCTGTTTGAATTTTTCCGCATGCACAACCCCACCACGCGCAACCAACAGGGCAACGACATCGGCACTCAATACCGTTCGGCGATTTTTTATACCGGCGAAGAACAGAAACGCACCGCCGAGGAAGTCATCAAGACCGTGGATGCCTCAGGCGACTGGAAGGCCAAAGTCGTCACCGAAGTCGTGCCGTTCAGGGAGTTTTACCGCGCCGAGGAATATCACCAGAAATATCTGGTCAAGAATCCGCGCGGCTATACCTGTCACTACATCAGGCGGATGGATTTGGGGGAGTAGCGTTCAACCCTGCGCCATGCCGACCGCCACCACGCTTACGGTCAGCAGCCCCAGCACCAGGTTCAGCGCGACCAGTTTGCGGATCTTGCCCAGTATTTCTCCCGCCTCTTTCCAGCGCTGTTTGGCGACATGCAAGCTGAACGGCACGTAGCAGGCGAAAAATACATAACCGAAGATGGCCATCATCGCCAGCCCCGATGCCAGCATGATGTGGACATGGCGCGCTGCATGGGCGATGCCGCCGTCCAGGTAAATCAGGTAAAAGCCCGTGACCAGTATCGCGCCGGCCGCACCCCATACCCAGTTGAAGAAACGGCGGAACACCACATCCAGCAGCTTGAGGCGTTGTGGCGGTTCGAGCGTTTCCACGGCGGCGGGGCGCAACACCAGATGCGCGAAGAACATGCCGCCCACCCAGATCAGGACGGCCAGCAGGTGGGTGAGTTTGAACAGGGTCATGGTTTTTATTGGGCGACTGTTGGTTGAATAGCACGATACCTGAAAACCGCCCTCTCCCCTACCCCGCAGGCGGGAGAAGGAATAAAAGTTCGCGCACGGGTTTGAAACTCCGGCGGTGCACCTCGGACACGCCATGTTCGCGCAACGCGGCGAGATGCGCGGCGGTGGGATAGCCCTTGTGATCGGCGAAACCGTAAAGCGGATACTGTTCGTGCAGTTGCAGCATCAGTTCGTCGCGCGCGGTCTTCGCCAGGATCGACGCGGCGGAAATCGCCGCGACCTTGCTGTCGCCCTTGACGATAGCCTGGCTGGGAATGCCGGTCTGCGGGCAATACAAGCCATCCACCAGCACCTGATGCGGCTGCAACTTCAACGCCAGCACGGCGCGGCGCATCGCCAACAACGTGGCTTGCAGGATGTTGAGCCGGTCGATCTCGTCCACTTCGGCGTAGGCCACCGCCCAGGCCAGCGCGCGTTCGCGGATGAGCGGGGCAAGCCGGTCGCGCTGCCGCTCGGAGAGTTTCTTGGAATCGGCCAGCCCTGCGATGGGGTTGCCCGCGTCGAGGATCACCGCCGCCGCGCTCACCGGCCCGGCCAGCGGGCCGCGCCCGGCTTCATCCACGCCGCAGATCAGAATTTGGATTCCCGTCACAACCCCTCCCAGCCTCCCCTTGTCAGGGGAGGGGTGTACCCGGCAGATAGGGCAGGATGGCCGCGGCAGCCTTCTGCGCGGTGTTCTGGCGCAAAGTTTGGTGCAGTGCGGTGAACGTCTCTTCGAGCCGCACCACGGCATCCTTGTCATTGGCCAGGTTGAGCAACGCCTGGGCGAGGTTCTCCGGCGTGGCATCTTCCTGCATCAGCTCCGGCACGACAAAGCGTTCGCACAGGATATTGGGCAGGCCGAAATAGGGTTGATAGCTTTTGCGCTTGATTAGCCACCAGGAGAGCGCCGGCATCTTGTAGGTGATGACCATCGGGCGCTTGAGCAGGGCGCACTCCAGTGTCGCCGTGCCGGAGGCTACCAGCGCAATATCGGCGGCGATCATCGCATCCTGAGCATGGCCGAACAGCAGCGTGATCGGCAGTTGTTGCGCGTCGCAATCGTAGAGCGCCTGATCGAAAATACCGCGCGTCTCGCGGCTGACCAGCGGCACCAGGAAGCGCGCATCGGGCGTCTGTTGCAGGATCAGCTTGGCGGTCTCGATGTAAGTATGTGCGAGTTGTTTCACTTCGCTCTGGCGGCTGCCGGGCAGGAACGCGAATACCCTGGCTTTCAGCGGGATGCGCATCGTCTCGCGCATCTCGGTGCGCTTGGGCTGGTCCGGCAACATGTCGGCAAGCGGATGGCCGACGTAATCGACCGGGACGCCGGCTTCCTGATAGAGCTTGGGTTCATGCGGGAACAGCGCAAGCATGTGCGATACGGCGCGCTTGATCTTGTTGATACGCTCGCCGCGCCACGCCCAGATCGACGGGCTGACGTAATGGATGGTGGGGATGCCGCTAGCCTTGAGTGCGAGCTCCAGATCGAGATTGAAATCCGGCGCGTCCACCGCGATGAACAAGTCCGGGCGGTTGGCCAGAAAATACTCGCGCAGCCTGCGGCGGATGCCGACGATCTCGTGATAGTGGCGCAATACCTCGACATAGCCGCGCACCGCGAGCTTTTCCATCGGGAACAATACGTTCATCCCGGCGGATTGCATCTTCGGGCCGCCGATACCGACGAACGCGATATCGGGGCGCACTTCCTGCAAGGCTGCCATCAAGTGGCTGCCAAGCAGGTCGCCGGAGGCTTCGCCCGCGACGATGCCGATTACAGTTTTTTTCTGCGTCATTGAAACAACCTATTATTCTGAAAAAAGTTTAACCACGAAGCTCACGAAGGCAACCAACAAGTCAAATGGCTTGGCAGACTACTCTCGATGGGTATGGTGAAAGAAGATGGTCATTGGTTTTTCTTCGTGGCCTTCGTGGTGGATTGCAGCTTGCAGGGTTAGCGGACGATGCCGCGATCCGATGTGGCGATAAAGTCGGCCAGCGGCTGCAACTCGGCATGTTCCGCCAGTTGTACCTGGATCGCGGCTTTTGCTTCATCCAGGCTCAGGCCGGATTTGTACAATGTTTTGTAGGCGCGCTTGATCGCCATGATCGCCGGGCTGGAAAAACCGCGCCGCTTCAATCCTTCGGCATTGATGCCATGCGGCGCGCAGGGATTGCCGGAAGCCAGCACGTAAGGCGGCACGTCCTGCAACAGGATCGTGCCCATGCCGGTGATGATATGCGCGCCGATCCTGACAAACTGATGCACCACGGTAAAGCCGCCGAGGATCGCGTAATCGCCGACTTCCACGTGCCCGGCCAACTGCGCGTTGTTGGCGAAGATGGTGTGGTTGCCGACCTGGCAGTCGTGCGCCAGATGCACATAGGCCATGATCCAGTTATGGTTGCCGACGCGCGTCACGCCGACATCCTGCGCGGTGCCGAGGTTGAAGGTGCAGAACTCGCGGATGGTGTTGTGATCGCCGATTTCCAGCCGCGTCGGCTCGCCGGCGTACTTCTTGTCCTGCGGGATCTCGCCCAGCGAGCAGAACTGGAAAATGCGGTTGTGCCGGCCGATGCGCGTATGACCGTTGATCACCACATGCGGGCCGATCACCGTACCGGCGCCGATCTCGACATGCTCGCCGATGATGGAATAGGCGCCCACCTCGACGTCGTCGGCAAGCTTCGCGTCCGGATGGACGATGGCTGTTGAGTGAATCATCCTGAGAACCTCAATTCAAGCCACAGAGTTCACAGAGAGCACAGAGAACGACGGCGTTTCTCTCTGTGATCTCTGTGTTCTCTGCGGCAAACTGTTTTTCAATACCGTCAGGCTACCGACTTGACGGTGCACATCAATTCCGCTTCGGCGGCCAGTTGCCCGTCGACCTCGGCCCTGGCGCTGAACTTGAACACGCCGCGCATGCTGCGCGTCAGCGACACCTTGATGATCAATTGATCGCCGGGGGTAACCGGGCGCTTGAAACGCGCGCCATCGATGCCGGCAAAGTAATACACCGACTTGTCGTCCGGCTTGCTGTCCATGGATTTGAACGACAGCAGCGCGGCGACCTGCGCCATCGCCTCGATGATCAGCACGCCGGGCATCACCGGATGGTGCGGATAATGGCCGGGAAAAAACGGTTCGTTGATCGTGACGTTCTTCAACGCGACGATTTCCTTGCCCGGCTCGATCGACAATACGCGATCCACCAGCAGGAACGGGTAGCGGTGCGGCAGATGTTCGAGAATGGCATTGATGTCCATTGTTGTGTCGCTCATATTTATTTCCTTTTTAATGACTCAATTTCCTGTTCCAGTGCCTTGACGCGTTTCACCAGATCGTCGAGGTGCCGCAGGTGCACTGCGTTCTTGCGCCAGTCTTCGGTCTTGCTGTACGGGAAAATGGCCGCGTAGGAGCCGGCTTCGCGGATGGATTTTCCTATCAGCGTAAACGCCGCGATTTCCACATGATCCGCGATGTGCAAATGCCCCAGAATACCGGCGCTGCCGCCGATCCGGCAGTATCGTCCGATGGAGGTACTACCGGCAATGCCGACACATCCGGCGATGGCGGTATGCGCACCGATGCGCACGTTATGCGCGACCTGAATCTGGTTGTCCAGCTTCACTCCATCCTCGATTACCGTATCGTCCAACGCGCCGCGGTCGATGGTGGTATTCGCGCCGATCTCGACATCGTTGCCGATCACCACGCGACCGATTTGCGGAATCTTGACCCAGCGCCCCTCGTCCATCGCGATGCCGAAACCGTCCGAACCGATCACCGCGCCGGAATGCGCTATCAGGTTATCGCCGATCACACAGTCATGATAAATCACCACATGCGGATACAGCCTCGCATGGCTGCCGATGACCGCATTCGCGCCGATGCAGCAGCCCTCACCGATTACGCTGAATGCGCCTACCGTCGCGCCTTCGCCGATCACCGCCATCGCGGCGATGCTGGCCGTCGCATCGATTTGCGCACCCGCGCCGACGGCAGCACTTGGGTGCACGCCCGGCCTGACTTCCGGCAAGGGATTGAGCAAGGCCGAAACCCTGGCAAAATAGGCGTAGGGGTTATCCGAAATGATGCGCGGCAGATCGGTCGCCTCCGCATCCGCCTCGCCAAGAATCACTGCGCCGGCCTTGGTGCCGGCAAGCTGTGTGCGATATTTGCTGTTGGTGAGAAAGCTGATGTGATTTGACTGCGCTTTTTCCAGCGTGGCAATCTGGGAAATGCGCGCCTCGGCATCCCCCAGCACGCGCCCGCCAAGCTGTACCGCGATGTCAGCCAACCGATAGGAAATATTCATGCTGCGTAGCGCTTATTTGCTGTCCTTGCCGCTGTCGGTTTTCTCGCCGGCGAGATGCTTGATCACCTTGTCGGTGATGTCTATTCTGGGATTGCGATATACCGCTTCCTGCAGGATCAGGTCAAATTTTTCCGCTTCGGCAATCGCCTGGATTGCCTTGTTGGCCTGCTCCAGCACGATGGCCAGCTCTTCGTTCTTGCGCAGGTTCAAATCTTCGCGGAACTCGCGCTGCATGCGCTGTAAATTCACGTTCATGCCGGTCAATTCGCGCTCCTTGTTGCGATGATCGGCATCCGACAATGTGCCGCTATCCTTCTCCAGCAAGGCTTGCAGCTCTTTCGCCTGTTTCATCAGTTTCTTGATTTCCTGATCGCGGCCGGAAAATTCCTTTTCAATCTTTTTTTCCGCCTTCACCGCCGGCGAGGATTCGCGCAACACGCGCTCGGTATCCACCACACCCACCCTGAAATCCGCGGCCTGCACCGCCCCCGCGCCCAGCAGCACAGCCAACACGCATACTTTTATCATTGTCTTCATCATTCGCTCCTTACACATCATAACCAGCTAGATGATATTTTTTATCATCCTAGTCGAATGGCTATAACCAACAATTTGGCAACCGTCTTTTGGTTGCTTAGTTGGATGGCTAGTTGTTTCATCATAACCAGCCACTTGGCCGCTGTCTTTTGGCGGCCTAGTGGAATGGCTAGTAGTTTCATCATAAGTAGTGGCTTGCCGGCGTCTTTTGCTGGCTTAGCCAATACTTAGTAGTTCTATCAGAACATCGAACCCAGATTGAACTGGAATTTTTGCAGCTTGTCCACCGGCTGCTTGTTGAGCGGCACGGCATAACTGAACTTGATCGGCCCCACCGGAGATACCCAGGTAAATGCCGCGCCGGCAGAATAGCGCAATCCGGCGCTGCCCGGCAGATCGCCGGAGCCATAAACTGCGCCCGCATCGACAAATCCGCTCAGACGCACCGATTTCTCCTTGACTCCCGGAACCGGCATCAGCAGTTCTGCATTGCCGACCACGCGCTTCGTGCCGCCCAGCGCTTGATTGTCGAAATCGCGTGGACCCAGCGAGTTGGAATCATACCCCCGCACCGAGCCGGTGCCGCCGGCATAGAAATTTTTGAAGAACGGCATCGGCTTGCCGCCATAGCCGCCCGCGACGCCGGCCTCGCCGTTCAACAGCAGGGTAAAGTCGCTGCTCACCGGATGGAACCACTGGTGCTGGTAATTCAGCTTGTAATAGCGCATGTCGAACACCGGCAGCGCAATTTCCGCAAAGGCATGTTGCACCGTGCCTTCGGTGGTGTAGATTGCGCTGTCGCGGCTATCCCTGCCCCAACCGATGGTTCCCAACAAATTCCTGTTGGACGCGCCGAAGGTGTTGACGTACTGCGTCAAGCGTACCGGGGGATTTGCCATCAACCCCAATTGGGTGCTTTCAAACGCCAGGCCATAACTGATCGACTCATCCTCACCTATCGGCACACCGAAACGCACCCCCCCGCCCAAAGTTTTAGATGAATATTGGCTAACTGCCGTGCTGCTCGAATCGGTGTTGCGCCTGTAAACATCGAAACCGCGGCTCACGCCGTCATCGGTAAAATATGGATTGGTATAGGAAAGCGAATAAACCTGGTTGACCTTGCTGGTGTTGATTTGCGTCGAAACATGGTTGCCGCTGCCGAACAGGTTGGCCTGCGTAATGCCGGCGGAGAGCGTTACCCCTTCGCCGTCGGAAAAACCCGCACCCACCGAAATATTACCCGTGGATTTTTCCTTCACCGAAACATTTACATCCATCTGATCGGTGGCGCCTTGCACCGGAGGGGTCTCCACATCGACTTCCTCGAAGAAGTTCAGCTTGTCGACGCGCTGCTTGGATTTTTTGATTTTCTCCACATCGAACCACGCACCTTCAACCTGGCGGAACTCGCGGCGGATGACTTCATCGCGCGTCTTGTCGTTGCCCGCGATATTGATGCGGCGTATATACACGCGCTGCCCGGGGTCAACCACAAAATTGAAAGCCACCTGATGCTTCTCCTTGTCCAGTTCGGGGATCGCATTCACATTGGCAAAGGCGTAGCCCTCTTGCCCCAAGCGCTCGCCGACCTTCTTGCTGGTTTCGGTCAATGCCTTGCGCGAGAAAGTATCGCCCGCTTTTACCTGAACAAGCTTTTCGATCTCTTCCTTTGCGATCAAGGTGTTGCCGGACACCCCCGTCCTGGAGACCGTGTACTTCTCGCCTTCGGTGATATTGATGGTGATGTAAATGTCTTTCTTGTCCGGCGTAATCGAAACCTGCGTGGAATCGATGCTGAACTCCAGATAACCGTTGTCCATGTAGAACGAGCGCATGACTTCCATGTCGGCTGACAGCTTCTGTTTGGAATACTGGTCGTTCTTGCTGAACCAGCTCATCCAGTCCGGCGTGCTGAGCTTCATCATGTCCAGCAACTCATCCTCCTCGTAGGCGCGGTTGCCTACCAGGTTGATCTGCTTGATCTTGGAGACTTCGCCTTCCGCCACGTTGAACACGATACCGACGCGGTTGCGCTCCAGCTCGGTGACGGTCGTCGTGACGCTCACGCCGTATTTGCCGCGCGCCACGTATTGGCGCTTCAGTTCCTGGACAGCCTTGTCCAGCGCGCCCTTGTCGAAAATGCGCGCCTCGGCCAGCCCCGCATATTTCATGTTGTCCTTGAGCTGATCCTTCGGGAAATCCTTGATGCCGTTGAGTTCGATGCTGGCGATCGACGGGCGCTCGCGCACCAGCACGACCAGCACCCCCTGCTCGACTTCCAGGCGCACATCCTTGAAGAATCCGGTGGCATACAGGGCGCGGATCGACGCGGCGGCCTGCTGGTCGTCCAGGATATCGCCGACCTTGACGGGCAGATAGCTGAACACCGTGCCGGCTTCGGTGCGCTGAACACCCTCGACGCGGATATCCTTGACGGTGAACGGTTCAATTGCCCAAGCGGGAGACATGCAGAGCAGGGAAATCAGCCCCGCCAGTTTTTTTAATTTCATTTTCTAACCCGAGATTAGGCGATTAATATCGTTGTAGATTGCAAAGACCATCAGCATGCCGAGCAGCGCGATGCCAATTTTCTGGCCGACTTCCCAAGCCTGCTCGGAAACCGGGCTACCCTTGACCAATTCGGCGACATAATACAGCAAGTGCCCCCCATCCAATAAGGGGATAGGCAGCAAATTCAGCACACCGAGGCTGATACTGATCAGCGCCAAAAAACCGAAGTAGGCCGCCACACCCATTTCGGCGGACTGCCCGGCATAATCGGCGATCGTGATCGGGCCGCTCAGATTTTTCATCGAAATCTCGCCCAGCACCATCTTGCCCATCATTTTCAGGCTGATGACAGAAGTTTCCCAGGTCTTGCGCAAGGATCGGGAAAACGCCTCAAACGGGCCATAGCTTACTTCGGTCAGCATCGCCTGCCAGGCTGCATTGTCCACTTGCGGAGCCGCGCCGATCTTGCCCACGGTCTTGCCGGATTCGGCAGTGGCCTGCGGTGCCAACTCTATGCTCGAAGTTATATCGCCACGCTGAATGTCAAGCCGTACCGTTTGCCCGGGATGCGTGCGCACCACCTCCACCAGTTCGCCCCAATATTGCATTGCCACACCATTGGCACGCAGGATACGGTCGCCCTCCCGCAAGCCGGCGCGTTGTGCCACGCTATTTTCGGCAATCTTGCCGATAACGGGGAGGATGACCGGCCGGTAAAGATGCAATCCCAGTTTATCGAAAAATTCGCCGTCCAGATCTTTTGCTTCCAGGCCGCTTATGTCGAGCAGATGGAAAAGCGGCTCGCCCTGCGCGCTGCGTGCTTCGATCTTGACTTCCCCCTGCCTGAGGGCAAGCTCCAGCAGCGACCAGCGCAATTCCTGCCAGCTTGGAATCGTCTCGCCATTGATGCTGATGATGGTTTCACCCGGCTGCATCTGCGCGAAAGCAGCCGGAGAGCCCGGCGGCACCTCGCCCAGCACCGGTTTCAATCCCGGCACCCCATGCACGAACAATACCCAGTACAACATGATCGCCAGCACAAAATTGGCCAGCGGCCCGGCCACCACGATCGCCATGCGTCGCAGCACCGGCTGACGATTGAAGGTATATGGCAAATCTTCCGCAGCGACTTCGCCTTCGCGTTCGTCCAGCATCTTGACGTAGCCGCCCAGCGGAATCGCGGAAATCACCCACTCGGTGCCGCTCTTGGCGAAGCGCTTGCTGTAAATCACCTTGCCGAAGCCGACCGAAAAACGCAGCACTCTTACCCCGCAGCGGCGCGCCACCCAGTAATGCCCGAGTTCGTGGAACACCACCAGCAGCGCGATCGCGCCGACAAACGCCAGCAAGGTAATCATGATTGTTTGATTTGCTGCTGCGCGGCCCGGCGCGCGTCGGCATCCGCAGCCAGTACATCGTCCAGGCTGCCGACCGCGCCGACCGGCAGCGCGTCCAGCACCGCCTCGATGACGCGCGGAATCGACAGGAAGGAAATCTGTTTATCGAGAAAAGCCGCCACCGCCATCTCGTTCGCTGCATTCAATATCGCCGGAGCCGTGCCTGCCGCGCGCAATGCCTGATAGGCCAAGGCCAGACAAGGGAAACGCCCGAAGTCGGGCGCGGTGAAATCCATCGTTGCCACCTTGAACAAGTCCAGGGGCGCCACGCCGGAGTCGATGCGCTCCGGCCAGGCCAGGCCATAGGCGATCGGTGTGCGCATGTCGGGATTGCCGAGCTGCGCGAGCACCGAGCCGTCCACATATTCGACCAGCGAATGGATCACGCTCTGCGGGTGCACCACCACCTGGATGTCATCGGCACTCGCGTTGAACAGCCAGTGCGCCTCGATGACCTCCAGCCCCTTGTTCATCATGCTCGCCGAGTCCACCGAAATCTTGCGCCCCATCACCCAGTTGGGATGCGCGCAGGCCTGTTCCGGCGTGACATGCTGCAACTCACCGAGCGGCGTATTGCGGAACGGCCCGCCGGAAGCGGTGAGCAGGATGCGGCGCACGCCGTTGCCCGCCAGGTTGCCGTCATAGCCGCGCGGCAGCGCCTGAAAAATCGCGTTGTGTTCGCTGTCGATCGGCAACAGCACCGAGCCGCTGGCGCGCACCGCATCCATGAACACGTTGCCCGCCATCACCAGCGTTTCCTTGTTCGCCAGCAGGATTTTCTTGCCGGCGCGCGCCGCCGCCAGTGTCGGCCGCAGGCCCGCCGCGCCGACGATGGCCGCCATCACCGTATCGGTCTCGGGCAGGACGGAGACTTGCTCCAATGCCGCTGCGCCGCTCAACACCTCGATAGCCAGGCCCGCTTCACGCACGCGCTGGCGCAACTGTGTGGCTGCGTCCTCATCCAGCATGACCGCATAGCGCGGCTTGAACTGCACGCATTGCCGGAACAGCAAATCGGCCTGGCAGTTTGCCGTCAACGCAACAATTTTAAATTTACCGGGATGGCGCGCCACCACGTCCAGCGTGCTGGTGCCGATACTGCCGGTAGAGCCGAGGATGGTGATATTCATTCTATAGAACTGCAATTAGCCACAGATGAACACGGATTTACACGGAAAAAGCCATTGTTCAACTTAATACCACCATGCTTCTTGCAAGTGAGCCATGAATCTTGTGCAACATGTTGGTTATCCGTGATCATCCGTGTTAATCCGTGGCTGAAATATTTTTTAGGATCATGCCATTCGCTGCAACAGCATCGCCAGCGCGGCAAGCGGCAGGGTCGAGGTCAGGGCATCGATGCGATCCAGCAATCCGCCGTGCCCCGGCAGCAACGCGCCGCTGTCCTTGACGCCTGCCTGGCGCTTGACCGCCGATTCGAACAAGTCGCCGATTACCGCCAGCCCCACCCACCACCAGGAAGCCAGCAGCAAAACCGGCAACACTTCACGATGCGAAAAGTAGGGGCTATAGCTCCATGCCAGCACGACATAAACCGATACGCCAAGCAGTGCGCCCGCCACGCCTTCCCAGGTCTTGCCCGGGCTGATGCTGGGGGCAAGCTTGTTCTTGCCGAATCTGCGTCCGGCGAAATAGGCTGCGATGTCCGCCACCCAGACCAGCCCCATCACGAACAGCAAAATCCACGGGCTGGCCTCTCGCAAGTCCAGCATCGCCAAACCGGTCGGAACCAGCACCGCCCACCCGGTCAGCGCCATGAGCAGCGGCTGGCGAACCTTCCATCCTGCCATCAGCCAGGTCGGCACGATGACCAGCCACAGCAAGGCCGATACGGCATAGACCGCCAGATGAAGATAAAGCCGTTGCGCTTCGGTGGTGCCGGCATCCGCCCACAGCAACGCCAGCATCAACAACAGGGTCAGTCCCCAGTAGGCATTCGCCTTCCCGCCGCTCAACCCGGACAGGCGCGACCACTCAACGGTTCCCTGCATGACCATCGCCACAATCAGCGCCGCCCATACGGCAGGCGGCAACGCAAACAGCGCTGTCAACAGCAATGCCAGCAAAATGGCGGCGGTGATCACCCGCGATTTAAGCATTCGCTTTTCCCTGCCTGTCCAATAACTGATTGCCCGGCAACTGCTCGCTGGTTCGGCCAAAACGCCGTTCGCGTTTTTGATACGAATCGATCGCCGTATCCAGTTCCTTGCGCCCGAACGCCGGCCACAAGACATCGGTAAAATACAATTCGGTGTAGGCCAGTTGCCACAACATGAAGTTGCTGATGCGCTGCTCGCCGCCGGTGCGGATGAACAAGTCCGGCTCGGGCGCATCGCTCATGGAAAGATAGGGGGACAGATCCTCTTCCGCAAAACCTTGCGCCAGCTGCGGATGCTCCCTGAGCATGGCTTGCACCGCATGCATCACGTCCCAGCGCCCGCCATAATTGGCAGCGATGGTCAGCACCAGCCCGGTATTGTTAACAGTAAGGTGCTCGGCATGCTGCATGGCCTGCTTGAGCTTGTCGTCAAAACGGCTGCGGTCGCCGATGATTTTCAGGCGAATGTCGTTTTCATGCAGCTTGGCGACTTCACGCTCCAGCATTTTCAGGAACAACGTCATCAGGAAGGAAACTTCGTCGGCGGGACGCCGCCAGTTTTCGCTGCTGAACGCGAACACGGTCAGGTACTCCACGCCCAGCTCGCGGCAGCTTTTCACCACCTCGCGCAACGCTTCCACACCGCGCTGATGCCCCATCACACGCGGCAAAAAACGCTGCTTCGCCCAGCGTCCGTTGCCATCCATGATGATGGCAACATGGCGCGGGACGCGGGCAATATCCGGGATGATACGGGTGGAACTGGATGGTAGATTTGCCATTATTCCAAGCTCGGTTGGAACTAAACGGCCATCAGTTCGACTTCTTTGGCTGCCAATGCCTTGTCGATTTCAGCAACAAAGCGATCGGTTAATTTTTGTACTTCATCCTGCAAACGCCGCTCCACATCTTCGGCGATCTCTTTATTTTTGAGCGCTTCCTTGAGCGAATGATTGGCATCGCGGCGAATATTGCGCACCGCAATTTTGGCGTCTTCGCCCTCGGACTTGATCACCTTGATCAAGTCGCGGCGGCGTTCTTCGGTCAGCATCGGCATCGGCACGCGGATCAGATCGCCGTTGGTAGACGGATTCAGCCCCAGATCGGAATCGCGTATCGCGCGCTCCACCGGGCCGACCATATTTTTTTCCCACGGCTGCACGCCGATGGTGCGCGAGTCAACCAGCGTTACGTTAGCCACTTGAGTGATCAATGTCGGGCTACCGTAGTAATCTACCGTCACATGGTCCAGCAAGCCGGTATGCGCACGTCCGGTACGCACCTTGCCCAAGTCCGCCTTCAGCGCATCCAGCGACTTTTGCATTTTTTGTTCGGTCGTTTTTTTGATGTCGGTAATCATGATTTATCTCCTGAATCAATCGACGCGCACCAGCGTGCCCTCGCCTTCGCCCATCACCACACGCTTCAACGCGCCCGTCTTGAAAATACTGAACACGATGATCGGCAGCTTCTGGTCGCGGCACAGCGTCAGCGCCGTCGCATCCATCACCTTGAGATTCTTGCCGATCGCCTCATCGAAACTCAGGCTCTGGTAGCGGATCGCATCGGGGTCTTTTTTGGGGTCGGCGGTATAAACACCGTCCACCTTGGTGGCCTTGATCACCACATCGGCAGACATTTCCACGCCGCGCAACGCGGCAGCGGTGTCGGTGGTGAAGAACGGGCTGCCGATGCCGGCCGCGAAGATCACCACCTTGCCGTCTTCCAGATAGCGCAGCGCCTTGCCGCGAATGAACGGCTCGGCGACCTGCTCCAGGCTCAATGCCGACTGCACGCGGCAATCCAGCCCGGCGCGCTTCATCGCGTCCTGCAACGCCATCGCATTCATCACCGTGGCCAGCATGCCCATGTAATCGGCAGTCGCGCGATCCATCCCCGCCGCAGCCGGAGCCACGCCGCGGAAGATATTGCCGCCGCCGATCACGATCGCCACTTCCACGCCCAGCCCGACTACTTCCGCAATCTCGGCGACGATGCGCTCGATCACCGTGCGATTGATGCCGTAGCTGTCGTCGCCCATCAGGGCTTCGCCCGACAGCTTGAGCAGGATGCGCTTATAGGCCGGCTTCATGGCGTTCAACCCTTGGCGGCAGCCGCTGCGGCAGCCACTTCCGCCGCGTAGTCTTCAACCTTCTTCTCGATGCCCTCGCCCACCACGAACATCTGGAACGCGGTCACCGAAGCGCCCTTGCTCTTCAGCAATTGCTCGATGGTCTGCTTGCCGTCTTCCGCCTTGACGAACACCTGCCCGAGCAGCGTCACTTCCTTGAGGAACTTCTGCACCGTGCCATCGGCGATCTTTTCCAGCATCGCGTCCGGCTTGCCGCCTTCGCGCGCCTTCTCGATCGCGATACGGCGCTCGGTGGCGATGTCTTCCGGGTTCACGCCGGATGCATCGATCGACTTCGGCTTGCTCGCCGCGATGTGCATCGCGATGTCGCGCCCCAGTGTTTCGTCGCCGCCGGCAAAGTCCAGCAGCACGCCGATCTTGCTGCCGTGCAGGTAGCTGGACAGCTTGCCGGTCGTGGTCGCGTAGCGCTCGAAACGGCGGATACTGACGTTTTCGCCGAGCTTCATCAGCAGCGCCTTGCGGGTTTCTTCCACGCTGGCGGAGCCGTTGACGAGAGCCATGCCGGACAATGCTTCGATGTCGGCCGGGTTGTTCTTCGCCACCGTCTCGGCGACATTTTTTGCGAACGCAACGAAGTCATCATTCTTGGCCACGAAGTCGGTTTCGCAGTTCACTTCCGCCACCGCGCCGGTCTTGCCGTCATTCGCGATGAACGCGCTGACCACGCCTTCGGCGGTTACGCGTGAGGACGCCTTGCTCGCCTTCGCGCCGCTCTTGATGCGCATTTGCTCTTCAGCCTCTTTCATATCGCCGTTGGCTTCGACCAGCGCCTTTTTGCATTCCATCATGCCCAGGCCGGTTGCCTCGCGCAGTTCCTTGACCATGCTTGCAGTAATTTCTGCCATCTTCAAACTCCATAAAAAAACTTATAAAAAAAGGGGCTTGCGCCCCTTTGTGCGCCTGGTTGAAACTTAAGCGGCTTGTTCTTCTGCTGCGGCAACCTGCTCGACCAATTCGTTCAGGGCTTGCGCACGGCCTTCCAGCACCGCATCGGCGATGCCGCGGGCATACAGGCGGATCGCTTGCGTGGAGTCGTCGTTACCCGGAATGATGTAGTCCACACCGAGCGGGGAATTGTTGGTGTCGACGATGCCGATCACCGGAATGCCCAGTTTTTGCGCTTCGACGATGGCGCCCTTCTGATAGCCCACGTCGATCACGAACAGCGCGGACGGCAAACCTGGCATATCCTTGATGCCGCCCAGGCTGCGATCCAGTTTTTCCAGTTCGCGCTTCATCATCAACGCTTCTTTTTTGGAGATTTTTTCATTCGTGCCATCGAGAGTCATCTGCTCCAGGTCGCGCAGGCGCTTGATGGATAGTTGCACGGTCTTGTAGTTGGTCAGCATACCGCCCAGCCAGCGATGATTCACGAACGGCGAACCCGCGCGGACGGCTTCCTCTTGCAGGATGTCGCGCGCCTGACGCTTGGTCGCCACAAACAGGATCGTGCCCTTCTTCGCGGACAGCTTGCGCACGAAAGCCTCGGCTTCAGCGAACAGCGTGACGGTTTTTTCCAGGTTGATGATGTGGATCTTGTTGCGATGACCGAAGATGAACGGTGCCATCTTGGGGTTCCAGAAACGGGTTTGGTGGCCGAAATGAACACCAGCCTCCAGCATTTGACGCATAGTTACAGCCATGATTACTCCAATCGTAAGGGTTAAAAACTACCACTCGCCAGCCTGACTCGTATGAGCACCCCAACTTGCGCGAGCGGGAAATTCGCTCCGGTCTATTCCGAAGCGGCGCGCATTCTATCACTAATGCTGCACTTCCCTCAACCCGAACCGACACTTGCCTTGCATCGCAACCCTATTCGCGCAAGATCGCCAGCGGCGGCAGCACGGCCAGCCGCCGCGTGCCCAGCCATCCCGCCAGCATCACCACCCCCATCCCGCCCAGCCCGCCGATCGGCCAGATGACGACGCTCGCCTGATACGGGATTTCCAGCACGAAGCGCGCCAGCACCCAGCCCAGCAGCACCGCGCCCGCTGAGGCCAGCAGGCCGCTCAGCAATCCCAGCGCGGCGAATTCCGAAAGATGCAGGCGGCGCAGGTAGCGGCTGTCCGCGCCCAGGGTGCGCAGGATCGCCGCCTCGTTGATGCGCTCGTCCTGCGTGGCGAGCAGCGCGGCATACAGCACCGCAAGGCCGCTCAGCAGGGTGAACAGGAAGATCACGCCGGCGGTCTGCGCGATCTGCTCCATGATGCCGCGCACCTGGTCGATCATCGCGCCGGTATCGATCACCAGCAGGTTGGGGAATTCCCGCACCAGTTGATCGCCAATTTTCACCTGGTCCGGCGACAGGTAGAAGCTGGTGAGATAACTCGCCGGGTAATCCTTGAGCAGTTCCGGCGTGGCGATCACGAAAAAATTCACCCGCATCGAATCCCATTGCACCTTGCGCAGGCTGGTCACGCGCGCGCTGAATCGGCTGCCCGCCACGTCGTAGGTGAGTTCGTCGCCGAGGCGGATGCCAAGCCGCTCGGCGATGCCCTCTTCGACCGATAATTGCGCAACCTCCTCCCCAGCCCTCCCCTTGTCAGGGGAGGATACCCACCAACTGCCGCTCACCAGCTCGTTCCACTCCGGCATCTGCTCGGCATAAGACAGATTGAATTCGCGCTCCACCAGTTCGCGCGCGCGCGGGTCGGCGTAGCTGTCGCCGCTGATGGGCGCGGCGCTGATGGCGACCAGCCGCCCGCGCACCATCGGCAGCAGCTGCGGCTGCGGCACGGACTGACGCGCGAAAAAATCCTGCACCGCCTGTTGCTGATCCGGCTGGATATTCACGATGAAGCGGTTCGGCGTCCCCGGCGGCAACTTGCCCTGCCAGCTTTGCAGCAGGTCGCCGCGCACCAGCGTCAGCAGCAGCAGCGCCATGCCGCCCAGGCCGAGCGCCACCACTTGCAGCGCCGAGTCGCGCCCGTGCCGCGCGAGGTTGTTGAACGCGTGCCGTGCCTGCGCGTGGAAGCGCAACGAATAGCGCGCCAGCCCGTGCAGCAGCAGCCAAGCCAGCAGGCCGAAGCACAACAGCCCCGCGAGCAGCCCGCCCAGCATCGTGAACCCCAGCTTGACCGAGCCGGAATGCCACAGGAACAGACCCGCCAGCACCAGCACGCCGAGGCCCCAGGCCAGCAGGGCGTTCGCCTGCGGCGCGCCGAGCTCGCGGCGCAGCACGCGCAGCGGCGATACCTTGCGCAGTTGCAGCAGCGGCAGGAAGGCGAAGCCGAACAGCAGCGCGAAGCCGCTCGCCGCGCTCTTGATCGCGGGCAACACCGAAGGCTGCGGCAGCTCCGTATCGCGCATCGATTCGATGAACCCGACCAGCACCGCCTGCGTGGCATAGCCGAGCAGACAGCCGAGCAGCACCGCGACAGCACCGAGCAGCAGGAACTGGTAGAGGAACAGGCGCAGCACCTGCCCCTGCTCTGCGCCGAGGCAGCGCAGCATCGCGCAGGTATCGAGGTGGCGCAGCACGAAACGCCGCGACGCCAGCGCCATCGCCGCGCCCGCGAGGATCGCCGCAGTCAGTGCGGCGAGGCCGAGGAAATTCTCGGCGCGTTCCAGCGCGCTGCGGATTTCGGGGCGCGCATCGCGCACGCCTTCCAGCTTCTCGCCGTTCGCAAGTTTCGGCTCCAGCTCGTCATGCAGCGCCTCGACCTGCCGCGCCTCGCCCGCGACCAGCAGGCGGTAGGTGATGCGACTGCCTTCCTGCAGCAGGCCCGTCGCGGCGAGGTCGTCGCCGTTCATCAGCACGCGCGGCGCGAAGCTGTAGAAGCCGACCGCGCGGTCGATGTCGCGCACGATGCGCGCCGCCACCGTGAAGCGCTGCGTGCCGATGCCGACCTCGTCGCCGACGCGCATATCCAGCCGGCGCAGCAAGCGCCCGTCCACCCACACCGTGCCGTGTGAAGGAATGTCCTGCGCAACATGCGCGCTGCCGTCGTCGATCTCGATCCTGCCGCGCAACGGATAACCCGCCCCGACCGCCTGTATCTCGGAGAGCAGCGTCTCCTCGCGGTGCGCCACCATGCTCAGAAACGCGCGGCTCTCCACCGTGCGCAGCCCGCGCGCCTCGGCCATCTCGCGATAGGCGGGCGGCAGCGGCCGCGCCGAGACGATGCGCAAATCCGCCCCGATGAGGCTGGTCGCCTCCTGCTGCAGCGCCAGCCGCACCCGGTCGGCGAACAGCCCGACGGTCGCGAGACTGCCCACCGCGAGCACCAGCGCCAGCAGCAACACGCGCCACTCCCCGGCACGCCAGTCGCGACGCAGGAGGTTGAGGGAGAGACGGAGGAGGTTCACTGCGTAACCGATTTTTTATGTTCAGCTACAGACCAACTCAACACATGTGCCGATGGAATCGTAAAGCTTTGTGTAGCTAGTGGTGGTAATTGATCAAACACGGCACTATTGGCCATGGCTATCTGTTTACCTTGTTTCTTCTTGATTGTTTTGTCGCTGTTGTCTTCAACTGGATAAAGTGTGGCGTTAGTAGCATCCACGAAATATTCGCTTCCAATTCTCCACTTCAGATTAACCAATGAGAGCCTGCAAATTACTTGCTGCAATCCCTCTTTATCAGAATTTGATTTATTTTCATTCATAGGAAAAGCTCTGGGCTGAGTCTTGGTATCAGGCTCTTGAGCAGAACGCACATATTGACTAGCTATCCTGCAACCTTCTAGGTCAAGCACCAAGGTGACATTAGGTATATTGCCAAGCGCCAGAGTGCGGATCACCACCTTAGAAATCAAAGTAGTTTGTTGCGTAAGTGCAAGCAACAAAAACAATACAACAGGAGCGACAATAGCCAGAACCCACCAGTCTTTTATAGACGCAACTATATGATTTGCAAGTATTGCGATCATGCACATTTCGACAAACACAAACCATACCAAATCCTCATCTGCCTCCACGCCTGCGTAATTTGCAATTAAAAGTAAAATAAAAAACCAAGGGATAAATGCCATTAATCCCGACACAAAAAAATATGCCAATTTCCATTTGATCAGCTTGACACGGTTTAACATGTCAATAAATTGTGGGAGGATTTTTTTCTTTTCCTCGAAAAATTTTCCATACAGCAACAAAATAAAAAATGGCAATGCCGCTAAAAGGCCAATCCACTTAAAGCCATTCGGTTTAAAAAGTACTACAACGATAGCGATAACAAAAACAATTAACGAAGGGACATCCACCAACCAAATAATTGCTCTATTACTCAGTAGATTTATTTGTGCGGTCTCTTCTATTTCCTGACTTGATTTCGATTTCGCATTAAGTATGTGACGATAGAAAACCCCAGGAAGTACAAAATATAGCGCTAAAAGGGGCGTTAAAAAAATTCCAGTTATAGCAGCTCCTGCCAGCAATAAACCAACCATAGATACATTCATATCAGATGGGAAATATTGTATTGAAACCAAGTAAAACAGTATCAACAGCCCTCCCAATATAGAGCCGGCTGCCGTTATTACCGAAATGAGATTGCTCATGACGTAATTTTTTAATTGTTCAGGCAGTTTTTCTGAATGCATTTTCTTCAGAGCGCCCAAAAATTTGGGTCTTGGTGTGCAGCCACCCTTAACTGGTAAATCTCCACGGTTATTTTTCATTCAACTCTATCCTTCGCAAAAATCCACATTGCCCCATTGTTCACTGCACCACCCTCCCCGCCTCCAGCCTTAACTGCCGGCCGCATCTTCGCGCCAGCGCCTCGTCGTGGGTGACGAGGATCAGGGTCGTACCCTGCGCACGGTTGAGTTCGAGCATCAGTGCGATGACCTGCGCGCCGGTGGCGGCGTCGAGGTTGCCAGTGGGTTCGTCGGCGAACAAAATTTTGGGCCGGGTGACGAAGGCGCGAGCGAGCGCGACGCGCTGCTGCTCGCCGCCGGAGAGGTGTTTGGGGAGGTGGTGTGCGCGGGCGCTCAAGCCGACTTGATGCAGCGATTCCTCGGCGCGTTCGCGCGCGTCGCTGCTGCCTTGCAGTTCCAGCGGCAGCATGACGTTCTCCAGCGCTTTCAGCGCGGGCAGCAACTGGAACGACTGGAACACGAAGCCCGCCATCGCGCCGCGCAGCCGCGCGCGGCCGTCCTCGTCCAGCGCGAACAGGTCCTTGCCGTCGAGCAGCACGCTGCCGCTGCTCGGCACGTCCAGCCCGGCGAGCAGGCCGAGCAGGGTGGATTTGCCGGAGCCGGACGCACCCAGGATCGCGAGGCTCTCGCCCGCCTCGACCGCGAAGCTTGCCTGCTGCAAGATGGTCAACGGCTGGCCTTTCCCATCCATTGATGGGCTTAACACTTGCTTGGTCAGTTCAACTGCCTGCACAATCGTCGCCATGAAGAATCCATTCCTGAAAATTATCCTGCTGGTTGCCGCGCTGTGGCTGCCGCTTTCCGTTCATGCCGCAAAAAACATATTGGTATTCGGCGACAGTTTATCAGCCGGATACGGCATCGCAGTAGCAGAAAGTTGGCCTGCCCTGCTGCAACAGGAACTGGCGCGCAGCCATCCGGAGTATCGCGTGGTGAACGCCAGCATCAGCGGTGAGACGACACAGGGCGGGCGGCAGCGCATCGCCGGGGCGCTGCGCGAGCATCGCCCGGCAGTGGTGATCGTGGAGCTCGGCGCGAACGACGGGTTGCGCGGCTACGACGTCGCCGGCATCGAGGCCAACCTCGGCAGGATCATCGGGGATGCCCGCGCTGCTCGCGCCGGGGTGCTGCTGGTCGGCATGAGGCTGCCGCCGAATTACGGCGAACCTTACGTTGCGCAGTTCGGGAAGATGTACCCGAAGCTCGCGAAAAAATACCGCGTCAGGCTGCTGCCGTTTTTGTTTGAGGGTGTTGCGCCGCAGCAATTCCAGGCCGACAACCTGCATCCCACGAAAGAAGCGCAGCCGCAATTGATGCGCAATGTGCTGAAGGAGCTGGAGCCGTTGCTGCGCTAACCCCTCCCAGCCTCCCCTTGTCAGGGGAGGGGTGGATGCCGCTTGAACAAAAGGCTATCAGCCAACACGTGTCACCTGATAGAAGCGCCACCCTGTGCAGAGAATCCGATCGCGCTCGCCACGCCCGCGCCGAAGCGCTTTGCAAGACGATCCGCGAAATTTTCCTTCGTGGTGAAGTCCACGATCTTCTCGGCCTTGATGATATCGCGCGCCACCGATTCCAGGCTGCCATAGCCATCCGCCAAGCCCATCTCTATGCCCTTCTGCCCGTTCCACACCAGGCCGCTGAAGGTATCCGGCGTTTCCTTGAGACGCTTGCCGCGCCCCTGCTTCACCACGTCGATGAACTGCTGATGGATTTCCGTGATCATCTGTTTGGCGTATGCCTGATGCGCCGGATTGGCCGCCGAAAACGGGTCGAGGAAGCCCTTGTTGGCTCCGGCGGTAATTAGGCGGCGTTCCACGCCGAGCTTCTCCATCGTGCCGGTGAAGCCGAAGCCGTCCATCAGCACGCCGACCGAGCCGATCAGGCTGGCCTTGTCCACGAAAATCTTGTCCGCCGCCACCGCCACGTAATAGCCGCCTGAAGCGCAAATGTCCTCGACCACCGCGTACAGCGGGATGGCCGGATACTTGGCGCGCAGGCGGCGGATTTCGTCGTTGATCTGCCCGGCCTGCACCGGGCTGCCGCCGGGGCTGTTGATGCGCAGGATCACGCCCTGCGTGTTCTTGTCCTCGAACGCATCCTGCAGGCTGGGAATCAGGTTGTCGGCGCTTGCCGCGCTATCCGGCGCGATCACGCCCTGCATGTCCACCAGCGCGGTATGTTTGCCGGTGCTCAGCGCCTGCTCGGACTTACCCATCCAACCCATTATCAGGAACAGGATGATGAACAGATAGCCGAAGGTCAGCGTCTTGAAAAAGATGCCCCAGTGCCGTGCGCGGCGCTGCTCCTGAACGGCCGTCATCGCCAGCTTTTCCAGCACGCCGCGTTCCCAGTTGTTGTTTTGATCCGACATTACGACTCCTTGAAATAAACCAGATTACATTTGCACCACGAAGAACACGAAGACCACGAAGAAAAACAACCGGCTTCTTTCCCGCAAGACGGACTTATCTTGCGGTACAAGCTCACCGCCATACTATTCCAAAATCTTCGTGATCTTCGTGGCCTTCGTGGTGAAATCTATTTTAGGCATTCGCCCTCAACCATGCGCGCAATTCCGCGAAATCCTTCACCAGCGCGAGCGGGTTCAATTCCCGCAGCTGCTCTGGCGGGTGCGCGCCGTGCCCCACCGCCACCACATCCACCTGGGCATTCTGCGCCATCTGTACGTCGTGCGTGGTATCGCCGATCATCAGCGCGCGCCCGGCAGTGACCGCCAATTCATCCAACAGTTCAAACAGCATGGCCGGATCGGGTTTGGAAAAAGTCTGGTCTGCCGTGCGCGTGGCGTGAAAATATTGCTTCAGGCCTGTGGATTCCAGCACCCTGTCCAGCCCCGCGCGACTCTTGCCGGTCGCCACCCCCAGCCAATAACCCGCGCCATGCAATTCCGCGATCGTCTCGCGCGCGCCTGCGAACAGCGGGATCGCCGCATCCTGTATCAGGAAATGGTGGCGGTAACGCGCCACCAGCGGCTCATACATGGACTCCGGCGCATCCGGCACCGCATGGCGCAACGCCTGAATCAAACCCAGGCCGATCACATGGCGCGCGGTTTCATCGTCGGGAACCGTCAAATCCAGGTCGCGGCACGCCGCCTGGATCGAACCCGCGATCACCGCAGTCGAATCCATCACCGTACCGTCCCAGTCGAACACGATCAAATCGTAACGTTTGCCCATTGCCTTGCCGCCAAAAAAGAGGCGCGGATGTTACCACCTTCGGGCTTGCCACCCCAACCTGTGCCACAATACGAGGATGAAGAAATCTACAAACACCAACTGGCTGCTGTATTGCCGTCCCGGCTTCGAGCAGGATTGCGCGCAGGAAGCCTTGCACCAGGCGATGCAACAAAAGCCCATCATCGGCATCGAGCAGCCTGCCATCGTCGCCGACAGCGGCTACGTCGTGGTCGCGCTCAACGAACAGAAGCTGTCCTATCGCGAACTGATCTTCGCGCGCCAGCTGATCCGGCTGCACCACACCATCGAATCACTGTCCGAGCGCGACCGCCTGACCCCGATCCTCGCCGCCGTCGCCGCCCTGCCCGGCAGCTTCGGCGCGTTATGGCTGGAAGTGCCGGACACCAACGATGGAAAACTGCTGACCACCTTCACCCGCCGTTTTCAGCCGTTGCTGGAGGCCGCGCTGCGCGAACAAGGCAAGTTGCAGGATCAAAACATGAACCAGCAGTTGCCGCGCCTGCACATCTTCTTTCCCAACAAATCATCAGTGTTAATCGGCACCAGCGATCCGCACAACAGCGCGGCGACCATCATGGGCATCGTGCGCCAGTCCATGCCCGCCGAAGCGCCAAGCCGCTCGACGATGAAACTGGCCGAGGCCATCGAGGTGTTCCTGGATCGCAGCGAGCAGACGCGTTTGTTGCGGCAAGGCATGACAGCGGTCGATCTCGGCGCCGCACCCGGCGGCTGGTCCTGGCAACTGGTCAAGCGCGGCATCCGCGTGACCGCGGTGGACAACGGCCCGATGAAGGGTGTGCTGGCGAAGCATCCGCTGGTCGAGCACCTTAAGCAAGACGGCTTCAAATACGCGCCGCGCAAAGCGGTGGACTGGCTGGTGTGCGACATGGTGGAAAAACCCTCCAAAGTCGCCAAGTTGATCGAAGAGTGGTTCGCGGCAGGCTGGTGCAAGCACGCGATCTTCAATTTGAAACTGCCGATGAAGCAGCGCGTCGTCGCGCTCGACAGCGCGTTGGGCGGCATCCGCACTCGCCTGGACGAGGAAGGCATCAATTACAAGATGATCGCGAAGCAGCTTTACCACGACCGCGAAGAAATCACGGTGTTTTTGACCAAGACCAAAGGTTGATGGCGCATTTATAGGGTGCGCTGTGCGCACCATGGTGCATGGAATGCACGCTGGCTAAAGCCAAGAAGTAATATTCGAAAAATAACTTCGCCGGGCTGCCCCGGCAAAGTTGTTTTTAATTAATCACGCCCCACACCCGCATCCAGTTTCGCGATAAACCCCTCCAGCTCCTTCGCCAACGGCGCAACCAGGTGCATCGGCTCCCCCGTCAGCGGATGGCTGAACGAAATCGAGTGGGCATGCAGGAACATCCGCTTCAGCCCCTGTTTCATCAACGCCTTGTTGCGCGCGAAGTCGCCGTATTTGTCGTCTCCTGCGATCGGAAAGCCGAGATGCGACAGATGCACGCGAATCTGGTGGGTGCGTCCGGTCTTGAGTTGCGCCTCCAATAAACTAAATTCCGGCCAGCTCTTCAGCAGGGTGAAGATGGTGTGCGAGGCTTGTCCGTCTTCCCTGACCATCACGCGCTTCTCGCCCTGCGGGGTATCGAACTTGTGCAGCGGCAGCTTGACATGCTGTTTGACGTTCTTCCATTGCCCCAGCACCAGCGCGAAGTAGCGCTTGTCGCTGTTGCCTTCGCGCATGATCTCGTGCATCGCCGTCAAAGCGGAACGCTTTTTCGCCAGTAGCAGCACGCCCGAGGTTTCGCGGTCGAGCCTGTGCACCAGTTCCAGAAACTTGGCCTGCGGGCGCGCGCGGCGCATCTGTTCGATGACCCCGAAGCTCACCCCGCTGCCGCCATGCACCGCCACCCCGGAAGGTTTGTTCACCGCCAGCAGCGCGTCGTCCTCATAGATGATCGGGAACTCCACCGCCGGGATATGCGCCTGTTCCGGTTCGTGTTTTTCCGCCACGCGGATCGGCGGGATGCGCAGCAGGTCGCCCAGCTTCAAACGATAGGTCTGATTGATGCGCTTCTTGTTGACCCGCACTTCCCCGCCGCGCAGGATGCGGTACACATGGCTTTTGGGCACGCCTTTCAGGTTCTTGAACAGGAAATTGTCGATACGCTGCGCCTCGCCGCTCTCATCAATTTCCACATAGCTCACAGAATCTTTGCTTAAACCATTCATTTTGCTTATACTTCGCCGCTCGCGCGTTTTGGGATTTGGGTAAGTTTGGGATAATTTCCCCGCCAGGAAGAGTTTTGGCACAAGCGACGGCGCATTGCGCCGCCACCCTACCTACCAGCCGCAGCCCGGTTAATATCACTCACCGGTACCAGCAGTGATAGTAATTGATTTATGCGCTCAAAGCACCTGTGGATTTTCCGTGAAGCAGCTATTGCTGCCTCACCCCCTAAGGAGATTCTGAAACAGCCGGAGAGACAAGATGCAGTGCAACACAACAATGCATCCCTCAACCGCCGATACAGAAACCCCTAAGAACAATTTTTTAAGACCAGCTATTAATTCAGAGAACTTAATTGATCAACCGTTTGCACAATACAAGACTTAATGCACGATTGCTCACTAGTGTATTCATCTGGCGCGCCTAATCGCGCGTAGCTTGGTCTCGCCCGTGTCAGAGCGCGGGAGACAACATAATGAAACGCATGCTATTCAATGCGACGCAGCCGGAAGAACTCCGCGTCGCCATTGTTGACGGTCAGAAACTCATCGACCTCGACATTGAAACCGCCGGCAAGGAACAACGCAAGAGCAACATCTACAAGGCCGTCATCACCCGCCTCGAACCCAGCCTCGAAGCCTGTTTCGTCGAATACGGCGGCAACCGGCACGGCTTCCTGCCGTTCAAGGAAGTCGCCCCGCAGTATTTCCAGCCCGGCAGCGGCAACCGCCCCTCGATCAAGGAAGCCCTGCGCGAAGGCCAGGAATTGCTGGTGCAGGTGGAAAAAGACGAGCGCGGCAACAAGGGCGCGGCACTGACCACTTTCATCAGCCTGGCCGGCCGCTACATCGTGCTGATGCCGAACAATCCGAGCGGCGGCGGTGTATCGCGCCGTATCGAGGGAGAAGAACGCGACGAATTGCGCGAAGTGCTGTCGCATGTCGAAGTACCGCAGGGCATGAGCATCATCGCGCGCACCGCCGGCATCGGGCGCAACGAGGAAGAGCTGCAATGGGACCTGGACTACCTCAAGCAACTGTGGGATGCGATTGAAGGCGCGGCGAAATCCGAGAAAGCCCCGTCGCTGATCTATCTGGAAAGCAGCTTGGTGGTTCGCGCGATCCGCGACTACTTCAACCCGGAAATCGGCGAAATCCTGATCGACACCGAAGATGTTTACCAGCAAGCCCTGGCCTTCATGAGCACGGTCATGCCGAACAACGTGGATCGCATCAAGCGCTACGTGGACGATGTGCCGCTGTTCTCGCGTTTCCAGATCGAGCACCAGATCGAATCAGCGCATGCACGCGAAGTGCGCCTGCCGTCCGGCGGCGCGATCGTGATCGACCATACCGAGGCGCTGACCTCCATCGACATCAACTCGGCGCGCTCCACCAAAGGCTCGGACATCGAGGCCACCGCGCTCAACACCAACCTCGAGGCGGCGGAAGAAATTGCCCGCCAACTGCGCCTGCGCGACCTGGGCGGACTGATCGTGATCGACTTCATCGACATGGAAAGCAGCCGCAACCAGCGCGACGTGGAGAACCGTTTGCGCGACTCGCTGCACCATGACCGCGCCCGCGTGCAGACCGCCAAGATCTCGCGCTTCGGCCTGCTGGAACTGTCGCGCCAGCGCCTGGCGCCCAGCCTGGGCGAAAGCAACTATATCGCCTGCCCGCGTTGCAGCGGCATCGGCCATATCCGCGGCACCGAGTCTTCCGCGCTGCACATCCTGCGCATCATCCAGGAAGAGGCGATGAAGGAAAGCAGCATGGCAATCCACGTGCAAGTGCCGGTGGATGTCGCCACCTTCCTGCTCAACGAGAAACGCGGCGACATCCATCGCATCGAATCGCGCCTGAAAGTGGCGATCACGATGATCCCGAACCCGCATCTGGAAACGCCCAACTACACTATCAGCCGCCTGCGCCAGGACGACATGACCGCCGACATGCTGCAGGCCAGCTACAAGCTGGTGGAAAAACCGGTTGAAGAAAAACCGCTGACCGCCGCGCAGGAGCAGCAAAAAGCCACACGCGCACAGGCCGTGGTGCAAGGCATTACCCCGGCGCAGCCCGCACCGATGAAGGTTGAGGAGGAGAAAAAAGCCCAGCCTTCGATTCTCGGCAAGCTCTTTGGCTGGATCAAGACGCTGGGAGCGGAGGAACAGCCCAAGGCCAAACCGGCTGCGAGCGCGCCACGCAGCCAGCCGCGCCGTGAACGCGGCGAGCGTAGCGAACGGGGCGAAGGCGGCAAGCGCCGCGAACGCGGGGAACGCGGGGAAAGCAGCGCCCGCCGCGAGCGCGGCGAGAAGCCGGCGCCGGCCGTAGCCGCAGCAAAGCCTCAGGAGCCGCGCCAGCAGGCAGAACGCGAACCGCGCCCGCAAGGTGAGCCGCGCCAACCTCGGCCACCGCGTCCGCCGCGTGCAGCGCCGGTGCCGCAACCCGAGGAAAAACCCGTACTGGAAAGCCAGATTGCCGCGCCTGCCGCCGAACAAGCCGAAGAAGGCAGCGCACGCGAAGGCGCCCGTCGTCGCGGCCGCCGTGGTGGTCGCCGCGAACGCGAACGCCGCGATAACACCGTACCGGGCGGCGAAATGCCGGCAGGCAACGGTGAAACTGCCGTCGCGGAACAAGCCGCTGCACCGGTCGATACTGCCCCGGCAAAACTGAAACCTTCCGAGTACATCGCCTACCCGGAAGGCTGGACGCCGCCCGTAACACCGAGCCCCGTAATGTCGAGCCCCGTAATACCGAGCGAAGACATCGCCATACCAGCAACGCAACAGGACGTGGCGGCAGTGGTGGTACGTGAAATTACCGCGCCCGTAGCGGCAAGCAGCGGCGAAAGCCTGGTTCAGATCGAGACCGATCAGGGCAAGTTGCAAGCAGTAGCGAACATTCCCGCCGGTTACGCGGACAAACCGGCAACGCGCCGCCGCACGCGCCAGCACGAAGTTTATGTAGAGAATGAGCCACTGGTGCAGATCGAAACGCAACGCCCGCAAGCGTAGCTCCGGCCAGGCAAAAAAACACGGCAAAAAAACGAAAACCGCACGATGAAAGTCGTGCGGTTTTTTGTTGGGCGGATTCAAGTTCGAAGCGCAACAGCCGATAATGGCTTGGTGTAGCGCACCCCGGCTGTCTTATGCACCGCCCGCTGATATAGAATACGGCCCGCGCAACAAGGATCATGTTATCAACCCGCCCTGACAGCATTTCAAGGGCGGTAATTTTTCAGGGATATTGGAAATTATGCCGGCAATCGGATTGTGGTACCCAGTTTATGACCGCCGCCTCGCGTGGGTTGGCGTGAGTTTGGAGACAGATACGTCGATATTTGTGCCACAGGATTTTTTTGACCAGATGAGCAGCGAAGCGCTGGCGGTCGATGGTGTCGACAGCAAATTGTTTTTCGTGGGTGCGGATGTTTTGGGTGCATGCAAACAACCGCTGAAATTACCTTTTTCGCCATCCCGGCTGGTGGCCGTGCTCAGTGAAAATTTTCTGTCGGCCGAGGCGAGCATGGCTGTTTTTCGCGCCTGGCACGGCAAAAATGTGCGCTTGGCCGTAACCGGCCTGGCTGTCCCCGCCGGACTTTCCCGCGACATGGTCGCCATGCATGTTTTCGATGCCGCCACAGTGCGCGACTCGCCCAGCGAAAAAGCCTTGCTGGATGCCGGCCATTCCGGAGCAAAACTGTTTGTTCAGGGTATCGGCTCGATGGAACTCTTCGAATGGTGCGCCGAAACGGGGTTTAATTATTTCACCTTTGGCGGGTTGGACAGCCCGGAATATGCCGACCAGTCAAAGGATGCTTCCCGCCTGCCGTTGATGCACCTGCTTTCCCTGGTTGCCGCGGATGCGGATACGGCGACCATGGAGGAGGTTTTCAAGCTCGACCCGAAATTGGCTTTCGAATTATTGCGGCTGGTCAATTCCGCCTCTTTGGGCGCCCGCAAGGAGATCACCAGTTTTTCCCAGGCCATTATGGTGCTGGGACGGCGCCAGTTGCAGCGCTGGCTGCAACTGCTGATGTTCTCCCTGCGCAAGGCAGGCGATGACAGCCCCAACATCCTGATGCAGCGCGCCGCCGAGCGGGGCAGGATGATGGAACTCCTGTCCCAGGAAGGCAATGAAAAAGCCGACCGGGAACAGGCTTTCATGGTGGGGGTATTTTCCGTGCTGGACATCCTGATGAAAACTCCGCTGGCGGAACTGCTTGAATCGGTTTCCCTGCCGCAACCGGTGGAACAGGCGTTGCTCAAGCGTGAAGGACGGCTGGGCGTTTTGCTCGACCTGATATGTGCAACCGAACAACGCGACTTTGCCGGAGTGCAACGGTTACTGTCCAACTTGGGGATAGCGCCGGACATATTGAGCCGGTTCCAGCTTGACGCCATTTTCTGGGCTTTGAAAGTCGCCGGGTCAAAATGAAACTGCAAACCGGCCCTACTTCCGATACCGATAACCGCCATGCTTTTGCCATGGCGGGCAGCATCGTGCATAACGTGCTGCACACCGGAGAAAGGGATTTCGCACAAACGCTCGGGGAAGTAATCCGGACTGCTTTTAACTGGCCCGAGGTTTATTGCCATTTCACCGGGCGGGCGGCACATCTGGCTGGCCGGCGCAAGTTACCGGAAGACTGGCGCAGCCTGGTGGAACGAATCGAACACGACAGTCAGGCGGCCTGGTTACCGGCCGACGGCAACGAGGTTGAACCGATACGGCTGGGCTGCCTTTTGCTTGCCCAGGGCGAGGCTGTCGGTGTGCTGTGCGGGCGGGCGCCGCTGGCCGCCTTGCCGGCCCTGCAGGCGCTGGCCGGGCTGATTGCGGCAACCTTGCTCGACCGCTTGCAGTTCGACGAGCGCAAGCGCGGCCTGCTGGACAGCGAGGATAAGCTGGCACGGCAGCAGCAGATGCTCGACCAGATCCACGATTCCGTCATCGCCATGGATCTGAGCGGCTACATCACCGGATGGAACAAGGGTGCAGAACAGCAGTTCGGCTATACCGCCGAGGAGGCGATAGGAAAAAACATCCTGTTCCTGTATGCCGACGAGGATGAAGATGCGCTGTTTCACGAAGCCTTCCTCGAGCACGGCGGGCGGGAGATGGTGGTCAAACGCCGCAAAAAATCCGGCGAGATATTCTGGGCCAGCCTGAGCCTTTCCCTGTCGCGCGATGCGCAGGGTAATCCCACCGCGATCCTCGGCTATCTGGTGGATATCACCGAGCGCCTCAAGGCGGAAGCGGAGTTGCGCCTGCAGGCGGCGATCTTCGAATACAGCAACGAGAGCATCATCGTCACCGATGTATCCAAGCGCATTCTTTCGGTAAACCGTTCCTTCACCAAAATCACCGGCTACGAAGCGCACGATGCCATCGGACAACTCCCCTCAATATTGGAATCCGGGCTGCATGACCAGGTTTTTTACGATGAGATGAACGCCTCGATCGCCGATAACGGACTGTGGATCGGCGAGCTGTGGAACCGGCGCAAAAACGGCGAAAACTTCCCGGCATGGATGTCGACCAGCGCGGTGCGCAACCAGGAGGGGGTGATTACCCATTACTTCTCCGCGTTCACCGATCTCACCGAACGCAAGAATGCGGAACAGCAAATCTATCGGCTGGCCTATCATGATGTGCTCACCGGCCTACCGAACCGCAGCAGGCTGCATACCCTGCTGCGCCAGGCCCTGCTTGAGGCGCAGCGCCACAAGACGCATGGCGCAATCCTGTTCATCGACCTCAACCGTTTCAAGCAGATCAACGATTCCCTCGGACACGCGCACGGCGATATCCTGCTCAAGGAAGTCGCCAAACGGCTGACTGCCAGCCTGCGTAGCGCAGATATTATCTCCCGCATCGGCGGCGACGAATTCGTGGCGGCTCTGGTAAATATCACCAAACACGAAGATGCCGCCATCGTCGCGCAAAAAATTCTCGACAGCCTGTCTATGCCAATCATGGTGGAGGGGCACGAACTGCAAATTTCCGCGAGCATCGGCATCAGCGTCTATCCCGACGATGGCAATGATGCCGAAACCCTGATCAAAAATGCGGATATTGCGATGTACCGCGCCAAGCAGGGCGAAGCGCATGACGGCTACCTGTTTTTCTCGCCCGACATGAATCAGCGCGCCCTGGAGCGCCTCAAGCTGGAAAACAGCCTGCGCCGCGCCCTGGAACGGGACGAGCTGGTGCTTCACTACCAGCCGCAACAGAGCCTGCAAAGCGGCAGGATCGTCGGCGCGGAAGTGCTGCTGCGCTGGAACCGCCCCGGCACAGGCATGGTCTCCCCGGCCGAGTTCATCCCGCTGGCGGAGGAAACCGGATTGATCGTTCCCATCGGCCAGTGGATACTGGAAACCGTCTGCGCGCGCAACAAGGAATGGCAGCGTGCCGGGTTACCCATCGTCAAGCTGGCGGTAAACATTTCCGCCAAGCAGTTCCGCCCGACGCTGCCGCGTCTGGTCGCGGAAATACTGGCGCGCCACGAACTGGATGCGCGCTTTCTCGAACTGGAAATCACCGAAAGCATGATCATGCAGAACGTCGAAGGCGTGATCGCCATGATGGACGATTTCCAGCAACTGGGCACCAGCCTGTCGCTGGACGATTTCGGCACCGGTTATTCGTCCTTGAGCTACCTCAAGCGTTTTCCCATCGACAAACTCAAGATCGACCAGTCGTTTGTGCGCGGCGTCACCAAGGATGCCGACGATGAGGCCATCACAAAAGCGATCATCAGCCTGTCCAAAAACCTCGGCTTGCGCGTCATCGCGGAAGGGGTGGAAACGGAAGAACAACTGGCTTTTCTCGGGTCGGCCGGTTGCGAAGAGATACAGGGCTATTATTACAGCCGCCCCTTGCCAGAAGACGATTTCGTCAAATTCCTGCAGAACGCAAATTCTTGAAACCAGCGGATAGCCGGAAACCTTTCCGTCAGTCTGGAGCAAGTAAGGTATAATCCTCTCTGCCCTGCGCCAAACCAATCAGCGTTGCGGTCTCTGTGTCACTCCCGATCTCTTCGATCACCTAATTCGTCTGCCTCGATTGGTGCCGCTCCTATGGGCGGCAGGCCGTCGCAGGAGCCAAACTTTGTCAAATACTGCTACCCCTTTGTCCAATGAGATTACTTTTGCCGGCTTGAAGCTGGCGCAACCCCTGATGCGTGCGATTGCCGATGCAGGCTACACGCAGCCCACCCCGGTGCAGGCGCAGGCGATCCCGCTGGTGCTGGCTGGCGGCGACCTGCTGGCCGGGGCGCAGACCGGCACCGGCAAGACCGCCGGTTTCACGCTGCCGATCCTGCATCTGCTCACCGAAAAACCAATTGCAAATCAACGCCCCGGCCGCCCGCGCTGTTTGATTCTCGTCCCGACGCGCGAACTCGCCGCACAGGTCGAAGAATCGGTGCAGACCTACGGCAAATACCTGGCGCTGAAATCGATGGTGATGTTCGGCGGCGTGAACATCAACCCTCAAATAAAAGCATTGCGCGGGCAAATGGACATTCTTGTCGCCACACCCGGCCGTCTGCTCGATCATGTCGGGCAGAAAACGCTCGACCTGTCCGGCGTCGAAATCCTGGTGCTGGACGAAGCCGACCGCATGCTGGACATGGGCTTCATCCGCGACATCAAGAAGATCCTCGCGCTGCTGCCCAAACAGCGCCAGAACCTGCTGTTCTCGGCGACCTTCTCCGACGAGATCAAGACCCTGGCCGACGGCCTGCTGCACAACCCCGGTTATGTCGAGGTGGCGCGCCGCAACTCCACGGTGGAGTTGATCGAACAAAGCGTCCATCTGGTGCCGCAGAAGCTGAAAAGCTACCTGCTCGCCCACCTGATCAAGCACAACGACTGGAAGCAGGTGCTGGTGTTCACCCGCACCAAACACGGCGCGAACCGGCTCGCGGAAAAACTGAATGCGGACGGCATCCCCGCCGCCGCAATCCACGGCAACAAGAGCCAGCCAGCGCGCACCAAGGCGCTGGCGCAGTTCAAGGACGGCTCGCTGCCGGTGCTGGTCGCCACCGACATCGCCGCACGCGGGCTGGACATCGACATGCTGCCGCATGTGGTGAATTTTGAATTGCCGAACATACCGGAAGATTACGTGCACCGCATCGGCCGCACCGGGCGTGCGGGCAGCAGCGGCGCGGCCATTTCGCTGGTGGACAGCGAGGAACTGTCGTTTCTCAAGAGTATCGAGCGGCTGATCAAGCGCGAGATTCCGAAAGTGAAGGTGGACAGCTTCGTGCCGCCCGCCAACCTTCCCGCCGAAGCCCCGCGCCCGCCGCGCCCGGCGCACGGACAAAGACGCCATAGCAACACGACCGCAGGCGCGCCGCGCCCGGCGGGTGCTGGAAACCGCAATCAACCGGCGCGTGACGGCCAAGCCACCAAGCCGCGCCAACAACGCGACCAGCAGCCGCGCAACCCGCAACAGCGTGACCCGCAAGCGCGTACTGGTCAGCCCAAACCGCGCCCGGCGCAAAAACCTGCCGATCAGCAGCATCTGTCCGAAGCGGCGCGCCATCAATCCATGCCGCAGCCGGCTTTGTTCTCGCCCAAGTCAGGGCGGCGGGGCAAGTGATCCCGCGCTGAACCTCGTCAAACATCAGAAGTTGTGCTACGGTTGCCGCCCGTTTTAGCCGAGTAAGATTTGATGACCGATGCCGATTACATGCATCATGCACTGGAGCTTGCCAGCCAATCGCAGGCCGCCGGCGAAGTGCCGGTGGGGGCGGTGGTGGTGAAGGACGGCGAAATTGTCGGGCGCGGCTTCAATGCGCCGATCTCGCGCCACGACCCTTCCGCCCATGCCGAGATGATGGCATTGCGCGACGCGGCGCAGCGGCTCGGCAACTACCGCCTGGTGGACTGTGAGCTGTTCGTCACGCTGGAACCGTGCCTGATGTGCGCCGGCGCGATCATGCATGCACGCATTGCGCGGGTGGTGTACGGGGCGAGCGACCCCAAGACCGGCGCGTGCGGCAGCGTGCTGGACGCATTTGCCGAACGGCGTTTGAATCATCATGCCGAAGTGACGGGCGGGGTGCTGGCGGAGGAGTGCGGCGCCATGCTCAGCAATTTTTTTGCGATGCGCCGTGCGCAGCAGAAGGCGCAATGAAGATCAACATCCACATCGCCACGCAACGGCTCGAATTGCTCGATGATGCGGGCAAGCTGCTGCGCCGCTACGCCGTTTCCACCGCCGCGAACGGCGCGGGCGAGGTATGCGGCAGCTGTTGCACGCCACGCGGCAAACACATCATCCGCGCCAAGATCGGTGCGGGACAAGCGGAAAACACCGTGTTCGTGCGCCGCCGCCCGACCGGCGAAATCTACACGCCGGAACTGGGCGCACAATTTCCCGAACGCGACTGGATACTGACGCGCATCCTGTGGCTGTCCGGATGCGAAATCGGCTTCAACCGGCTCGGTGAAACCGACACTATGCGCCGCTATATCTACATCCACGGCACGCCGGATTCGGCGCAACTCGGCGCCCCCGGTTCGCATGGCTGCATCCGGATGCGCAACGCCGACCTGATCGAATTGTTTGACCTGGTACCTGCAGGAACGGCCGTCGAAATCATTGCATAAGAGTCTGTTCAGCAGACTCCAAGGAGGTGGGTGATGGGCAATCCCTTTACCGTCAGCCTGATTGGCTGGCGCGATGGCGAACCGCTGCTCAAGTCAATCCGCGAGGCGGTGTTTATCCGCGAACAAGGCGTTCCCGAAGCGTTGGAGTGGGACGGGCTGGACGAAAGTTGCCGCCACGCCCTAGCCCTCAGCCTTCAGGGCGATGCCATCGGCTGCGGACGGATGCTGCCAGACGGCCACATCGGGCATATTGCGGTGCTGCCGCAATGGCGCAAGCAGAAAGTCGGCACGGCGATCATGGAAGCGTTGCTCGATTATGCCCGCGCACATGATTACCCACGGGTAAGCGTCGACGTGCAGCCCCGCTATATTCCGTTCTATCGAAGCCTCGGTTTTGTCGAGCAAGGCGAAGCATCCGGCAATGCAGTGCTTCCGCATATCAAGATGTTCCTGAAATTCTAGCAGGCCACCACTGCCAAAACAGCTTGGCGAAACAGCGCAAAAGGATAGACGGGCAACCTCAGGGCGTGCGGCTGATGTTGAATCTCTTCCGATAGCAACTCATCGATATTAAATGCGGTTTAATTCTGGAAAAGCATTATCCAGCAATCGAAACCGGATGCACATTATCTGTGAGCGCCAGAAACAGCAGAAGCAGGCGATGACATCGCCTGCTTCTCTGTTATCTGTGCGGATGATTTTTCCAGAATCTGGAAAAAAACTTCGTCGCGCTTGATCATGCCCAGCTCGCTACGCGCACGTTCCTCGATGGCTTCGGAACCCTGCTTGAGATCGCGCACTTCGGCATCCAGCAAGGCGTTGCGCGCCTGAGTCTGCTGATTGGCCTGTTGCTGCGCCTCGACCTGGCGATTCATATCCCATACCTTCAACCAGCCGCCCTTGCCCAGCCACAGCGGATACTGCAACAGCAGCAGCAGAATGACCAGTATCAGTGTGGCAACACGCATCAACTCAACTGATAGTACGCCTCGCGCCCCGGATAGGAAGCGGTATCGCCCAGATCTTCTTCGATGCGCAGCAGTTGGTTGTATTTCGCCATGCGATCGGAGCGCGACATCGAGCCGGTCTTGATCTGCATCGTGTTGGTGGCCACCGCGAGATCGGCGATGAAGGAATCCTCGGTCTCGCCGGAGCGATGCGAAATCACGGCGGTATAGCCGGCGCGCTTGGCCATCTCGATCGCGGCAAAGGTTTCAGTCAGCGTGCCGATCTGGTTGACCTTGATCAGGATGGAATTTGCCAAGCCCTGGCGGATACCCTCGCGCAATATCTTCGTGTTGGTGACGAACACATCATCGCCCACCAGCTGGATGGATTTTCCAAGGCGGGCAGTAAGCTGCTTCCAGCCATCCCAGTCATGCTCGCTCATGCCGTCTTCGATGCTGATAATCGGGTACTTATCCACCCAAGTGGCGTACAGGTCGATGATCTGCGCGGAATTGAGGGTCAGTCCGTCCGCCTTCAGGTGGTACTGGCCATCCTTGTAGAATTCCGACGCGGCGGCATCGAGGCCGATCGCCACGTCCGCACCGGGCACATACCCCGCCGCCTCGATGGCTTCCACAATGACTTTCAGCGCCGCCTCGTTGGAACCCAGGGCAGGCGCGAAGCCGCCCTCGTCGCCCACCGTGGTACTGAGGCCGCGGTGGTGCAGGATTTTTTTCAGGTGATGGAACACTTCGGCACCGCAGCGCAGCGCCTCGCGGAAGCTCTGGCTGCCCACCGGGATGATCATGAATTCCTGGATATCCGCACCGCCGGTGGCGTGTGCTCCGCCATTGATGATGTTCATCATCGGCACCGGCATTTCCATGCGCGCGGCGCCGCCCAGATAGCGGTATAGCGGCAGCCCGCTTTCCTCGGCTGCGGCGCGCGCCACGGCCATCGACACCGCGAGAATCGCATTCGCGCCGAGACGCGCTTTGTTTTCCGTGCCATCAAGTTCGGTCATGGTTTGGTCGATGAAGGCTTGTTCCGCCGCGTCCAGGCCGATGATCGCTTCGGCGATCTCGGTATTCACATATTCCACCGCCTTGAGCACGCCTTTGCCGAGGTAACGCTGTTTGTCGTCATCGCGCAGCTCTACCGCCTCCTTGGTGCCGGTAGATGCGCCGGACGGCACGGCGGCACGCCCCATCACGCCGGACTCCAGCAACACGTCCGCCTCAACGGTAGGATTGCCGCGTGAATCCAGGATTTCACGGGCGATCACATCAACAATTGCGCTCATAATTTTTCCCTCAGTTTTTTCTTAAATATTCTTCAAATCGAGATTTTCTTCAATCAGCCCCTGCCGCTTGACGGCTTCATCCAGCGCCATCAACGTTTTTAACAATGCTTTCAAGTGTCCGAGCGGAAAGGCATTCGGCCCATCCGACAACGCCTTGGACGGATCGGGATGCGTCTCCATGAACAGCCCGGAAATCCCCGCTGCCACGGCGGCGCGCGCCAGCACCGGCACGAACTCGCGCTGCCCGCCGCTGACCGTTCCCTGCCCGCCGGGCAACTGCACCGAATGGGTCGCATCGAACACCACCGGGCAACCGGTGTTGCGCATCACCGCCAACGAGCGCATGTCCGACACGAGGTTGTTGTAACCGAACGACGCGCCGCGCTCGCACACCATGATGTTGTCCTGGCCGCTGGCGTCGCGCGCTTTTTCCACCACGTTCTGCATATCCCAAGGCGACAGGAACTGCCCTTTCTTGATGTTGACCGGCTTGCCCGCGCTCGCCACGGCCTGGATAAAGTCGGTCTGGCGGCACAGGAACGCCGGGGTTTGCAGCACGTCCACCACCGCCGCGACCGCCGCAATCTCGTCGATGCCATGCACGTCGGTCAGCACCGGTACGCCGAGTTGCGCCTTCACTTCGCCGAGGATTTTCAATCCGGCATCCAAGCCGAAGCCGCGAAACGACTTGCCCGAACTGCGGTTGGCCTTGTCGTAGGAAGATTTATAAATAAACGGCAGGTTCAATTCGCGGCAGATTTCCTGCAACTGCCCGGCGGTATCCAGCGCCATCTGCTGCGATTCGATCACGCAGGGTCCGGCAATCAGGAACAGCGGGCGATCCAGCCCGACCTCAAAACCGCATAGCTTCATGCCGCCACCTCATTATTGCGATATGAAACAACACATATGGCGATTTCGGCGGCTGGCGGCATTGCCCGCACCAGCGCTACGCGTACCGTGTTCATGCCGCCACCGTTTCTGTTTTATGTATTGCCTGGCATTGCAAAGCCGCTTCAACAAAGGCTTTAAACAGCGGATGTCCGTCACGCGGGGTAGAAGTAAACTCGGGATGGAACTGCACGCCGACGAACCAAGGGTGCATGGATTGCGGCAATTCCATTATCTCCGGCAAATTCTCGGAAGGCGTGCGCGCGGAAATAATCAGCCCGGTTTTTTCTAGTGCGGGCACGTAATGGTTGTTCACCTCATAGCGGTGGCGGTGCCGCTCGTTCACTTCGTCACCATAGATGCGCTGCGCCAGCGTGCCGGGCTTGACCGGGCAGCGTTGCGAGCCGAGGCGCATGGTGCCGCCCAGGTCGGAATCGCTGTTGCGCGTCTCCACCTTGCCGTCGCGGTCATGCCATTCGGTGATCAGAGCGACGACCGGGTGTTCGGATTCCAGGTTGAATTCGGTGCTGTTCGCGTCAGTCATGCCCGCGACATGCCGCGCATACTCGATCACCGCGAGTTGCATCCCGAGACAGATGCCCAGATACGGTATCTTGTTTTCGCGCGCAAAACGGATCGCGGCGATCTTTCCTTCCGTGCCGCGCTTGCCGAAACCGCCCGGCACCAGGATCGCGTCGAAGTGCGCCAAACCCTGCGTGCCGGAAGTTTCGATGCCTTCCGAATCGATGTATTCGATATTCACCCGGGTCGAGGTGTGGATGCCGGCATGGCGCAATGCCTCGATCAGCGATTTGTAGGATTCGGTCAGATCGACATACTTGCCGACCATACCGATGGTGATTTGATGCTGCGGGTTTTGCAGCGCGTTTACCAGTTTCGCCCACACCGACAGATCGGCGGGCGGCAAGTCCAATCCAAGCTCTTCGCAGACGATGCGGTCTAGGCCTTGCTGGTTAAGCATTTGCGGAACCTTGTAGATGCTGTCCACATCCCACATCGAGATCACGCCCTCTTCGCGCACATTGGCGAACAGCGATATCTTGGCGCGCTCATCGTCCGGGATCGGCCTGTCCGCACGGCATACCAGCGCGGTGGGGAAAATACCGATCTCGCGCAATTTCTGCACGCTGTGTTGCGTCGGTTTGGTCTTCAATTCGCCGGCGGTGGCGATATACGGAACCAGGGTCAGATGCACATAAGCCACCTGGTTGCGACTCATGCGCAAGCCCATTTGCCGCGCCGCTTCGAGGAACGGCAGCGACTCGATGTCGCCGACCGTGCCGCCGATTTCGACAATCGCCACATCGGCCTTGCCGTCAAGCGAAGCCGCCGCGCCGCGTTCGATAAACGCCTGTATCTCGTTGGTGATATGCGGGATCACCTGCACCGTCTTGCCCAGATATTCGCCGCGCCGCTCCTTGCGGATCACGCTGTCGTATATCTGCCCGGTGGTGAAGTTGTTGGCCTTGCGCATCTTGGCGGAAATGAAGCGCTCGTAATGCCCCAGATCCAGATCGGTTTCCGCGCCGTCCTCGGTGACAAACACCTCGCCGTGCTGGAACGGGCTCATGGTGCCCGGATCGACGTTGATGTAGGGGTCAAGCTTGAGCATCGTGACCTTGAGGCCGCGCGATTCGAGGATGGCCGCAAGAGAAGCGGCGGCAATGCCCTTCCCCAGAGAAGAGACAACGCCGCCGGTAATAAAAATGTACTTGGTCATGCGGGTGCCCGGACAAATGTTTCACGTAGGGCGCGATGATACCGTAAAAAGGGCCGTCCTCAAAATTCCGGCTGGCCGTGAAAGCGCTTTCTGTGCGCCGTTATGAGCCGCATCTGTGCGGCTGGCATTTCATGCACCGGCAGCCTGTCCGGCAATCATGCCGGGATGCTCCGCACTGCGCGCAAAGAGCTCCTGCAAGGTCAGATCGGCGCTTTGTTCGAGCTGCCCGGCACAGGCCGCAATCCATTGCCGCAATGGATCGTCGCCCCGCCCGGCAGGCAATGAGCCGCTGTCCAGCACGAACAGGCGCAACAATTCGGCGGCGCGAATATGGTTCGCATCGCGCATCATCAACCAGCCTTGCCCCTCTGCCTTGCGCACCAGATCGGCACTTGTCAGCTTCTCGAGGATTTTTTCCAGCACGTCATAACCGAGATACAACGATCTGGATAATTCCGGAAAAGTGCTCACCCGGCCCCGCTGCAAACTGCTTGCCAGGAATTGCAATACGCGCAGCGCATCCAGCAATTGGGCCGCAGGCGATAAATTCTGCGCTGCGGGGTCGCGCCAATGCGACAGCGATGCCGTGATCACCGCACCCAGCAGGGTGGCCAGCCAGGACAGGTAAATCCACATCAGGAAAACCGGCACGCTGGCGAACGCGCCATATACCAGCTTATAAGTGGGGAAATGGCTGATGTAATAGCCGAACACGCGGTTCATGGATTCAAAGACGATTGCGGCCGCGACCGCGCCGATCAATGCGTGTGTGCGCGGCACATGGCGGCTCGGCACCAGCTCGAACAGCATGGCGAACGCCAGCGTGGTGAACAGCACCGGCAATATTTTCAGTGCGCCTACGCCAAATATCGGAATCTGTTTGGCGTAACCCATCGACAATCCGACCAGCCAGGAGGTCAGCGACAGGCTCGCGCCGATGAGCAACGGCGCGAGCGTGAGCACCGCCCAGTAAATGACCAGCCGTTTGAGCAACGGCCGCGGGCGGGACACTCTCCAGATCGTATTGAATGCATGGTCTATGGTCAGCATCATCAGCATGGCTGTCACCGCAAGAAGCGCGATGCCGACCGCCGTCAGGCGCATCGCGCTCTCGGTGAACTGCCGCATATATTGCGTGATGATTTTCCCCGCCATGTCCGGCATCAGATTGTTAACCAGGTAGACCTTGATCTGGCTGGAGAAATCCTCGAATACCGGGAACACCGAGAACATCGCCACGGCGATGGTGATCAATGGCACCAGCGACAACAGCGTGGTAAAGGTCAGGCTCGCCGCAATCTGTATGCAGCGATCCTGATGGAAGCGCATCGCGATGAAGCGCATAAAATTCAAAAAATCCCGCCAATTCTTTTGCATGGCCGATTCGTTTCCCTATAATGCACGCATGATAACCGACAAAGAAATCCTGGTGCTGTACTACAGCCAGCATGGCGCCACGCGGCAGATGGCGCAATTCATTGCGCGCGGCATCGAACAGGCGGGCGGCGTGCATGCCCGCCTGCGCACCGTGCCGAAGGTCTCTGCGGTATGCGAGGCAACCGAGCCCGGTATTCCGGCCGAAGGCGCGCCTTACGCCGAATTGCGCGATCTCGAGGAGTGTATCGGCCTGGCCCTGGGCAGCCCTACCCGCTTCGGCAATATGGCCTCCGCGATGAAGTATTTCTGGGACGGCACCGGCGGATTATGGATGAAACATGCGCTGGCCGGCAAACCCGCCGCGCTGTTCACTTCCACCGGCAGCATGCATGGCGGGCAGGAAACCACCCTGCTGTCGATGATGCTGCCGTTGCTGCATCACGGCATGATTATCGTCGGCCTGCCCTACTCCGAGCCGGAGCTCGCCGCCACGCAAAGCGGCGGCACGCCGTATGGCGCGAGCCATGTGGCCGGGATCGCCAGCGACCAACCGATTTCGGAAGCCGAAAAAAAATTGTGCATCGCGCTCGGCAAGCGGCTTGCGCTGACCGCGTTGAAGCTCTCGGCGTAAAAAACACCCGCTACCGGCATTTCTTTCGTTGGCCGATTTATTTCCACAACAAAAGCAAAGGGCACGCAGCGCGTGCCCTTGTCCATTGTCCTGCGGTTGATTACTTGCTCTTGGTCTTTGCTTTTACCGCCGGCTTAACCGGCTTAACCGGTTTGCTTTCCGGAATAACCGGCTCGGTTTTTACGGGTTCGGTTTTCACCGGTTCAGTAATCGTTTCTGTTTTTTTTTCAGCCATGCAACCGCTGTTGTTCACCGTACCGTTTGGCATGACCGTATTGCATAAAGTCGCGCCAGCCAGATTGGCATCGGCAATATTGGCACCGGTCAGGTCGGCATCGGTCAGGTCGGCATTCAGCAGGATCGCGCCGGTCAGATTGGCGCGCTCCAGTTGCGCGCCGCGCAATGTCGCCTTGTTCAGGTTGGCATCGGTCAGGTTGGCTTGCGACAGGTTGGCACGCGTCAGGTTGGCGCGCGTCAGGTTGGCTTCGGTCAGGTTGGCCTTGCCGAGGTTGGCCTTGAACAGGTTGGCTTGCGCGAAATTACCCATGTACATCTGTGCGCCGGAAAGATTGGCCGAGCCCAGATTGGCCTCGGCCAGCGCAGCATTCATGCACACCGTGCGCGGCTGAATCATGCAGCCATTAATGGCATTCTCAACTGCCTCGGCCTGATCGGTCTTGGCGGGTTTCTTGGCGGGGCAGTTAGCGCCGCTGTTCACGATGCCGTTCGGCATCGTAGTGCGGCAGAAAATAGCCTTGTTAAACTTTGCATTATCAATCTCTGCGTCGGTCAGGTTGGTATCGGTTAAATTGGTTTCGCTGAGGTTTGCGCCCTTGAGCTTGGCGCGCGTCAGATTCGCTCCGGTCAAGTTGGCGCCGGTCAGGTCTGCGTAATACAGCGTGATGTCCGTCATATCCGCTTCGGTGAAATTGCCACCCATCAGCTTGCCGTGGTAGATTTGCGCGCTTTTGAGATTGGCCCTGGTCAGGTCGGCGCGCGTCAGGTCACCTTCCCAAAGATGCGCTTCCTGCAAATTAGCCTGCGTCAGATTCTTGCCGGAGAACTCCGCATGAGGACATTGGGAATGGGGAATGATCGAACACTCTGCCCAGCTTGCATTGGCGGCCAGTGAAGCCAGTAAAAATATCGAACTCAACAAAATTTTCTTCAAGATAATCTCCGGTAAAATTCACAAAAACGGCGAGGGTTCATACCCCTGCAACTCATGATGCGGAATTATGACTAGGCATCCGACCGTATGTTCAAAAATAATTGTTTCAAAATGTTAGGGAGCCTTGAAAATCAGGGTTCATCCAAAGGCTAGGCGCGTAAGAAATTTGCGGGCATCCGCTGCGCGAAAGCCCGCAAATGTGTATGTCTAACGGCTCCCCCTCACAACTGCGGGTGAGCGCGTTCCAGCTTACTGTGCAGTTTGTTGAGCGCGTTCAGGTAAGCCTTAGCGGAAGCCACCACGATATCGGTGTCCGCGCCCTGCCCGTTGACGATCCGCCCGCCCTTGGCCAAGCGCACCGTCACCTCTCCCTGAGCATCGGTGCCGCTGGTGATGTTGTTCACCGAATACAGCTGCAATTCGGTGCCGCTGTGCACGATTTGCTCGATGGCCTGGAAGGTCGCATCCACCGGCCCGCCGCCTTGCGCCTCGGCGTCGTGTTGCGCGCCGCCGATGCTCATCACCACCTTGGCCACGGGCAATATCCCGGTCTCGCTATGGGCGCGCATGAAAATCAGACGGTAATGCTCGCTGACCTGCGCCACCGCTTCGTCGCTGACCAGCGCCTGCAAGTCTTCATCGAAAATCTCGTGCTTGCGATCCGCCAATTCCTTGAAGCGCTGAAATGCGGCATTGAACGCCTCTTCCGAATCGAACTCGATATTCAGCGCGGTAAAACGCTGGCGCAACGCATTGCGCCCGGAGAGCTTGCCCAAGGTCAGCTTGTTGGCATTCCAGCCCACGTCTTCGGCGCGCATGATTTCGTAGGTTTCGCGGTGCTTGAGCACGCCGTCCTGGTGAATGCCGGATTCATGCGCAAAGGCGTTCGCGCCGACGATCGCCTTGTTCGGCTGGACCGGGTAGCCGGTGATGCTCGAAACCAGTTTGGAAGTCGGCACGATCTGCGTGGTGTCGATGCGCGTGTCGAGGTTGAAGATGTCGCGGCGCGTCCTTACCGCCATCACGACTTCTTCCAGCGAGGCATTGCCGGCACGTTCGCCGAGGCCGTTGATGGTGCATTCCACTTGGCGCGCGCCGTTCATCACGGCGGATAAAGAATTTGCCACCGCCAGGCCAAGGTCGTTGTGGCAATGCGTAGACCAGACCACCTTGTCTGAATTCGGCACGCGCTCGATCAATTGCCGGATGCGCTCGCCCCACGCGGCGGGAATTGAATAGCCCACCGTATCCGGCACGTTCAGCGTCTTGGCGCCGGCCTTGATCACCGCATCGAACACGCGCACCAGGAAATCCATCTCCGAGCGCACCGCATCCTCGGCGGAAAATTCCACGTCATCGGTGTATTCGAGCGCCCATTTCACCGCGCTGACCGCGCGCTCGACCACCTGATCCTCGCTCATGCGCAGCTTGTGCTGCATGTGGATCGGGCTGGTGGCGATGAAGGTGTGGATGCGCCCCGACTTCGCCGGACGGATCGCCTCGCCGGCACGGCGCACGTCGTTCTCGCCGGCGCGCGCCAGCGAACACACCGTGGAACTTTTCACAATTTCGGCCACCGCCTGCACCGCCTCGAAATCGCCCGGGCTGGCCGCTGCAAAACCCGCCTCGATCACGTCCACGCCCAATTTTTCCAACTGGCGCGCAATGCGAACCTTCTTCTCCCTGGTCATCGCCGCGCCGGGACTCTGCTCGCCATCGCGCAAGGTGGTGTCAAAAATAATCAATTTGTCTGCCATGATAAAAACTCCAATGCGAATAGGTTAAATCTGCGTCAACCGCTTAGGATTGTCGCGCATATTGCTTCAAATTGTGGGGATATAGTTAGCGCGCGCCGCGCAGCAGCAGCGCGGCCAGCAAGCTGAACGTGGAGTGAAGTGTTGCGATGTGCGTGGAGAAATGCATGAGGCGAATATTACCAGCTTTATCGTCTCAGGCAATGGGCTGTTGTTTTTTGCGCAGGCGCAACAGCCACAGCACATAGCCGGACAAGGCATAGCCCAGGAACAACGCAAACAATACGCCGGGTGGATAGCTGGAAATCAGGATGAAGAACAGCGCGATCAGGAAGATCGCCACGAATGGCACGCTCTTGCGCATATTCAGGTCTTTGAAGCTGTAGAACGGCAGGTTGCTGACCATGCTCAACCCGGCAAACACCGTCAGCGCCGCCGCATACCAGCGCAGCTCGCCGCCCTTGAAACCGTAATCCAGCATCACCCAGACAAACCCTGCGACCAATGCGGCGGCGGCCGGGCTGGGCAAGCCCTGAAAATAGCGCTTGTCGACCACGTCGATGTTGGTGTTGAAGCGCGCCAGGCGTAACGCGGTGGCGGCGCAGTAGATGAACGCGGCGAACCAGCCCCACTTGCCCAGCCCTATCAATGCCCATTCATAGATGACCAGCGCCGGCGCGACACCGAACGAAACCATGTCGGACAGGCTGTCATATTCGGCGCCGAATTCGCTTTGCGTATGCGTCAACCGCGCCACGCGACCATCCAGCCCGTCCAGCACCATGGCGATGAAGATCGCCACCGCCGCAAATTCGAACCGGACATTCATCGCCTGCACGATGGCGTAGAAGCCGGCGAACAGCGCGCCGGTCGTAAACAGGTTGGGCAACAGGTAAATGCCGCGCCTGCGCAGGTTCATCGGCTTACGGGTATCAAATTCGTCCATGCGCCTAGGTTAACCGTTTTGCGGGAGAACTGCCAATATAGTAGTGGTCGCCGACACCTTGTCGCCGATGCTGACTTTCACGGCGGCGTCCAACGGCAGATAAACATCCACGCGCGAACCGAAGCGGATGAAGCCGTAGCGCTGACCGCGCGCCAGCACATCGCCGGCCTTGATGTAGCACAGGATGCGCCGCGCGATCAGCCCTGCCACCTGAACAAAGGTCACAGTCTGCCCGTCTGTGGTCTTCAGCACCACGGCATTGCGCTCGTTTTCCGCGGAAGCCTTGTCGAGATCGGCGTTCACGAACTTGCCGGGAAAATACTGCACCTTCTCCACGGTACCGTCCACCGGGCTGCGGTTGGAATGCACGTTGAACACGTTCATGAACACGCTGACCAGGATCGCCTCGCGTTGCCCGTAGGGATCCTGCGTGCGCTCGACCTTGATGACTCTCCCGTCGGCCGGCGACAGCACCGCGCCGGCATCCTGCGGAACCACGCGCGGCGGGTCGCGGAAAAATTGCAGCACAAACAATACGACGATCCAGGCCAGCAGTTCAGCGATGCCGCCGACAAGGCCGGATAACAGCAGCGCAATGGCGATGGAACCGATCAGGAACGGCCAGCCCTCGCGGGCGATGATGGGATGGGGATATTTATTCATAGGGAGTAGTGAGTGGAGAGTGGTAAGTGGAGAGTGGTGAGTTGGCTACTTCCCACTCACCACTTCCTACTTCCCACTTCCTAGTTTTTCGACTGATCGACCAGCTTGTTCTTGCCGATCCACGGCATCATTGCGCGCAGCTTGCCGCCCACTACCTCGATCGGATGCTCGGCATTCAAACGGCGGCGCGCGGTCATTTCAGGGTAGTTGGTGCGCCCTTCCAGGATGAACTGCTTGGCGTAGGAACCGTTCTGGATGTTCTTCAGGCATTCCTTCATCGCCGCGCGCGCCTCATCGGCGATCACGCGCTGGCCGGTGACATACTCGCCGTATTCCGCGTTATTGGAAATCGAGTAGTTCATGTTCGCGATGCCGCCCTCGTACATCAGGTCGACGATCAGCTTCAGCTCGTGCAGGCATTCAAAGTAGGCCATTTCCGGCGCGTAACCGGCTTCGGTCAGCGTCTCAAAACCAGCCTTGACCAGCTCCACCGCACCGCCGCACAACACGGCCTGCTCGCCGAACAAGTCGGTCTCGGTTTCTTCGCGGAAGTTGGTCTCGATCACGCCGCCCTTGGTGCCGCCGTTCGCCGCCGCATAGGACAGCGCGATATCCTTGGCCTTGCCGGATTTGTCCTGATACACCGCGATCAGCGTCGGCACGCCGCCACCCTTGAGATATTCGGAACGCACGGTATGACCGGGGCCTTTCGGCGCGATCATGATCACGTCCACATTTGCCGGCGGCACGATCTGGTTGTAGTGGATATTAAAGCCGTGGGCAAACGCCAATGCGGCGCCGGACTTCAGGTTCTTTGCCACGTCGGCGTGATACACCTCCGGCATGGTCTCGTCAGGCAACAGCATCATCACCACATCGGCGCCCTTCACTGCATCCGCGATCTCGGCAACCTTGTGGCCGGCAGCCTCGGCCTTGGCCCAGGATGCACCGCCCTTGCGCAGCGCGACGGTCACGTTGACACCGGATTCCTTCAGGTTCTGCGCATGGGCGTGGCCCTGCGAGCCGTAGCCGATGATGGTTACCTGCCTGCCTTTGATCAGGGATAGGTCTGCGTCTTTGTCGTAATAAACTTTCATGTTGCCCTCTTTCACAAAAAATTAAAAATCCAAAATTAAAGTTTCAAAATCCGTTCGCCACGCCCGATACCGGAAGCCCCGGTACGCACCGTTTCCAGAATCAGATCGCGGCCGACCGTCTCCAGGAAGCTGTCCAACTCGGCACATGAGCCGGTCAGTTCGATGGTGTAAATGTAGTCAGTCACATCAATGATGCGCCCGTGAAAAGTATCCGCCACACGTTTCAATTTTTCACGTGCTTCGCCTTGCGCACTGACCTTGACCAGCATCAACTCACGCTCGATGTGTTCGCCATCGTTCAAATCCATCAACGCCGCGACATCCACCAGCTTATTGAGCTGCTTGTTGATTTGTTCGATGATCGCATCCGAACCGCTGGTGACAATCGTCATGCGCGACAGGGTCGGGTCTTCGGTCGGCGCCACCGACAATGATTCGATATTGTAGCCGCGTGCCGAGAACAGTCCAGCCACCCGCGACAATGCGCCCGCCTCATTTTCCATCAACAGGGAAATAATGTGCCGCATTACAATTCCTCCGCCAGAATAATTTCCGACAAGCCCCTGCCACCGGGAACCATGGGGAACACGTTTTCGGTCGGGTCGGTCCTGAAGTCCATAAACACCAGATCATTCTTGCGCGCAAATGCCTCTTTCAACGCCGGTTCGACATCCGCAGGTTTTTCGATGCGCATTCCGACGTGCCCGTATGCCTCGGCCAGCTTGACGAAATCTGGCAGCGCGTTCATATAAGTCTCGGAATAACGGTTGCCATGAAAGAACTCCTGCCACTGCCGCACCATGCCCAGATAGCCGTTATTGAGCGCAATAATCTTGATCGGCAGGTGGAATTGCTTGCAGGTGGACAGCTCCTGAATGTTCATCTGGATGCTGCCTTCGCCCGTTATGCAGGCGACTGTTGCGCCGGGGTTGACCATCTGCACACCCATCGCCGCCGGCAAACCGAAACCCATCGTGCCCAGGCCGCCGGAAGTGACCCAGCGGCGCGGCTTATCGAACTTGTAATACTGCGCAGCCCACATTTGATGCTGGCCGACGTCGGTGGTGATAAACGCATCGCCGCCGGTAATTTCATGCAGCTTCTCGATCACGAATTGCGGCTTGATGATTTCGGTGGAATTCTTGTAGCGCAGCCCGCCACCTACGGCGCGCCACTCGTCCACCTGCTTCCACCATGCAGCCAACTCCGATGTGTTAGGCCTCTGCCTGCCGCCGCGCAGCACTTCCAGCAATTCATCGAGCACCAGTTTCACGTCGCCGACGATAGGCAAATCCACCTTGACGCGCTTGGCAATCGAGGATGGGTCGATGTCGATGTGGATGATCTTGCGCGGCACCTGTGCGAAATGCTCGACGTTGCCGATCACGCGATCGTCAAAACGCGCGCCGACCGCCAGCAGCACATCGCAATGCTGCATCGCCATGTTCGCTTCATAGGTGCCGTGCATCCCCAACATGCCGACAAACTGCTTGTCGCTGGCCGGAAAACCGCCCAGCCCCATCAGCGTATTGGTGCAAGGGAAATCCAGCAAGCGCACCAGGTCGGTCAGTTGTGCGGAGGCGTCGGACAGCACCACGCCGCCGCCCGCATAGATCATCGGCCGCTTGGCCTCCAGCAGCATCTGCGCCGCATGCCTGATCTGGCCGCTGTCGCCCTTGCCCGCCGGATGATAGGAGCGGATTGTCACGCTGGATGGGTACTCGAAAGTGGTCTTGTGGTTGGACACATCCTTGGGGATATCCACCAGCACCGGGCCGGGCCGGCCCGACTTGGCCAGATAAAACGCTTTCTTGATGGTCGAGGCGATGTCCTTTACGTCCTTGACCAGGAAATTGTGCTTCACGCAAGGGCGGGTAATGCCCACTGCATCTACTTCCTGGAAGGCATCTTCGCCTATCGCGCCGGTCGGCACTTGGCCGCTGATGACGACCATCGGCGTGGAATCCATGTAGGCGGTCGCGATGCCGGTCACGGCATTGGTCAGCCCCGGCCCGGAGGTGACGAGCGCCACGCCCACCTTGTCGGAAGAGCGGGCATAACCGTCGGCCGCATGCACCGCAGCCTGCTCATGGCGCACCAGCACATGCTTGACCTTATCCTGCTGAAACAATGCGTCGTAAATAAACAACACCGCACCGCCGGGATAGCCAAACACATATTCAACCTTCTCCTCCTGCAAACAGCGGATCAGTATCTCCGCGCCGGTCAACTCCATCACAAACACCCTAAATTTAAGCCAAAAAGAACCGCGTAAGATAAAGGTTGGCGACGTTTTGGTCAACCTTAATACCAATAATGCACCAAACCGGTTGCGCCAGGATATTGCCCTATAATTCACGCAACCGTCATCTACCGACCTATAGAAACCCAATGCTTACCTACCTGTTGCGCCGCATTCTGTATGCCGTGCCGATCCTGATCGGAGTAAACCTGCTGACCTTCACACTGTTCTTCGTGGTGAATACGCCGGACGACATGGCGCGCATGCAGCTCGGCATCAAGCGCGTCACGCCCGAAGCCATCGAGAAATGGAAGCAGCAGCGCGGCTACGACAAGCCGTTGCTGGTCAACAGCGCGGCCAGCGGCGCAGGCAAGATCACCGACACGATTTTCTGGCAGAAGTCTGCCAGCATGTTCGCCTTCGACTTCGGCTACTCGGATGACGGGCGCGGCATCGGGCGCGAAATTGTCACGCGCATGGGGCCGAGCCTGGCGATCGCGCTGCCGACCTTCCTGATCGGCCTCGTTGCCTATGTCAGCTTCGCGCTGCTGATGACGCTGTTCCGAGCCACCGCGCTGGACATCGCGGGCGTGGCGCTGTGCGTGCTGCTGATGTCCATCTCCGGCCTGTTTTACATCATCGGCGGGCAATTCGTGGTGAGCAAGCTGTGGCATCTGGTGCCCATTTCCGGCTATGGTGGCTCCGGCTACGACGGCGGCATGAACGGCTTCAAGTTCGTGGTGCTGCCGATCGCCATCGGCGTGGTCAGCGGTATCGGCTCCAGCAGCCGCTGGTATCGCACCATCTTCCTCGAAGAGATCGGCAAGGACTATGTGCGCACCGCGCGCGCCAAGGGCTTGTCCGAGCTGGCAGTGCTGTTCCGCCATGTGCTGAAAAACGCGATGATCCCGATTCTGACCGGCGTGGTCGTGGTGATCCCGCTGCTGTTCATGGGCAGCCTGCTCACCGAGTCGTTTTTCGGCATCCCCGGCCTGGGCAGCTACACCATCGACGCGATCAACGCGCAGGATTTCAGCGTGGTGCGCGCGATGGTGTTTCTCGGCTCGGTGCTGTACATCGCGGGGCTGATCCTGACGGACATTTCCTACACGATGGTCGATCCAAGGGTGAGGCTGTCGTGAGTTTCATGCCGATCATTTTATGGAGCGATGCGCTGGTGTTCCTGCTGCTGGCATCAGGCGTCGCGACGGTCTGGTATATACGACGGCGCGAACATCTGCTGCTGCCGTGGCGGCGCGTGGCGCAAAGCGCCACGGCGATGGTGTCGCTGCTGGTGCTGTCGCTGTTCCTGCTGGTGGGGCTGCTGGATACGCTGCATTACCGCGCCGCCCTGCCAAAAACCAATGGCGGCGAGACGGTGTACTCGCCGGAAGTATTGAGCGTGTTCGACAAGCTGGTCGAGCCGTTGCGCTTGCAGACCGAGAAAACCTATTCCGCGCCTTTCGCGCTAACGCTGTATGCGAAAGAAACCATGAGCGATGCGCAGGGCAACGTGTTGCACGACTACCCGCGCCTGCGCTACGGCGGCGCGCATCTGGCCGATGAAGCGCAGCACAATGGCGATGTGCTAAAGCGCACCTTGCTGGGCGCGCTGGGCGGCCTGCTGGCAGGGCTGCTGATTGCGCTGGCCGGCAGGCGATGGCTGGTGCAGCGCAGCCTGCCGTTGCGCCCCATGCTGATCACCACGCTTGCCATTGCAGCCCTGGCCGGCGCAACCGCCTGCCTCGCCTCCGCCTACCATGTGCTCGGCACCGACAAGGTCGGACAGGACGTGCTGTACCTGGCGCTGAAAAGCATCCGCACCGGCCTGATCATCGGCACGGTGACGACGCTGGTCACATTGCCGCTGGCGTTGCTGCTCGGCATCGCGGCGGGCTATTTGCGCGGCTGGGTGGATGATGTGATCCAGTATGTCTACACCGTGCTGAGTTCTATCCCGAGCGTGCTGCTGATCGCGGCGGCGGTGCTGATGATGCAGGTGACCATCGACACGCATCCGCACTGGTTCGATACCGCCGCGTCGCGCGCCGACCTGCGGCTGGTGTTCCTGTGCCTGATCCTCGGCGTGACCAGCTGGACCGGGCTGTGCCGCCTGCTGCGCGGTGAGACGCTCAAGCTGCGCGAGCTGGAATACATCCAGGCGGCGCAGTCGTTCGGCGTCTCCAGCTTGCGCATCCTGACGCGCCACATCATGCCCAACGTGATGCACATCATTTTGATCGCGCTGGTGATGGATTTCTCCGCGCTGGTGCTGGCCGAGGCGGTGCTGTCCTATGTCGGCGTGGGCGTCGATCCGTCGATGATCAGCTTCGGCACGATGATCAACGCGGCACGGCTGGAGATGGGGCGCGAGCCGATGGTGTGGTGGGCGCTGGCAGCGGCGTTCGGCTTCATGCTGGTGCTGGTGCTGGCGGCAAACCTGTTCGCCGACGCGGTGCGCGATGCGTTCGATCCGCGCCTGAACCGGACGGAGGGGAGCGCATGAGCCTGCTGAAGGTCGAGAATCTGATCACGCAGCTGCACAACGGCACGCGCATCGTAGACGATATTTCTTTCGGCATTCTGGCGGGAGAGACTTTCGCGCTGCTCGGTGAATCGGGCTGCGGCAAGTCGATGACCGCGCTGTCGCTGCTGCGCCTGCTGCCGGACGGCGTGGTGCATGCGGGCGGCACGGCGCAACTGGATGGCGCGGAGCTGTTCGGTTTGCGCGAACGCGAGATGTGCGGCGTGCGCGGCGGCACGGCGGCGATGATTTTCCAAGAGCCGGCGCTGAGCCTGAATCCGGTGCTGACCGTCGGCCAGCAGATCGCCGAGGCGTTGGCATTGCACCAGGGTCTGCGCGGCGCGGCGGCGCAACAGCGGTGCGCGGAATTGCTCGCCCAGGTCGGCATCCCCGATGCCGCGCGGCGCGTGGCGGAATACCCGTTCCAGTTTTCCGGCGGGATGAAACAGCGCGTGATGATCGCGATGGCGCTGGCCGGTCAGCCGAAACTGTTGATCGCCGACGAGCCGACCACCGCGCTGGACGTGACGATCCAGGCGCAGGTGCTACAGCTGCTGCGCGACACGCAGGATGCCACCGGCATGTCGCTGCTGCTGATCACGCACGACCTCGGCGTGGTCGCGGAAATGGCGCACCGGGTCGGCGTGATGTATGCCGGGCAGATCGTCGAGCAGGCCAGCCGCGAACAGTTGTTCGCCAAGCCGCTGCATCCCTACACGCAACAATTGTTCGCCGCCCTGCCCGATGCGGCGCGGCGCAATCAGCCGCTGGCCGCCATTCCCGGCAGCGTGCCGCCGCCGGGCAGCATCACGCGGGGCTGCCGCTTTGCGCCGCGCTGCGGCAAGGCATGGGCGCTGTGCAGCGAACAGACGCCGGAATGGACGGTGCTGGAGGAGGGACGGGGGGTGAGGTGCCATCTTTATGAGGAAGGGGGAAGAGGGAAGGGAGAAGGGAAAAATCGCGAAGCCGACGTGGCGGAAAGTGTATCCGGAAGTACCCCTTCCCCCTTCCCCCTTCCCCCTTCCCTCTTGCAGGTTGAAAACCTGCAAGTCCATTTCCCGATCCGCAAAGGCATCCTGCAGCGCGTGATCGGGCAGGTGAAGGCGGTGGACGGCGTGTCGCTGGAGATTCCGCAGGGGCGCACGCTGGCGCTGGTCGGCGAATCCGGCTGCGGCAAGACCACGCTGGGCAAGGCCTTGCTGCAATTGATTCCGCCCACGGCGGGCAGCGTGCGGCTGGCCGGGCGCGAGCTGACCGGGCTTGCGGCGCGCGAATTGCGCACCCGGCGCGCGGCGATGCAGATGGTGTTCCAGGACCCCTACGCTTCGCTGAACCCGAAAATGCGCGTCGCGGAAATTCTCGAAGAGGGCATGGCCGCGCTGAATATCGGCAGCGGCAGTGCGGCGCGCCAAACGCTTATCGACACCCTGCTCGACCAGGTCGGCCTGGCGCGCGGCGCCAAATGGCGTTACCCGCACGAGTTCTCCGGCGGGCAACGGCAGCGCATCGCGATCGCGCGCGCGCTCGCCGTATCGCCGCAACTGCTGATCTGCGACGAACCGACCAGCGCGCTGGATGTATCGGTACAGGCGCAGATTTTGAATCTGCTGAAGTCGCTGCAACAGGAATTGAACCTGAGCTATCTGTTCATCACCCACAACCTCGCGGTGGTGGAATACCTCGCTCACGAGGTATGCGTCATGTACCTCGGGCGCATCGTCGAACACGGCAAGGCGGAAGAGGTGCTGCGCGCGCCCAGGCATCCCTATACGCAGGCCCTGTTGTCCGCCGTGCCGCGCATCGATGGCAAAGGCCGGGGGCGCATCCGGCTGGATGGCGACTTGCCGTCGCCCGCCAACCCGCCGCCTGGCTGCCATTTCGCGCCGCGCTGTGCGCTTGCTACCGCACGTTGCCGCGAGGCATCACCGGAGGAACGCAATGTCGCGGCAACGCATAGCGTGCGCTGCCACCATGCATGAAAAAATGTTTATATTGACGTCCCAGTGTCTTTGGATTAAAAAGGCAACAGAGTATCCGGGGATTGCCGGGCGGTTGCGCATCATCGAGTGGTGATATTTTTTCATTCTTTAAGGAGCGAATCATGAATGCCAAATTAGCAAACGTAGAAAACGAAGTCAGCAAGGAAAAACTCATGCAGGATTTGCGTGTCGTAGTGGCGGATGCCGAGGAGTTGCTGCGCGCAACGGCCGGCCAGGCAGGTGAAAAAGTGTCGGCGGCACGCGAGCGCATCCAGGAAAATCTGGCAGCAGCCAAACAGCGTCTTGCTGCCGCGCAGGATGCTGTGGTCGCCAAGACCAAAGAGGCGGCAAAAGTAACCGACGAATATGTGCATGAAAATCCATGGAAGGCCGTCGGCATCGCTGCCGGAGTAGGGTTGGTTATAGGTATGCTGATTTCGCGCGGACGTTAAGCAATGGCTGAAGCAGGCGCGGGGCTGATGGGGTCGATCAAGCAGTTGCTGTCCACGGTAACCTCCATCGCTTCGACGCGGCTTGAACTGCTGGCAAATGAGTTGCAAGAGGAGCGTCTGCGTTTAACGCAGATGCTCCTTTTTACTTTGTTCGCGTTATTCTGTTTCGGCGTCGGCATTCTGCTGCTCACGGCTTTCATCGTGGTTCTGTTCTGGGACGATCATCGCCTTGCGGCGCTTGGTGCGCTGAGCGCCATTTTCCTTGCATTGGGCACGCTGATGGCAATGCTGCTGCGCAGCAAGGCGCAGGCCAGATCCCGATTATTTTCCGCCAGCCTGGCCGAATTGACCAAGGACAGGGAGCAACTGGAAACCGGCCATGAATGAGCAGATGCTCGCAGTGATGCAACGTCGCGGCGAATTGCTGGCAAAAATCGCCGCGCAGCGTGGGCAGGTCGCGCAAATCGGCGCACGCTGGCAAGCTCCGCTGGCATTGGCTGATCAGGGATTGGCCGTCGTGCGTTTTCTGCGTTCCCATCCTGCGCTGGTCGCCGGTGTGGTCGCGCTATTCGTGATTCGCCGGCGCGGCGTGGTTGGTTTGGTGAAGAGCGGATGGCGGGTGTGGAAGGGATACCGTTTCCTCACCGCGCTTTCGGAAAGATTATCGCCGCGAAGCTAGGTTCCGGGATGTCCGCTGTTTATAACAGCGCTTACGCGTTTTAACGTGCCGTTTTTGGCTGGGCCACTTTGTGCCGCCTTGTGCAGGCGACCGGCGGATTTGCTCAGGCGACCGGAAGGCTTGCGGGGCGCAGCCTGTGCGATGGTAATGACCTGACCAAGCCGGATGGTTTTCAACGGCCCATTCCACTGCTTCAGTTTTGCGATGCTGACATGGTAACGACGCGCCACGCTGGCAATCGTATCGCCCTTGCGTGCAGTGTGTTTGATAGTCCGACCGCTATCGTAAACAGGCGCAAGGTGTAAGTTGAACACTTCAAATTCAGCGTCCGCTTCGCTTTCTCCGCCACTGATCGGCACCAGCAAGGTTTGTCCGGTACTGACCTTGGCGCGTCCCGACAGGCCGTTCACCGATTTGAGTTTCTCGACGGATAAACCGAAACGCGGTGCAAGCTTGTCGAGGCGCTCGCCTTTTTTGGGCTGGTAGGATTGCCAGCTGACCAGCGGCTTGTCGTAGCTCTCCAAATTGGTACGGAAGGTCTCAACGGCGCCTATCGGCAACAGAATCAGGTCGCTGTTGTCTTGCAGAATGACCGGGCGGTTATGCGCGGGATTGAGCGCGATGAATTCTTCCATCGAAATGTCGGCCAGCTTTGCGGCCAGCTTCACGTCAATATGCTTGGCAGTTGAAACTGCCGCAAAATAAGGCTCATCGTGGATAGATTCCAGCACCAGGCCGAAACTGGCGGGGTTGGCGATGATATTTTTGACAGCCAGCAACTTCGGCACGTAGTTGCGCGTCTCGTCCGGCATTTTCAGGCTCGTGTAATTTACCGGCAGGCCGCGGCGGCGATTGCGTTCCTGCGCGCGTTGCACCGCACCCTCGCCCCAGTTATAGGCGGCCAGCGCCAGTTCCCAGTCGCCGAACATGTCATGCAGTTTTTGCAGGTAATCGAGCGCGCCGTTGGTTGCGCTGATGACATCGCGCCTGCCGTCATACCACCAGTTTTGCTGCATGCCGAAGCTCTTGCCGGTGGAAGGAATGAATTGCCAGATGCCCGAGGCGCGGCTGGTTGAATAGGCGCCTGGGTTAAAGGCGCTTTCTATCATCGGCAGCAGCGCGATTTCGCTGGGCATGCCGCGCCGTTCCACCTCGACCGTGATGTGGTGAAGATAGCGGCGCGCGCGGTCGGTCATGCGCGCCACGTAATCGGGGCGGCTGGCGTACCATTGCTCATGTTTCGCAACCAAAGGGCTGTCCAGGTCGCGCATCGCGAAACCGCTGCGGATGCGCACCCAAAGGTCGCCCGTTGCCAAGCCATTATCCGGGATGAGCTCCAGCTTGATATTGCGCGCGGTTGAAAGTGTCAGGGGGGCTGCGGGATCAGGGGAAGAAGTACTCAGGGCGAGCTGCTCTTCCGCATGTGCGATTGGCGCGTACGCGATTGGGAAGGCTAAAGTGCAAAGGGCAAGCAGTGCAGAAAAAATCAGTCGAATCAATGGCACTTACGCCCTCCTGAAGGTCAAAACTGGCGCGATAGTAGTCGAAGTGCTGCGGCCGGGTCAACCGAAACGGTATGAACAAATTGGGCGAACTGTAGTGGCAGGTCTGATAGCCAGCCACTACAACTGCGGCGTAATGCCTGCGTTGATAACTAAACGAAATCAGTGCACGGCATTTTTCAACTGTTCGAGAATGGCGGGATTCTCGAGAGTAGAAACATCCTGGGTGATTTCTTCCCCTTTGGCGATGGCGCGCAGCAGGCGGCGCATGATTTTGCCGGAACGGGTCTTGGGCAGGTTGTCGCCGAAGCGGATCTCGTCCGGCTTGGCAATCGGGCCGATTTCCTTGCTCACCCAGTTGCGCAGGATTTCGGCGATTTCCCTGGCCTTGGCCGGATCGTCCGGGCGCGCACCCTTCAACACGACGAAGGCCGCTATCGCTTCGCCCTTGATTTCATGCGGTTTGCCGACCACGGCGGCTTCGGCGACCAGCGGGTTGGCGGCCAGCGCCGATTCGATTTCCATCGTCCCCAGGCGGTGGCCCGAGACATTCAGCACATCGTCGATACGCCCCATAATCCAGAAATAGCCGTCTTCATCGCGGTGCGCGGAATCGCCCGCCAGGTAATAGCCGCGCATTTCCTCGGGGAAGTAGCTCTTTTTGTAGCGTTCCGGGTCGCCCCAGATGGCGCGGATCTGCGATGGGAACGGGCGCTTGATGACGAGGAAGCCGCCGTGCTTGTCATGCACTTCGTCGCCGGCTTCGTTGACGATGGTTGCCATGATGCCGGGCAGCGGCAGCGTGCAGGTGCCGGGCTTGATCGGCATCGCGCCGGGCAGCGGCGCGATCATGTGCGCGCCGGTTTCGGTCTGCCACCAGGTGTCCACGATCGGGCAGCGCGAGCGGCCGACCTCGGTGTAGTACCACATCCACGCCTCGGGATTGATCGGTTCGCCGACCGAGCCGAGCAGGCGCAGGCTGGATAGATCGTATTGCTTGGGTAAATCGCCGCCCAGCTTGATGAGCGAGCGGATCGCCGTCGGCGCGGTGTAGAAGGTTGTCACCTTGTGATCCTGGATCATCTTCCAGAAGCGCCCGGCATCGGGGTAGGTCGGCACACCCTCGAAGATCACTTGCGTCGCACCCATCGCCAGCGGGCCGTAGGTAACATAGCTGTGGCCGGTGACCCAGCCCACGTCGGCGGTACACCAAAAAATATCGGTGGGTTTGTAATCGAATACCCATCGCATCGACAGCATCGTCACCAGCAGGTAGCCGCCGCTGGAATGTTGCACGCCCTTGGGTTTGCCGGTGGAGCCGGAGGTGTAGAGGATGAACAGCGGGTGCTCCGCGCCGACCCATTCCGGTTCGCAGGTTATGCCCTGCCCCGCCGCCAGTTCGTGCCACCAGATGTCGTGCCGCGCGTTCCATGCGGTTTCGCAGGCGGCGCGCCGGTAGACGACGACGCTGTGCACCATCCCGCAACCGCCCATCGCCAGCGCTTCGTCCACCGCCGGCTTCAGCGGCATCACCTTGCCGCCGCGCATCTGCGCGTCGGCGGTAATCACCGCGCACGCCTGGGCATCGGTGATGCGCTCGTGCAGGCTCTTGGAGGAGAAGCCGGCAAACACCACCGAATGGATCGCGCCGATGCGCGCGCAGGCCTGCATCGCGACCACCGCCTCGATGCTCATCGGCATATAGATGATGACGCGCTCGCCCTTTTTGATGCCGCGCGATTTCAGGCCATTGGCGAACTGGCCGACGCGCGCGTGCAGATCGCGGTAATTGATTTTCGTCACGGTGCCGTCGTCGGCTTCGAAAATGATCGCGGTCTTTTCCGGCTGGCTGGCGAGATGCTTGTCGAGACAGTTATAGGAAACATTCAGCACGCCGTCCTCGAACCACTTGAAGAAGGGCGCATTGCTTTCGTCCAGCACCTTGGTGAAAGGCTGCTTCCACAGCAAGGTTTCGCGCGCCAGCTTGGCCCAGAAGCCCTCGTAATCCTGTTCCGCCGCCTTGCACAAGGCCCGATAGCTTTCCATGCCGGAGACATTCGCCTGTTTGACAAACTCATCGGAAGGGCTGAAAACGCGGGTTTCATGCAGTATGGATTGGATGTTGGACATGCGATCTCCTGATTGGCGTTTGTGGTTGCGTCCGGAAGGACAAGCTTCGTAATGGGTAAATGTAGTTTTTTACTGCACTGCCTGTCAACCAAAGCACCCTTCCCCGGCCGATTACGGTGAATATCCCCTAGTCTATGCCGCACCGAAAGGCGTTTAGAAAATACCAAACTGCGTTAAAATCGCCATCATATAAAGTTAATCTAGTCTCAGGGGAATTTGTGTGCCACACCGCAACAGCATCAAAACGCTGCTCATCGTAGATGACAGCCGCGTATCGCGCATGATGATACGCACTTTCGTACTCGCCAAATACCCGCAATGGATCATCATCGAAGCCGCCAGCGGCAACGAAGCGCTGGAAATTGTGGACCGTGACACGCCGAATTACTGCACCATGGACATCAACATGCCGGGAATCATCGGCACCGATGCGGCCGAGCAAATCCTCGCCAAGTATCCGGGCATCCGCGTCGCCATCTTTTCGTCCAACATCCAGCAAAGCCATCAGACCCGCGCTGCCGCGCTCGGTGCGCGGTTCGTCGCCAAGCCAGTCACGGAAAACAGCGTGGCGCAGGCGCTTGAGTTTTTCGAGAGCAACCCATGAATTCGCTGTCCGAATTACAACTCGATGCACTTACCGAAATTTTCAACATCGGCGCGGGTCGCGCCGCATCCAGCCTGAGCGAGATCGTCGGCGATGAAGTGAAGCTATCCGTGCCATGCGTCCAGCTCTACCAATCATCTGAAATCAACGCGGATACTTTGTCGCTCAATAGCCCGCGCTTGGGCGCGGTCAGGCAACATTTCAGCGGCCCGTTCAATGCCGATGCCATGCTGCTGTTCACCGAAGAACGCGCAATGGAAATCGTGCACGACATGATGGCTTCGCAAGTAGGCATCGAGGATGTGGCCGAATACGAGCAGGAAGCCATGTGCGAATTAGGCAATATCATATTGAATGCCTGCCTTTCCTCAATGGCGGATATGCTCGACCTGACGCTGAACAGCTCTCTGCCGGTTTATTTCGTTGGCGCAACGGATGTGGTTTTGCGGCAAATCATTTCGGAAACGAATCAACCTCTGATCCTGGTGCTGCATATTGACCTGTCCATTGAAAAACGTCATTTGCAAGGCTGCCTGATGTTCCTGCTAAGTTCGTCATCCTTGCAGAAGCTTCTCGCTCACATTGATCGTTTCATCTCCGGTATCTGAAAACAGGGCAAACATGAACTCAATACCGGCAAAAAACGAGTTTGCTTTCTCCGGGGAAATTGGAGGGAAAATTGCGGAGAATATCTGGGACAGCATCAAGTCCGGCCTGATTCTGGTCGACAGCGAAGGCAAGATTTTGCTGTGGAATGACTGGATTGCCCAACATAGCGGCATTCCAGCCGAATCTGCGTTGAATCACTTTCTCGGATCGTTATTCCCCGACGGGCTGGCGGCCTCCTTCAAAAACGCCCTCAGGAACGTGCTGCACTATAAGCTGCCGATTATCCTTTCCAATGCGCTGCACCGCTCGCCATTGCCGCTTTACCCCTTGCCGGTCGCGCATCGCAAGCAGGATCGCATGCAGCAGTCCATCATCATTACGCCCATCGTCACCAGCGAAAAAAAGCGCCTTTGTTTGATACAAGTTACCGATGCCACCTTATCCATCAAGCGCGAACGGGTTTTAAAATCGTATTCCGAGCGGCTCAGCAAAGCAGCTATCACGGATGCTTTAACCGGCGCATACAACCGGCGTTTTTTTGATGAGCGCTTTACAGCCGAATTTAGCCGCGCACAGCGGCAGAACATTCCGCTTTCCCTGATCATGCTGGACGTGGATTTTTTCAAGGACTACAACGACCGCTATGGGCACCCCGCCGGTGACAAAGTGTTAATTTCAGTCGTGAAAGCGCTCAAATCGCAATTACACCGCCCTACTGACGTGGTGACGCGCTATGGCGGTGAAGAATTTGCCATCATTTTGCCCGATTCCGGGTCAGAGGGAGGCCGGATAGTTGCGGAAAAGCTGCGCGTTGCCGTTTCCGGCTTGAACATCCCGCATGGCACATCAACGGTTGCCGACCACCTTACCATCAGCATCGGCATCGTCTCCTACCAACCGGATACCAGCTGCAATGCAACCTGTTTTCTGGAAGCGGCGGATGCCGCTCTTTACAGCGCCAAACATGGCGGGCGGAATTGCGTGCGGCACCTTGTCACTCCAGAGTGCGGCAAACCCTGCCAGGTCGACACGCCGCAAGCGGACTCCCCGGATTGACGGGTTGATCCAATGCTTGCCTTTGCCGCGTTTTTTGACAAGAATGGCGGCATGTTGAGTAAATGTTTTATGCCCAAAAACAATATCGCTGATTTCTCCTTGCCAGCCACCGGTGGACAGACCTTCACCTTGTCCGGCGCGCGCGATAAGCATCTGGCCATTTATTTTTACCCCAAGGACAATACGCCGGGTTGCACCACTGAGGCGCAGCAGTTCCGCGATTTGCACGCAGAGTTCCAGAAGGCGGATTGCGAGGTGGTAGGCATTTCGCGCGACAGCATCAAGTCGCATGAGAACTTCAAGGCAAAATTCACCCTGCCCTTTGCGCTGCTCTCCGATGCCGATGAAACAGCATGTAACCTGTTCGGCGTGATCAAGTTGAAGAACATGTACGGCAAGCAGGTGCGTGGTATTGAGCGCAGCACCTTTATTCTCGATAAAAATGGCATACTTCGCCGTGAGTGGCGCGGCCCCAAGGCGGATGGGCACGCGCAGGAAGTGCTGGATTTCATCAAAACCTTAAATTAAAAGGAACGTCATGCCTCCATCGCCAAGCAAAAAACCGGTCAAAACAGCAAAAAGCACCGATACCAAATTGTTCGTGCTGGACACCAACGTATTGCTGCATGACCCGACCAGCCTGTTCCGCTTCGAAGAACACGACATCTGCCTGCCGATGTTCGTGCTGGAGGAATTGGACAACAAGAAAAAAGGCATGACCGAAGTCGCGCGCAACGCGCGCCAGGCCAGCCGCTTCCTCGACGAGATCGTCAGCGATGCGCCGCACAAGATCGAGGAAGGCATCGCGCTGGAATCCGCCGCGCACAAGAACTGCACCGGCCGCCTGTACCTGCAAACCAGTTTCATCAAGCACGAACTGCCGCAGCATCTGGAACTGGGCAAAGCGGACAACGCGATCCTCGGCGTCGTCATCGGCCTGCAAAAACAGCAGCCGCAACGCGCGGTAATCCTGGTCAGCAAAGACATCAACATGCGCATCAAGGCGCGCGCGCTGGGGCTGGAAGCGCAGGATTATTTCAACGACAAGGTGCTGGAAGACACCGACCTGCTCTACACCGGTGTGCTGCCATTGCCGGACGATTTCTGGGACAGGCACGGCAAGGACATGAAGTCGTGGCAAAAGGAAGGCCACACTTATTACCAGATACGCGGCCCGCTGTGCGCGGCATTTTTCGTCAACCAATTCGTCTATCAGGAAAATGGCACGCCGTTTTATGCCGTGGTGCTGGAGCAGGATGACAAGACCGCCTTGCTGCGCACGCTGACCGATTACACGCACAGCAAGAACAACGTGTGGGGCATCACCGCGCGCAACCGCGAGCAAAACTTCGTGCTCAACCTGCTGCTGAACCCGGAGATCGATTTCGTCACCCTGCTGGGGCAGGCGGGCACCGGCAAGACCCTGCTAACCCTGGCGGCCGGTTTGCTGCAGACGCTGGAAACCAAGCTGTATTCGGAAATCATCATCACCCGCGTGACGGTTCCGGTGGGCGAAGACATCGGCTTCCTGCCCGGCACCGAAGAAGAAAAGATGACACCGTGGATGGGCGCGCTGGAAGACAATCTCGATGTGCTGAACAAATCCGACGAGGAAGGCGGCGACTGGGGTCGCGCGGCCACACGCGACCTGATCCGTTCGCGCGTCAAGGTCAAATCGCTCAACTTCATGCGCGGACGCACTTTCCTGAATAAATATCTGATCATCGACGAGGCGCAAAACCTCACGCCCAAGCAGATGAAGACGCTGGTGACGCGCGCCGGCCCCGGCACCAAAGTGGTGTGCATGGGCAATATCGCGCAGATCGATACGCCCTACCTCACCGAAGGCAGCTCCGGCCTGACTTACGTGGTGGATCGTTTCAAGGGCTGGGCGCACGGCGGGCATGTCACGCTGATGCGCGGCGAACGGTCACGGCTGGCGGATTATGCGGGCGAGGTTCTGTAGGGGCGCGATTCATCGCGCCCTTGCCTGAGAATGGGCGCGATGAATCGCGCCCCTACGCGAATGGTTTTTACATCATGCATAAAATCGAAAAATCCGATGCCGAATGGCGCAAGGAACTCACGCCGGAGCAATATCAGATATGCCGCCAGTGCGGCACCGAGCCGGCCTTCAGCGGCGCATACTGGGATTGTCATGACGCGGGCATTTACCGTTGCGCGTGTTGCGGCAATGCACTGTTCGACTCCGATGCCAAATTTGATTCGGGTTCCGGCTGGCCGAGTTTCTGGCAGCCCTACCGCCCCGAAAGCATCACCGCACGCGCCGATACCAGCCACGGGATGGAACGTGTGGAAGTGTGCTGCAAACAATGCGGCGCGCATCTCGGGCATATCTTCCCGGACGGCCCGCAACCTACCGGATTGCGCTTTTGCATCAACTCCGCCGCACTTAAGCTGGATAAAAAATAATTCATGAAACTGCTCTTCGACCTGTTCCCCGTCATCCTGTTTTTTGTCGCTTTCAAGTTCCAGGGCATTTATGTCGCCACGGCAATAGCCATTGCGGCAACCATCGCGCAAATCATCTGGACGAAATTCCGGCACGGCAAGGTGGACACCATGCTGTGGGTGAGCTTCGTCATCATCGGCGTATTCGGCGGCGCCACGCTGCTGCTGCATGACGAAACCTTCATCAAGTGGAAACCTACCGTGCTGTACTGGCTGTTCTCGGTCATTTTGCTGTTCTCGAATTTACTGTTCAACAAGAACCTGATGCGCGCCCTGCTGCATGAAAAAATCGCCCTGCCGCTGCATATCTGGAATCGCCTGAACCTGAGCTGGAGCCTGTTTTTTGCGGTACTCGGCTTTATCAATTTATATGTGGCGTTCAACTATTCGACAGATAGCTGGGTGAATTTCAAACTGTTCGGCTTCACCGGCTTGATGGCGGTATTCATCCTGGCGCAAAGCGCGTGGCTGGCGAAGTATGTGGACGAAAAGAAGGAAAACAACTGATGTGGTACGCAATCATCGGCCAGGACACCCCGGACAGCCTGGACAAACGCATGGCGGCACGCCCCGCGCATCTGGCGCGCTTGCAGGCGCTGCAGGATGAAGGCCGGTTGCTGCTGGCAGGCCCCTTTCCCGCGGTGGATGCGGTTGACCCGGGTGCGGCGGGCTTCGCCGGCAGCCTGATTGTTGCCGAATTCGCATCGTTGCAGGCAGCGCAGGAATGGGCGGAAACTGACCCGTATGCCGCCGGCGTGTTCGGGCAAATTACCGTGCAGCCATTCAAGAAGGTGTTGCCCGCATGAGCACGCGTGTGGCTGTGATGCACCGGCACCTCGCCGCGCTTGACCCCGTCCAGCTCGACATCGTCGACGAAAGCCGCAAACACGCCGGACATGCCGGTGCGCGCGAAGGCGGCGGGCACTATGCGCTACGCATCGTCTCGGCGCAGTTTGGCGGCAACAATATGATGGCGCGCCACCGTATGATATATTCCGCGCTGGGAGAAATGATGAAGCGCGAAATACACGCGCTCAACATTCAGGCGTATACGCCGGATGAAATTTAATTATCAATTTTTGTTTATTTCAAGGAGAACTCGTAATGTTGAAAACTGGCAAATTTGCGGCGCTGGCAATTCTGGGCGCACTGGCGATTAACCCCGCCTTCGCCGAAGACAAATCCGCCGCTCTGGTAAACGGCGTTTCCATTCCACAGGCGCGCATCGACCTGCGCGTCAAGGCCGCCGCCGCACAAGGCCAGGCAGACAGCCCGGAACTGCGCAAGGCGATCCGCGATGACATGATCAACCTCGAAGTCATGGCACAGGAAGCCGTGAAGGCCGGACTGGACAAGAATCCCGACGTGGTGCAGCAAGTCGAACTGGCCAAACAATCCGTGCTGGTCGGCGCATTCGTGCAGGACTACGCCAAGAATCACCCGATCAGCGAAGACCAGCTCAAGCAGGAATACGACAAGCTGAAAGCCAAGCTGGGCAACAAGGAATACAACACCCGTCACATCCTGGTGGGAACCGAAGCCGAGGCCAAGGACATCATCGCGCAACTGGGCAAGAAAGCCAAATTCGAGAAACTCGCCGCAAAATCCAAGGATACCGGTTCTGCAGCGCAAGGCGGCTCATTGGGCTGGGCAGTGCCGGGCAATTTCGTTCCGGAGTTTGCCAATGCGCTGCTCAACCTGAAAAAGGGCGAGTACACCAAAGAACCAGTACAGTCGCAATTCGGCTGGCATGTCATCAAACTGGACGACACGCGCGAACTGAAAGTGCCGCCATTTGAAGAGATCAAGGCGCAACTGCAACAGCGCCTGCAACAGCAATCGATCAAGAAAGCGATTGATGAATTGCGCGCCAAGGCCAAGATCGAGTAGCCGGCAACAAATCAAAAAAGGGGATGCTTCGGCATCCCCTTTTTTATTGGCGGCAAGGTTTTCCAACCGTGCTTCGGCCATTGCAGAAACGCTTAATATCGCGGAACTTCTGGCCTTTCTTTTTATAGTTTGTGCAGAAAAACACCTGTTTGCGTCGATATATTAAAGGAAAAACACGCCTCCATAGACCGAAATATATAGGCATTTCGGCCTATTGTATAAGGCAAATCAACTGCCTAGAATGCCCCGCAACCAGACTTCCGCAAGCCGCCTGACCGTGTAATTAAAAATCATGCTTATCGTTGTTCAACCACCGCAAGGGAGGCGAATAAAATGGAAAGCGCGAAAATCAAAATACTACTGTTGATGCGGGGCAACACCGGTAAGGAAGTTGCCGAACTGAAGAAAGCCTTGCGCAAGGCCTTGGGCGATGGCGCAGCGGCTTACCCCGGCCTGGCCGCCGGCAATGAATTCGACGCCGACACCGAGACCGCCCTGCGCGCCTGGCAGTCCGGCGTGGGCTTGGTGGCGGACGGCATCGCCGGGCCGCGCACCCTGTCCGCACTGGGCATTGCGCCGCCCCCAGAATTGGCCGTCAGCGTGGACGCCGCCCTGGTGAACAAGTTATTTCCCTACACCAAGACATCCAATATCGCCAAGAATCTGCCCTATGTGACCGCGGCACTGTCAGCCTTCGGCCTGACCGACGCGAACATGATCAGCACCGCGCTGGGCACGATACGCGCCGAGACCGAGGGTTTCGTGCCGATCGCCGAAATGCCCTCCCATTTCAACACGCTGCCCGGCCAGGCCGCCTTCAGCGCTTACGAATACAAGCTGGGCAACAAGCAGCCGGGCGATGGCGCGCGCTATCGCGGGCGGGGCTTCGTGCAATTGACCGGGCGCGACAATTACGAAAAGTACGGCAAGGTTCTCGACATCGCACTGGCAGACAACCCGGATTGCGCATGCGCGCCGGAAGTCGCCGCCTGCCTGCTGGCCGCCTATCTCGATGAGAACAGGGACAAGTTGGCCAAGGCGCTGGGCAGGGATGACCTGAAGGCGGCGCGCAAGGTAGTCAATGGCGGCAGCCACGGCCTGGAGCGGTTTACCGACACTTTCCGCAGCGCGCAGAAAGTCTGGGCCGCGAAACCGCTGGTCGGTGCGCTGGCCAGGGCGGCAGCCCCGATCGCGGCGCGCCGGGCATCCCTCAACGTAACGCGCGACCCGGCGGATCTGCGCGACCGGCAGTACCTGCCGCCGCCGCGCTCGCTGCCGCAGATATTTCCGGCGGACGACGACATCAAGCATTTCATGGGCGCCTATACCAAGGCCGGGCTCATTCTGGATCAGGGGCAGGAAGGGGCATGCACCGGTTTCGGCCTAGCCTGCGTCGTCAACTACCTGCGCTGGCGATCCGCCGGAATGCCGAAGAAACTCGAGTCGGTCAGCCCGCGCATGCTGTATCACTTCGCGCGGCGTTTCGATGAATACGAGGGCGAAAACTACGACGGCTCGAGCTGCCGGGGCGCGCTCAAGGGCTGGTATCACAACGGCGTCTGCCTTGAGTCCAAATGGCCTTACGCAGAAGGAAGCGATACCCTGCCCAAGTCGGGCTGGGACAGCGACGCCGTGGAACGGACGCTGGGGGTGTATTACCGCATCGACCCGCAGGCCATCACCGACTTGCAGGCGGCGATCCTGGAAGTCGGCGCGATCTACGCTTCATCCTATACCCATAAAGGCTGGGATACGGTCAAGACCAGCGCCAAGCCGCCGGCATCCCATGCCACCCTGCCGGTGGTCGCCTACGACGGCAAGCCGTCGCGCAGCGGCGGCCACGCCTTCGCGCTGGTGGGCTTCAATCGCACCGGTTTCGTAATCCAGAATTCCTGGGGCGACCATTGGGGAGCCGGCGGTTTCGCCGTGGTCAGCTATGCGGATTGGCTGGCGCATGCGATGGACGTCTGGGTCGCTGCGCTGGGCGTGCCGGGGGTCGTCTCGGGCCGCCTCGCGGCGGGCGACAGAGAAGTGGCGGGCGCTGCTGCCGCCGCCCGCAACAACTGGTGGGACGAGGGCACCGCCTACCGGCACAGCATCGTGCTGGGCAACAATGGCAAGATCAATCGCTTCGACAAGCTGGATGGCGTCACTCGCACCTTGCAGAACCAGGCGTGCGTTCTGCCGGACACCTGGTTCCGGCAGAATCCGCACGAGAAAAAACGCCTGGTGATCTACGCGCATGGCGGCCTCAACAGTGAAAAAGATGCAATCCAGCGCGCCCAGGCGATGGGGCGCTATTTCCTCGGCAACGGCTGCTACCCGCTGTTCCTGGTGTGGAAGAGCGGCCTGCTCGAATCGCTGAGCAACATTCTGGCGGATAAAGTCAGCCCCGGCGCAGCAGGCATGGCCGGGGGCATCGGCGGCTGGCTGACCGACAAGGTCAGCGACCCCGTCGTCGAAAAAACCATCGGACGCCCGCTCGCCCGCCCGCTGTGGAGCGAAATGAAGGAAAACGCCGAACTCGCAGCGGAAAGCGGACGGGGCGGCGACCTGCTGACCGAAGCGCTGCGCTCGCTGGCCGGCAGCTGGGGCGACAAATTCGAACTGCACCTCATGGGCCATTCCGCCGGCTCCATCGCCCTGGGCAGATTGCTCGGCAACCTGGCGCAGAAAGGCCTGACCGGCAGCGTCAAATCCGTCCATCTGTACGCCCCGGCCTGCACGGTCGCCTTTGCCAACCGGCACTACGCCACCCAAGCCGAGATCATGAGCAGGCTGCACCTCGACATCCTGGCGGATCAGCGCGAGCAGGATGACAACGTCGCGTTTGTCTACCAGAAGTCCCTGCTCTACTTCGTTTCCAACGCGCTCGAGGCCGATTTGCGCATGCCCATCCTTGGCCTGGAGAATGTCTACAATCCCCAGTATTCCGGCTGGGATGGCTCGCCAAGCACCGCCGAAACCCTGACCAACTGGCGCAATGCCGTGGAAATCAGCAAGCTGAAGGATCGCCTGACCATCCACAACGAGGAAAAAATCCTCACCCGGCGCGGCAACGGCGCCGACATGCCGGAGAAGACCGCCAGCGCATCGCACGGCGGCTTCGACAACAATGTCGAAATCATCGGCAAGACACTGGAGCGGATCACCGGTGCGCCGCTCGCCTTGCCAGTCGACGATCTGGTCGGGTTCTAGCAGGCTGTTTAAATTCTCTGGCGCTCAAATGGGCCAGCATCACGATGTGTTTATTCCAGCAAAGCAAAGTGATGCTGGTTCTATGGCTTTCTTTCTGGATGAAGCGCAAGAAAGATGCCTACCGTACAGCGAGCGGAGGCGGAGCAAGGATTGTGGACAAATTCAGTGAGACAGAAAAAATTACTCAGGAATAACGGGGCAGCGCCGCTCTGCTGCATGTGCAAGTCTATCCTCTTAAGCTCGACGCATGATTGTCTTGACTGAGGGGATCACTATAGGAGTGATATATCATGGACAAGCAACAAATGCGTATTGAACTGATTGGCCACACGGAGAGGGAGCCTGCGGCAGAATTTGCAGTCTATGCTGTGGACCGTGCCAACAAGCTGATAGAAACGGCCCGGGTGGATGCTGGGGGTAATTTCAAGTTATCCCCCAAGGCTCTTTCCGGCGCGGCGCAGGTGCTTATTGGCCCGGTGGCCGAGAAGTTTTCAAGTATCGATAAGACTCGCGTAATCACCTATCGAGCAGCGCAGTTCAAACAGGCGCTGGAAACCAGTGGCGTGATCGAACTGGCAAAGAATGACTGGTATAAACTGTTGTGGATCAAGCGTTGTGTAAGTGGCAGTGTGAAGCACTGCTATCCTTGGCCGCTGCTGCTCACGCAGCTTGTGCAACAGGTGGCGTTAACCAATATCGGGCTATTGAGTGCGAAGGCGCACACCAGACTTGCCGCCAATGCGATGATGGACGCCGCCATCGCCAAACCGGGCTATTCAAAGTTCTGGCCGCATCATTGCGACATCGTGTGCGATGGTTTGGTGGAGGTCTATCGCCGCACCTGCTGCTGCACACCTTGGGTGGTATTCGATCCGCGCTTGCCCGATCTGGTCGATATACTTGAAAGATTCCATCCGGATGTACCGGTCATCAAATGGCCGCCACGCCCGGAACCCGACCCCTCACCGTTTACGTTTCCGTTTTTCAAGAGCGGTGCGATCGATGAAATGGCGATTAATGCCGGCGCAGATTTGCACGCACTTAAAAGCTTGCCCATCGAGCAAATCCCCGCTTACATCAACGCGCGTGCTTGGCTCCGCTGTAGCTGCGGAAGCGCGACGAAAGTTGCGCAGGGATCAATCCGTCCCGATGGCGAATTCAATATCTGCTGGAGCGAGCGGCCGCACTTGATGCTGCTAAATTGCCACGAAGATTACGCCTACATCATCAAGCAAAACATCAACGGTATCAGCACAGTGATTTACGATGGCGTGGCGGCGCACCAATGGTATCACTACAGCGAACACCCCACCCTTACCAGCCATCATCCGCAGGCGCAGAGTTGCCGCCATGATCCGTTCCCTAACGAAGAAGGTGCTTTCGTGCTGTTACAAGACATCGGCATGACGGGCAGTTACAACCTTAAAACACCGGATGCCACTGACTGGAACAGTGTGGGCGTGCCCGCTTACAACGATGGCTTGGCTTTCCCGGCTGCCAACGCCATAGCGGCCAAGGGAGTTTACCGGGATAGAAACTGGGGCGGCTCGCTACTGCTGCGTTATCACTTTAGCGAACCGATGAAAACGGTCGGCGCCAAGTATTACCGCGTGAGCGTGAGCGCCTCGGATAGCATCGGCAACCCCACCGGCGCTCGCACTTATCTGCCTGCGAGCCAATGGCGTTATTATGAAATCGTCGGCACGGATATATATGTGAACAAGCAGGCGCTTGGCCCGCATAACGCCGGCACACAAAATAACCTGTACGAAATTCCCTATGACGCCGACCGCGACTGGCAGAGCGGGCAGTATCATGCGGTGCTGGATACCACGCAGTTCGCCAACGGACGCTTCCTGTTCACGGTGGAAGTGTTCGATGCCGCCGGCAAGCTGCTTCGCCCACAAGGGACAACAGCACCGGTCGGCGTAACCAGTGCGGCCGCCCACTTTACCTTCCGCCGCTGGTATCAGGAAACCGGCCCCACTGCCGAGGTACCCTTTGCCGCGCTTACCCATATGCTCTGGTGGGACAACCGCAAGGCCGATGCCGAAATCATCGACCTGCGTAAAGATCATGCGCCCAACACCGCCGAGTGCCAATTCATTCTCGGCACTGCCAGCAGCAACTTCAGCCTGGGTTATCGCGCGTACCACCCCGAGCCGATGTTCCTGCTGGATCACAGGCTCTGGTGGCACCGTGGTCTTGGCACCGCGACAGGTGTGCTCACATCGCCCAACCCCAATCCGGACAACGTCGGCGTGCCACCCAATCCGCCGCATGAAAGTGCGCAATCAAGTTTTGGAACCATGCTGGGTGGACATAGCAAGTGCAGCTTCACGGTCAACTTGCATTCCAATGTCAAAACCTTCAATGGAATAGGCACGCTGGATGGGTTGGATGGATGGGATCAGGGGGCCTTTGCGCTGGATATCAGCTGAATAGTGCGCCAGTGCTGGAGCAAGTGCTGCGTACCAAGAGGTGATCGTCCATCGGTTGTTAACAGAACCAAAGGGGGCGGGTTAAAATCATTTTTATAATACCGGAAAGCTCCACAATTCAAAAAGGCGACCAAGGGTCGCCTTTTTTTCAACATTCAACACTATTACCCGCATCCTCGCATTCTGAAACATGCGCTACCATGCGCCGTTCTCCTGCCAATCGCGCGGACACCCGGAACGAACGTAGCCCGCTGAACCGAACAGCAGGACGGCTACCCGGCAGAAACGCCCAGCTCCGCGCACAGCTTGCCCATCATCGCCCGCAGCTCGCTTACCTCGGCTTCGAGTCTGGCGACGTTGGCCTTGAGCGCGGCGATTTCGCCCACCGTCACATCGCCCGATGGCGTGGCCGCTCTGGCGGGCGCACGCTCCTCGATGGCCGGCGCGCCGGAGAGCAGGTGCATCCAGCGGTTTTCGCGCGCACCGGGCTGGCGCGGCAACTCCACTACCAGTCCGCCCGCCGCGCGCTCGGCCAGCTCGACCAGGAAACTCTCGACCGAAGAAATATCCGCAAACTTGTGCAGCCGCTCGCAATTGAGGCGCAGCTCCCCCGCCGTCTGCGGGCCGCGCAGCATCAGCAGGGCCAGCAATGCGGTGGACTGCGTGGGGATATGCAGCACCCGCTCGATGTTGTGCGCATAACGCGACGCCCTCCCCCCGCTGGTTTCCACGATCAGCGACATCCCCCGCAGACTATCCAGCGCCACCAGCACCTCCGCTTCGGCAGCCTCGATAACAGGGTCGCGGCTGCTCTTCTGGTTGCAGCCGGAGACCAGCGAATTCAGCGTCAGCGGGTAAGAGTCCGGCACCGTACGCTGCTTCTCGGCAAGCACGCCGAGGACGCGGGTTTCAAGGAGGGAGAGAACGGGAAGTGTGGCGGACATCATTTATCCTGAAAAAGCAGTTAACGGTTTTGTAGCCAATGTAGCGTGCGCTGTGCGCACGACATTGCTCGGGATCGTGCGCACAGCGCACGCTAGATTTACTATTGCGAAGATCAAACCACCACGTAGGGGCGAGATTTATCGCGCCCTGATCTGCTCATGCACAGAAGAAAAGGGCGCGATAAATCTCGCCCCTACAAGAACCCGTAACCGCTCAAAGATTCCGGCTCTTCTTGATCAAATCATGCGCAAGCTGGATTTCTTTTGCCTGTTCGGTGGCCATCGCGATCATGTCCTCCGGCACGCCCTGCCCCATCAACTTGTCCGGATGGTATTGGCTCATCAGCTTGCGGTAGGCGCGCTTGATTTCCGCGTCGCTGCTGTCCTTAGTCACGCCCAGCGCCTTGTAGGCGTCGTCCAATGCTGAGGCCGTGTTGGCCTGCCCCCCGGCGAAGTGGGATTGATTCAGCACCATGTCCAGCAATTGCCTGAACGCGGCCTGATCATAGCCCAGACGGGCGGCAATGTCGGCCAGCAACGCCTCTTCGGCCGGATGGAAATGCCCGTCCGCCAGCGCCATCACGATCAGATAAACCAGCAACACCTGCTTCAGATGCTTCGTGTGCCCGCAAACGGCCATGAATCTTTTCAAGGTCGGCTCGATGTCAAACGCCGGATCGGCGCCGCGCTTGAACAGCGCAATCGCCTGTGATCGATGCTCCGCGGTCATGCCCAGTTTCTGCATGAACTGCTCGACATGCGCAATCTCGCCTTCAGAGACCTGCCCATCGGCCTTGGCCAGCTTGCCCATCGAGATGAACACCGTCTCGAGGAAAACCGCCTGACGCAGCGCATTCTGCAACGGGTTCATCCCGCCGGAGCCATACGCCCTCATGCGATCAAAAAATCCCCCGATAAAAAAACCGAGCAATATGCCCCAAAATCCGAAAAAGAAATAACCCGCAATGACGCCGATGAGCTTGAACAAGGCAACTCCAGAAAAAATTATTAGACCGTTCGTGGCGAGCCTGTCGAACCACAACCAAGGCGCGCATTATACAGACCGCACCGCTGCATCTTCCCGCCAACAACTGCCAACATCCTCGCTTGACATACCACAAATTAGCGGAGTAATGTTCACCCCACTTGCACGACTGCCGCAACGCACACAGCACCGCACGCACGGTGCCGGGCTACCGGCAGATCCCCAGAACAGGAGCTGGCGCAAGTCTCGATTCCCGCACCGACGGGGAACATCGCCAGCTGCATACTTGTTCAAAAAGGGGAATCACTTGACCTCAAATCTCACCGGATTTTCTCTGCAAAAACGCAATAAGTCGCTGCCTCGCTATGCCTGTTTAAAAACAATTGCGATGTTGACCCATTTAATTCTGCGTTTAATTCTGGCCCCATGGTTTAGGCTTTGCCAAATTCGGTAGTGCGCCAAACGCGTCAGGTTGGACTGTGTGCAATTTCTAATGACCGGCACGGCTTTCAGTTGAAAAACAGCGGGGAGAACGACGATGAGCACTCAAGAAGGCAAGATCGGGTTGTGTCTTTCAGGCGGGGGATTTCGCGCTGCACTGTTTCATATCGGCACATTAGCCGCATTGGCCGAGCGCGAACTGCTTCATGAAGTAGAGGTGCTTTCCACGGTGTCCGGCGGCTCCATCATCGGCGCCTACTACTATCTCAAGGTCAAGCAGCTGCTGGAAGGGCGGCGGCCGGGTTGCCCGACACCAAAGCCCGAGCACTATTTTCGCATCGTCCAGGAGATCGAGCGTGATTTCCTGGACGCGGTGCAGAAAAATATGCGCATGCGATTATTTCTGAACCCCGCCAAGACCGCGAAGATGCTACTGGACGAGGAATACTCCAGGAGCGACAGACTGTCCGAGCTTCTCAACGATTATTTTTATAGCCATGTCGCGCTGACCGGCGACATACACCTGAATGCGATCTACATCACACCGCAGAACGCAGCCGATTACCCTGCCGACGAGGGCGGATTCTCGGTACAGAAATACAACGCCGCGGAGTCATGCAAAATCCCGGTGCTCACCATCAACGCCACCTGCCTCAACACCGGCCACCCCTGGCATTTCACCGGATCGTGGATGGGTGAACCCGGCCGGAGAATCAAATACACCCCGGAAAAAAGCCTGTACGAACTCGAACAGAACAGCAATGTCATCCTGCCGCAATTAAGGTTCGACGGATATTTTCAGGACGACAGAAGCCGCAGGGTCGAGAGCCGACAACTGGAGAAGATGAACAGCATCCTGTTGTCGGATGCGGTGGCAGCCTCTGCCGCCGTGCCCGCGATATTCCCGCCGCTGCCTATCCATGACCTGTACCGCAACAACAAGGGAGAAGAGATCGTCGTCGAACTGTCGGATGGCGGGGTATTTGACAATCAGGGGCTGGATGCCTTGTTCGCGGCACAGTGCACCCGGATCATCGTCAGCGATGCGTCCGGACAACTGGACGACGAAAAGCTGCTGCCCACTCACCTCGCGCAGGTCGCCCAGCGCGCCAACGATGTGATGATGGAGCGCATCCGGGGCTATGGTTATTTCGACCTGAGGATACGCCGGGATGGCTGCAAGAAACTGCCTGCCGCAGACGCATTGCACACGGAGATCTGTTTCATCGAAAACGCCTGCTTCACCCACCTGCGGCAAACGGCTCCCAACACAAGCGTGATGCCCGCACTACCCGGCCCGGCCAACGGATCGAACGGGGTCGTCTACCGGCTTTCCGGCGTGCGCACCGACCTCGATTCGTTCAGCGACCTGGAAGCCTATACCCTGATGTACCAGGGCTATTCGCTGGCGCTCGACAGACTGAGCCAGGCCGGGATGGGCAACCCGCCGGGTGCAACGCCGTTGTGCCAATGGCGTTTCCTGGATATCAGACCCGTAATCATGGATGACCTGTATCGCCTGACCACACATCTGGCGGTCGGCAAGCAAAAATTCTTCAAGACGTTTTATCTCGCCCCCGTTGAATCGTGGGCCTGGCTGTTATTCCTGCTGTCTCCGTTGATCCTTAACATGGCCTTCTGGCTCCATGCCCATTGGGGAATAAAAATACAACTGCCCCAACCAAGCATTACCGGAAGCGACCTTTTCTGGTATGCGGCAATAGCGCTCCTCGCGCTGCTGCCGCTTTCCTCCACCGTGCGCGCATGGTTCAAAACGACTCCCTGGCTGCGCGGCCTCAAAAAAAATCCGGCGACGGATGCCGGATCGAAAATTATCGGTATCGGCATGGCTGCCCTGTCCATATCGGCATGGCTGGTGGTGTCCATCTACCTTGCAATTTTCAACAAGCTTTTCCTGAAAACGGGAAAGTTGCGATAGTCGATCCTGCTTAACAATCAACGGAGGAAGCTCTTATGCCAAGCGTGAATTTCGACCCATCGACCCATGACTATTCCGCGGGCAATGCGCTGCTGCTCGGCTATGCCAGCGACATTGCGTATGACGACCCGCCGGAAGCCACCCCAAAATTCGCACAGCACGGCCTGGCCGTGGAAAAATTCTACAACGTCAAAGCCCACCGCCTCGACACCCAGGCCTACCTGGTCGGTAACGACAAGTGCCTGATCGTCGCGTTCCGCGGCACACAGCCCGACAAGATCAAGGACTGGATGACGGACCTCGATGTCAATCTGGTCGGCGGCCCCGGAGGCCGGGTACATGACGGTTTCAACGCGGCGCTGAACAGCATCTGGCGCGACCTGTGGCAGGACATCGCAACGACCCGGAACAACCGCTCGCTATGGGTGACCGGCCATAGCCTCGGCGGGGGCCTCGCCGTACTGGCGACCGCCAAGCTGCGCCTGGAGAAGGACGAACCGGTAAACGGCCTGTACACATTCGGCCAGCCGCGCGTCGGTGACCGCGAGTTCGCGCGTCATTTCGATGCCGATTTCGGCCGCCAGTCCTTCCACTACGTCAACAACAACGACGTGGTTGCGCGAGTACCGTTCCGCTCGATGGGATACAGCCATGTAGGCTCATTTTGCTATTTCGATTCCAAGGGCAGACAACGCGACGACATCAACTGGATGAACCTGATACTCGACCGCCTCAGGGGCCAGATCAAGGACCATCTGGTCGTCGACAAGCTCAAGGACCATTCAAGAAAACTCTATGTCGGGCTACTGGAAAACAACCTCGACGGCAAACCGACGCGCGTCGGCGGCGGCTGACCACAGCGGGAAAGGAGAGCAAAAATGAAGCTGACTGACGTTGCATATGCCTTAATACTCGCCGCGGCGTTCGCCTGGAGCAGCGCAGCCTTCGGGGTGAACTGCGCATGCGAAGTGGCGACCGGAGCCTGCGCCGAATGCTGCGGAGCACAGGATGCCGGCTTCAAACACTGCGGCATCGACGGTGACGGCCTTCACCCACCGGCGGTGCTTTCCGTACCCAAGTCCATGCCCTTCCCTGCCGAGCAGCCAGCTGCCGACGCTGCGGCAGCGCCTCCGGCGCCGCCGTGGAACGGCGACGATGCCGCGCCCAAACCCACCGGCAAGCCGCCGATACCGGACAAGGCACCGATGACCGACAAGACGCCGGGCGGCGCGGGAAAGGACAAGCCATGAATGAAAACCCCGTGCAGTACGCGGTGCTCGCATCACATCGGATGGTGCTGCTCGATGTATTCCTCCCGGCACTGGTCGTGGTGGCCGTCATCACGCTGCTGGTGCGGCTGCCGGCGATACTGTCCAGGGAATCAAGCCTGGCGCCCGGCTCCACCGGCCTGATCGCCGCCTTCGCCTGCCTCGGCCTGGTGATCGGCATCCTCACCGGTGCCAGCATGACACCGGTCGTCGGCAGCCTGCTCCCCGCCCTGCTGACCCTGCTGGGTGCGCTGCTGGCCTACATGTTCGGCAAAGAGAGCCTCGCCGACTGGAGGCCCGCGATCCCTTACTGCCTGATCGCCCTGATGCTGTCCGCGCTCTACGGGATATTCATGGGCGGCACGATACGCGGCACCGAGCAGCGCAACGCCGACACCCAGCATGCCGCCGACCTCTATTACGAAAAAGTGGATCTGGAAGTAGCCAGGCAGAAACGCCTCGACAGCTTGAAGCCGCCGGCATCGCAATGTGCGCAGCCCTGCAAGAAACAGTGACGCCCGGTATCTGAACGAGGAGATCGCACATGGCCGACCCGAGCGACATACCCTGGAAAAAATTCCCGGCGGATGCCGCGCCCGATGACTGGGTGAGCAAGAACTTCCAGTTCTACGAGCTAACCAAATCCGACCTCGCCAGCCGACAGGGCATCCCCAACCATTTCGCATCGGCGGAAGAATTGCGCTGCGCCGTCTACCTGTGCCGCAACGTGATGCAGCCGGTGCGCGAGCAATTCGGGCGCTACACGCCCAACAGCGTCTACCGCACCCAGGCGCTGGAGCGCGCCATCAAGGGAAAGCCCGCAGACTGGATCAGCACCAGCCAGCATGTCAAAGGCCAGGCCTGCGACATCGAGGTGATGAGCGCGAGCAACATGAAGCTGGCGGCCTGGGTGCGGGACAACCTGAAGTTCGACCAGCTGATCCTGGAATGCTACTCGGCGGACGAAGGCCCGAACTCCGGCTGGGTGCATGTCTCGCTTCTCCCGCCGGGCTACGGCAAAAATCGCAAGCAACTGCTGAGCTACGTGAAGAATCCGCAGACCGGAAAGTTCGAATACGTGCCGGGTCTGGTCGAGACCCCGTGAGCCTGAACAGGCGGACTGGAATGACCTGCAATAAAACACTATGCCCCTCACATCGCCATTGACAGCACACGACGCACTCCCATACAGTTCGCCCCACTTGCACTTCCGCCCCACGCACATCGCACCGCATGCACGGTACGAGGCACACCCCGGAACCACCAGAACAGGAGCTGGCGCAAGGATCGATTCCCGCACCAACGGGAAGCATCGCCAGCAGCATGACTTGTTCTAAAAGGGGAATCGCTTGACCGCAAGTCTCACCGAACTTTCTTTGCGCAGACACGATGAGTCGCTGTCTCATTACGCTTGTTCAAAAACAATGTGATGTTGACCCCGTTGGCTCCGTTGGCTCCGTTGGCTCCGTTGGCTCCGTTGGCTCCGTTGGCTCCGTTGGCTC
>JAHRYS010000001.1:525746-526358 GCA_020621985.1 Candidatus Ferrigenium altingense | reverse complement strand
CGTTGGCTATTCAATAAGGATGACATAGTTGAAAACGAAAACGACTCTGGTACCTTTTGTTCCCACGCCAGCCATTAGCTACACGTCGGACACACAATACCTTGCAAGTAAGGATTCCATAAGCAAAAGAAAAGAATATTCCAACGCACAAAATGTGGCACTTGTCACACAGGTAAGTAGGGTCTGCCCTTTATGCGACGAATCGCTTTTTTACAAAAAAGGAAATAAGAGCTACAAGACATATGAAATAGCGCACATTTATCCCTTATACCCAACCGCTGAAGAAGTTAAATTACTGAAAGATGAAGAACGACTAAGCATTAATGTTAACGATGAAAATAACGTAATTCCATTATGCAAATCATGTCACGGCAAACTCGATAAACCTAGAACTGTAGAAGAGTATAGAAATCTTCTACTAATAAAGAAAAGGCTCATTTCCAGATCGGGGCAAGAAGCAATATGGAAGCAATATCATATAGAAAGTGAAATTACTGAAATTGTTGAGGCTCTCTACAAGGATTTTGACCTTGCCCCTGTAATCCGTATCTCTTAACACGCTCATTATGCGGCATCCTTCAACTGTGCCGCCAACCAGTTTTTCTCGAACTG
>JAHRYS010000001.1:0-525736 GCA_020621985.1 Candidatus Ferrigenium altingense | reverse complement strand
ACGCTCATTATGCGGCATCCTTCAACTGTGCCGCCAACCAGTTTTTCTCGAACTGCATCGGACTGATATAGCCCAGTGTCGAGTGCAGCCTTCTGTGGTTGTAGTACGTCAGCCAGTCAATCACCTCGTCCATCGCCTGGCGCCGTGTTTCAAACCGCATGCCGTACAACCGTCCCACCTTCAATGACCCCCACAAGCTTTCCGTTGGCGCGTTGTCCCAGCAGTTCCCTTTGCGGCTCATTGAGCTTTGCATGCCGTATTCAACCAGCGTTTGCTGGAATGTGTGGCTGCAATACTGACTACCCCGATCCGAGTGGAAGATCAGCCCGGGCTCCGGTCGTCTCCTGAACCATGCCATCCTGAGCGCATCCGTCACCAAGCGGGTCTGCATGTGGGCTTGCATGCTCCAGCCGACTACCTGACGGCTGTACAGATCAAGGACGATAGCCAGATACAACCAGCCTTCATCGGTCTGGATATAGGTGATGTCGCTAGTCCATACACAGTCGGGCGTATCAGGCTGGAAGTTGCGATTGAGCAAGTTCGGCGCGATCGGCAGGTTATGCTTGCTGTCGGTGGTAACAACAAATTTACGCTTTCCTCGTGCCTTGATGCCGTGTTCCTTCATGAGCCGCCGAACCCGTTCTTTCCAGACACGCACACCACTGGCACGGAGTTCTTGCCAGATTCGCGGCCAGCCGTATTCGCCTTTGCTGGCGGCATGCGCTGCCTTGATGTGAACCAGCAGGGCTTCATCATTGATGCGCTTGCCAGGCGTCGCGGGGTGTCCAGAACCTTTGCGACGCTGATACTCAAAGTATCCGCTCGCGCTGACGTTCAGCACTTCGCATTGCAGGGTGATCGGCCAACGATTTTTATGCCGCTCAATCCAGGCGTACTTCACGCTGACTCCCGCGCAAAGTACGCCGTCGCTTTTTTTAGGATGTCGCGCTCCATCTTGACCCGCGCAAGTTCTGCTCTCAAGCGCGCCAGCTCCATTTGCTCTGCGCTCACCGGCTTGGCACCTGCACCGGCCAGCTTCCCTTTTGCCGCCTGCCTGACCCAATTCTCCAATGTCTGCTTCGGAATACCCAGCACTTTGGCTGTCATCAAACATGCCTGGCCGCCCTGAACCAATCGCACCGCCTCCAGCTTGTACTCCAGTGTGTATGCCGCTCTCTTGCTTTTTTCTGCCGTCATTTTTACGTCTCCTTAACTTGAAATCTACCATAAGTTAAGAAATACGTTTTTCGGGGGCAAGGTCACTGCGATAAACTTAGAAGCACTCCTATCGTTTTTCATAAGGGTCTAAATGTAGTCCTCGGTGATGATGTCGCGACTAATTCGATTGGTAAATCTACGTTCTTGATGGTAATTGACTTTGCGACCGGCGGCGATTCCTTTATTAATTTCAACAAAGATGTTGTTGACGAATTGGGTCATCATTCTTACTTCGTAAAGTTTGTATTTCGGGGAAAGACACATACTTTCCGTCGTGACACACAACGGCCTGAGATTGTTTTCATGTGCACAGATCAGTATGAAGAAATTAAGCCCATTGATGTAAATGAATTCCGCACCTTTCTGAAAACAGCCTATGAGCTTGATGTTCTAGATATGACTTTTAGAGGCATCGTGTCTGTCTTCTCTCGTATTTGGGGAAAAGAGAACTTGGAGCCTAGAAGACCTTTGGATGGACACAAAAAACAGAAGGCAAATGATGCTTTAACATTAATGCTTAAGCTCTACGAAAAATACGCCCCATTGGAAAGTCTCGCTGATTTATTGAGAGAAAAACAATCTGATCAGAAAGCTTTGTCAGCGGCCCTCAAAAAAAACCTCATACCAAAAATTACCGAAAAGAAATACAAACAAAATGTATCCTCAGTAACGAACATCACTTCAGAGTTTGAAGACATAAAGACTAATTTAGCTCGTTATGCTACCAACATCAAAGAAATCGTAAATCGAGAAGTAGGTGAGCTCAAAGAGGACAAGGACAGATTACTTCAAAGCAAGGCAGATGTAGATAGCAGGCTTTCCAGAATCATGGATTCAGTTAGCCAAAGTCGCCATATTAAAAGTAAAAACTTCGAATCACTGAAAGCGTTCTTCCCAGACGTTTACGATGACAAGATTATAAAAGTTGAAGAATTCCATTCCGATATCGCAGTCATTTTAAGGAAGGAACTGAAGACCAGTGAACGTGAACTATTAGAGGAGCAAGCTAATATAAAGGCTGAAATTGCTAAGATTGACGAGCGGCTTTCATCAATCCTTAAGAATGTGGAGAATCCCGGGCTGGTGGTTGATCGTGTATATGAGCTATCCAACTCTAAAAGAAATGCAGAGCTTGAAAACAAGTACCACGATCAGAACAAAGAGTTAACTATCGACGTAAAGCAAACCCAGGAAAATCTGGATGTAGAAAAGAATAAACTACTAAAACTTATTGAGGATTTAATAAATAGTAAGCTTCAAAAATTATCTTCTGAAATATATGGTGAAACCAGAAAAAGCCCTTACCTAACATTCAGCAAGTCAAATTATGAATTTGAGATTTTTGAAGATACGGGCACTGGAAAAGCATATTCAAATCTCATCCTATTCGACTGGTCAGTGTTTCTTACATCACGGCTTCCGTTTCTAATACACGACTCGCTCTTATTCAAAAATATCGAGAATGAAGCTGTTGCTAAGATGATTTCTCTATACTGTTCTACTGATAAGCAGACTTTTATTTCAATCGATGAAATCCAAAAATATGGGGATAGCGCAGCTACTGTCATGACTAAACATTCTGTTCTCCAGCTTTCAAATAGCAAAGTTTTATATATCAAAGATTGGCGAAAATAAGTCGGCAATAATAATTAGCAACTAAACGGGTCAGCTTCGCATTACCGCAAAACAACCACTGAATAAAAAAGGCGACCATCCGGTCGCCTTTTTCTTTTCATGTAACGGTACTGCGCCCCTCACCCGTGAATCAGATTCAGCTGCTTCGCGATCACATCGTGATTGAGCCACAGCACCGGGGCCGCAGGATGGGAGGCTTCAACGAACATCAGCGGCCCGGTTCCCTCCAGCACCAGCGCGCTGAGGATGTCGGTCACCAGCGCCTTGCGGTCCTTGTGCATCTGGGTGATCTCATCCGAGGTGCCGATCATCAGGTCGGCCAGTTCCGCGGAGTTGTCCATCGGCCACGCGGCGAAGTTGCGGTACGCCTTCATCACGCCGGCGGCGTTGTAGTCGCCGATCTTCTGCAGCAGCGCCTCGAGCGACATGCCCTCCTGCAACAGGTCGCGGCAGGCCTGCCACTGCGCGTCGGCCCATGCCCCGCCGCCTTCCTTCTTGAGCGCCTTCAGCAGCGGGAACAGCGACAGTTCGACGCCGACGAAGATGTCGGAGGAGTTGGTGCGTATCTCCGGGCAATTGAACACCGTGGCCTTGATGCCCTGCGCCCAGGCATCCGTTGCGACGCGCTCGAGGCGCATCTTGGCGTAGCCCTGCGTATAGTTGGTGTAGGTCTGCCAGTGGTAGTCGCCATTGATGAGTATCTCGGTGCCGTGGTAGCCGTAGGCGGTGTAGCGCACCTGGCCGCCGGTCTTTTCCAGCCGCGCGCGGATCGCCGCGCTGCCTTCGATCAGGTACTGGAAGGTGTTCGCGGTGACCTCGTCGAAATTCATCAGGCACAGCTTGCCGAGATCGCTGTCGAGCAGCGCGCGCGAGGACATGAAGCGCTCGCCGCGCCCCTTGTAGATGCGGTTCGCAATGGCGAGGAACACCTTGACCTTGGGGATGCCGCCCGCCATCGTGTGGGCGAAGAACGCGTTGCTGCCGTCCGCGATCATGCCATCCAGCTCGGCCATCACCTTCGCGACGGAATCCCTGAAGCGCTTGACGCCGACCGCGCGGCACTTCTCGACATGCGCCCAGTCGAGCTTGTCTTCCTGCCAGCTCTTCAGCGTCATGCCGCCGAGCAGGTCGGTCGGGGTCGGCTCGCCTGCGGGGGCGTCCAGGTCGAAGCCGGCCATCAGCGGCACGTTGATGATGCGCCCGCCCAGATTGGCCTCGGCCTCGGCCAATTCCTCGGCGGTCAGCGCGCGCAGCGCGTGGTTTTCGTCGCGGCGTCCGACCGTGATGCCGATGATCGTCATCCCCGCCTTGCGCGCCTCGTTCACCAGGCCGTTGGCGTAACCCCGTCCGAACAGTTCGCCGAACAGCACGAAGGTGTCGCCCTTGCGGAAGATGTTGTGCTGCGGAATTTCTCTCAACGATACTGGCAACGAAACTGGTGCGGTCATATAAGTACTCTCCGGTTATTGATGTTGTTCTTGGAAGCCGTCTCACTGATACGGCCATTTTAAAAATTGAAAATCCGAAGAATCTATGCAGCGGATAACAGGCTTTCATACGGGATGTGCAGCCCGTCGTGCAACCGTTTCACCATTTGCAGACTGAGCCGTCGCTTGTGGTTCAACACTTCGGAAACACGCCCGCTTGAACCGATGTAGGGCTCAAGGTCTTTTTGCGTCAGTCCCTGCTGTTCCATTCTGAATTTGATGGCTTCGACCGGATCGACCACGCCAATCGGGAAATGCTTGTGCTCATAGGCTTCGATGAGCGTCACCAGGATTTCCATTTCATCCGCCTGCGGCGTTCCCTCTTGTGCCTGATACACGAGTTCCAGCCGCTTAAATGCGGCGCGCAAGTCGTCGTCGTTTCGGATCGGCTTAATATTCATTGACGGTCTCCACGTTGATTTTGTCGTATTGTGCGTGGGTTCCCACGAACTTCACCCACACCATTCCGGCTCGGTATTGCATTTCTACAACCAGGCGATACTTGTTCCCGGCGATATTAAACACCACACGTTGGTTGCCGCAAATACTCGCGCTTCGGTACTGATCCTTTATGTTCTGCGGACTGCCCCAGCTTGCTTTGGCCGCCTCGTCGTACCAGCTTTGCAAAGCGCCCTTTGAATCCGCATATTCCGGCTGATTCCAGAATTTAACCAATGTGCTCTTGGCAATCACCCGCATACCTAACCTCCCAATTTGGGAGATTGTAGTAGGGTTGTGTGCTATGGTCAATCACAATAAAAAGGCACAAAAAAAGGCGGCTATCCGGCCGCCTTTTAGCAGGCACATAAGGCCTTATGTGCCCCTATCCCACCCACTTCCTTGCATTCTGGAACATGCGCAGCCATGCGCCGTTCTCCTGCCACTCGCGCGGATACCAGGAGTTCTGCACGGCGCGGAATACGCGTTCTGGGTGCGGCATCATGATCGAAAAGCGCCCGTCCGGCGTGGTCAGGCCGGTGATGCCTTGCGGCGAACCGTTGGGGTTGAGCGGATAGATCTCGGTGGCATTGCCGCGATGATCCACATAGCGCAGCGTGACGATATCCTGCGCGGCCTTCAGTTTCGCGGCGCTGCCGAAATCGGCATAGCCTTCGCCATGCGACACCACGATCGGCATGCGGCTGCCCGCCATACCGCTGAAGAAGATCGACGGCGACGGCTGCACCTCGACCATCGCGAAGCGCGCCTCGAATTGCTCGGACTGGTTGCGCGCGAAGTGCGCCCATTGTGCCGCGCCGGGGATGATCTCGTGCAGGTTGCTCATCATCTGGCAGCCGTTGCACACGCCGAGCGCGAAGGTGTCGCTGCGCTGGAAGAACGCCGCGAATTCGTCGCGCGCGCGCGGGTTGAACAGGATGGATTTCGCCCAGCCCTCGCCCGCGCCGAGCACGTCGCCGTAGGAGAATCCGCCGCACGCGGCGTAGCCCTTGAAGTCGGCCAGCTTGACGCGGCCGCTGATGATGTCACTCATGTGCACGTCCACCGCCGCGAAGCCGGCGCGGTCGAATGCGGCAGCCATTTCCACCTGGCCATTCACGCCCTGCTCGCGCAGGATGGCGATCTTCGGCCGGGTCAGCACCGCTCTCCCTTCGACAAGCTCAGCGCGAACGGGGGTTGGGGTTTCGTTCAGATCGTAAGTCAGCTTCACATGCAGACCCGGATCGGCGGCATCGAGCAGGCGGTCGAATTCCTGTTGCGCACAGGTTGGGTTGTCGCGCAGTTTCTGCATCTGGTAGGTGGTCTCCGACCAGATGCGTTGCAGGTTCACGCCGCTGTCGCTGAACAGCTTTTCGCCGCCGCGCGAAATCTCGATCATGCCGGTTTCATTCGGCGTCGCGATTTTCTGCACGCTCTTCAGGCCGAGCTCTTGGGTAAGTTGCAGCACATGCTGCACATCGCGGTTGCGTATTTGCACCACCGCGCCGAGCTCCTCGTTGAACAGCGCGCGCAGCGTGTCGCCGTGCAGCTCGTCGAGCCTGATGTCCAGGCCGATGTGCGACGCGAAGGCCATCTCGCACAGCGACACGAGCGCGCCGCCGTCGGAACGGTCGTGATAAGCGATCAGCTTGCCGCTGCCATTCAGGCGCTGGATCAGCTCGAAGAACGATTTGAGCATCTGCGCATCGTCCACGTCCGGCGCGACGTCGCCGACCTGTTTGTACACCTGCGCCAGCGCCGAGCCGCCCATGCGGTTCTTGCCCTGCCCCAGATCGATCAGCAACAGCGTGGTATCCAGGTAGGCGGAGAGCTGCGGCGTCAGCGTGTGGCGCGCATCGGCGCAGGGCGCGAACGCGGTCACGATCAGCGACAGCGGCGCGGTGACGGATTTCGTTTCGCCCTCTTCCTGCCAGACCGTCTTCATCGACATGGAATCCTTGCCGACCGGAATGCCGATGCCGAGCTGCGGGCACAGCTCCATGCCCACCGCGCGCACCGTATTGAACAGCGCGGCGTCTTCGCCGTGATGGCCTGCCGCCGCCATCCAGTTCGCCGACAGCTTGATGTCGCCGATCTTGTCGATGCGCGCCGCCGCGATATTGGTCAGCGCCTCGCCCACTGCCATACGCCCGGAAGCCGGTGCGTTGACCAGCGCCAGCGGGGTGCGCTCGCCGAGCGCGAACGCCTCGCCGCGATGAGTGTTGAAACCCATCAAGGTGACCGCAACGTCCGCCACCGGCACCTGCCACGGGCCGACCATCTGGTCGCGCGCGGTCATGCCGCCCACGGTGCGGTCGCCGATGCTGATCAGGAACGTCTTGTTCGCCACGGACGGCAAGCGCAGCACGCGCTCGATCGCCTCGCGCAGATCCAGCCCGCTGGAATCGAAGGAAGCCAGGCGCGCGGTTTCGCGTTTCACGTTGCGCGTCATCTTCGGCGGCTTGCCGAGCAGCACCGACAGCGGCATGTTGACCGGATCGTTGCCGAACTCGGTGTCGTGCACAATCAGTTGGTCGTCCTCGGCCGCGACCCCGACCACCGCGAACGGGCAGCGTTCGCGCTCGCAGAACGCGCGGAATTCTTCCAGCCGCTCCGGCGCAATCGCCAGCACGTAACGCTCCTGTGATTCGTTGCACCAGATCTGTTTCGGCGACATGCCGGTCTCGTCCAGCGGAATCTTGCGCAGTTCAAAATGTGCGCCGCGCCCACCGCCATGCACCAGCTCCGGCAGCGCGTTGGACATGCCGCCCGCGCCGACGTCGTGGATCGACAGGATCGGATTATTCTCGCCCAGCTGCCAGCAGCGGTCGATCACTTCCTGCGCGCGGCGCTGCATCTCGGGGTTGCCGCGCTGCACCGAATCGAAGTCGAGATTCTCGGCATTGCTGCCGGTGTCCATGCTCGAGGCCGCGCCGCCGCCCAGGCCGATCAGCATGCCGGGGCCGCCGAGATGCACCACCAGCGCGCCGACCGGCAGGTCGTGCTTGTGCGTGTGGATCGCCGCGATGTTGCCGACCCCGCCCGCCAGCATGATCGGCTTGTGGTAGCCGCGCATCTCGCCGCTGACATTTTCCTCGAAGGTGCGGAAATAGCCCGTCAGGTTCGGGCGGCCGAATTCATTGTTGAACGCCGCCGCGCCGATCGGGCCTTCCAGCATGATTTGCAGCGCGGTGACGATGCGGGAGGGTTTGCCGTAAGTCTGGGAAGGGCTTAAGGGAGAAGGGATCGCACCTTCGGCGCTCAAGGGTAAGGTCAAAAGAGGCTCTGTGGTTTTTCCCTTCCCCCTTCCCCCTTCTCCCTTCTCATATTTCTCCCACGGCTGCACGAAGCCGAGAATATTCAAATTGGACACCGAGAACCCGGTCAGGCCGGCCTTGGGCTTGGAGCCGCTGCCGGTCGCGCCTTCGTCGCGGATCTCGCCGCCGCTGCCGGTGGCAGCACCCGCAAACGGCGCGATCGCGGTGGGATGGTTGTGCGTCTCGACCTTCATCAGGATATGGGTCAGCTCCTCGCTGAACGCATAGCCGCCGTCGGTGCGCGGATAGAAACGCTCGACGCGCGCGCCCTCGATGACCGAGGAATTGTCGGAATACGCGACCACCGTGCCCTGCGGGCTGACCTTGTGGGTGTTGCGGATCATGCCGAACAGCGATATGTCCTGCGCCTCGCCGTCGATCACCCAGTCGGCGTTGAAAATTTTGTGGCGGCAATGTTCCGAATTCGCCTGCGCGAACATCATCAGTTCGACATCGGTCGGGTTGCGCTTGAGCTTCTGGAAGTTCTCGACCAGGTAGTCGATCTCGTCCGCCGACAGCGCCAGCCCCATTTCGCGGTTGGCTTTCTCCAGAGCCTTGCTGCCGCCCTTCAGGATATTCACCGTGGCAAGCGGTTGCGGCTTGCCATGCCGGAAGATCTTTTCCGCCGCACCCTCAATATCGCTCAACACGGTCTCGGTCATGCGGTCGTGCAGCAGCGGCAGCACCGCCGCCCGTTCGGCCTTGCTCAGCGGCTTGCCGCTCCCGGTCGAAAGGTAATACACCACGCCGCGCTCGATGCGCGTCACTTCGGACAGCCCGCAATGCTGTGCGATGTCGGTCGCCTTGGTTGACCACGGCGAAATGGTACCGAGACGCGGCACCACCAGTATCCGTAAAAATGCATTCGCGGGCTCGCCGGCAGCCTTGCCCAGCACCTTATCCAGCAACTTCTCTTGCAACTTACTCAGCGTCTTGCTCTTGAGCGCGCTGAAATACCAGTGGCGCGTATCCGCGATGGTGGCGCCGGGCGCGGCATCGTTCAGCACGGCGCGCAATTTTTCCAGACGGAAGGCGGATAAGGCAGGGGTGCCGACGGAGACTCGAAACATGGTGATGACCGTAGGATGAAATCGGGGGCGCGATTATACTATGCCCCCCACATAGCACTTAACCGGAAATGAGCAAACGCATCCCCGCCCTCACGCCCGAACCCATTGTTCAAGACCGGGTCGTCGCGAATTTCCCGAAGCGCCCGCGCGACAGCCACAAGGGCATGTTCGGCAGCGTCGCGGTGATCGGCGGCGCGCCCGGCATGATCGGCGCGGCGCTGCTGGCGGCGCGCGCCGCACTCAAGCTGGGCGCGGGCTGCGTGCATGTCGGGCTGCTGGCGGACAACGCGCCGGGCGTCGACCCGTTGCAGCCGGAACTGATGCTGCACTCTGCCGCCGATGCGCTGCGCCTGCCCGGTGTGGACGTGCTGGCAATCGGCTGCGGCCTGGGGCGCGACATGGCCGCGCAAAAGCTACTGCATGACGTGTTGAACTGCGACGCCGCGCTGGTGCTGGATGCCGACGCGCTGAACATCCTCGCGCTGCGTCCCGACCTGTGCGCCCTGCTGCTTTCGCGCAAGGCCGCAACGGTGCTCACGCCGCATCCCGGCGAAGCGGCGCGCCTGCTGGCCTGCGAGATCGGCGAGGTGCAGGCGGATCGCGTCGCGGCGGTGCAGCAACTGGCGCAGAAGTTCGCTTGCAGCGTGGTGCTGAAAGGCGCTTCCAGCCTGTGCGCCACGTGCGACGGCAGGCTATTCGTCAACCAGACCGGCAATCCCGGCATGAGCGCGGCCGGCATGGGCGATGTGCTGACCGGCATGATCGCCGCCTTCATCGCGCAGGGCATGGCAGCGGACGACGCGCTGCTGCTGGCGGTGCACCTGCACGGCGCGGCGGGCGACGCGCTGGCTGAACAGCAAGCCACCATCGGCATGACCGCGACCGAAGTCACCGAGTGGGCGCGCTGGCTGCTGAATCAATGGGCGTAGCCCCGTAGCCCGCATTACGCTGCGCTTCATGCGGGCTACTTGCTTGCTGAAGTTCGGCGTTATCAAAGTTGTCTGCGATAATCCTGCCTGCACTTTCGTTTAACCCTAAATTCCCGCTTGCGCCGGAATGACTATCAAAACTCATGGCCACACCAATAGAAGTCAGCGAAGAAGCCGGCGTGCGCATGCTGCACTTCGGTTCCGAATGGACACAGGGCGCGATGCGCATCGCGCGGCCGTGGAACCTGGAACTGGAATACACGCGCGAGATGATGACGAGCCTGCTGCTGCGCGACGCGCCGCGGAAGGTGCTGCTGATCGGCCTCGGCGCGGCTTCGCTGACCAAGTTCCTGTATCGCCACTATCCGCTCGCGCATCTCACCGTGGTGGAGATCGAGCCCGATGTGGTCGCCGCGGCGCGGCAGTTTTTCAAGCTGCCGGAAGACCCGAAGCGGCTCAATCTGGTGATCGGCGACGGCGCGGAATACATGCTCAACAGCAACAAGAAATTCGACCTGATTTTGGTGGACGGCTTCGACGAGAAGGCGCGCGCGGGAGCGCTGGAGACGTTGCCCTTCTACCAGGCTTGCCGGTCCCGCTTGAGCGATAACGGGATCGTGGCGGTGAACCTGCTGACACGCAGCCGCAGCTTCAAGCGAACTTCCGCCCACATCGCGGAGGCATTCGAGGATCGCGTGCTGCTGTTCCCTTCATGCGAGAGCGGCAATGCGGTGGCGCTGGCCGTGGCAGGCCATCCGATCGAACTGTCTTTCGACGACCTGAAGGAAAGCGCGCTGGCATTGAAGGAGCAAACCGGGCTGAACCTAGTGCCGACGCTGGCGCGGCTCGCACAGGCCAAGACCTGCCTGAATGACAAGCTGGTTTTATAGGCAAGCATCACAGGCCGGCTTTGCTTTACGATATGGCCTACTTGCACAGAAAAGCAAACGTGATCGTTACTTAACGGAGGAGCTAAATGAGCACCCTGATTTTCTTTGGCATCGTCGCCGTGCTGCTGTTCTATGGCATCGGCCTGTACAACCATCTGGTGAACATCAAGCACGCCGTCGCGAAGTCATGGGCGAACATCGACGTGCTGCTCAAGCAGCGCCACGACGAGCTGCCCAAGCTGGTCGAGGTGTGCAAGCAATACAAGCAGTTCGAGCAGGCCACGCTGCAAAAGGTCATCGAGGCGCGCTCGCAGGTGCAAACCGCGCGCCAGCAGCAGGATATTCCGGCGCTGGGGCAGGCGGAAGGCATGCTGCGCATGGGGCTGGGCAATATCTTCGCGGTGGCGGAAGCCTATCCTGAGCTGAAGGCCAACGAAAATTTCATGCAGTTGCAGACCCGCATCACCTCGCTGGAGAACGGCATCGCCGACCGCCGCGAGTTGTATAACGAGTCGGTGAACATCAACAACGTGCAGATCGAGGTGTTCCCCGCCAGCATCATCGCAAAGCTGTTCAACTTCGGCGCAAAGCCGCTGCTGGAATTCTCCTCCAGCGAGAAAGCGGATGTGGACATGAAGCAGCTATTCAGCTAAGCACCATGCTGGTTTCGCTGCGCCGCAGCTACGCCGAGCTCATCACCTCCGGCGCGCAGTTACTGCTGCTGTTTATCGGCGTCAAACTGGAATCGCGCGAGGCTTGGCTGGGCTGTCTGTCCGTAATGGCGATCATCAGCTTTGCAGCCTGGCTCTCGGCACTGAAACGGCTGCGTGCGATACGCGGCACGCCGACTTCCAAGGTCGCTTCAGCCGCACAGGGTTATGTCGAACTGATCGGACGCGGCAAGCAGTTCGGTGAAATGCCGCTGATCAGCAAATGCCGCCAACTGCCCTGCCTGTGGTATCGCTACAAAATCGAACAGCGTGGCTCGAAAGACAAGTGGAAAACCGTGGACAGCGGCGAGAGCAGCGATTCGTTCCTGTTGCGCGACGACACGGGCGATTGCGTGGTCGATCCGGAACATGCCGAGATCGTCACCAAACACCGTGACCAATGGCAGGAAGGCGATTACCGCTACACCGAGTGGAAGCTCATCAACAGCGACAACCTGTATGTCATCGGCGAGTTCCGCACGCGGAACGGGGCGGTGGAATTCGGCAGCCGCGCCGAACTCAATGCGCTGCTCGCCGAATGGAAGCAGGACAAACCCGCGCTGCACGCGCGCTTCGACCTGAACAACGACGGCGAGCTGGATATGAACGAATGGATGCTGGCGCGCCAGGCCGCCAAGCGCGAGGTAGCGAAAAAACAGCGCGCAGCGCACGCGCAACCGGACATCCACCTCATCGACCGGCCGCGCGACGGCAAATTATTCCTGATCAGCAACCTCACGCCGGAAAAATTATCGCGCCGCTACCTGCTCTGGAGTTGGGCGCATGTGGTGATTTTCTTCGGCGCGCTAAGCGGGATAGGCTGGCTGCTGCAAACCGCCGACTTCTGAAATCCCAAAAAACAAAAAGGGCGGGTTTCCATTTACCCGCCCTATGGGCCCGCCCCTACGTTCGATTTGCGGCTGTATCAGTCTTTCCGGCGCAGCGACATCCGCTCCATCAGGCCGTCTTTCATGATGAACTGGTGCTTGATCGCGCCCAGTATATGCACCACTACCAGCACGATCAGCACCGTCACCAATATTTCATGCACGTCGTGGGGAACTACGCCGGTAAATTTTTTGGGGAGCAAGGTTGCGTCGCCTGCCAGTAAGGCCTTGCCCACATCGCTCGTCACAATTGTCATAAACCCGCTTACCGGCAACAGCACCAGCAAGGCATAAAGCCCGTGATGAATGCCCTTGGCCACCTTGTCCATCAGCGACTGCCCCACTGGCGGCGGTGTGCCGTCCTTGCTGCGGAAAAACAGTCGCGCCAGGGTAAACAGCAGCACCGCGCCGCCCACCAACGCATGCGCAATGTATCCGGCAATCGTTGCACCCTCTTCATGCCTTGCCTCATCCAGTTCATGGCCCAGGAACCACGCGACGACCACCAATGCCAAGGTCAGCCAATGAACGATCACCATGCGTTTGCTGTATTGCGTCATAACTTTCTCCTGAAATATTTGGAACCAGTGGAATAACGTTATTCCGGAAAGGTTCCATTGCCAAATAATGAGCGCGCAATTTACCCGAAACGCGCTTGCCGTGCAGCCTTTTTGTTCCTGATTACTCCCTGCCATGCTTCTGATTGAAAAATGGAATTACATAGCCAGCGAGCGCTGCTCCAGCTCCTCCCAGCGTTGCATCGCCTCCGCTATTTCCGCCCCGATTTCCTCGCTGCGCGCTTGCAGTTGCTTGGCGCGCTTAACATCGCTGCGGTATAGCGTGCCATCGGCGAGATGCGCGACAATGTCGATCTGCTCGCGCTCCAATACCTCGATGCGCTTGGGCAGCTCTTCCAGCTCGCGCGCTTCCTTGTGGCTGAGTTTGCTGATGGCTTTGGGTTTTTCTGCCGGCGCGACTGCCACACGCGGCGGCGTTGAAACAGGTAGTTTGGCGGTTGCTGCTGTTGCCTGGTATTTTTTCACCCGCACCCAGTCCTCATAGCCGCCGACGTATTCGATCAGCTTGCCGTCGCCCTCGAACGCGATCACCTGCGTGACCACGTTGTCGAGAAACGCGCGGTCATGGCTGACCAGAAACAGCGTGCCGTCATAGTTTGCCAGCAGCTCTTCGAGCAGCTCCAGCGTCTCAATGTCGAGGTCGTTGGTCGGCTCATCGAGCACCAGCACGTTGGCAGGCTGGGTGAACAGCCTTGCCAGCAGCAGGCGGTTGCGCTCGCCGCCGGAACAGCTCTTGACCGGTGAGCGGGCGCGCTCCGGCGCGAACAGGAAATCGCCGAGATAGCTGATGACATGCTTCTTCTGCCCGCCGATCTCGACAAAATCCGAACCCTGGCTGATGGTGTCGGCCAGCGTCGCTTCGTCATCCAGTTGCTCGCGCAACTGGTCGAAATACGCGACCGAAATCTTCGTGCCGAGCTTGACCTTCCCGGAGTCCGGTTCCATTTGGCCGAGGATGATCTTGAGCAGCGTGCTCTTGCCCGCGCCGTTCGGGCCGAGCAGGCCGATCTTGTCGCCGCGCTGGATGCGACAGGAAAAATCGTCGATGATCTTGCGTTCGCCAAATGATTTGCTGACATTTTCCAGTTCGGCCACCAGCTTGCCGGAACGGTCGCCGGTGTCCACTGTCATCTCGACCTTGCCGACTTTTTCACGGCGCGCCGCGCGGTCGCGGCGCAATTGCTCCAGGCGCAGCACGCGGCCTTCGTTGCGGGTGCGGCGCGCCTTGACCCCCTGGCGTATCCACACTTCTTCCTGCGCCAGCACCTTGTCGAACTTGGCGTTCACTACCGCCTCGTCGCTCAGCATGCGCTCCTTGATTGCCTGATAGGCGGAAAAATTGCCGGTGAAACTCGCCAGCTTGCCGCGGTCCAGTTCGATAATGCGCGTGGTGACGTTGTCCAGAAAACGCCGGTCATGCGTGACGAACAACACCGCGCCGACAAAGTTGTTCAGCAGCCCTTCCAGCCATTCGATGGATTCGAAATCCAGATGGTTGGTCGGTTCGTCGAGGATCAGCACATCCGGCTCGGCCACCAATGCCTGCGCCAGCGCCACGCGCTTGCGCTGCCCGCCGGACATGTCGCCGACGCGTTTGTCGGGGTCCAGATCCAGCCGCGCGATCGCGGTCTCGATGCGCGCCTGCACTGACCAGCCGTTCTGCGCCTCGAGCTGGGTCTGCAAGTGCTGCATTTTTTCCAGCAGCGCTTCCACGTCCGCATCCGCTTCGGACAATTGATGGGAAACATGATGGTAATCGCTGAGCAGCGTATGCAAATCGCCCAGGCCTTGCGCCACCGCATCGAACACCGTGTCGTCGGCATTCAGCACCGGCTCCTGGCTGACGTAGCAGATCCGCGCGGTCGGCGCGCGCCACACCAGCCCGTCGTCTAAATTGCCTTGGCCGGCCAGCACGCGCATCATGCTCGACTTGCCGCCGCCGTTGCGCCCGATCAGGCCGACGCGTTCGCCCTCATCGAGTTGAAAGTCGGCGTGGTCGAGCAGTGCGACGTGCCCGAATGCGAGGCACGCCTTGTCTAAGGTAATAATTGGCATAAGTGAAAGCTACTTGTTGAAATGAAACGATTGATTGAAAAAAACCGATGGACAAATATTCGATGAAAATCACGCTGGGTCGTTGAAACTCCAGAAGCGCAGCAACAGCACACATAGCGAAGCCAATGCCCCGGCAAACAAAAATGCGGCACCGGCATTCCAGTAATGCCATATCGTGCCGAACAATACCCCGGCGGGAATGGCACTCAGGCCAACGGCGAGATGATACCAGCCAAACGCCGTGCCGCGCTCGCGTTCGTCGGCATACAGGCTGATCAATGCGCGCTCCGAGCCTTCGCCCAGGCCGGTCAGCAAGCCATACAGCAGGGTGCAGGCCCACAACGCGTTACCCTGCTCGACCAAACCGAGCGCGACAAAACTCGCGGCATAACCCGACCAGCTGACCAGGCTCAGACGGCGTATGCCGAACTTATCCGCCATGTGCCCGCCGAGCAGCGAAGCCCCGGATTTGGCGAGGTTCAGCGCCGCCCACAACAGCAGCAACTGCACCACGCTCATGCCCAGCTCGTTGCCGCGCAGCAGGATGAAGCTCTCCGAGACGCGCGCAAAGGTGAACAGCACCAGCACCCACAAATAGCGGCGCATGTTGTGCGACAACTCCGACCAGGCCAGCGGCGCCTGCCGTTTCTGCTGCTGCACAACCGGGCGCGGCGCTTCGCGCACGCCGAAGATCAGCACCAGCAGCACCAGCACACCCGGCAGCGCCGACCACAGAATCACCTCGCTCACCGACCAGTCCAGCCAGCTCAACGCGGCAACCGCGAGCAGCGTGCCGCCCAGCGCGCCGGCGTTGTCCATCGCGCGGTGGAAGCCGTAGGCAAAGCCGTGTATTTTAGGATGTGCGCTATCCGCGAGCAGCGCGTCGCGCGGCGCATTGCGCAAGCCCTTGCCGGCGCGGTCCAGGCTGCGCAACAGCAGCAGCGCTCCCCAGCTCGACACCAGCGCCAGCAGCGGGCGCGCCAGATTGGACAGCCCGTAGCCGAACACCATCAGTTGTTTGCGGCGGCCATGCTTGCTGTCCGAATAGCGCCCCGCCCAAAGCTTGAGGAAACTCGCCGCCGCATCCGCCACGCCCTCCACCAGCCCGAGGATCACCGGCCCGGCGCCCAGCACCGTGGCGATCAAAATCGGGATGAACGGCGTCACCATTTCCGAAGCCAGGTCATTCAGAAAACTGACCAGCCCGAGCGCGATGACGGTGCCGGGTAATTTATGTTTTTTCATAAATGGACGACCGAGCGGGTTCTGATTACGCGGCGTTTAAGCTAGAATGCGCCCGCTGCTTCCGCAGTCAAGCTGTCTCCGTAGTTAAATGGATATAACCGGCCCCTCCTAAGGGTCAATTACAGGTTCGATTCCTGTCGGGGACACCACATTCCATTCGATCGTTCAGATCACCCGCTCGTTGCCGCCGTCGATCGGCACTTGCGCGCCGGTGATCTTCGCGAACAGCGTGCCGCACATTTCCGCGATCAACTCCGCCACGTCCCTGCTGGTGACTTCTTCATGCAGCACATTGTTGCGCTTGTAATCGTCGACGCTCATGCCGTAATGGGCGGCGCGCTGCGCCAGCACTTCCGGCGTCCAGATGCCGGTGTCGAACACCGCGTTCGGATGCACCAGATTGATCCTGATTTTATCCGCGCCCCACTCCAATGCGGCGACGCGCGCAACCTGTGTCAGCGCCGCCTTGGAAGCGGAATAGGCCACCACGCCGGGGCCCGGCGCCGGGACGTTCTTCGAGCCGTTCACCACGACGCGGCCATACCTCGGCGCCGCTTTCAGCAACGGGTGCGCCTCACGCATGATCGCCAGATTGGAATCCAGGTTGACCGCCATGACCTTGCGCCACTCGTCGTCGGACAGCGCCGCTATCTTCTTGCCGCCGGGGAAGATGCCCGCGTTAAGCACCAACATATCGAGGCCGCCAAAACGGCGCAGCGTCTGCTCGATGACGCGCCGGATGTCCTGCGTTGATGTCAGGTCTGCGGTGATGCCCAGATAATCTTCACGAGCACAGTCCGCGCGGTTGCCGAATAACGTCTCCACGGCCGGATTGATGTCCACCGCCACGACCGCCGCGCCCCGGTTCAGAAACGATTGCACGCAAGCCTTGCCGATGCCGGATGCCGCACCGGTCACCAGCGCAACCTCGCCGGCGAACGCTTTCGGCGCGCCGGCCTTCTTCAGCTTGGCCTGTTCGAGGTCCCAGTATTCCATGCTGAACAGCTCCGCCTCGCCCAGCGCCTGATAGCCGCCAAGCTTTTCGCCGCGCAGGATAATGTCCTGGGTGTGCAGATAGATGTCCTCGACGATCTGCGTGTCGCGCGCCGAACGGCCCGCGCTGACCAGGCCGAACTCCGGGTCGATGATGACGCGCGGCGCGGGGTCGAGCATCGTCAGCGGCTGCTTCGCCTGTTTCGAGTTCTTCTCAAAACTCTGTTTGTATGCCTGCGCGTAGGCCTCGACATCGCGTCCGAACATCGGCAGGCGCTTGGTGCGGATCACGTGATCCGGCGTGGCCGGGCCGCGCTGCGTGATGCTGGCCGCGTTGGGATGGCGCGCAAAGGCCAGCGCAGCCGCACTCGAACAGCTGCGCAACAGCAGCGGAAAACCGGCGGCAGCGGAAACTTTCTTTCTCAACTCCGGCAACGCTAACCAGTCTGCGCTCGCAGAGACTTCCCCATTTACCGTTCGCGGTGAGCCTGTCGAACCGCTAGTTCCCCTGCCTTCGACAAGCTCAGGCCGAACGGTTTCTTTGAAATTATTCAGGTAATCCTCGGCGCGGCCGACCAGTTCTATCATCCGCTCGTAGGATTGTTTCGCGGTATCCCCGAAACTGAAGATGCCGTGGTTCATCAGCACCATGCCGATGGTGCGTGAAGTGGCCTGTTTGGGAAACACCTCGGCGCACAGCTTGGCGAGATCGAATCCCGGCATCACGTAAGGCAGCACGATGACTTCATCGCCGTAAATCTCGCGGATGCGCGCCTCGCCGTTCGCGGTATTGGTGACCGCCACGATTGCATCGGCATGGGTATGGTCGACAAAGCGATGCGGGATCAGCGCATGCAGAATCGCCTCGACCGACGGCGCGGGCGCCGACGGGTCAAGCGAAGCCAGCTTGAGCTCGCGCGCCATGTCGATGTCCGACAATTTTTCCAGCCGCGACAGCTTCAGCATCGCATCCAGGCGCACCGCGACGAAGTCCTTGGCCTCTATCGTGGCGAGGTCGGAACCGCTGCCCTTTACAAATAAAGTAGCCACATCCTCGCCGAAGATGTTCTTGCTGACGCCCTTCACCGAAGTGTTGCCGCCGCCGTGCAACACCAGGTTCGGGTTCGCGCCGAGCAGGCGCGACGAATAGACGCGCTCCGCCAAAATGTCTTTTTGCTTGCCTGCTTCTGTTTCGTTCCAGAGGTTTTCCATTTTTGATCCTGTTAATTTCCAGCCACACTAGATGCAACCCCAAACCCCTCCCGGCCTCCCCTTGTCAGGGGAGGAGTCAACCTCTCCCCCTGATAAGGGGGAGTTGGAGGGGGTTTGTTCTTCGTGCCGTGATAAATCCCTACCAGCGTTACCGCAATACTTCCATCGCCCCGGCATCCGCCTTCACCACACCGCGCTCGGTGATCAACCCCGTTACCAGCCGCGCCGGGGTCACGTCGAAGCCGTAATTGGCCGCGCGCGAACCTTGCGGGGTGACCTGCACGGTGCGCACCTGCCCGTCGTCGCACAACCCGGCGATATGCGTCACCTCTTCCTGTGCGCGTTCCTCGATCGGGATTTCCTTCACACCATCCTGCAATGTCCAGTCGATTGTCGGGGTCGGCAGCGCCACATAGAACGGCACGCCGTTGTCATGCGCCGCGAGCGCCTTGAGATAGGTGCCGATCTTGTTGCATACGTCGCCGCGCGCCGTGACGCGGTCGCAGCCGACGATCGCCATGTCCACCCTGCCGTGCTGCATCAAGTGCCCGCCCGCGTTGTCGACGATCACGGTATGCGACACGCCGTGCTGGCCGAGTTCCCATGCGGTCAGGCTCGCGCCCTGGTTGCGCGGGCGCGTCTCGTCCACCCACACATGCAGCGGAATGCCCGCGTCGAACGCGGTATAGATCGGTGCCAGCGCCGTGCCCCAGTCCACCGTCGCGAGCCAGCCGGCGTTGCAGTGCGTGAGAATGTTGACCGCAGTATTTTTCTTCTGGTGAATCGTGCGGATGATCTCGCCGCCATGCTTGCCGATGGCCGCGTTGATCGCCACGTCCTCGTCGGCGATGCGCGCCGCCTCTTTCCAGGCGGCAGCAATGCGTTCACGTTCGGGCAACGGAGCCAGCAGCGCGCGCATTTTTTCCACGCCCCAGCGCAGGTTCACCGCCGTGGGACGCGCCGCGAGCAGCACGCTGCAAGCGTCGGCAAGCGCGGCATCCGAGGCATCATCCCGCATCGCCAGCGCGACGCCGTAAGCCGCCGTCACGCCGATCAGCGGCGCACCGCGCACCTGCATGTCGCGGATCGCACGCTCGGCGTCGCGCATCGTGTTCAGGCGCAATGTGGCAAAAACATGCGGCAGCCTGGTCTGGTCGATGATCTCCACCGCGTCGGCGGTTGGCCAGATGGTGCGATAGGGTTTGCCGTTAATTTTCATGATTTTGTAGGGTGGGCAACTCGTTGCCCACCAATAAATTTAATCGCCGCGTGGGCACGGCGTGCCCACCCTACACCCGCTAATCCCCTTCGAACTCGCACAGCGCAAACACCTTGTGCCCCAGTTTTTCCAGACGCGCCCTGCCGCCGATATCCGGCAGGTCGATCACGAAACAGCATTCCACGACGATGCCACCCATGTCCTGGATCAGCTTGGTGGCGGCTTCCGCCGTGCCGCCGGTGGCGATCAGGTCATCTACCAGCAGCACGCGGTCGCCCTTCTGGATCGCATCGACATGAATTTCGATGCGGTCGGTGCCGTATTCGAGCTGGTAGTCGCGCCCGACCGTTTCGGCGGGCAGCTTGCCCTTTTTGCGCACCGGCACGAAGCCGAGGCCCAGCTCGTAGGCGACCGGCGTGCCGACGATGAAGCCGCGCGATTCGATGCCGGCCACCTTGTCGATCTTCATGCCTTTGTAGCGGCTGACGATTTCCTGAATCGTGGCGCGCAGGCCGACCGGATCTTTGAGCAGCGTGGTGATGTCGCGGAACATGATGCCCTGATGGGGGTAATGCGGGACGGTGCGGATTCTGGACTTTATTGGCATGGTGAATTCCTTGTGTCGATTTATAAAAAACATTTTTGTCCGCAGATTACGCAGATTAAACAGATTAAAACCTCTAAATTAAATCTGCGTGAATCTGCGTAATCTGCGGATGCGGGTTTCAGGTTGTTTTCAGCATCCGCCCGGCGATGGCGGACAATTTTTCCAGCATCGCCGGGTCGCGCGCTTCCGGCGCAGTCAGGATGGCGTGTTGCAATGCGCTGCGGCAGCCGCACGCGCCGCCTTCTTCATCGCCCAGCACGCGCGGCGCGACGCCCTTGACCAGCGCGCGCGCCCTGTCGGCATTTTCCAGCAGCACCTTGACGATCGCCTGTACCGTCACGTTGTCGTGATTGGGATGCCAGCAGTCGTAGTCGGTCACCATCGCGACGGTGGCGTAGCATATCTCGGCTTCGCGCGCGAGCTTGGCTTCCGGCATGTTGGTCATGCCGATCACATCGCAGCCCCACAGGCGGTACAGCTCCGATTCCGCAAGGCTGGAAAACTGCGAGCCTTCCATCACCAGATAGGTGCCGCCGCGCACCACCGGGATATCCATCTGCTGCGCCGCCGCGTGCAGGTGCCCGCCCAGGCGGCTGCACACCGGATGCGCCATCGATACATGCGCGACCAGCCCGCTGCCGAAGAAGCTTTTTTCCCGCGCGAAGGTGCGGTCGATGAATTGATCGACGATGACAAACATGCCCGGCGTGAGATGTTCGCGCAGCGATCCCACCGCGCTCACCGAAATGATGTCCGTCACGCCGAGGCGCTTGAGCGCGTCGATGTTGGCACGGAAGTTGATCTCGGAAGGCGGGATGCGATGCCCGCGCCCGTGGCGCGGCAGGAAGGCGATGGGTTGTCCCGCCAGCTCGCCGACCATGATCTCGTCCGACGCTTCGCCGAATGAAGATTCCGCCTTCACCCAGCGGGTGTTCTCCAATCCCTCGATGTTGTAAACGCCGCTGCCGCCGATAATGCCCAACATATTTATTACCTCTTTAATCCTAGAAAAAACATCTGTCCGCAGATTACGCAGATTATCAATGAAACATCCAAGAATCCTCGATCACCTGTTTGGTGAATATCAATATGTCTGGCCTATTGTTTAATCTGCGTCAATCTGCGTAATCTGCGGACGGCTATGGTTTTGGTTGATTCAAACTACAACCGGGACGCGCGCGGTCAGCGCGCACATCAATTCATAGCTGACGGTTCCGGCCGCACGCGCCACTTCCTCGATCGGCAGACCCTCGCCCCACAGCGTGACGGCACTGCCGACGCCGGCTTGCGGCAGCCTGCTCAAATCCACATACAGCATATCCATCGAGACGCGCCCCAGGGTTTGCGTCGCTTGCCCGTCCACCAATGCCGGCGTGCCGTTCGGCGCATGGCGCGGGTAACCGTCGGCGTAACCGCAGGCGACGATGCCGATGCGCATCGCATGTTCGGCGCGGAACAGCGCGCCGTAACCAACCTCGTCGCCGGCACGCAATTCCTGCACTGCGATGATGCGGCTGCTCAGGGTCATCGCCGGTTGCAGCCCGAGTTGCTGCGCGCTGACCTCAGCGAAGGGCGACGCGCCGTACAGCATGAGGCCGGGGCGCACCCAGTCGCCATGCGTTTCCGGATAACGCAGCAGCGCGGCGGAATTCGCCAGCGAGCGCGCGATGCGATGCGGCGCGGCGAAGTCGTCGAACAGGGCGAGCGGGCCGGCGATGCCGCGCGCCTCGTCGGCATTGGCGAAATGCGTCATCAGGGTGATACCGCGCACGGCGCGATGGCGGCGCAGTTGCTCCAGCGCGTGCGCCGCCTGCTGCGGCGCGAAACCCAGGCGGTTCATGCCGCTGTTGACCTTGAGCCAGACATCCAGCGTACCCTTGCCGGGACAGGCATCCAGCAAGGCAAGCTGCCACGCGCTGTGAATCACGCAGGCCAGGTCGTATTGCGCGATGAGGGCCATATCCTCGGCGTTGAAAACCCCCTCCAGCAGCAAGATCACCTGATTGAAGCCCGCCTCGCGCAGATGCACCGCATCCTGAATGTCCAGCAGCGCAAAACCGTCCGCCGCCGACAATGCTTCGGCCACCCTGGTCAAGCCGTGCCCGTAGCCGTCCGCCTTGATCACCGCCATGATGCGCGCGGACGGCGCGGCACGGCGCGCCACCCGGAGGTTGTTCTCCAGCGCGCTCAGGTTGATATGGGCTTGTATGGGGCGTGGCACGAATTCACTTATCGCAAGGATTTTAATAGGCGCGAATGATAGCAGGGGCTGTGCTTTCGTGATATAAAACGGCCTGCCAAAAACAATCCCTGTTGAATGAATTCCGGTTTCTACATTATCCTCGCGGCGCAGTTTTTATCCGCGCTCGCCGACAACGCCCTGCTGTTTGCCGCGATTGCGCTGCTCAACGACCTGAGCTCGCCAGCCTGGCATACGCCGGTATTGCAGCAGAGCTTCATCGTCTCGTACATCGTGCTGGCGCCGTTCGTCGGCGCATTCGCCGATTCGCTGCCCAAGGGGCGCGTGATGTTCATCAGCAACATCATCAAACTGGCCGGCTGCGTCGCGATGCTGGTCGGCGTCCATCCGCTGATCGCCTACTGCCTGGTCGGGCTGGGCGCCGCTGCCTACTCCCCTGCCAAATACGGCATCCTCACCGAATATCTTCCGCCCGACCAACTGGTCAAGGCGAATAGCTGGATGGAAGGGCTGACCGTTGCCGCCATCGTGCTCGGCGCGCTGGTGGGCGGTATGCTCATCAGCCCAAAAGTCGTCGCGCCATTGCTGCAAATGCTGGATCTTCCGCTGGTCGGCAGTATCGCGGAACTGGCCATCGCCTTCATCGTGCTGATCTACATTGCCGCCGCGATCTTCAACCTTTACATCCCGCGCGTCGCCATCGACCACAAGCCGCTCAGCCGCAGCCCCGTGTTTCTGGTCAAGGATTTTTGGCATTGCTTCAAGCTGCTGTGGAAAGACCCGCTCGGACAGGTTTCGCTGGCGGTCACCACATTGTTCTGGGGCGCGGGCGCCACGCTGCGCCTGCTGGTGCTGGCCTGGGCGGCCGTCGCGTTGCATTACGACATCGGCGAGGCCGCCAAGCTCACCGCCTGGGTGGCTATCGGCATCGCCATCGGTTCGGTGCTGGCGGCAAAATTCATCAAGCTGGAGCATTCGGTGAAGGTGCTGCCGGTCGGCATCGCGATGGGCATCGCCGTGCTGATGATGATTCCGGTAACCAACAGCACAGTGGCGATCTTGCTGCTGATTGCGATCGGCGCGATGGGCGGCTATTTCGTCGTGCCGATGAACGCACTGCTGCAACATCGCGGCCACCTGCTGATGGGCGCGGGGCGCTCCATCGCGGTGCAGAACTTCAACGAGAACCTGAGCATCTTCGCGATGCTGGGGCTGTATGCCGTGATGCAAAAACTGGAGCTCAGCATCTACCTCATCATCACGGTGTTCGGCCTGCTGCTGTCAGGCATCATGGCCGCGCTGTACAAGCGCCATGGGCATGACCAGGACAGGGGACAAAAGTAAGAGCCTGCCCCGGCAGGTTCAATTACCCTGCAATTTCCCGAGCAACACTTCAAACTCCTCGACCGGCACCGGTTTGCTGAACAAATAGCCCTGATACGCCATACAGCCGTTTTGTTTGAGGAAGCCCAGTTGCGCCCCGGTCTCCACCCCTTCGGCAATCACGTTCAAGCGGAAATTTTGCGCCATGTCGATGATGGTTTTCACCATCACGGCATCGTTCGGATCGGTTGCAATATCGCGCACGAAGCTCTGATCGATCTTGATCTGGTCGAGCGGCAGTTGCTTCAGGTAGGACAGCGACGAATAACCGGTGCCGAAATCGTCCAGGGACAATTTGACGCCCAACGCTTTCAACGCGTGCATTTTTGCCACAACATCGGCAACATCATTCAGCACGACACTTTCCGTCAATTCCAGCTTCAGGCGCGACGGGTCAACCTGATGCGCACGCAGCGCTGCCGCGACCACATCCACAAAACCATGCAAGCGGAACTGTTGCGCGCTGACATTGATGGCAAGCTCCAAATTGCGCGTTTGTTCATTTCCGCCCCACTGCGCAAGCTGCCGGCAGGCGGTATTCAGCACCCACAGACCGATATCCAGAATCAGTGAGCTCTCCTCGGCGACGGGAATGAATTGTGCGGGGGAAACCATGCCGCGGTTCGGATGCATCCAGCGCACCAGCGCCTCCGCGCCCAACGGACGCTGCTCGCTGTCCACCTGGATCTGGTAATACAGGCGCAGTTCCAGATTGGGTATGGCACGGCGCAAATCCGCCTCCAGCGCGGCGTGCATTTCCACCGCGTGCTGCATCGCGGGATCGAAAAAATGCACCGCATTCCGCCCTGCATCCTTGGCCTGATACATTGCCAGATCGGCGTGTTTAAGCAAGGTGTCCACCGATTCCTCGTTGCCGCGGTACAGGCATACGCCGATGCTCGGCGAACTGTGATACTCATGCCCCTTGATCTGGTAAGGCAGCGCCAGTGCCGCGCGTATCTTCTCGGCGATCAGCGCAACTCTTTGCGAAGCCTCTTCTGCATTTGCGCCGACCTCATCGATCAACACCACGAACTCGTCGCCGCCCAAGCGCGCCACGGTATCCACTTCACGCACGCATAACTCGATACGCTGCGCCACCTCGATCAGCATCAGGTCGCCGTAATGGTGCCCCAGCGTATCGTTGAGCGTCTTGAACTTGTCCATATCGAGAAACAGCACCGCGCCATAATGATGGCTGCGCGCCGACACCGACAGCGCCAGATGGAAACGGTCCAGCAGCAAGCGCCGGTTGGGCAATTTGGTCAGCGCGTCATAAAACGCCAGGTTGCGAATTTCCTCCTCGGCCTGTTTGCGCGCGGTGATGTCGCTGAAAATGGCGACATACTCGGTGGTCTCGCCCTGCTCATCCTTTATGGCGGTAATGGTCAGCCACTTCGGGTAAATCTGCCCGTTCTTGCGCCTGTCCCACATCTCGCCGGTCCATGAACCGGTCGCCAGCAATTGCCGCCACATCTCCGCATAAAAGGCCTTGTCCTGGCGGCCCGAACTGAGGATGCGCGGATTCTTCCCCAGTACCTCTTCGGCGCTATAGCCGGTCGTCTCCTCGAATGCCCGGTTAACGCGGATGATGGTCGAGTATGCATCGGTGATCAGGATCGCTTCATGCGTCTCGAAGGTTGCCGCTGCCACGCGCAAACGATCCTCCGCCAGCCTTTGCTCGGTAACATCCTGCACCGCCCCTACCGAACGCAGCGGCTTGCCGGACGCATCGAAATCACTGGAGCAATGTTCACGCACCCACTTGATGCGGCCATCCGCAAGCAGCAGCCGATGCGTGATGTCGTAGGTCTGGCGATCTTGTAACGACCGCGTGTAAGCCTGATCCACCTTGTCACGGTCATCCGGATGAATCACGTTCAGGAAATTCTCATAGGATGGCGAGAACTGTGCCGGATCAAGCTCAAATATCCGGTAGATTTCATCCGACCAGCGCAGCTCGCCGCTCACCATATCCAGCTCCCAGCTGCCCAAATGCCCCAGCCGCTGCGCTTCGTTGAGCAAGTCCTGGTTATGTTGCAACTCCAAAAGTGCGTGCCTTATGTGCTCCTGGCTGTCCCGTAGCGCCTTTTCGATATGCTCGCGCTCGATGATTTCTTCCTGCAATTGCTCATTGCTTACATTCAACTCACGGGTGCGTTTCTCGACGCGGTCTTCCAGAGAGCGATACAGCGATTGCAGGTTTTCGGCCATGTGGTTAAACGCGCGCCCCAACGCGCCGATTTCACCCGGGCCGGACTCGGCGACACGTTTGCCCAGATCGCCCTGGGCTATTTCATCGGCGGTTTGCGCGAAATCCTTGAGCGGCCATACCAGCCGCCGGCCGAAATAAAATGCGGCAACTCCGGCCAGCAAAATCAATCCCAGCAAGATCTCCAGCAGGGTTTTTCGCTGGCGATAAATCGGTGCGAAAGCCTCGTCGGCATCCATCTTGACCACCATCCCCCAGCGCAATTCCGGCAGGTAGCGCCAAGCGGCGACCACTTGCCGCCCGCTGTAATCGGTTTCTATCCCGCCGCCGTGCCGGCCAAGCAAGGCATTGCGTATCGGGACGGGTGACGTTTTTATCTCCATTTTGCGCTGCATGGCTGCATGCGGATCATGCCTGAGCGGCGCGGCAAACTCGGCTTCCCCGGAATCCGTCAACCTGGCGAGCAGGGTTTCCCCGGTCGTGCCCAGCCCGCTGTTTTCCATCGCTACCCGGTAGATATTTTCGGTGCTGAGCTGAAAAGCGACCACGCCGTGGAATACGCCGTTACGAATGATCGGCGCGGCAACAAATGCGGCGGGCGCACCGGTAGGCGAGTAGCTTCCGAAGCTGGAAAAGCTGCTTTCGAAGGTCAGGCTGGATTCGCGGAATGCCCTAGCCAGTTGCGAGTCGCGGTACGGGCCGTCGAGCAGGTTGGTGGCGAAGTCCGGCTCGTGCTTGTCGGTATAGATGATTTCGCCCTGCGGCGTAATCAGGAACACATCGTAAAACAATGCGCTCTCGTCAATATAGGCGGAAAAACGGCTGCGGAATTGCCGGTCCGCCCTCTGGTATCCGGCTGAGCCGGGGCGGTGTTGCAAATAGGCGCGCGACAGGGCGTCCATGGCCTGCTCCGCCAGAAGGCCGCGCGCGAGCATCTGCACATCCTGGGCACGCTCGGCCAGATAGACCTTGATCTCCATCGCCTTCTTGTCCGCCAAGCGCGACATTCGCGCCTGCATTTCAATGCGCAACGCGGCTTCGTTTTGCCGCAGGCTCAGGTAACCGAATAACAGCAGCGGCAGCAGCGCAACCACGATAAACCAGAGCGCCAGGTGATGGGTGAGCGAGTGATTTTTCATGTCACGGTTCATCGCGCCGCTCCCGCCAAAGCGTGTTGCTCGGCAAGCCATTCCGGGCGGCTGCGATAGAACGGAAACGGCGCCGGATGCACTGCGGTATCGGATTGCCAGACAATGTCGAATTGCCCGTCAGCGCGCGCCCTGCCGATACGCACGGTTTTCCACAGGTGTCCGGTATTGAAGTCCACCGCCACGATACCCTGCGGCGCCGCCATGCTTTGCTGCGCAAAAATGTTTTTTACCGGCGTCAGATCCGCCGTGCCGGCGTTGCGCACGCTGTCCGCCCACAGCTTCACCCCGATGTAGGCCGCCTCCATCGGATCATCCAGCACGCGCTCCTTGCCGAAGCGCTGCCTGAAGCGCGCGATGAACGCCTTGTTTTCGTCGCTGTCCACGCTCTGGAAATAATTCCATGCGGCGTAATGCCCCGCCACCAGATCGGCCCCGATCGCCGCCAATTCCACTTCGGCGATGCTGGTGGAAAACACCGGGATTTTTTTGGCATCGATGCCTGCTGCGCGCAGCGCGCGAAAAAAATGCAGATTGCTGTCACCATTGAGCGTGTTGACCACAAAATCGGGACGCTGTGCGGCAATTTCCTGCACCACCGCCGCTATATCGCTCGCACCCAGCGGCAAATACCGCTCGCCAAGCAACTGCCCGCCTTGCGCAAGCAGCACGTCCTTGACCGTGCGGTTGGCGGTGCGCGGAAAAATGTAATCCGAACCGATCAGGTAATAGCGTTTGCCGTGATTTTGCAAAGCCCAGAACGCCATCGGAATGATTTGCTGGTTGGGTGCCGCGCCGGTATAAAAGATGTCGGGCGATTGCTCCAGCCCTTCGTATTGCAGCGGATAGAACAGCAGATGATGATATTTTTCGACGACGGCTTTGACCGCCTTGCGGCAATCCGATGTCCAGCAGCCAAACAACGCCTGAACGCCGTCCTGAGTGATGAGCTTCTCCGCCTGCTGCGCGCAATATGCGGCATCGGAGCGGCAGTCGGCAACGATCATCTCGATGGTCTGGCCGTTCAATCCGCCCGACTGGTTGGCTTCTTCGACCGCCAGCCGCACCGCATCCACCAGCGGCACCTCGCTCGGCGCCATCGTGCCGCTGAGCGAGTGCAGCACACCGATTTTTATACCGGGTTTGGCACGGCCATATTGGCTGTACAGCAATACACCGGCCAGCAAAACCGCGGCCACCAGGATAGCAACCAATAAGTTGAATTTACCGCGAAGCAGGTTTTGCATAAACGACCTTCACGCGCATCAAATGCGCTCGGCTCATATTAGCATGGCGCAGGGGCACGCCGCGCCCCTAAAGCCCTCCCAGCAGCTTCTCGAACTCCTCAACCGGCACGGCTTTACCGAACAGGAAACCTTGGTAGGTGATGCAGTCGCGCTGTTTGAGCGAAGCCAATTGCGCCTCGGTTTCCACCCCTTCTGCAATCACGCTCAAGTTGAAGTTGTTCACCAGATCGATGATGTTCTGCACCAGCAGCGCGTCATCGCTGCCTTTGGTAATAGCCTGCACAAAGCCCTTGTCTATCTTGAGTTGATCGATTGGAAGCTGTTTCAGGTAGGACAGTGACGAATAGCGGGTGCCAAAATCGTCCATCGACAAACTGACGCCGAGCACTTTAAGCGCATGCATTTTTTTCACCGTTCCGGCCAAGTCGTCCAGCACCATGCGCTCGGTCAGCTCCAGTTTCAGGCGCGCAGGGTTGACCTGGTGCTTGCGCAACATGCTGGCCACCTTATTCACAAAATCCGGCAGGGCGAACTGCTTGGTGCTGATATTGATGGTCAGCAGCAAATCGCGCGTTCGCGCATTGCCGCCCCACGAGGCGAGTTGCCGGCAGGCTGTTTCCAGCACCCAATCATCGATTTCGATGATCAGCGCGCTCTCTTCGGCGATCGGGATAAACTGATCCGGCATGACCATACCGCGCTGCGGGTGGATCCAGCGCAGCAACGCCTCCGCCCCCAGCGGACGGTTATCGTCATCCACTTGCACCTGGTAATACAGATGCAATTGCCGCTGTTCTATGGCGCGGCGCAAATCATTCACCAGTTCGGCATGCGCTGCCACGTTATGTTGCATGACAGTATCGAAAAAGCGCACCGCATTGCGCCCGGAACTCTTGGCCTGGTACATCGCCAGATCGGCATGTTTAAGCAGGGTGTCCACTGTCTCTTCGTTGCCGCGATACAAATTGATGCCGATACTGGGTGAACTATGGTGCTCGCGCTCTTTAAGCCGGTAAGGGCGCGCCAACGCCTCGCGGATTTTTTCGCCTACCAGCCCGGCCTTGCGCGAAGCCTCGTCCCGGTCATCGCCGATTTCCTCGATCAGCACCACAAATTCGTCCCCGCCAAATCTTGCCACGGTATCCATTTCGCGCACGCAGGACTTGATCCGCACAGCCACCTCAACCAGAAGCAAATCGCCGTAGTCATGCCCGAGCGTGTCGTTAAGCACCTTGAACTTATCCATGTCGATGAACAACACCGCGCCATAGTTATGGTGGCGCGCGGAAGCAGGCAAAGCCGCGCGGAAGCGGTCGATAAACAAACGCCGGTTGGGCAACTGGGTCAGCGCATCATAAAACGCCAGGTTGCGGATTTCCTCCTCGACCCGCTTGCGCGCGGTGATGTCGCTGAAGATGGCGACATACTGAACGGTTTGCTGGTGTTCATTTTTTACTGCGGTCACCGTCATCCACTTCGGAAAAATCTCGCCATTTTTGCGTTTATCCCAAATCTCGCCCGACCATGTACCGGTATGGATCAGTTGCTGCCACATCTCGGCGTAAAAAGCCTTGTCCTGCCGCTCGGAATTCATCATGCGCGGGTTTTTGCCCAATACCTCTTCCGGGCTATAGCCGGTGATATCGGTAAACGCCTGATTGACGCGGATGATATTCGCGTCGGCATCGGTAATCATGATGGCCTCATGCGTCTCGAAGGCCGTCGCCGCGACGCGCAACGCCTCTTCGGTCTTCTTGCGCTTGGTGATGTCGTGGCAGAAAACGAAAAGTTGCTGCGATTCCGCCATGCAAGTAACGGATACCTCGATATCGATTTCATGCCCATCCTTGCGGCGATGGCGTGTCTCAAACCGGTCATAGCCTTGCGCAATGATCTTTGCGATATGCGCCCGGACTTCTTCCGGCGATTGCTCTTTCGCTTCAAGTTGGCTGATGTGCATGTTCGCCAGTTCATCGACCGTATAGCCCGACATTTTTGCATAAGCCTCGTTGGCTTCCTGCAGATTACCCATCATATCGGTTATCCAGAAGCCGTCTATGGCGGTATCGATCACCAGCTTATGCCGCTTGAGCGCCTCTTCCTCATTCTTGCGTCCGGTGATGTCGCGGCATGATGCATAGATGAAATTCTGCCCTTCCAGCTCCACGCCGGAGGCGCTGATCTCGGCATTGATCAGTGTGCCGTCCTTGCGGCGATACAGAGTCTCGAACATGGCGCTCTTGCCGATAAGCTCCCTGAATTTCGCCCGCAGCTCCTCAATCGGCCATTGCGCATCCCAGTCGGCCACATTGAGGCCAGCCACCTCTTTCTGGGTGTAGCCCAGCATGCGGCAGAAGGCATCATTGGCCGCCAATATGTTGCCCTGCATATCCATCACATGGATGCCATCCATGGAGGTCATCATCAAAGCCTGGTTGCGCCGCAGCAGCGATTCGGTCAACTGCTGAGCTGACTCCAGTTCAATAGTGCGCTCTTTCACCCGCTCTTCGAGGTGCATCGACAGGTCGTGCAGGCGCGCTTCATTTTCACGGGACACTTTCAATAACGCGCTGAATCCGTCGGCCATTTCGTTGAAACTGTCGCCCACTTGGCCGAGTTCATCGTGTGCACCGAGATTGACCCGCTCATTCAGATCGCCGCCGGCAAAGGCGCGTGCCGAACGGGCCAGCGACCGAATATTGGCGATAATGGCGCGGCAGATGCCAATCGAGAAATAGGCCACTGCCAGAAACAGCAGAACGGCGATGCCGATACTGGCGCGTAATGTATTTTCCGCCCGCGCAGTACGCTCCTTGATCAGAGTTTCGGCCGTCGGCAGCAGTGTTTTATATAGTTGCGCGTAACTTTTGTCGATCGCCACAGTGGACATCCCGAAAAAGTCATTGTGGAGCGTAGCAAAATGACCGGTGAGAATGTCCGATGTCACGAGACTGGTAACTCGCTGCGCCGAATCGGTGATATCTCCAGACGCCGTCGAGATTAAACCCTGTAGTGCAGGGTTGTGGCGGCCGGTCTTGTCGAGGTTGGTTCTGAGCATCCCAAGCGCATCATCGAGTTCGACAATCAGGATATTTAATTCGGTCTTCTGCTGCGCAGTGGCCTGTTTGCCGGCCAGGATACCGGTGCCGTATGCGCGTAACTGCCCAAGATGCTCAAGCGCATGCGGCAACTTGTTAATAATGGTATCGATCAGGTAGAACGTGCTGAGTTCAGGATCCAGGGTCAGCGCGTATTCATCCGCAACCATCCCCTCGAATAACTGTATCCGGCTGATCAGACGAGTGTGCGCGGCAAAGTTTTCAGCCGCCGTCCAATTGAGTCCCTCTTCGCGCAGGCGCTCCCAGTCTGCCATGATGTGCTGCAAGTCTTCGCTCAAGGCTATGCCGGCAAACGGCTTGCCCCACATTTCATTCAATGCTTTGGCCACTTCCTTTTCCGTGCTGGCACGACCGTCCCGCAGGGTCACATTGCCACCGAAAATTCCGGCCGAAAGCCCACGGTGTTGCTGGAGGACCCGCACAGTCCGGGGAAATGACTTGATCAGCTCGAGGCCTTTCAGCTCCCGTTGCGAGGAGATGATAACCCGGTCAAGGCTGACAAACAGGCTGTACACCACTACCGCTATCGCGACCAAGGACATCAACCCCAGCAGCACGAATTTCCTGGTGACATCCAGGCGATTCATCAGGGCCACGGCAGGAGAGAAAAATGCCTGCATTAATTTTTTACTGCTGCCGCTGTTGTCTGTCATCACCATACCTTTATAAAGTACGTGGTATCACACAATCACATTCGCATCGTAGTCCTCTGACGCCTGAAGTCTAGTGGAGGTCAGCCTAAAAAACCATGACGTGCATCAATCTATGCTGCAAAAAATGCGCGATGCGGGCGCTCCCGCACCTGAAGGCTACGCCTCACCGTGTCGCGCCCGCACCTCCGACACGTTACTGGCACAGCCAGCCGATTGCGGGAGGAGGTGCGATGCGGGCGCTCCCGCACCTGAAGGCTACGCCTCACCGTGTCGCGCCCGCACCGCAAAACACAAATCCTGCCACGCCTTGGCCTTCTCCATCGGACTGCGCAACAAATAGGCGGGGTGATAGGTGACGACCAGTGGAATGCCGTGGTAGTCGTGCAATGTGCCGCGCAACGAACCCAGCGCCGCATCGCGCCCCAGTAGCGCAGTGGCCGCGGTCTTGCCCAGCGCGACGATGAGCTTGGGTTTGATCAATTCGATCTGGCGTTGCAGATAGGGCATGCAGGTTGCGATCTCGTCCGCCTCCGGCACGCGGTTGTTGGGTGGGCGACATTTGACGATGTTGGCGATGTAAACATTCTTCCCGCGCCTGAGTTTGATCGATAGCAGCATGTTGTCGAGCAGCTTGCCCGCCTGCCCGACGAACGGCTCGCCCTGCGCATCTTCATCCACCCCCGGCCCTTCGCCGACGAACAGCCACTCGGCCTGCTCGTCGCCCACGCCGAACACTGTCTGCGTGCAACCGGCGCGCAGCTTGCAGGCGATGCAATCGTGCACCCGTTGCTTTAGCTCGGGCCAGTTGAGCTTATCGGCCTGAGATGCCGGTACGGCGACAGATGAGCCGGCATGAATATCATTTATTTCCGCTTGGGCCGGCTCTTCAACCCTTCGACAAGGTTCAGGACAGGCTTCACCCGGTGCCAAAGGAGGGGCGGGATGCATTGAAATAACGGCAGCTGCCGGAACCCTCGCTTCAGCCTCTGCCGTGATTAGCGCAGGTTGTTCCGCCAAAACTGGCGCAGGCTGATTTCGCCGCACCCATTGCGGGTGCAGCTTCAGCTCGCGCAGCACCGCTTCGCTTCTATCCATTGGATTCACCCATCAATTCGCATGCCATCACGATGGCGTCCTCGCTGCCGTTTGCGCCCTGATAATAACTGCGCCGCACACCGGCTTCGCTGAAGCCCGCGCTGCGATACAACGCAATCGCGGCAATATTGGACGAACGCACTTCGAGGAACACGCGCTTCATATTCCTGCCACGCGCCACGTTCAACATCTCCGCCAACATCGCGCGCCCCAAGCCCTTGCGCTGCTGCGCCGCCGCCACGCCGATATTGAGCAGCTCTGCCTCGTCCACCGTCGGCATCAATATCGCATAGCCGCGAATCCCGCCTTCTTCCGTTTCATCCACACAGCATAGATAGCCGCTGTGCAGCGCATCGGTAAAATTGCCGCGCGTCCACGGAAAGCGCTGCACCGCCTGTTCGATGGCAAGCACCGCATCCACATCGTCCTGCGTCATCGCACGCAACATCATGATGAGCGGGGCGCTTCCCGTTCGCTGGTCTTCAGCGCCACCTTGTCGCGCAGGTACAGCGGCAAAGCTTCCGCCGCATCCGCCCCGCGCCCCTGTATAAATTGCGCCGCACCAAGCGCAGCGATCGCGGCGGCCTGCGGCACGGCGGCGTCATCCGCGCCCTGCAACTGCCCGGCATAGCGCCCGCTCAATGCCGTGCCGTGTACGGCAAAACCGCTGCCCGCGCCGAACCAGTCATTGCCCGGCAGCGGCGGCGCATCTACCGGTTTGCACAAATGCGGCTCGCTCACCGCTATCCAAGCACCATCACACTTCTCATACGCGGCGTGATAAATCTCGCCCATGCGCGCATCCAGCGCCGCAATCACGCGCGGCCTGCCGGAAGCGTCCGCCAGCGCTTCCAGGGTACATACACCAGCCACCGGCAAATCCGCGCCGAACGCCAGACCCTGCGCCACTCCGCACGCGATGCGCACCCCGGTGAACGACCCCGGCCCCATGCCGAACGCGATGCCGTCGAGCTGCGTGAGCTTCACGCCAGCCTGCTTCAGCACATCATCCAGCATCGCCATCAGTAACTCGGAATGTTTCTGCCCGACCAATTCGCAATGCTCCACAACCACGCCATCCTGCCACAGCGCGACCGAGCAGTATTCGGTGGAAGTTTCCAGTGCCAGTACGCGCATCAGTTATCGGCGAGCAACAACACCACCGCCTGCGCCGCGATCCCCTCACCGCGCCCGCTGAACCCCAGCTGCTCGGTGGTGGTCGCTTTCACGTTGACAGCGTTTTTCTCCACGCGCAGGTCGGCGGCGATATGCGCCACCATCTGCGGGATATGCGGCGCCATTTTCGGCGCTTGTGCGATGATCGTCGCATCCACGTTGCCGACGCGGTAGCCCTGTTCGCGCACCAGGTGCAGCACATCGCGTAACAGGATGCGGCTGTCGATGTTCTTGAATTTCGCGTCGGTATCGGCGAAATGTTTGCCGATGTCGCCCAGCGCCACCGCGCCGAGCAGCGCGTCGCTGATCGCATGCAGCAGCACGTCGGCATCGGAATGGCCGAGCAACCCCTTGTCGTGAGGAATTTCCACCCCACCTATAACCAACCGGCGCCCCTCTACCAGTTGGTGCACGTCAAAGCCTTGGCCGATTCTCATGTCTTGCACCTTTATCAAAAACATCCACCCGCAGATTACACAGATGGACGCAGATTAAAACCTTTACCCCTTTTACCTTTACACCCTGGTTATCCCGGAATTCAATCTGTGGAATCTGCGTAATCTGTGGATAAAATATTTTTTGCCTATCACTTTTGCAGCAACAATTCCGCCAGCAATAAATCCTGCGGATAAGTCACCTTGAAATTGCTTGATTCGCTCAATACCAGTTTGGGCCGCAAACCCAATGCCTCGATCGCCGATGCCTCGTCGGTGACCTGGCTGCACTGCCGCAACGCATGTACCAGCAGCCCGGCACGGAACATCTGCGGCGTCTGCGCCTGCCATAATTGCTCGCGGTTCTCGGTGAGCAAGACGCGGCCATCCGCATCGGCGCGCTTCAGCGTATCCGCCACCGGCACGGCAAGGATGCCGCCTACCTCGTCGTCGCGCAATTCGGCGATCAGTTTGGCGAGATGCGCCTGCGTCAGGCAGGGGCGCGCGGCGTCATGCACCAGCACCCAGTCGTCCGGCTCCAGCTCGGAAGCCAGCAAGCCGTTCGCCACGCTCGCGGCGCGCGTCGCCCCGCCGCAAAACAACGGCTGCAGCTTGTCGCCGAAGCGCGACCAGTCGTAGGTGTGGAACAGCGTATCTTCGGGCGCCAGCACCACAAACACCGTGGCGACCTCCGGACTGGCGCACAGCGTATTCAAAGCGTGGAAAATCAGCGGCTGCCCGGCCAGCGGCAGGTATTGTTTGGGCAACTCATGTCCCATGCGCGCGCCGAAACCGGCGGCGGGAACCAAGGCGTGGAATTCTGACATGGTGCGATTGTAAATTAAAAGGTTGCCCGCGCGCATGGCTTATAATGTGCGCCTCTGTTTCAGGCTGTCCATCGTGCTTTTCTCGTCAAAACATTCACGTCCCCGCTACACGCAACTGCACGGCTCGTCCGACGCATTGGCGCTGGCGCAGTATGCCGCGCAGCATGCGCCGCTGGCCCGTTCCCCGCTGGTAATCATCGCCGCGAACGCGCTGGAGGCACAGCGGCTGCTCGAGGAAATCCCGTTCTTCGCACCCGATTTGCGCGTACATCTGCTGCCGGACTGGGAGACGCTGCCCTACGACCATTTCTCGCCGCATCAGGACCTGATCTCCGAGCGCCTCGCGACGCTGCACCATATCCGCAGCAATGCCTGCGACGTGGTGATCGTGCCGCTCACCACTGCGCTGTATCCGCTGCCGCCGGTCGAGCATCTCGCCGCCTACACCTTCTTCCTCAAGCGCGGCGAGAAACTGGACGTGGCGCAACTGCGCGAGCAGATGACTTTCGCCGGATACAACCATGTGCAGCAGGTGCTCGCGCCCGGCGAATACTGCGTGCGCGGCGGCATCATCGACCTGTTTGCAATGGGCAGCGTGCTGCCCTACCGCATCGACCTGTTCGACGACGAGATCGAGACCATTGCCAGCTTCGACGTGGACACGCAGCGCACGCTGTACCCCGTGCCGGAGATCCGCCTGTTGCCCGCGCGCGAGTTCCCGCTGGATGATGCCGGCCAGGCGCGTTTCCGCCAGAATTTCCGCGATCGCTTCGAAGGCGATCCGTCCAAGTCGTTTATCTACAAAGGCGTGAGCAAGGGCATCGCCCCGGCGGGTATCGAGTATTACCTGCCGCTGTTCTTCGACAAGACCGCGACGCTGTTCGATTACCTGCCAAAGCACACCACGCTGTGCCTGCATCACGAGATCGACGAAGCCATCGCCACCTTCGCCAAGGATGCCGCGTCGCGCTACAACCTGCTCAGGGGCGACCCGCAGCGCCCGCTGCTGGAGCCGAAGGAATTGTTCCTCGATGCGGAGCGGTTCTACATCCGCGCGAAAGAATTTGCGCGGCTGGATATCGTCGCGGGTGAAAGCGGCGCGACACTCACCCCCTGCTCCACCGCCGCCATTCCGCCTATCGCGGTGAACCGCCGCGCCGAAATCCCGACGCAGGCATTCCAGGATTTCCTGCAAGGCTATACCGGGCGCGTGCTGCTGCTTGCCGACAGCCTGGGGCGGCGCGAGATCATGGCGGGCTATCTGCACGAGTACGGTCTCGCCCCGGCGATATGCGAGGGCTACGCAGAGTTCCTGCAACGCACCGAGCAATTCGTGCTCAGTGTCAGCCCGCTGCAGAGCGGCTTCACCCTGCCCGATGAAGAGATCGCGCTGGTAACGGAAACCGAGCTTTATGCCGCGCAGCCCAGAAGCCGCGCCGTGCGCGCGGCGAAGAAGACCAATGTCGAGGGCATGTTGCGCGACCTGTCCGAACTCAAACCGGGCGATCCGGTGGTGCATGAACAGCACGGCATCGCGCGCTATCAGGGGCTGGTCAACCTCGACCTCGGCGAAGGCGAGAACGAATTTCTGCTGCTGGAATACGCCGGCGCCGACAAGCTCTACGTGCCGGTGGCGCAACTGCACGTGATCAGCCGCTACAGCGGCGGCGCTTCGGATACCGCGCCGCTGCACAAGCTTGGCACGGCAGCCTGGGACAAGGCCAAGCGCCGCGCGATGCAGCAGGTGCGCGACACCGCCGCCGAGCTGTTGAATCTTTACGCGCAGCGCGCCACGCGCAAGGGCCATGCGTTCAAGCTGACACCGCATGACTATGAGGCGTTCGCCGCCGGCTTCGGTTTCGAGGAGACACCCGACCAGGCCGCCGCGATCGAGGCGGTGATCGCCGACCTGCAATCCGGCAAACCGATGGATCGGCTGATCTGCGGCGATGTCGGCTTCGGCAAGACCGAGGTCGCGTTGCGCGCTGCCTTCGTTGCGGCGATGGACGGCAAGCAGGTCGCGGTGCTGGTGCCCACCACGCTGCTCGCCGAACAGCATTTCCAGAACTTTTCCAACCGCTTCGCCGACCTGCCGGTCAAGATCGCCGAGCTGTCGCGTTTCCGCTCCGCGAAAGAGCAGACGCAGGCGCTGAAGGACATGGAAGACGGCAAGATCGACATCATCATCGGCACGCACAAGCTGATCCAGAAGGGCGTGAAGTTCCACAACCTCGGCCTGGTCATCATCGACGAGGAGCACCGCTTCGGCGTGCAGCAGAAGGAACGCCTCAAGGCGCTGCGCGCCGAGGTGGACGTGCTGACGCTGACCGCCACGCCGATCCCGCGCACGCTGGCGATGTCGCTGGAAGGGCTGCGCGATTTCTCGATCATCGCCACCGCCCCGCAACGCCGCCTGTCGATCAAGACCTTCGTCGCACAGACCAGCAACGGTATCATCCGCGAGGCGGTGCTGCGCGAACTGAAGCGCGGCGGGCAGGTGTATTTCCTGCACAACGAGGTGGACACCATCGCCAACATGGCGGAAAAGCTGGAGACGCTGTTGCCGGAAGCGCGTATCCGCGTGGCGCACGGGCAGATGGGTGAGCGCGATCTGGAGCAGGTGATGCGCGATTTTTACCAGCAGCGCTTCAATGTGCTGCTGTGCACCACCATCATCGAGACCGGCATCGACATCCCGACCGTCAACACCATCCTGATGAATCGCGCCGACCGCTTCGGCCTCGCTCAACTCCATCAACTGCGCGGTCGCGTCGGGCGCTCGCACCATCAGGCTTACGCCTATCTGCTGGTGGAGACCGAAGCGCTCACCGCGCAGGCGAAGAAACGCCTCGAAGCGATCCAGTCGATGGAACAGCTCGGCAGCGGCTTCTACCTCGCGATGCACGACCTGGAGATCCGCGGCGCGGGCGAAGTGCTGGGCGAATCGCAGAGCGGCGAGATGCAGGAGATCGGCTTCTCTCTGTACACCGACATGCTCAACGCCGCCGTGGCCTCGTTGCGCCAGGGGCGCGAACCGGACATGGCGCACCCGCTCGGCGTGACCACCGAGATCAACCTGCACACCCCCGCGCTGCTGCCCAGCGACTACTGCGGCGACATCCACCAACGCCTGATGCTGTACAAGCGCCTCGCAAACTGCAATACATCGGAAGAACTGGACGACATGCATCAGGAGCTGATCGACCGCTTCGGCCTGCTGCCCGAGCCCGCACAGACCCTGCTCGACAGCCACCGCCTGCGCATCCTCGCCAAACCGCTCGGCATCAGCAAAGTGGATGCGTCTTCTGAGGCCATCGTGATCCAGTTCGTGCCGAATCCGCCGATCGACCCGATGAAGATCATCACGATGATCCAGAGCAGGCGCTATATCAAAATGTCCGGGCAGGACAAGCTGCGCATTGAGCTGAAGCATGACGATCTGCGCCAGCGGGTGCTGGCGATCAAGAATTTTTTTGCGGAATTGCGTTAAGACCAGCGTTAAATAGCTCCGGCTTGAATAATTTACTGTAGCCTGCAAAATATCCGGTGCAGCCCGGTTCGTCCACAACCGCGGCGGCTAGTGTGCATCTTTTTCGCTACCGCAGCCTTGTTCAAGTCTTGAGCTCTCGTTTCCTGCTCACTCTGCCATGCTGAGCTGAAAACATCCAACCACTCATACAAAAAATCATTGGCTATTTGTGCAACCTCTACCGTCCGTCCGAACAATTCAACCGTTCATGCAGGGAATCATTGGTTAATTGGATAAGCTTTACCGGTTATCCAAATGACTCAACCATTTGTCTTATATGAATTGATTCTTCCGGTGCTGTTCAATAACCTGCACTCACTTGGCAAACTTACCGAAAGGTAAGAGTGCAAAGTCGCCGGCCCAAGGGAGGCTATGGCAGTGATGCTGCGACACGAATGATGTTGTGCGCACAAACTGCTTACCCCTGCGGGGTTTTAGCATATGGAAAGGAGAACAGCATGTCTGACTTCATTTCTTATTTTCGGTTTATTCGAGTGACCATGCTCCGCATGTGCTCCGGGATGATATTCGTTGGATTGATTGTTGTGGCACATAAAGCCCAGTCCGATGAAGGCTTCTTTGCGCGCGATCTGGATATATTCACAATTCAGCCGGTATTTTCCGGCGCTGACTTGATGCTTCCTTACCAGATCAAAATGGATAATGTCCTTTCCCGTTCAGATAATATCGCGCCCGTTGAATCAGGGTTAAGCAACGTATTACGGTTGGGCCTTGTCGCCGAAACAAAGGTGAAGGCTACCTTGTCATCAAACGCACACTGGCAAATCGCTCCCGGCAGTAACCGCGCTTCATTGTCGCCTATCCTGCGCTTCGAATCGAAAGAAGGACAGATCGAGATCAAGCCGCGACGTCACTCGATTTGGGTTGTATGGCGTAAAGCGTTTTATTGATTGCCGTGGATGGATTAAGGCTTGCCGCAGCCCGCGCAGGGCGGAACCACAGCGTCCCGCCCTGCACCCGCTGAATTTTTAGAGGTGTCTATCGTCCGCTTCCGCTGGGGCAACGGCCAATCCGCGCAGGCTGGCACGGAACGATTCCAGTTCCTTGGCCAATTCCCTGAAGTCGGCAGAAGACGCCCAGAACAACCCGATTCGCTCGCGTTCACGCTCGACACGGCCGCGCAGACGCGGTTCCCGCTCCCTGGCCAGCCGCTGCGTCGCCCACAATCCGCCCATCCGATGGTAGCAGTCGTTCTCGCGGCAGCCGGTGATAAATACACCGTCGGCCTGATTCTCGAACAGCGCATATTCGATGAAGGACGGCGGCAACATGGCCGTGCACGGCAGGCTCATGACGGCCACGCCTTCGCCGCGCAGCTTCCCGATGTCTGCCGCGTTGTCGCAGCCGAACACGATGACCCGCGCATCACCTTTCAGCTTGGCCAGATCATCCGTCATGGCGGCACGCAACCCGGCCATCGGCATAGAGGGCATTTCGATTCCGCTCACATATCCTTCATCGCTCCTGAAAGGGGTCGATGAGGGGCACGCGCCGGCGCAGATGCCGCAACTGACGCAGCGATCCGCTATGACCACCGCCTCTTCCTGGAAACGCAGGCTGTCGGTGCGCGGACGCGTTACCACCGCCTCGTAGGGGCAATCGGCGACACAGCGCCGGCATCCGTTGCAATTCTTGAGGCTGACTTCGGCTATCGGTATCTGTTTTTTTCTGGCGGGCAGCCACGGCAACACGCAGAGCAGCACGCTGATTCCTACTGTCAGCGCCCATACCCGGCCTGCCGACCAACTGTCCTGCAGCGGAAAAATGAACAGGTAGAACCAGTCGATGCCGATATTGCTTGGCTCGATCCCCATATCCGCCGGACCCTGGCTCAATGCCGGCTTGATCAATGCCAGAACCAGCAACGCCAGCAGCATCCCCAGCGCCAGCCCGCGCCTCGGGTTAACCACGGGGTAGCTGATGCGCATGATATGCACCCAGAGCAGGAACAGGATGAGCACCGGGATGGTCACATGGGCGAACGATATCAGCGAAAAGAAGCGGTCATTGAGGACTTCTTGGGAAATGAAAGCTGGCGACATCGGTTCGTTGAATATCGGCAGCCAGTCGAGCCATTCTATGGCAGCCACGGTGGAATATTGGGCCAGGGTGTCCCAGGGCATCCAGTAACCATTGATGCCGGCGGTAAATATCAGCCAGATCAGCGGCACCCCCGTGAACCATGCGAACCAGCGCGCGCCACGGTAGCGCCCGAGGATGAATTCGCGCAGCAAGTGCAGCATCATCACCACGATCAGCGCATCGGAAGCGTAGCGGTGCAGGCTGCGCATGATGCCGCCGAGATACGGTTGTTCGTGCGTGAGGGACTCGACCGATTTGAAAGCATCTTTCACACCGGTGTCGTAAAAAATATAGATATAGGCGCCGCTGACTGCAACTACCCAGAAAAAAAAGAAGCCCAGCGCGCCCAGATAGTAGAAAGGGTTGAGGTCGTTACCGAAAATCTTGTTCAGGATGCCTTCAAACCGGAGCAACATCTTGCGCGCAACAGACTCGGTGTGTTTGGAGGTAGTCAAAGGGGTGACCTTGCAGCAGGGCTGCCTGCAATCCATTTTAAAAACCGGTTCAAATTCATCCGCTCAAAGCGTGGCAGCATAATATAATGAGCGCGTTGTAAAAATATTAATGGGGAATTAACTTGGAAGTTATCTATTACACCTTTGTGGCCGTAGGCCTCTACTTTGCATCCGACTGGATACTTGACCGCATCGAGATTTCGCGCGGGACGCGCTTTAAATACCGCAGCATCATTTTCTTTGTCATCATTCTGGTACTGGCATTTATCTCGTTCGGTTTTATCAACTATCTTTCGCTTCCTTCGGAGTAACTTCTCAGCGAGTTATGCCATATGACCCGCAGCCTGGGTCATAAATCCCATCCAAAAGGGCGGCCATCGCCCGATGCGTTATGTGCGATGCCTGCCTGATGATTGGAAATTCCTCAGAACTAGCCTCGGGCACACTTCGCCTCGCACCAGATATCCTCTGGGATCTGAGCATCCATTATTCCAATACTAACTGAAGCGACTACTGGCTCTTTGGTTGCGTAGAACGTATCCTGCAAAATTAGTCGATAACACGAATCAGAATCACTTCGCCACACCCGTAAAAAATTGACATTCAAGCGTGGCGAAGCGGGGTTATTGGAAGTGCCGTTAAGCTGACCGGCGCATGGCTTTGAAAACCACGACCAGGAACATGATGCCGCCGATCACGGCTATCAGCCCGCCCAAGCCCATCAGCCCCATGCCTGCCGTCTGCGCGAAGCCATGCAACCCTTGAGCGGCTCCCGCAACCTTGCGCTGCACGCCATATCCGCCGGACCACAGCAAGCCGATAATGTGCAGCAGTTGCCCCGCACCGTATATGTAAGGCATCAAGGTGGCCCATTTCAAATCCGGCTCGCGATAGCCGAGGCGCGGCAGCAGATGAAAGGCCAGCCCCATGAAGGCCAGGCTGATTGCGCCGCCGGTTCCGTGGTAGTGCGCGGTGATGATCGTATTGCTGTCCCCGATCATCAGGCTTATCCCGCCGCCGATGGCAAACAGGATGATTGACGACAGCAGCGCCGCGCGTTGCGGCTTGGTCGCCGCCGTGCTTCCGGCCGCACCGATCGCGTAAAGTACCGCCAAGCCAAGTGGTACCGGGGCGAAAGCGCCGCCGACTTTCATCAACTGGGTAAATTGCTCCATGTAAACGCCCATATCGCCTGCAAAAGACAGGTAAATAACGGGAACATAGAAAACCGGCAACAACCCCAGCACCAGGAAGGCTGACGCCAACCTTGTGGTCAGCGGAGTTTTCGCGCCGCAGGCATCCGCCAGCCACAGCCAGCCGGCCAGCATCAACAGCGAGTAGGTGAACTGCAGCACATGGCCGCCGCCCCAGAACAGCAGATCATAGTACTGCGTGCTTTCAAAAATTCCTTGCGGAATGATGTTGTATGACCAGGCGAAGGCAATCAGAGCAAACACCGTGGAAATGGATGCGGCATAGAAACCGATGCGAATCGAGCCTTCGCCGCCGCGCCACAAGTCGGCAGAAGGTACCGCTATCAGGCTGCGCAACACCAGCACGGCCACCCCAATGGCAAAAACAATCAACCCGGTAAAGAAGAAGGTGCTTTCAATGACCGGCACATAATTGCTCATCAACGGTTTGCCGACAGCGACAAAGGGAGACAGGACAATTATCGCGGCGCCGACGGAAGCCAGCACCAAAGCCAGCCAGCCAACGCCGACGAATCTGGGTGATGAATTCAGGCTCCACAGCACCCCGGCGAATGCCATGAACCATAACAGCACTGACAAATCCACATGCACCACCAGTGCAGTGTGGAAAAAATCAACCCATGGAAAAATATCCTGAACATAAGGGGTGCGCGAAAGCACCAGGAGGATAGCGAACAGCCCGGCGCCTACCAGCGATGCAATGCCGAGCCACAGCCAGCCGGCGGCCAGTTTGCGGTTGGCATCCGATGGCATGGAAAGGGCAAAGCCGCCCCCGTGTGTTTTTTCGCCGATCGCCTCTGCGCCTTGTTCGGCACCTGCTTGCTGATATGTTGAATTCATTTGTTACCTTCTGATTGCGTCTTGGTTGTTATATTTTTGTTCCTGAAAATAAATCCGCCGGTTGCCGCCTTGAAATCAATCACCAGAATACGTCCCGGCGCGAGGGTCAGCGTTTCTTCGCTTACATAGTTGAAATCGTCGCCGGGATGATCCTTCAGGCGTGCCTTCAGAGTATGGACTCCGGCCTTCACCGGGATGCGCCGGTAAATATTGGCATTACTGCTGTGCGCCAACCCGCTTGGCCTCAATATTTCATGATAGAGGCGCTTTCCGTCCATTTCCAGCTCAACCACCACATCGGAACGCCCGCGCGGGCATACCTTGGTTCCGCCTTTACGCTGGTATTCAGGCATTTTAGCCAACTCTTCCGGCGTGCGTTCGCGGCATTCGCCGACATGCTGGCCGGCATGCCTGAAGCTCAGCTTGATCAAGGTTTCATCAGGCGGCAGGTGAGTGTATGGCGGAAGAGTAGAGAAATAGCCAATTACCCCCATAAACAAGGCATAAAACAACCCTTGGCTGATGTATTGCAATGGCTTAGCCATGTGTCACCCCCTCAGAGGATACTGGTGCTTCCGCAAGCGGAGCCTTGTAACAGGCGCTCGAAAATTTATCCGCAAAATACTGATCTTCCGGCAATCCTTTGGTCATGAATGGCGCACGACCCGCATCGATCATCTCGGGCGAACCGCAGGCATATATCTGATAGTTGTCCAGTTGCGGATAATCTTGCAGGATGGCCTCGTGAACCAGACCCGTTCTGCCTTGCCAGTCATGTTCCGGCTTGGGTTCGGAAAGAACCGGAATGAATTTGAAGTTGTCATGTTCCTGCTGCCATTTTTCCGGCAGGTTCGAGTATATATCGGCTGGTGTTCTTGCGCCCCAGTACAACACCATGGAACGGTTCATCCCGGTTTTCAAGGCATGCTCGACCATGCCCTTGATAGAGCCGAAACCGCAACCTCCCGACATGAAGATGATCGGTTTGTCGCTTTCTTCATGCAGGAAGAAAGAACCCAGCGGGCCTTCCACTTGCAGCACATCGCCCACCTTCATTTCATTGAAGACATGGCCGGTAAATTTGCCGCCTTTCACCAGACGGATATGCAACTGCAAGCGATCCGATTCATGGGGCGCATTGGCGATGGAGTAACTGCGTTTGGTGCCATCATCCAATAACACGGCGATATACTGGCCCGCAATGAAATTCATCCGCTCATCGCCCTCGGGGCACAATTCGAGCAGCATCACATCCTGCGCCGCCCGCTCCATTTTTTGCACCGTGAACTTCATGGTTTTTATCGGGAATCGTCCGAGCTCATCGATTTCATGACACTCTATTTCCAAATCGGATAACGGCTTGGCGCAGCAAAACAGCGCCTTGCCCTCCGCTTTCTCCGCTTCGGTGAGCACGCCTTCCTGGTAGGTGCCGTAATCGACCGTGCCCCTGAGTATCTTGCCCTTGCAGGCACCGCAGGCACCGTCGCGGCAAACATAGGGCAGATTCAAGCCCTGGCGCAGCGCAGCCTCAAGCACAGTCTCGCCTTGTTGGGCAACCACCGCATGCCCGCAGGGAACTGTGGTGATCTCGTATTCACCCTTGCCGCGCCTCTTCCCTCCCAGGAACGGCAGCAACAATAAAGCGGCGGAAACACCACCCACCAGCATCCAAACCTTGCCCGGACTCCAGGAATACAACAATGGATAACTCCAGAAATAGAACCAGTCCAGGTTCAGAACTGAAGGCGCGGAGTCCAAATCCGCTTGCCCGTGGCTTAATGCCGGCTTGATCAGCGCAAGCACGAGCATGGACAGGATCAATCCAACCGTAAGCGCTCTCGGTGGAGATGTTTTAGCCTGCGGCACGCGTTGAGTGTGTATCCAGATAATCGCAAAAGCGCCCAGCGGAATACCGATATGGATAAGCGAAAGCAGGGAGAAGAAGCGATCGTTTACGCTACCCTCCTCGAGGAAATTGCGCACCAGGGGAGCACTGAAAATCGGCAGCGCATCCAGCCATTCGGCAGTCGCCACGGCGGCAAACTGCGCCAGATGATCCCAAGGCAGCCAATAGCCGTTTATGCCGGCCATATAAATCAGCCACAACACCAGGATGCCCGTATACCATGAAAACCAGCGGAAGCCGCGGTACCGGTCAAACGCAAAGTTTCGCAGCATGTGCAAAACGCCGAACAACAGCATCCCGTCGGAAGCATAACGATGCAGGCTGCGCATTATGCCGCCGAAATACCATTGCTCATGGGTTATGTATTCCACCGAGCTGAAGGCATCATTTACACCGGTATCATAAAAAGCGTAGATGTAAAAACCACTGACAACGATGATCCAGAACATCAAGTAAGTGATTGCGCCCAGATAATAAAATGGGTTCAATGCCGGCCCAAAAACATAATTGAGCCCGCTCTCCAGGCGCAAAAAAATACCTTGGCCGATGCGATGTATAAAATTAATCACTGGCAACTCCTAGGAAAAATTTAAAGCTTCCATCTAAAAATAGCGTTATCTTGACCTGCATCATTCATGCTCCGGGTGGTACCGCTTCGGGCTGCGGCGATATTCGTACACGATCCACCCTATGATGAATAACGAAACAAGGACACCCAACCCAACTCCATAAAAATAGTTGTAACTCACTTTATATGTCCCCGCCTGCTCGTCGTAAACGGTGCAAAAAAGTTTTATTTTATTCGACAAGCCGGCAAGACCCGGCTCTGCTGTCTTGACGTTATAAATCATATCTTTCAGCGGATCGAGCAGCGTCTTGTTCTCAAATTCATCGCCATAAACTTGGCGGTAGACTTTACCCTGTCCATCAACAAACGTTGTCTGTGTTATGTGGTTATAACCACCCTCCTCGGTAGGAAAGTAAACGAACCCCAAGTCCTTGCTGAGCTTTTTAATCGTTTCCGGATCGGCGCTGACGAATTCCCATTTAGGCAGGTTCACCCCCATCCGCTTGGCAAAATCATTCATTGCTTCCGGTGTGTCATTTTCAGTATCAAAACCAACCGTCAACACACCAAAACTATCTTCCCCAAGCGCTTCTTGAGATAACTTGAGCGCACTCAAGCTGCGCGTAGTAGTCGCGCAAATAATCGGGCAATGGGTATAAATCATGCTGATAACCAGTGGCTTACCACGGTAATCCGCCAAGCGCACGGTGCGTCCGCCACGATCCAGAAAAGTATAATTACCGAGTTGCTTACCTATCGCAGCCTGACTTACCCGCAAAGCTTCTCTTTCATCAAAAGCCTGGGGAGCAGCCACAGTTTCCTGCCCCTGTTGCTTCACTGCGGAAGCAGCGGGTTTGACCACAATCACATGATCGTCCCTGCGCCAATCCTTCGACAAATAAAACAGCATTCCGGGTAACAAGACCCCGAAACTCAAGACAGCCAAGCTTATCGGTAACAAATAGCGACGCATAATCACGCTTTCTTGGATTTTTGATTCATCGAAATGAGGTAACTTCAACGAAACCAGAGGTAATTAAAAATACCTGACTATTTTAATACGATATATCGAAAACGCAAGCTAAATTATGGTTGGCTAATATACTTTTTAGGGAGTGCCCAAATAAAAAACCCGCCTGAAGTTACGCAGACGGGTTTTATTCAGACCATGAAAAATCAGGCGCCGAAATTCACTTCAAGCAACAGCGCTATCATCAGTACGCTGAACTGCACCAGCGACGCAACAAAATTGGCCATAGCCGTTTCCTTCGTCGGATTGCGCACCAGTTGCACGCTTTTGATAATGAAATATATCCCTCCCGCCAAGGCGCCGGCCAGATAGATTCCACCTAAACCGTAAAACACCGGCAAAATGGAAACAATCACCAGAAGGATGGTATGACCCAGAATAATGCGCGCTGCTTTCTTGTCGCCCTTTACCACCGGCAGCATTGGAACACCCGCTGCGGCATATTGATCGCGAATTACAATCGCCAAACTCCAGAAATGCGGGGGAGTCCACAGAAACAGTACCAATGCCAGCAAACCGGGAAGAGGACCGAATGAAGGGTCGACTGCCGCCGCACCGGCTAACACCGCGAAGCTCCCCGCCAATCCGCCAAATACGATATTCAACCAAGTGCGACGTTTCAGCCAGGCCGTATAAACGATAGCGTAGGTAAACGCACCGAGGAAAATGTTCAGCGCCGTCATCGCATTAAATGCGATGGCGGCGGATGTTACCGCAACAGCCAGCATCAACCCGATGATCACCAGCCACTTACGGCTATGCTGAAAATAACCGTTCAAAAATGGGCGGTTTTTGGTGCGCGTCATTTTTGCATCAATATCGCGCTCAAAGTATTGGTTAAAAGCGCCCGCAGCTGCCGAGGCCATCATGACCGTCAGCGACAAAAGCAGAACTTGCCAACTTGTCAGCGATTGTCCTGGAGTAATTGCCATACCGCCCAAAGCCGCTAAGGTAATCACCACACCTATGCGTAATTTGAAGAGATTGATATATTGTCCAATTGCTATCATTTTATGTCCGTTCCTACCTATTTCTTCTTTCTAAAAATAGGCATAAGTTGATTTCAAAATTTCTGCTTCTGAACACTTCTAACCTAAACCATGTCAGCCTGCAATATAGGCTTAATACAGTTGCTTGTTTTGCGCATATCCAGGATTGCGTAACCTAGCTTAGGTTAGAGGTTTCCCTCTAACTGTTTTGGTGCAGGAATCCGGGAAGGGCACCGTAGGCCCCCCTCCCGTCATCTTATTTCTTTAAGACAAGCCCCAAATAGTGGACAGGTACTTGAAGTTAATGAAGTAGTACAGCACGATAGTCGCGAACAGGATCATTGCAAGGATGAAGGTTCCCGGAGCTTCCATGCCCCACATACCTACGTGGTGCTTTCCGGTTCTTTCGGCTACAACATCGGCATCTTCCACTTTCGGCCATGGTGCAGAACCTTCAGGAATCTTCTCGCCCGCAAAGATGGAGGCCAGCACAACCAGAATGTACATAATCGCGCCAACAGCCATGACTACACCGAAGATTTCACCCAGGTCCATCAGGCCCTTGGCGATTTCCGGGTATTCATAAGCCAATGGTTGACCGGCAAAGGTGATATCCGCATGGCGGCGTTGTACACCCAAAGTACCGGCACCCATCAAGGCGATAGAAAATACCCAAGCGCCGAGACTGAAAATGTAAGGCTGCCATTTTGCCATGCCGGCCAACGCGATCTTGCGCTGGAATACCACCGGAATCAGCCAGTAAGTAACCGCCATGAATGCCATGGTAGTACCAACCACGAGCGTGCCATGGAAATGGCCTGGCAAGTACATGGTGTTGTGGATGACCATATTGATCTGTTCCACGCTCATCACTACGCCAGTTACGCCGCCGATGAAGCCGAAACCAACCAGCGACAGGAACATGCCGGAGAAAATCGGATTGCCCCACGGCGCCTTACGGAGCCATGTAAACAAGCCGGTATCAAGGCCTTTCCTGCGTTGTGCAACTTCGATAGCGCCAGGAACAGTCAAACCGTGGATCATACTAGCCAACACTGCCAGATAGAGCATGTAGCTGGTATTGAATATCTTCCAAGTAGAAGAAAGCCCCGGATCAGACAGCAGGTGATGCACAGAACCGAGCTGCAGGAACAGGATATACAACAGGAACGCGCCACGGCTTACCTTTTCGGACATCGGCTTGGCGCCAAATACCAAAGATGCAATGAGGTACCAGATGGAGATATGGGTAACCACGTTGATTTGTTGCGACGAGTGACCGAAACCCCACCAGACAACCCGATACATCATCGGATCAATGTGGCTGATCAATCCTACAGACCAGAGGAAAGTAGGGATCAGGATCAATGCGCCGGAAACGATGGTGTAAACAGCAATCACAGTAGCCGTCACGCCGCCGAACACTACCAGCGGAAGCGATCCGTTATAGGTCTTTTCCCTCTTGGCAATCACCAGTGTTCCGAGAAACACGAAACAGCCGATCAACGCGCCCACGGCAAACAGGATTAAACCCAGATAGAAATGCGGTTGAGCCTGAAGCGGAGGATACGAAGTCATCATCACGCTTGATGGCGCACCGCCCCACAATGGTGCCAACACTGCAACAGCAACCAGAGCAGCGCCAACGAGCATCAGCCAGAACTGCGCCCACGCCCAACGTGGTGTTGCCAACCGGTTACCCAGTACATGCGCACCGAGAAAATACAGCACAGCCATTTCAAAGAAAATGATCCACACCATCAGATTAACCAGACCGTGCGCCGTCAGCGCCATGTAAAACAATTCAGGACTGAGCAGTTGCACGCTCGGCATACGGGTAAGCGCTACCCCGACACCAAACAGACCACCGACCAGCAAGAACACTACTGCCGCAAAAGCATTCCACTTGACGAGTGTATTGGCCGTTTTGTGAATCTTGAGACCGGACACCGGATCAATGCGAAAATCAGACATTGTTGTCGTCGCCATTATTTCTTACTCCTTTACGTAAATTCTGCCCAGCATCGTGTGATGCCCCATGGCATCAACACCACCGCAGTATTCACCGCACGCTATGGCAAAAATACCAGTTTTATTGGGTGTTATGGTAGTAACCTGCTCGTAGCCTGGATAGACTTGAAAGTTGATATTCTCAGGCTGCAACGAGAAGCCATGACCCACATCAAGAGAGGACATATGCAGGCGATATTTCTGCCCTTTTTGCAACTCAAGAATAGGGCGGTATTGCCACTGCATGGCAGCCAGATAAACATCACTGCCAGGTGGTGGAGCCACTACGTCTTCACCGGTAGCCTCATCCTTGCGGACGGTGTACTTCGCCTGCATGTCGGCAACTTTCTTAGAAAACGCCTCAGGGGTCGTTTTATAAGCTTCGTTGCTCATATTTTGCGGCCCGACAAAGTGCCAGCCGACCATCCAGCCGAACATGAACAGACACCATGCAAACGCAAGCACAATCCACCATATTTCGGTGCGTTCGATTGGTTCACGCCACCAATCGGGGTTTGTTGGGGGGGTATAAGACGTTCCCATAGCTGTATTTCTCCTTTAATTTAATTAAACAGGTGCGGCGTTATTACGGAGCTACCGGTATGTTCATCACGTCCCACAGACCCCACAGCGTATAAAGCACCATAGGTGTTATCACACCCAGTGCCAACATAAGCCACTGGTTATCAAGCATAGTCTGCATGAAATGGGGGCTTGCACCACTTGAAGTTGGTTCTGACATCGCTTACTCCTCCCTTTGATAATTGATGGCTGGCGCCATTGATAGTTGATACAAAACAACCTGAAAAAACAAATTTTCACCTACTTACACACACTACTATTCCAGCTGCCGCTTTAAAGGCAAACTGGAAAATTTTAAATCAAAACGCTGGTTTAATGCCTGAGCAGCATGTAAAGACCGATGCCGAAGTAAGCCACGGCACTGACGGCTATAAACATGGTCAACAATAACATTTTGTTGTGCAGCATCTGCTGCATAAAGGGCACTGGCGCGCCCCCTATTTTGGATGATTCCATAGAATAACCTCCGTTTGTATTATATTTACGGCGTGCTTAACGCAATTGCTCTGCGACAATTTGACGCGCCTTTGAATTTTGTCCCAACCGACAGGATGTGTCAAGCATAAATAACGAGTGTTTTTATCAAGTATTCTTTGCAGCATTATTTCTGCACTCGCTGCATATGCCCGCTTGTTTAAAAGCCAAACAAATCCAATTAATTACCTATTTTCCACCAAGGTATTTCAGTGCTATGTGTCATCGGAGGACGCGAAATATCGATTTCTCAATTGGCCTTTTCTAACGCTTTTCACAGCACCCGAAATTCGATAATGACGCAACCCGCTCCGGCAGCGTACTGCAAATACTTTTTGTTGGTGCAATCCGGCAGTGCGCCGCCAACCCGCCCACCCCAGCAATATGAAAAATCAGCTTATTTCAACCCCAACACATCCTGCATGTCGTAAAGCCCTGCCGGATTGGCTTTCAAATACCTTGCGGCACGCAGTGCACCTAGTGCAAATGTGGCGCGGCTGCTGGCTTTATGGGTAATTTCGATGCGTTCACCGATGCCGGCGTAAAGCACGGTATGGTCGCCGACGATGTCGCCGCCGCGCACCGTGGCAAAGCCGATGGTGGACGGATCGCGTTCGCCGGTCACGCCTTCGCGGCCATATACCGCACATTGCGCCAAATCGCGCCCCAAGGTACGTGCAACGACCTCGCCCATACCCAGCGCGGTGCCGGATGGCGCGTCCACCTTGTGGCGGTGGTGCGCCTCGATGATCTCGATGTCGTAACCGTGAGCCAGCACGCGCGAAGCGGTTTCCAGCAATTTGAACACCAGATTCACGCCGACGCTCATGTTGGGGGCGAACACGATGCCGATATGCTGCGCCGCCGCACCGAGTTGCGCCTTTTGCTGCGCGTTAAAACCGGTCGTGCCGATCACCATGTTCACGCCCAGCCTGCGGCAAATATCGAGGTGATGCAGCGTGCCTTCGGGGCGGGTGAAATCGATCAGCACATCCGCGCCTTGCAGTGCAGCTTCCACATCTGCACTGATTTGCACGCCACAGGCCGCGCCGGAGAACTCCCCGGCATCTTTGCCGAGCAGCGCGCTGCCGCTGTATTCCAGCGCGGCGTGCAACGCCAGGTCATCGGCTTGCGCCACACCTTCCAGCAAGGCACGCCCCATGCGTCCACCGCTGCCGGCAATAGCAATCTTGATTTTGCCCATGTTCTATCCTTTACTTGGCTGCCTGTTCGGAAACGATCAGCCAGACATCGCCGACCTTTTTCAGTTGCAGCGTTTTGCGCGTGTCGTCCTGATGAGTATCGGAGCGGTAAACCTGCTTGAAGGTCGCGCTGGCATGACTGTCATCGCGCAACTTGATGCCCAGATCGCTGACTTCCACCGCAATGCTGTGCGCCTTGCTGATGCGTTCCCGGCGCTGTTTTTCCCACGCCACTTTGCTCATACCGCTCGGCTTGAATCCATCGGCATAGCTGGCAAGATATTTATCCGCATCGCGCGCCGACCACGCATCCGCCCAGCGCTTAACTGCATCCTGCACGGCCTGCTGGTTAGCGTTTAGCGGCTGCGCGCTGACACCGGCCGGCTCATTCACTTGAGCTTTCGCCTTGACTGCCTTGCCCGCCTGCTCTTCGGCGATCAACCACTTGCCTTCCAGCTTGACCATGCGCAAGGTTTTTCCCACCTCATCGTGGTGGCTGTCGGAACGATAGCGCTGCATGAACGTGACCGTCGCATGGCTGTCGTCCTGCATGCTGGCGCTGGCTTCGCTCAGCCCGACTTCGATCACCTTGGGCTTACTGATACGCTCCAAGCGCTGTTTTTCCCACGCCTTGCGGCTCATGCCCTGCGGCTTGTAGTCCGGCGTATACGCGGCCAAGTAGCCGTTTACATTCTTGGCCGACCAAGCCGCCGACCAGGCCTGTACGCTTTTCAGCACATCCGCAGAGGGGTCGGCCTTGGCAACGGGTTGCGGCGGTGCTGTGACAACGACCGGCGCCATAACCGGTTGCTGCGCAATCGCCGGTGCGGCTTGTACGGGCTGGCTGCCATCATCCATGCGCACCAGATTGTCGCCTTCAAAATAAAGCGTCAGCCGTTGCTTTTCGACCACTTCGCCGCGCTGCTCCAAGCTATATATATAGTCCCAGCGGTTGCCGTGAAAGGCATCGCTGACCATCGGCGTGCCCATCACATAACGCACCTGCTGTTTTGACATGCCGAGCTTGAGTTTCTCGCGCATCTCCGGCGTAATATAATTTCCCTGGCGGATGTCCATCTTGTACGGCGACAATACCGGCGAGGAAATGTAGCTGCACGAAGCCAGCAGCGTGGAAAGCAAAACCAGTTTGATACGCATAATAGTCTCAGTCAGCTCCAAAATTTAGCCGGCGCATGATACCTCAAGCGGCCGCGCCCAACATCTCCGCCGCATGTTTGCGCGTCGTGTCGGTGATCTTCACGCCGCCCAGCATGCGCGCGATCTCCTCGACGCGCTGTTCGCCGTCCAGCACGGCGATATGGCTCAGCGTGACGCCGTTCTCCGCCGCCTTGCTCACCTGCCACTGGTGGTCGGCGGCGGCGGCGACCTGCGGCAAATGCGTCACGCACAGCACCTGATAATCCTTGCCCAGTTTCTTGAGCAAATGCCCGACGATTTCCGCGACGCGCCCGCCGATGCCGCTGTCCACCTCGTCGAAGATCAGCGTCGGCACGCTGGCGACCTGGCTCGCGGCAACCTGGATCGCCAGGCTGATGCGCGACAACTCGCCGCCCGATGCGACCTTGGCCAGACTGCGCGGCGGCACACCGGGATTGGCGGCGACCTGGAACTCTATCGTCTCCAGGCCACAAGCATTCCCCTCGGCCAGCGGCGGCAACGCCACGGCGAAACTGCCGCCCTGCATCGCCAGCGTCTGCATCGCTTCGGTGATCTCGCGCGCCAGCTTGTCGGCGGCTTTCTTGCGCGCCGCCGACAATTTTTGCACCGCCGCCAGATAGTTTTGCTGCGCGGATTTTTCCTGTTGTTCCAGCGCGGCCAGATCGGCATTGCCGCCCAGTTCCGCGAGGCGCGCCACGATGCGCTGCAAGACCTCATCCAGTTGTTCCGGCGCGACGCGGTGTTTGCGCGCGGCATCCATCACGCCCTGGATGCGCTGCTCCTGTTCATGCAGACGTTGCGGGTCGGTATCCAGGCGCTGCTGGTAATGGCGCAACGCATACACCGCTTCCTGCAACTCGGCCTGCGCGCTTTCCAGCATACGCAGCGTTTCGCCCAGGCCGGCATCGTGCGCCATGCCGTCGCGCAGGCGCGCCGCCAGCGCATTGAGCTGCGCCAGGCAGGCGTTGTCCGCCTCGCTCAGGGTTTCGATGCCGAATGCGGCGGTCTCCAGCAGGCTCGCCGCATGAGCGAGGCGCGCGTAGTCGGCTTGCAGCTCCTGCCAATCGGCGGCATTAAAACCCAGCCCTTCCAGCTCGTCGCGCTGGAAGCGCAACAGCTCGCGTTCGGCGGCCACGGCCTCGGCATTTTCGCTGAGGCTGATACGGCGGCGGCGCAGGGCCTGCCAGTCGCGGTACAGGGCTGCGACTTTCTCCGCATCGGCGGCCACGCCCGCATAACCGTCCAGCAGCATACGCTGCGCGTCGGGCCGAACCAGCGATTGATGCGCATGCTGGCCGTGGATATCCAGCAACTGCTCGCCCGCGTCGCGCATCTGTTGCAGTGTGGCGCTGCACCCGTTGATGAAGCCGCGCGAACGCCCATTGGCATCCAGCACGCGGCGCAACAGGCATACGCCCTCGTCGCCCGCCAATTCTTGGCCGGCCAGCCATGCCTGCAAATGCGGCAACGCGGCAATATCGAACTCGGCGGCGATCTCGGCGCGCTCGCAGCCGTTGCGCACCATGGCCGCGTCGCCGCGCTCGCCGAGCGCCAGCGACAATGCGTCGATCAGGATGGATTTGCCCGCACCGGTCTCGCCGGTCAGTGCGGTGAAACCGGAAGAAAAATCCAGCTCAAGCGAGGAGACGATAACGAAATCGCGGATGCTCAGGAACTTCAGCATTTTCTAAACCAGACGTTTCATGAAGATGTTCACTACCCCTGTAGGAGCGGGCCATGCCCGCGAGACTCACTATCGCGGGCATGGCCCGCTCCTACAATGAGCCTCGTTTCGGAGTGGCTAAATTTATAAAACATCAAGGTCGGAAATTTCAGCATTTACAAGGTCTGATTCCAGAGCAGCTTCTCGCGCAGCGTGTGGTAATAGCTATGCCCCACCGGATGCAGCAGGCAGGCAGGCTCGGGATGGCGCGTGACGATGATCTTGTCGTGCAGTTGCAGATCGTAGTTGGTGTGGCTGTCAAAACGCACGCGGATATCGCCGGTGCGGTGCATCAGAATCTCCAGCACCGATGAGCCTTTCACCACGATGGGGCGGTTGCTCAATGTGTGCGGGCATACCGGCACCAGCTCGATCACATCCAGGCTGGGATGCAATATCGGGCCGCCCGCCGACATCGCATAGGCGGTCGAACCGGTGGGCGTCGAGACGATCAACCCGTCGGCGCGCTGGTTGTAGAGGTATTCGCCGTCGATGCGCACCTCGAACTCGACCATGCTGCTGGCATGGTTGCGATGCACCGCTACCTCGTTGAAGGCCAGCCCGCTGAACACCTCGACATCGCCGCGCAGCACGCGCGCCGACAACAGCAGGCGCTGCTCGGTGACGAACTTGCCGTCCAGCATCGCCGCCATGCTGTCCTGCATGTTTTCCAGCGTGAGATCGGTGAGAAAACCCAGCCTGCCCTGGTTCACCCCGACCAGCGGCACCTGGTACGGCGACAGGGTGCGCGCGATGTTCAGCATGGTGCCGTCGCCGCCGATCACGACGGCCAGATCCACCGCATGGGCCATCTCGTTCAGATTCATCGCCGGGTAAGGGCTGGATTCGATCTGTTCGGCAGTCAGGCTATCCACCACCACATTCAGCCCCCGGGACGACAAAAACGCGGCTAGGCGCAACAACGGCTCGGCAATTTCCGGGGCCTTGTGCTTGCCGATCAGCGCGACGTTCTGGAAGGGAAATTTCATGGGCGCGATTAAACCACATTGCCCGTACTATGACAAAGCGGTCGGATTACGCTTTCGCGAGTTTTTGATCTGTCCGGTTTTGTAGCGCGCAGCCTGTTCGATACCACAGCGATAGCGAAGGTGCGGGGGTTGCGGGGCTTATTGCAAGCGCCGTGACTGAAAGGTTAAATGTAGAAGCTATTCCTACTCCCTGATAGCAGTCATTCGCCACGGGCAGCAATCGACACATTGCCGACTACGATGACAGTCAGCTTTGGTGGCGCGCGGAATATGCAATCAATTCTTGGCTTGCGCCACAAGGCAGATGATCGAGCCCCCTAAAGTCGCTCGATCACTAAGCTCATTGCAGCATAAGTTAGATTATGACTGCACCCCTACTCTTACAGATACTCGATCTCGAATTTGTTGGTAAATAGGAAGTTCAATGCCCTCTGCAACTTCCAGCGAAACACACAATGCGAATGGCACGGGGTCGGGGAGTTTCCCCCCATCCTCACTGCAATTGACTTTGAAAACTGCTTCGTTGCCGTCGACAAAGGCAAGTGCATTCCCGCCCTCCAGTATTTCATGCTGCAATGTTCCGCGCTGAACATGCTGCCACTGGTAATTAACCCGTGACACGCCGAACTCATCGCTTGGCGGATTGATCCACAATCTTGCAGAGCGGTATTTCGAATTGCGCACATTAACAGGCGTCAGCCATGCCAAAGTAATTGTCAGGCGACGTTTGATCGTTTTGGCACTTAAGCAAGGCGGCATAGGAGCTCGGAATTCTAGAGCTTCACCATCTTTCAGCTCGCCAACACCAATCAACGTTGCTCGTTGTTCAGTACACGTTAATGCTCGGTCAATATCTGCCAGCCCATAGCCGACGAACCTAGCGATAAAGTCCTGTTGTTTTCTTCGATCAGTAATATCGGGGCGTGCCGCAAGTATCTGATGCTCAAGATCACCCCAATCAGCCCCATGAGTGAGTAGCGCCTTTAACAATACAGCATCAAATCTTTCGGGTAGCGATTGCGGATTCCCTGCACGAAGTGCATCAATTACGTCAAACGCTTGTGCTGCGCCTCGGCTGGCTAAAGCGGCTGCATTGCTTGTACCACTTGTATATTTCGTGTTGTTGCCAAGAACATTGGGTGGCGTAGCTACAAGGTGACCGGGTGCTCTTGGAGTATTGACCATACTAACCTCTGTATTGCCGGGAGGTGTATGGTTTTCTTTATACAGAATGCGGCCACCCGGCAACACGATTTCGGGCTTAATTGCACGTCGGAATCCATGACCAATGCACGAGTAAGGCGACACTCCGCGATCAGGGAATAAATCATGGCGTGTGGGAATGGTCGCTGATCTTGAAGAGTCGGTATGAACCGCTCCAACAGTGATGACATTGATTGCTTCCGCCGGAGACAGAAGCCGCCGATTTACAGATTCAGCGAACAGCGATCCCAATGCTAAGCGTTGACGCTCTTCAAGCGGAAGGTTTGATAGCGTTTCACGAGGGGTGTTTAACACCAAGTCAGAGGCCACATTACCAGCGCTGACTACAAACAAAACGCGGTATCGGTAAGACAGCCAGTCTAATAATCGCGCCCACGGCGATAATGATCTATCGAATGGTCGCTGCAAATCTCCAAGGGAAAGATTGATGACTCTCACTGTTGGTGCGGACGAGGGAGCGTCACCTTCACCCTCGAACATCCTACGAACTGCGCGATGAACTAGATCGATCAACAAGACATTGTGCGGTGTCGATTCGGTTCTGGGTAAGCTTGTGTCCTCTGGGTCAGGACGCATGATAGGTCGCACATAAATTGGCTTGCGAAGGGGCTGCTTGGGGCCATCCAATTCGCCAAGTGCAATCAGTGAGGCCATTGCTGTCCCGTGTACACGGTCTCTGGCCTCGTAAGTGCTCTCCCATCCTTCAGGATCGTCGATCATCAACCGACCGTTTAGCATAGGGTGATTTTGCAAAGGCAACCCATCAAGTAAAGCAACTACGGGGTTGCCAGAAACTGGCTGAGAGGGTGGACTACCTGCCGGTAAATTATTTTCGTCTTCAGTGTGTGGTGCAATTGCCTGACCACATGGCCGGAAAAACATCACACGATCTGACAAGGTAAGTTCAGGAGGGGAAGTGCTCAATAGACTGCGCACACCAGTGGCAGATAGTTCAACCAAAAATCCGTGATATGCAACTTCTTCAATCAGTGCGCTTCGCAGAATTCTCCCGCCTTGCGCTGTAACCAAGCGTGTGAGTTCCTCTGAGGCTTTCTGATTCTTCTCTAGTGATGCGAAATACCATGCTTCAATCTCAAATCGGATGAGATCATCACCTGCGTCCAGATGATTCTGCCAGTATTGAATGATGTCCTGCCCAAGACGATCCCGAGCCCCCCAGAATCGAACATCCCGCAAATGTTTGAACACCTCTTTCCATGCTCCAAAGCCGTGATCGAATTTGGCTGTCGGATCGCTTTGATAGCTTGTCCATAGACTAATGATTTCAATCAGTGCCTGACGATTAGTGCCCAGCAGAAAAAGGCTTCCTGATAAGGATTTTTCCGGCTTCCCTGTGTCATAAAAATCATCGTCCGGTTCTATATCAAGCTCATCAGCTTCCAGCAACCACTCAAGTCCATCTATGCGTTTTACAGCACCCACAAAGCTGCTAATCGAGCCGATGGTTTCAAACACGACTACGAGTTCAGGTTCGTCCTGCGGGGCCATTTCCTGCAACTGAATTCGCTGAGCATCGAAGGTCGCTTGAAGCGTCGTAAATTTTGGCCCTAGCCGTTCTTGTTGACGATCAGCGGAAGGAAGTTGTAGCGTTGACCGAGGGGGAGGTCTTTTATCTTTACTAGTGGAGGTGGGGCGAGGAAAGAGAAGTAAAGGTAGTTGCTGTTCGCTCATCCGTGCCCCCTTGTTGTTGCCGGATTATGCGTTGGGCTGAACGCGATTTTGCCAATGCGCCAACCTATCATTGATGATGGCACGCAGATTGCCATCAGGCATTGCAAGCACATAGCGACGATGGATGTCTTGGCAAAATTCTTCCAGATCGGAAAAGTTCGCATCCTTCAGTCGTGTTGCCAATGTCTTTGGCGTTAGACCAAGGCGATGACCAATCTGCTCCTCGAAGCGGGAAAACCATTTTGTTTTTTGTTCCAAGGTTGGTGTTGGCATGCTGAGACGCAACTGAAAACGACGCCACACAGCACGATCCAATAGTTCGGCATGGTTTGTGGCTGTAACCACCACAACATGACTTGGCAAAGAATCAATTTGAAGCAAGAGGGAGCTGACGACTCTCTTGATCTCTCCGGTCTCGTGGGTGTCTCCACGCTCTTTGCCCAGCGTATCAAACTCGTCAAAGAACAGTACACACTGGTGTGTACGAACAAAATCAAACAACCGCTTCAAACGGCTGCTAGTTTCCCCTAGAAAACTCCCGATAACTGCCTCATAGCGCACCACGAACAGCGGTGACATCAACTCGAAGGCAACTGCTTCAGCTAAAGTTGTTTTGCCATTTCCGGGTGGCCCGGAAAGTAACAGTCGATGACGTGGTTCAAGACCGTAAGAACGCAGAATATCGCGGCGCTGTTGCTCTTCAACCAATTCCCTTATGGACTGGCTTACCTCATCCGGCAGCAATACCGAATCAAGTGTACGGCACGGTTCAATCTCATAGAGAAGTCCGCCATGACCACCATCAAAACTTCTGACTACTTCGACAGGTTTTGGACGTGTATTAGCTTCGCGCAAGTTCTCCTCCAACCGATTCGCTAACAGGTTGTGGTGCTTTGCGCGCTCTTCTGCTGCGATGGCTTCGACGGTTGACCGGAACAAGCCTTGGTCACCTTGTGCGCCAGCACGAACAAGATTAACGATTAAATCGGCTCTTGGCATAAATCTCCCCTGCTGCATTCTACCTTCTTGCTCACCTGCGGTAAATCAGGTTCAGTACGGGTTTCCACAAAGACTGACCATATGCTATGCCTCGATAGACTTCGCAAACGTCAGCTTTCTGGTATCGAGTTTTCAACCTTGAGCATCGCTTATTGGCACGAAGGCGAAAGTGGTGTTGCATTATTCCCAGCCCGGAAGCAGCCCATCAGAACTTTAAAAAAAGTACAAGCACCGGAGTCAAATTGATTCTCTTCCTTCGCAGTCACTAATCCAGAACAGGGTTCGCGCTTAAACCTCCCGCACCCTGAACCACGCCGCATACAGCGCGGGCAGGAACAGGCAGGTGAGCAGCGTGGCGACGACCAGCCCGCCCATGATGGACACGGCCATCGGCCCCCAGAACACCTGGCGGGTCAGCGGGATCATCGCCAGGATCGCGGCAGCGGCGGTCAGTGAAATCGGGCGGAAGCGGCGCACGGTGGAGCCGATGATCGCTTCCCACTGCGTCTTGCCGTCTTCCTCGTCCTGGCGGATCTGGTCCACCAGGATCACCGAGTTGCGCATGATCATCCCGGCCAGCGCGATGAAGCCGAGGTTGGCGACGAAGCCGAACGGCACCTGGAACACCAGCAATGCCAACGTGACGCCGATCAGGCCAAGCGGCGCGGTGAGCAGCACGATGACGGTGCGGCTGATGCTTTGCAGCTGGATCATCAGCAGCGTGATCACGCCGACCAGCATCAGCGGCACCACCGCCTTGATCGCGGTCTCGCCCTTCGCGGATTCCTCGACGCTGCCACCCATTTCGATACGGTAGCCGATCGGCAACGCGGCGCGCAGCGCATCGAGCTGTGCGTTCAGTTCCGCCGACACGGTGGCAGGCTGGGTCTTGTCGGCCATGTCGCCGAGCACGGTCATGGTCGGCAGGCGGTTGCGCCGCCAGATCAGCCCCTCTTCCAGCACCGGCACCAGCTTCGCGACCTGCGCCAGCGGCACATGCCGACCATTCGGCAGCGGGATATCGAGATCGGACAGCCTGTCCAGCGAGCGGGTTTCCAGATCGCCAGTGCCGCGCCACACCACGTCGATCAACTGGTCGCCTTCGCGATACTGCGCCAACGCCACGCCGTTCAGCCAGCCTTGCAGGGCCTGCGAAATCTCGCGGCTGGAGGTGCCGAGCTGGCGCGCCCGGTCCTGATCCACCTCGACGCGCAGCGCCTTGATCTTTTCGTCCCAGTCGAAACTGACATCCTGCAGATGCGTGTTGGCGCGCATCAGATCGGCCACCTTGCCGGCAATTGTGCGCACCTGTTCGACATCCTCCCCCATCACGCGGAACTGCACCGGATAGCCGATCGGCGGGCCGTTCTCCAGCCGCGACACGCGCGCATGGATATGCGAAAAGCCGCCTTCCGCCGAGGTGAACAGGTTCGTCAGCCTGCGTTTGAGCTCTTCGCGCTCTTGCAAGCCCTTGGTGACGATCACGACTTGCGCATAGTTGTCGCTGAACAGGCGCACGTCGAGCGACAGGATGAAGCGCGGCGCACCATTGCCGATATAGGAAGAATAGGAAGCCGCCGCCGGATCGCCGGCCAGGATCTGCTCGATGCGTTTGGTCTCGGCCTCGGTCGCCTTGAGCGATGCGCCCTGCGGCAGCCAGACGTCGACGATCAATTCGAGGCGGTTGGCGGCCGGAAAGAACTGTTTCTGCACCCCGACGTTGAACGCGACAATAGATAATACGAAAATCCCTGCCGTGGCGCCGATCACCTTCCAGCGGTTGCGCAAACACCAGGTCACCAGCGCGCGGAAGCGGCGGTAGAACGGCGTGTCGTAAACATCCGCGCCGTGCTTCTGCGCCTTTTCCACCAGTTTTTTCGGGTCGAGCAATTTATAGCCGAGGTAAGGCGTGAACACCACCGCGACGATCCACGACACCAGCAGCGCGATGGTCACCACCTGGAAGATCGAAATGGTGTATTCGCTGGCCGCCGATTTGGAAAAGCCCACCGGCGTGAACGCGGCGGCGGTGATCAGCGTGCCGGTCAGCATCGGGAAAGCGGTCGAAGTGTAGGCAAAGGTCGCGGCCTTGAAGCGGTCCCAGCCCTGCTCCATTTTCACCACCATCATCTCCACCGCGATGATCGCGTCGTCCACCAGCAGGCCGAGCGCGATCACCAGCGCGCCGAGCGAGATGCGCTGCAGGCCGATGCCGAATACCTTCATCAGGAAGAAGGTGATCGCCAGCACCAGCGGGATGGACAGCGCCACCACCGTGCCGGTGCGCCACCCCAAACTCAGGAACGACACCGCGAGTACGATCAGGATCGCCTCGGCCAGCGAGTTCTCGAACAGGCGGATGGAGCCCTTGACCACTTCCGGCTGGTTCGCGACCACGTGCATATCCACGCCCGCCGGCAAGTCCGCCGTGATTTTTTTCATCGCCAGTTGCAGGTTCTCACCGAGGCGGATCACGTTGCCGCCCTTGTCCATCACGACGCCGATGCCGATGGCGGGCTGCCCGCCGACGCGCATCTGCGGATTGGGCGGATCGGCAAAACCGCGCGACACCTTGGCGATGTCGCCGAGGCGGAAGTGCTGCCCGTTCACCAGCAGATCGGCATTGCGCACCCGCTCGACGCTGTCGAAACCGCCCGATACGCGCAGTTGTACCCGGTCGGTGGCGGTATCGACAAAACCGGCCGGGCCCACCATGTTCTGCTTCTGCAAAGCCTCGCCGATCTGGCCGGGCGTGATGCCCAGATTCGCCAGGCGGTGCGGCGCAATCTCCAGATAGATTTTTTCGTCCTGCACGCCGAACAATTCGACCCGCCGCACATCCGGCACCTGTTTCAAGTCCAGCGCGACCTGGTCGGCGTAGCGATGCAACGCCGCGAGATCGAAACCGTCGCCGGTCAGCGCGAAAATATTGATCTGCACATCGCCGAACTCGTCATTGGGGAACGGTCCCTGTACGCCTTCCGGCAAGGTATGGCGGATATCGTCTAGCTTCTTGCGCACCTGCCGCCAGGCTTCCGGCACCTCGGTTTTGGGCGTGTAATCCTTGAGCATAACGAAAACCATCGAGTCGCCCGGCTTGGAGGCGGAGCGCAGCACGTCCACCCAGGGTGTTTCCTGCAACTTCTTCTCGATGCGCTCGGTCACTTCCTGCTCGACCTCCTGCGCCGTCGCGCCCGGCCACAGGGTGCGCACCACCATGACCTTGAAGGTGAAGTCCGGATCTTCGGCGCGCCCCAGATTGAAATAGGAAATCACCCCCGCGCCCATCAGCACGATGATCAGGAACAGCACCATCTGCTGGTGCGCCAGCGCCCAGGCGGAAAGATTCGGCCCTTTCATTGCGCGCTGCCGCTCTCGATGATGCGGATTTTTTCCCCTGCCGCGAGCCGGTGCACCCCATTGCTGACGATGCGCTCACCCGCCGCCAGCCCGCCGGTAATGACCGCGCCGTCATCGTGGTATGCGGCAACCTGCACCGGACGCAGGCTGACGGTGCGCTCGGCCGCGACGATCCACACCGCCGCCTGCTTGTCCTGCTGGAAAATCGCGGTCAGCGGGACCAGCAGGCCGTCGCTCTTTTTGTTCATAGCAAAACGTACCCGCGCCGTCATGCCCAGCGCTACGTCCGGGCCTGGCTGGGTCAGTGTCACGCGCGCCGCATAAGTGCGGCTGGCCGGGTCGGCCGCCGGAGCCAGCTCACGCAAACGTCCGCCCAACGGCGCCGCGCCGTCGCCGGCAGTCAACAGCATAATCTCGGCAGCGGCGCCGACTTTGAGATTGGCCAGTTGTGCTTCCGGTATCGCGATTGCCACTTCGCGTTCGCCATCCGGCGCGAGGCGCAGCACCGGCTGCCCGGCAGTGACCACCTGCCCTGTTTCCGCCAGGGTTGCGGCGATCACGCCCGCACGGTCGGCATGCAATGTGGTGTAAGCGGACTGGTTGCGCGCCAGCCCGGCCTGGGCGGCGGCGGCCTTGAGCGCGGCCTCTTTGGCATCCAGCGCCGACTGGCTGACAAAACCCTTGCCGCGCAGCTCGCGATAACGTTTCGCATCGGCTTCGGCCAACTGGTACTGCGCTTCGGCCGAGCCAAGCTGCAAACCCGCATCGCCGGAGTCGAGGCGCATCAGCGCCTGCCCTGCCTTGACCCGTGCGCCCGCGTCCACCAGCCGTTCAACGATCTTTCCGCCGATGCGGAAGCCCAGTTGCGTTTCGTGGCGCGCGCGAATCTCGCCGCTATAGGCGTTGCCGCCAGCGGTTGCGGCAGAACCCACTATCAGGGTCAAAGCGGGGCGCTCGATCTTGACTGCCGGGGCGGGTTCCTTGTTGCACCCGGCGAACAGGGGCACAAGGACGAGTAACAGGATGCTGCGCTTCATGATATTGATTCGGACGATACGGAGAAGGATGGGCAATGTAGGGTCAGGGCCAAAGACTGTCAACACTGCGACACCCACTACGACACCAAGAACGCGGCAATCGCAAGGCAAAATGCGCATCGCCGAAAGAAAAATTTCGAAATAACGCGATCGGATCAAACCATAAATAATACTTATTGTCTTTATAAAAACAATTGACTATCTCTTATATGACAACCTGCCTATAGTCATGGGCGATTTATGATTACAAATGATTACAAAATCCCTGGTGGCATACCAGCAGAAAGGCTTGAACTTCACTACAATGCAGCAGTCTTTAGCGGGCTACTATTTTTTGCAGGAACAACATCTTCTATGAACGCTCAGCCGAGGTTTCCATCATGACTTCATCGCCCTTTCACGCCGGCGAGCTTGACGCGCAGCAACGCTGGGGCAACCCGGAGCTCTGGATCGAGGCGCGCATCGGCCAGCTTATCTGGGATCGCATCCCGGAACAGTTTCACGCCCGGATCGAAGCGGCGCCGTTCTTCTTTCTCGCCACCAGCTCTCCCGACGGACGCTGCGACTGCTCGTTCAAGGGCGGCGGCCCCGGCCTGGTCAAGGTGCTGGCGCCGAACCGCGTGGCGTTCCCGCATTTCGAAGCGCGTGTGAAAGGCAACGGCGCCTATATGAGCCTCGGCAACATCCTGCTCAACCCCTACGTCAGCATGCTGTTCATCGACTTCAACGACGGCGCGCGGCTGCGCGTGAACGGAAAGGCATCCATCCATGAGAACGCGGCGATGATGGAGTCGTTTCCGCAGGCAGAATGCGTCGTGGTCATCGACATTGAACTGGTTGCGCCGAGCTGCCCGGCTTATGTCCCGCGCCTGGTTCCTGCCGAACCGCTTCCCGGTACCGTGAAATGAGCAACTACCGTATCGCCGTCAACGTCGAGTGGACCAGCAAATGCAATGCGCTTTGCCCGATGTGCCCGAGGGGTTTGATCGAGTATCCCCAGCTCATGACCGAACCAACCTGGCGGCAAACGCTGGAGCGCCTGACGCCGCAGGATGTGTTCCGCGCCGTCATCGCAGGCTACGGCGAGCCCACCACGCATACCAAATTTTTCGAATTCGTGGACGACATGCGCGGCCACCCGATCCGCTTCGACATGGTGAGCAACGGCCACCAGCTCGATGCCGAACGCATCCGTCACCTGGACGGCGCGGTCGACCTGCTGCTGGTTTCTTTTTCCAGCATCGACCCGGCGGTGTACAACGTGGTGCATGCCAATCTCGACCAGGCGCGCGTGATGGAAAATATCAAGACAGCGCAACGGCTGTTCAAGCACACCAAGCTGGCCATCAGCCTCACGCCGATGCCGGAATGCCTGCCTTCGCTGCCGGACACCATCGCCTGGCTGCGCGCGCAGGGCGTGGAAACCCTGACCATGTCGCCCACCCTGTACAACCGCGGCGGCAGCCTGCAGGAACATGAGCTGGCCACCGAAAAATTGCGCCAACTGATCCAGCAGCACCGCTTGCGCTCCCAGGAATTCGACTTCATTCCCGGCGTCTGGGATGTCTTGCAGCAGTGGCGCAGCAACAGCTTCAAGTGCGTGCCGCGCAACATCGACGTCTTCATTGCGGCGAGCGGCGATTACCTGTATTGCTACAACGACGTCAAGCACGAGCACCCCATCGGCCATGTGGCGGACATGAGTATCCGCGAAGTGCTGGCCAAGCGCGAAGGCATGGCGCTGATCCCGGAGCTGTGTAACGGCTGCAACATGCTCAACCGCTATGACGCGAAGGAGTTGGTGAAAGCGGGGTTTTCCTATGCGCGCGCGAAGCTGAAAGCGGCCTGATCCAGCGCGATGAACTTTGAACCTTTTTCATTTCCATCAGCCTGATGCCGGGTGCTTTCGCCGACAACAAATTGATTTGCTGTTTTGCAACCGATAAAAATTGCCGTTCCATTTAACAGGTCAACCAGCCTCCAGAAAATCGATGAATACCGTCATCTCCAATCCAACCATCGGCCTGGCTGAACGCCCTTTCGACGTGCATTTTTCCAGGCCTGACGCTGGCGACCGCGCCGAGATCGAACGCTTCATCGGCGATGTTTTTCGCGAGGCGTATGGCGCAGAGATAAAACGCTTCAAACCCTGCCTGATGAGCCTGCGCGACCATGACAACAAACTGGTTGCGGCTTGCGGATTTCGCAGCGCCGCACTTGAGCCGCTATTTCTGGAAACCTATCTGGACAAACCCATCGAGGCGGTGCTTGCGGAGCGCGTTGGTTTCCCGGTCAAACGCGGCGATATTGTCGAAGTGGGCAATTTTTCGGTTGCAGAGCCGGGGATGGCGCGCTACCTGATTGCCGCCATTATTGCCCAGCTCCATGCCACCTCCAAACAATGGGCGGTATTCACCGCCGTCCCGCTGGTGCGCAATGCGTTCATCAAGATGGGCATGAATCCGGTCATTCTCGGCGATGCGGACAAGAGCCGGCTCTCCTCCGAAGAACAAGCGGAGTGGGGCAGCTACTACGAGCAGAAGCCGCAAATCATGGCGATACGGCGCGTCGAGTTGCGCAGCAACCCGCGGATTTCCGAAACTGGGATGCCCGCCGAATCCATAGCCTGCCTGCAATGCCAAACCTGCGCATGACATCCCTGCGCATGACATCAAGGGCCAGCATGAACCTGTCCGTCATCGACGCCATCACCCGATGGAGCAAGGAACAGCCTGATTCCCCTGCCCTGCGCGGCAAGCAGCATGCGCTCACCTATCGGGAACTCGCCGCCGCGATCGAACGATTCGCCGCGCAACTGCGCGCATCTCCCGCCAGGACGATAGCGCTGGCGCTCGACAACTCGCCGCTCTGGGCTGTCCTCGATCTGGCCGGATTGCATGCCGGCAAGCCGGTCATCCCGCTGCCGTTCTTTTTTTCGGCGGAGCAGATCGCGCACAGCATCCGCGATGCGGGAATCGATTGCATCCTCACCGATCAGCCGGAGCAATACCGGAAGCTGCTCGAAGCCGCCGGCATCGAAATTGGCGCGGTATTCACGCATAACCTGAACGGCCAGGCATTCAGCGACATCCGCCTGCACAACATCTCCGCCAAGCCGTTGCCTGCGGGCACGGTCAAGGTCACCTACACCTCCGGCACCACCGGGCATCCCAAGGGCGTGTGCCTGGACGCCGCTGCGCTGCAACAGGTCGCGGCCTCCCTGCTGGCCGCCACGCGCGGCAAGGCGGACGACCGGCATGTCAGCGTGCTGCCGCTGTCCACCCTGCTGGAAAACCTCGCCGGCGTGTATGTGCCGCTGCTGGCCGGGGCAAGCTGCCATTTGCTGCCGCTCGCCGAAGTCGGCTTGAGCGGCTCGACCGGGCTGGACATCAAAAAAATGCTCGCCGCACTCATCGAATGCCGCGCGACGACCACCATCCTGACGCCGCAACTGCTGCACGCATTGGTCGCCGCCATCGAAGCCGGGCATCCCGCGCCGCAACAGTTGCGCTTCGTCGCGGTGGGCGGCGCGCCCGTCGCCGCGCGCCTGCTGCAACGCGCGGAGGCGCTCGGCCTCCCGGTGTTCGAGGGCTACGGCTTATCCGAATGCGCCTCGGTGGTCGCGCTCAATACCGAAAGCGCGCGCCGCATCGGCAGCGTCGGCAAGCCGCTGGCGCACGCACAGGTGAAATTCGCCGAAGACGGCGAGATCCTGATGGCGGGCGCGACGCTGCTCGGCTATACCGGCGATGCGCCGCTGCAACCCGGCGAAGGCGCTTCAACCAAATTCTGGCCGACCGGCGACATCGGGCACCTCGACGAAGAGGGCTTTTTGCACCTCACCGGGCGCAAGAAGAACATCTTCATCACCTCGTTCGGGCGCAACGTGGCGCCGGAATGGGTGGAACGCGAGCTGACGCTGCACCCGGCCATCGCACAGGCGGCGGTGTTCGGCGAGGCGCGCCCGTGGAACGTGGCGGTGATCGTGCCGCGCGGCGCGACACCCGAGGCGCTTGCCGCCGTGAACCAGGCCATCGAAGAGGCGAACCGCGTGCTGCCGGATTATGCGCGGATAAAATACTGGTTACCCGCGCAGTCCCCATTCCTGCCGCAAAACGGGCAACTGACCGCAAACGGCCGGCTGAAACGCGCGGCAATCTGGCAGCTTTACCAGGCATCCATCGAGCAACTGTACAGGGAAAAATCTGATGACGATTTGTCCAACATTCCAACACCGGGAGGCACTGCATGAATTTATCGGGTAAACGCATCATCCTGACCGGCGCGGCCGGCGGCATCGGCTGCCGCGTGGCGTTGCTGCTCGCCGCAAAAGGCGCGCGACTGGCCCTGGTCGAACGCAACGCGCCGCGCGTGGAAGAAATCTGTGCAGAGATCAATCAGCACGGCGGCTTTGCAACGCCCATCGCGCTCGACCTGTCCGGCGAAGGCGCACCGGAACAGGCGGTGGCCGCAGCATTGCAAGCACTCGGCGGCGTGGACGTGCTCATCAACAACGCCGGCATCATGGACTTCACGCTGTTCGAGCGCCACGACCCGAAACGCATCGAGCAGGTGATCGGCGTCAACGTGATCGCGCCGATGCTGCTGGTGCGCGCCGTGCTGCCGCACCTGCTGAAACAGGGCAGCGGGCGCATCGTGAACATCGGTTCGACCTTCGGCTCGATCGGCTTCCCGCATTTCGCGGCCTATTGCGCCAGCAAATTCGCCATGCGCGGATTTTCCGAGGCGCTGCGCCGCGAACTGGTCGACAGCCAGATCGGCGTCACTTACGTCTCGCCGCGTGCCACCAAGACGCCGCTGAACGATGACGCCACCACGCGGATGCTGGAAGAAACCAAGACCAACATGGACGAACCGGAATACGTCGCCGGGCAGATCGTGCTGGCGATCGAACGCGACTGCAAGGAACATTTCATCGGCCAGCCGGAGTCTTTCTTCGCGCGGCTGAACGGCATGTTCCCGCGCCTGGTCGACAACGGCCTGCTGAAAAACACCCGCATTGCCCGCAAATACGCCCAATCCATTAACAAATAATTTTTTACTACAAGGAGCTATCCATGAAGATGTACGCTTGGTTAATCGCACTGCTGTTCGCCGCCAACACCGCCTTCGCCGAAACCACCCCGCTTGACGCCTCCATCGCAAAATTGCAGCACGACTGGGCAACAGCCTTTTACAAGACGCCCGAAAAGGACAAGGAAGCCGCATTCGAAAAACTTGTCAAAGACGCGCATCAGGTGACTACCGCCAATCCGGGGCGTGCCGAGCCGCTGATCTGGGAAGGCATCATCACCAGCACCCTAGCCAAGTATCAGAGCATATTCTCGGCCGGCGGCACCGCAAAGGCGGCGCGTGACTTGCTGCTGGCTGCGGAGAAAATCGACGCTAATGCGCTGAACGGTTCCTCACTGACATCGCTCGGCAGCCTGTATTACAAGGTGCCGCGCTTCGGCTCTTTCGGCGACCACGACAAGGCTCGCGAATATCTCGAACGCGCGCTGAAGATCAACCCGGACGGCATCGACCCGAACTTCTTCATGGGCGAGCTCATGGTCGAGCGCGGCGAAAAGACCAAGGCGCTCGAATACTTCAAAAAGGCACTGAATGCCCCGGCGCGCCCCGGCCGCGAGGATGCGGACACGGGCCGCAAGGCAGAAATCCAGGACGCCATCAAAAAAATCGAGAAAAAATAATACCCGCACAATGGCTGCGCCTCATTGATCGACAATGAGGCCAGCCTCACCGGGCGACTGCCTCCTTATTTGCGGTGGTAGAATCCACCCCATGCTCAACGAACGCGCGCAAATCCTGCTCAAGACCCTGGTGGAACGCTACATCAGCGACGGCCAGCCGGTCGGTTCGCGCGCGCTGCAACAGTATTCCGGCCTGGAGATCAGTTCGGCGACCATCCGCAACGTGATGGCCGACCTGGAAGACATCGGCCTGATCAGCAGCCCGCATACCTCGGCGGGGCGCATCCCGACCGGTATGGCCTACCGGCTGTTCATCGACACCATGCTGGTGACCAAACCGCTGGACAGCGCGCGCGTGCAACAGCTGGAAAACCAGCTGCAACCGGACAACCCATCGCGGCTGATCGCGCAGGCCTCCAACATCCTCTCCGAACTGACGCAGTTCACCGGCGTGGTCGCCACGTCCAAACGCAGCACGATCACCGTGCGCCAGATCGAATTCCTGCACCTCGGCGAGAAACGCGTGCTGCTGATCATCGTGATGCCGGACGGCGAAGTGGAAAACCGCGTGCTGCTGCTGGAGCGCGATTACACCCAGTCGCAGCTCACCGAGGCGGCCAACTTCCTCAACCAGAATTACATCGGTTGCAGTTTTTCGCAGATTCGCGAAAAGCTGCGCGGCGAACTGCGCCAGCTGCATCAGGACATGAGCTCACTGATGACGGCGGCCTTGGCGGCAGGCGATGCGGCGGAAGCGAAACAAGGCAGGGATTACGTGATCAGCGGCGAACACAACCTGCTGCATGTGGAAGATTTTTCCACCGACATGGGCCGCCTGCGCGGCCTGTTCAGCCTGTTCGAACAGAAGACCGAACTGTTGCAGTTGCTCGATGCCGGCCGGCGCGGGCAAGGCATCCACATTTTTGTCGGCAGCGAATCCGGCCTCGCTTCGCTGGATGAATGCAGCGTGATCACCGCGCCCTATTCCGCCGATGGGCAGGTCATCGGCACGCTCGCCGTAATCGGCCCGAAGCGCATGGATTACCAGCGGGTCATTCCCATCGTGGATATTACCGCCAAGCTGCTGGGCAACGCGCTGTCACTGGCTTGATACCGAAATCAGTCCGCAAATTACGCCGATTAAAATGAATCTCATCTGCGTTAATCTGTGTAATCTGCGGATAAATATGTTTTTCAAATAACTATGAACTACCAGACCGAACCTGATTTCTCTCACGGCGCCCCAGAAAAAACCGGCATCCTGCTGGTCAACCTCGGCACGCCGGATGCACCCACGCCGGATGCCGTGCGCCGCTATCTGAAAGAATTCCTGAGCGACCCGCGCGTGGTGGAAATGCCGCGCGCCCTCTGGTGGCTGATACTCAACGGCATCATCCTCAATACGCGCCCGAAAAAATCTGCCGCGAAATATGCCAAGGTGTGGCTGAAGGAAGGTTCGCCATTGCGCGTCTATACCGAAAAGCAAACTGCACTGCTGCAAGGCTATCTGAGCCAGCGCACCAAAGCGCCGTTCGTGGTGGACTACGCGATGCGCTACGGCAACCCTTCCATTCCCAGCGTGCTGGCAAAACTCAAGGCGCAGAACTGCCAGCGCATCCTGGTCGTGCCGATGTATCCGCAATACGCCGCCAGCACCACCGCCACGGTATGCGACATCGTATTCGACGAGTTGCAACAGATGCGCAACATGCCCGCGCTGCGCACCATCCGGAATTTCCACGACCACCCCGGCTACATCAAGGCATTGGCGAACAGCATCAACGACTACTGGATGAAACACGGCCGACCGGAAAAGCTGCTGATGAGCTTCCACGGCCTGCCGGAATACACGCTGGACAAGGGCGACCCCTACCACTGCGAATGCCAGAAAACCGGCCGCCTGCTGGCACAGGAGCTCGGCCTGAAAGCCGGACAGTACGCCATCAGCTTCCAGTCGCGCCTCGGCAATGCAGAATGGCTCAAACCCTACACCGCCGCCACGCTGAAGGAACTCGGCAAACAAAAGGTCAAACGCCTCGACGTGGTCTGCCCCGGTTTCGTCGCCGACTGTCTGGAGACGCTGGAAGAAATCGCGCTGGAAGGCAAGGAAGAATTTCAGCGCGCGGGCGGCGGCGAATACCACTACATCCCCTGCCTCAACGACCGCAACGACTGGCTGCACGCGCTGACCGGCCTGGTGCTGGATAATTTGCACGGTTGGCTGATCGAACCGGATGCGGCGGAGCTGGAACAAGGCAGGCTGCGCGCACTGGGGATGGGGGCGAAAAAATGAAACTGGGGATCGTCATCTATTCAAATGACGCGGAAACCGTCTGGAACGCTTTCCGGCTCGGCGTATTTTCTCGTAAGCAAGGAGATGCGGTTTCAGTCTTTTTGCTCGGCAAGGGTGTCGAGGCCGAGTCATTAGAAAGCGACAAGTTTGATGTCATTGGCCAGATGCGCGGCTTTTCGGAGGCTGGCGGTTCAATTCTGGCTTGCGGCACTTGCCTGAAAATACGCCAGTCTGAAGGATCAGATATTTGCCCGGTCTCCACGATGCAGGATTTGCACGCTCTGATCAGAGATTCGGACAAAGTGCTGAGCTTTTAAGGAGATTCAGGCATGGATAGCAAGCAACATTGGGAACGGATATATACCATCAAGACACCCGACTCTGTTAGCTGGTTTCAGGAACATGCCGATCAATCCCTACGGCTCATCCACAACACAAGGCTTGGCAAAGATGCGGCCATCATCGATGTAGGCGGCGGGGCTTCGAGACTGGCGGATGACCTTGCCGCGGAAGGCTATACCGACCTGACAGTGCTTGACCTCTCATCAGCGGCGCTTGTTGTCGCAAAGCAGCGTTTAGGCAAGCATGCGGATGACGTGCACTGGATGGAAGGCGATATTACTCGCGCGGAGTTTCCCGTACACCGGTTCGATATTTGGCATGACCGCGCAGTATTCCATTTCCTGACTGACCCGGCTGACCGCCATGCTTATGTCGAGCGGGTCATGCGTGCAGTTCGCCCGGGTGGTCATGTGATCGTTGCCACCTTCGCCGAAGATGGCCCGGATAAATGCAGCGGCCTGCCAGTGATGAGATACCAACCCGAAACCCTGCACGCTGAATTTGGAGACGCTTTTCTGCTTGTCGAACATGAAAAGGAGGCGCACCACACCCCGTCCGGCACAATCCAGCAGTTTGTTTATTGTTATTGCCGCAAGGTTCATAGCTAGCTCAGGGCAGCCCGCGTAGGGTGCAATAAGCGTAGCGCATTGCACCGGATGGTTTCAAAGATGCATACGGCGCAATGCCCGTTGGTTATTGCGCCCTACGGAGTTTTAACTCAAACGTTCACTGGAGCAATCACCATGCCATACGTCAACATCAAGATCACCGAAGAAGGAGTCACCTCCGAGCAGAAGGCCAAGCTCATCGAGGGCGTGACCAATCTGCTCAAGGATGTCCTCGGCAAGAACCCGGCAACAACCATGGTCGTTATCGACGAGGTTCCCACGGACAACTGGGGAGTTGGCGGCGAGCAGGTTTCCTCGCGCAGGAAACGCGGTCTGTAGCGACCGCACCAGGAAACACGAAATCCAGCAGTTCGTCGCCAGCGTAGCGTGCGCCGTGCGCACGACATAATTCATAAACCGTGCGCACGGCGCACGCTACATTTGACAAGAAACAGCTTCCTGAAAATGACCGCCGCAAACCCCATAGGCGTTTTCGATTCCGGTGTCGGCGGATTGTCGGTGCTGCGCGAAATCCGCCGCGAGCTGCCGGGCGAAGACCTGCTGTATGTGGCGGATTCCGGGTATGCGCCGTATGGCGACAAACCCGGCCAGTTGATCGAGGCGCGATCGGTTGCCATCGTCGATTTTCTCGTGAACCAGCGCGCCAAGGCCATCGTGGTCGCGTGCAACACGGCGACCGGGGCGGCGATAGCGACGCTGCGCGCAAGATTCCCGCTGCCGATCGTGGCAATGGAGCCTGCCGTCAAGCCGGCGGCGGCGAGCACTAAATCCGGCGTGATCGGTGTGCTGGCCACCGGCAGTACGCTTGCCAGCGAAAATTTCGAGCGGCTGTTTACACGGTTCGGCACCGGGGTCGATATCCTGATCCAGGCCTGCCCCGGACTGGTAGAGCAAGTGGAAGCCGGCGATTTGTCAGGTGCCCCGACCCGCGCGTTGCTCGAGCAATATGTCCTGCCGTTGCTGGAGCGCCAAGCCGATACCATCGTGCTGGGCTGCACGCACTACCCGTTCCTCGCCCCGCTCATCCGCGAGATTGCCCCATCGGTTGCGATCATCGATCCGTCCGCCGCGATCGCGCGCGAACTCCGCCGCCGGCTGGCTGATGCCGGCCTGCTGTCGCCTGAGGCGCGTGCCGGTACGGAGCGCTTCTGGAGCAGCGCATCGCCAGACAAGGCGCAGCCGGTAATCTCCCAATTGTGGAGGGCCGGGGTTGAGGTGTGGAGCCTGCCGGATCGAAGTGACGGCAAAGCGTCGAGTTGGTAAAAAACCCTGCAATCCGTTTCAATTGGTGCTAGCCTGAAAATGCTGGAACCGAATCCAGTGTTCAAGAGTTGAGCCGAAAAAGTAGCATCATTAACTTTTAAGGAGGCAATCATGACCAATCGATCAAACCCCGCCGGCTTCCATCCCATCCGCCATGACCGGCTGTTGCAGGAAGCGGTGCACGACACTTACCAAACCAAGGGCAAACTTCCCGAACCGACGGTCTGCCCGGACTGCGGTGCGGTGTTCCACGCCGGCCGCTGGCAGTGGCTGGAAAAGCCGAAGGATGCGCATCAGGCGAGCTGCCCGGCATGCCACCGGGTACGGGATAAATTTCCGGCGGGATATGTGTCGCTGTCGGGGAAATTTCTCGCCGCACACGAACCGGAAATCCTGCAACTGATACGGCATCGTGAAGCGCATGAAAAAACCGAGCATCCGTTGCAGCGCATCATGGATATCGAGAAGACGGAACACGGCAGCCTGATAACCACCACCGACATCCATCTGGCGCGCGGTATCGGCGAGGCATTGCACCATGCCTACCAAGGCGAACTGGAGTTCCACTACAACCCGGAGCAAAACCTGCTGCGCGTCAACTGGAGCCGTTAACGCTGTCCCAGTCGCTCTGGTTATTTGCGCAGGCCTTACCGCGCGGGCGCGGAGTTTGTTTGCTACGGACGATTAAACCAACCGCCTTTCACGGTCAGCCTTTATCTCCTTTCAGCGTTTCAAGCTCCGAGCGCACCCTGATGAGCTCATCATTGGTGGAACGCAGACGCTGAGCCATAACCTCGGCAAAGAGTTTGTACAGAACGGACACAAAAAGCGCCTGTTCAAGTGGCTCCGCCGTTTCATTCATGAAGGAAGTATCGATGGCGAGGCAGACCGTCGGGCCGATCGCCTCAACGGACGCGGAGCGCATCTTTCCATCAATGGCCGCAAGCTCGCCAAAAGTATTGCCAATTTCATCGAGCCTGGCGATTTCCTTCCCGTTCTTTTCAATCTTCACCGCGCCGGAAAACAGGATATAGACCCAATTATCATAGGACTTTTCCTTGGTAATGATTTCCCCGTCATCAAATTTCCTTATTTTGCTGAAGCGCAGGATATCCTTGATATATTTTTCACTTACCGAGCCGAGGAAAGGAAGGTGTTGCAGTTTCTCCATGAGAAATCCATTGCCCTCCAGATATGGCGATTCCTGCATAGTTTAAATCTCCCGCAACGTAAAATTGTTGAAATGAAAATTGATGCCATCGAAAAAATGCAATCGCACCGGCTGCCGCATTTTATACTTTTTGGCGAAACGGTTTGTGCCGCCCGGAAACCGTGCGGCAAGAAATGGCGCGACCTGGTGTAGAATAACCCCGTTTGGCGCCGGGACGATATCCCCGATTTCACAGGCGAAACACGCTCATACCCAACGCGTTAATCAAAAATATCTTTCCGTTTATATCTAATTTTTATTAACCATGCCCGGACAACTGATCGGCCGTTTTGAAATCCTGAGTGAGCTCGGCAGAGGCGGACAGGGAGCGGTATATCTTGCATACGACCCACAGCTTGACCGGCGGGTCGCCATCAAAACACTGCTCAAGCTTGGCCACAAAACAGAACAGCTGATTCACGAAGCGCGCATCGTCAGCAAGCTTCAGCATCCCAACATCATCACCCTGTACGATTCCGGTGAATACCAGGGCACCCCTTATCTGGTTTATGCCTATGTCGAGGGAAAAACCCTCGCCCAATTGCTGAAACAGGAAAAGACCCTGCCGTTTATGCGGGCGGCGGAAATAACCATCGGTGTGCTGGAAGGCCTTGCTTATGCGCACGCGCAAGGCATATCCCATCTGGACATGAAGCCGGCCAATATCATGATCGCCAAGAACGGCACACCGATGGTAATGGATTTCGGCCTGGCGACGACAGCCGGCGATCACGAACAAACCATCATCGGTACCCCCCTGAGCGGCTCGCCTCGCTATGTAGCTCCCGAGATTATTTCCGGGCAGCACGGCGATTTTCTTTCGGACATCTATTCTCTCGGCACGGTGCTCTACGAGATGGTGACCGGTAAATTCGCGGTCGGCGGCGACAACATGTATGAGGTACTGAATCGCGCGGCACACGAGCAGATCGCCGCGCCATCGACCCACAATGAGCAGGTGGATGAAAAACTGGAAGCGCTCATCATCAAGGCCGTGGCAAAAAAACCGGCCGGGCGCTACTCGAGCGCGAACGCCATGAAACAGGAACTACAAGAATACCTCAGCGAGACACGCGATGCGGCCACCGAATTCCTGCTCCAGCGCATGCGCAGCAAACAGGATTTCCCCGCCCTGTCCGGCATCATTTCCGAAATCAACCAGATCGTCTCGTCGGAGTCGGCAAGCACCAGCAAGCTTGCCGGCACGATCCTGCACGATCTCGCCCTTACCAATAAACTGCTGAAACTGGTCAATGCCGCCTCTTACGGGCAATTTGGCGGCAGCATCAATACCATTTCCAAGGCCGTGGTCATCCTCGGCTTTGAAACGGTGCGCAATATTGCGACGTCGCTGATCCTGCTGGAATTCCTGCAAAACAGGCCACAGGCGGTGCAACTCAAGGAGGAGATCGTCAAGGCGGTCTTCTCCGGCGTTGTCGCCGCGCAATTGTCGGCGCGGCACGACATCTGCGACATCGAGGAAGCGATGGTCTGCTCCATGTTCCACAACATGGGCAGAATGCTGGCCATCTATTATTTTTTCGAGGAAAGCCAAGAAATCTCCCACCTGATAGCGCAAGGGGAAAGCGAGGAGGAAGCCGCCATCAGGATACTGGGTATTTCCTACCCTGACTTGGGATTGGGCGTGGTGCGCAGCTGGAATTTTCCGCCCCGGCTGATTGCCGGGATGCGCAAGCTGTCCGGCGAAAAAATCAAACCCGCACACGGCGAACTGGATCAGCTGTCCATAACGGTCAACCTCGCCAACGAATTGTGCGAAATTTCCGCGTCATCCAATATCCAGAACAAGCAGGAATCACTGGTTGATCTGGCTGCGCGCTACGGCGATGCGATCAAAATATCAGACCAGGAATTATCCGGCGCCATCCACACCGGGCTGAATGAATTGTCCAACCGATCCGGCATGCTGGGCATCAGTACCGCCAACAGCCCGCTGCTAAGCCGGGTGCGCCAGTGGAACGGGCGTTCGCTGCAAGCCGGCCAGGCAAAAGAGAAAGACGGATTGGACGGCATGACCAGGCTGGATCAGGCGGTGACGAAAAAAGAAGGAGAAGACACCGCAACCCAGATGCTCGATCCCGATGCAATACTCAGTGCCGGCATACAGGATGTGACGAACTCCATGGTGGGCGACTTCAAGCTTAACGATATCTTGCAGATGGTTTTGGAATCCATATACCGCGGGATGGGATTCAATCGCGCCCTGATCATGATCCGCAACAACAAACTGGGCGCCATGGTCGCACGGTTCGGATTCGGCGCAGGGATCAACGAGGCGATTCCGCGCTTCCGTTTTCCCCTGCAATTCATGCCGGATGTATTTCACCTGTCGATCGAAAAAGGCCTGGATATTTCGATTGCGGATATTTACGCGCTTAACATCGCCGACAAGATTCCCGATTGGTATAGAGACGCAGTCAATGCGCCCTGCTTCATCCTGCTGCCGCTGATGCTGAATGGCAAGGCAATCGGCCTGTTTTATGCGGACATGCTTGAATCCAACAGTCTCAACATATCACAGCAGCAACTATCGCTGCTGCGCACCCTGCGCAACCAGGCGGTACTGGCCATCAAGCATAAGACTTGAGCGAGGCAGCCAATCCTGTAAAACGCAGTTGAGCCACGGATGAACACGGATTGACACAGATGAACAATGGGTTGCCCCGGCCATTTCCAATACCGTTCGGATGAAATACCAACCTTTGTTAACGAAATATTTTATCCGTGTTTATCCGTGCAAATCTGTGGCTAACAAAGGTTTCAGAATAGAACTGGCTACGGATTGAAGAAATGCTCGCGGTAGTGGCGCATCTCGGCAATGGATTCGTAGATGTCGGCCAGGGCCTCATGCTTGTTGTGTTTTTTTATACCCTGCGCCACTTCCGGTTTCCAGCGTTTGGCAAGTTCCTTGACGGTGCTGACGTCCAGGTTGCGGTAATGGAAGTAATCCTCCAGTTTCGGCATCCAGCGCGCCAGGAAGCGCCGATCCTGGCAAATCGAGTTGCCGCACATCGGCGAGATGCGGGGCGGCACATATTCCTTGAGGAACTCGACCATCTGCGCTTCGACCGTGGCCTCGTCCAGCAAGGAGGCTTTCACCTTGTCGATCAGGCCGGACTTGCCGTGGGTGGATTTGTTCCATGCATCCATGCCGTCCAGCACGCTGTCGGGCTGATGCACCACCAGCACCGGCGCCTCGGCGATGGTTTCCAGGTTGCTGTCGGTAATCACCAGCGCGACTTCAATCACGCGATCGGTATCCGGGAATAGGCCGGACATTTCCATGTCTATCCAGACAAGGTGGTTTGGGTTTTGTGCCATAATTCGCGCGTCTTAAATGTGAACGATAAGGCGCGTATTGTGTCACAAGCGCGCCTCTCACGAAAACCGGATTGATCCTTGAACGGCAGTTGAACCACGAAGTGCACGAAGAGCACGAAGAGCACGAAGAGCACGAAGAGCACGAAGAGCACGAAGAAAAATAGAAGATTATTTCGAGAGCGCCAATCACCTTATGGGCGGCATCAAACGGTATGTAGCCCGCTGAAAAATCTTCGTGATCTCTGTAGTTTTTCGTGGTGAAATACTTTTTCCAAATTGATACCTCCATGACTGCAACGCAATTTACCTTTATTTTCGTCATCGCATTGGCATTCACCTCGCTCGCCAAGCTGTGGCTGGCACGCCACCACCTGGCGCATATCGCCGCGCATCGCGCCGCAGTGCCGGAGGCGTTCCGCGAAAAAATCATGCTCGCCGACCACCAGAAAGCAGCGGATTACACTACTGCCAAAACCCGTTTCGCGATGCGCGGCATCCTGTTCGATGCCGCGCTGCTGCTGGCCTTTACCTTGGGAGGCGGCATCCAGTTCCTCGCCGACCTGTGCAATGCCGCACTGAACAACGCCGGCTTCGGCTCGCCGCTCACGCAGGGCGTGGCGACCATCGTTGCGGTGCTGCTGCTCTCCTCGCTACTGGAAGCCCCGTTCAGCCTGTATCGCACCTTCGTCATCGAGGCGCGTTTCGGCTTCAACAAAATGACCCTGCGGCTGTATCTGATCGACGCACTGAAAGGCCTGCTGCTCGGCGCGATCCTCGGCCTGCCGCTGCTGTTCGGCGTACTGTGGCTGATGTCCGCGATGGGGTCATACTGGTGGCTGTACGTGTGGGGCGTGTGGGTGACGTTCAACCTGCTCATCCTGTTCATCTACCCGACGTTCATCGCGCCGCTATTCAACAAGTTCACGCCGCTGCAGGACGAGGCGATGAAGGCGCGCATCGCGGCCCTGCTCGGCAAATGCGGCTTCACCGCCAGCGGCCTGTTCGTGATGGACGGCTCGAAGCGCAGCGCACACGGTAACGCCTACTTCACCGGCTTCGGCAAGACCAAGCGCATCGTGTTTTTTGACACGCTGCTGGAACGCCTGAGCGGCAACGAAGTCGAGGCGGTGCTGGCGCATGAGCTTGGCCACTTCAAGCGCCGCCATGTGCTGAAACGCATCGTGGCGACCTTTGCGATGAGCCTGGGATTCCTGTGGCTGCTCGGACAGTTGATGCAGACCGCATGGTTCTACGAGGGGCTGGGCGTGAACACGCCCCATCCGACAGAATCGGGCACCGCGCTCGCGCTGCTGCTGTTTTTCATGATCCTGCCGCTGTTCAGCTTTGTGCTGCAACCGTTGCTGTCGGCTTATTCGCGCAAGCATGAATTCGAAGCCGACGCTTACGCCGCCACGCAAACCGCCGCAACAGATATGGTGAGCGCGCTGGTCAAACTGTATCAGGACAACGCGGCGACGCTCACCCCCGATCCGCTGTATTCCAGTTTTTACGATTCGCATCCGCCTGCCGCAACGCGCATTGCGCATTTGCAAGCCCTCCGTCTTCAAGCCCCCCGCCTTCAAACCCAGTGAGGAGAACATCATGGAACAAGCGTGCGACCTGACCAGCAAACAATGCAAACCCTGCGAGGGCGGTATGCCGCCGCTGCCGCAACCGGAAGTCGATAACCTGATCAAACAACTGGAAGGCTGGCAACAATACGGTAACCTGATCGGCAAGGCCTACCACTTCAAGAATTACTACCAGACCATCGCCTTCGTGAACGCCATCGCCTGGATGGCGCACCGCGAAGACCACCACCCCAACCTCACCGTCACCTACAACAGTTGCCAGGTGGAATACACCACCCATGCCATCCACGGCCTGTCGGAGAACGACTTCATCTGCGCCGCGAAAGTGGACGCGCTGTTCAAGCCTTGATGCCCGTCGTTCAAGGACATATTGCCGCCGCATCCGGCCGCCGCCATCCGGTGCATCGCCCGTTTGCACGCGCCATGAGAGAAGGCCGATGAACCGGAATGCCATTCCGGCCCTGCTGTGCGCGGCGATACTGGCCGCGTGCGCCCAGAATCCGGCAGCAGGAGGCAAAAACCGCATGCCGCAACACGCAGACAGCAATCCGCTCATGCAATTCGGCAAATCCGATCTCGACCGCATGGCCGATGTGGAGATGCGCGAGAACAGCCAGAGCCTGCGCATCCTGATGACCAAGCTCTACAAGCGCAACCCGCGCGAACTGAGGAAAAGCACGGCAGACAGCGCGGAAGACATGACGAAGTGGGTATTCAAAAACCGGCAGGACTGGCGCTTCCAGGCCATCGGCAATACAGAGGGAACCGATGCCATTCAGCAGGCATTCAAACCCGAATTTCAGGGGGACAGGGTGCTGTCGCTGATCGTCGGCATACAGACCATGCTGATCAAGGCGCATGGCGGGAAGACCGAATTCTTCCTGACCGACAGCATCGATCCGCAAAACGTCTACAACGCCGCACGCAACGTCGAGATTGCGGTATGGAAACTTTCCAATGCGCGCGACGAGTCGGGGCAGCTCTACCTGCTCACCAACGAAATCAACGGCATCGAGCGCAATCTCAGTTTCGAACGGGAATTCGGCAAGATCATCGGCAGCCTGGATCTCTACGCGCTGACCCTTTCGGAAAAATTGCAGCGCACACTCACCAATGTGGCGCAGACGCTGGCTACCGCGTTGTTCCTGCCGTTTTGAAACCAATGCGCCCCGGGGAGACAGCCTGAACATGCCGCTCAACGCCCAAGTCATCGCCGCCTTCGGTCGCCAGTACCTGGTGCGCCTCGCGGACGGCAGCGAACTCGCCTGCCTGACGCGCGGCAAGAAAAGCGAAGTAGTCTGCGGTGACCGGGTGGAAATCAAGCTCACCGGGGACGCCTCGACGGAGAACGACGCGCAGGGCGTGATCGAGCGCATCGCGCCGCGCCGCTCGCTGCTGCACCGCTCCGACGCGTTCCGCGAAAAACTCATTGCCGCGAACGTCACGCAGATCATCGTGGTGGTCGCCGCCGAGCCTTCGTTCAGCGACGAACTGCTGGCGCGTTGCCTGGTCGCCGCATACGACCAGAAGCTCGACGTGCTGATCGTGCTGAACAAATGCGATCTTGCCGAGGCCGCTGCGGCCGCACGCAAACGGCTCATCCCCTACACCACCATCGGCTACCGCGTGCTGGAACTCAGCGCGAAGCAGGACGTAGCGCAACTGCGCCCGTTCCTGGCAGGCCACACCAGCGTGCTGGTCGGCCAGTCCGGCATGGGCAAATCCACCCTGATCAACGCGCTGCTGCCCGACGCGCAGGCCGCCACGCGCGAGATTTCCGCCGCGCTGGATTCCGGCAAGCACACTACCACCCACGCGCGCCTGTACCGGCTGGACGAAACCAGTTCGTTGATCGACTGCCCCGGCGTGCAGGCGTTCGGCCTGCATCACCTCAGCTTCGGCGGGATAGAACAGGGATTCGTCGAGTTCGCGCAATACCTCGGCCAGTGCCGCTTCCACGACTGCCACCACACGCACGAACCGGGCTGCGCATTACGGGAAGCCGTCGCGGCGGGAAAGATCAATGCGAGAAGGCTGGATCTGTTTCAGCAGATCGCCGCGAACAAGGCGTAGCGGCTAACGATGCAGAAACACTATTAACACAGCAGATCACCACGTAGGGGCGCGATTTATCGCGCCCTGATTTATTCCAGCGACAAGAAAGGGCGCGATGAATCGTGCCCCTACACCACCCACAACGGCGGCTCATCCATCAGCGCGATCTGTTCCCTCAATTCCAGGATGCGGTCCTGCCAGTAGCGTTGCGTGTTGAACCAAGGGAAAGCCGTGGGAAAGGCCGGGTCGTCCCAGCGCCGCGCGATCCACGCGGCGTAATGGATCAGGCGCAAGGTACGCAGCGCTTCGACCAGATGCAGCTCGCGCGAATCGAAATCGTAAAAATCCTGATAACCAGCCAGCAGGTCGCCAAGCTGCTGCGTCTGCTCGGCGCGCTCGCCGGACAGCAGCATCCATAAATCCTGTATCGCCGGCCCCATGCGGCTGTCGTCGAAATCGACGAAATGCGGGCCGTCATCCGTCCACAACACGTTGCCAACATGGCAGTCGCCGTGCAGGCGCAAGCTACGCACCGACCCGGCACGGTCGAAACAGCGCCGCACACCCTCCAGCGCCTGCGCGACCACGCCGCGATACACCTCGATCAGCTCCGCCGGGATGAAATCGTGCGCGAGCAGATATTCGCTCGGCTCGATGCCGAAGCTGTGGATATCCAGCGTCGGGCGATGCCGGTAAGGCTCCAGCGCGCCGACCGCATGAATGCGCCCGATGAACCGCCCCATCCATTCCAGCGTGTCGCAATCGTCCAGCTCCGGCGCGCGCCCGCCGTGTTTGGCGAACACCGAGAAACGAAAACCGTTGAAGGCGTGCAGCGTGCTGCCGTTGATTACCAAAGCGGGCACCACCGGAATTTCGCGTTCGGCCAGCAAAGCGACAAAGGCATGCTCTTCCAGAATCGCCGCATCCGGCCAGCGCGCGGGGCGATAAAACTTGACAACCAACGGCGGGCCATCTTCCACGCCCGTCTGATAGACGCGGTTCTCATAACTGTTGAGGGCCAGCAAACGGCCGTCGCTGCGCAGGCCGATGCTGTCCAGCGCATCGAGCACGGCATTGGGGGTGAGTGCGGAGAAGGGTTGGGTGTGCATGGGCGGATTGTACGGCAAGCCGTGAAAGCAGAAACATCGCAGGGCAACAATAAGCTGGCCTTGTGCATAGCCGAAGCGGGAAATACATTGCGGCGCGAGTTGTTTCCCGGCCCGGCAGCGACAAGGCCAGGCGGAAATATAGGCATTTCGGCATATATGCTTTCCACCAATCGTGATGGTATGCTTCAAACAGGCCGCTTTTTCAAGCCTCGAACATCCGTATATCGGCCATGCCGCCAGAATATTGCCAGAGGGAGCTCCAATGATGGAACGCGCCATGGAACACACCGTAAAAGGGCCCGGCGCCGGGACAAGGCTGGCCAATACGCCGCGCTTCATCGGGATGCTCAAAGGCCTCGGTGTATTCCGGGCAACGATCAACCGGCCGTCCCCCATTTGCGCGGATCGGAGCGCCCGGGCATGAGCCAACCCGACACGAACCCCACAATGGAAAAACTGCGCGTTCTCAATCTCGAAGCCGATGAGAACGACGGCGAACGGATTCGTGCGGAACTGGAAACCGGATGGAAAGACATCGAACTGATGCGCGTCGATACGCGTGAGGCATTCGTCCGGGCACTGGAAGAATTCAAGCCGGATGTGATCCTGTCCGATTTTCAGTTGCCCGGCTTCGATAGCAGCTCCGTACTGGACATCGTGCGACAGACCCATCCGGACATCCCGGTAATCATCATCACTGGCGCATTGACCGATAGCGAGGCCGTCAAGCTGGTCAAGATGGGCGCCAGGGATTACGTGACGAAGGATCGTTTGCGGTATCTGGTTTCCGCTGTGCAAGGCGCCTTGTCGATAGAACAAGGCATACGCGCACGCAAGGCGGAGGAACAAGCGCTGCGGCAAAGCGAAGCGGACATCAGGGCGCTCATCGAACATTCCCCCATCGCCATGATCGTGGATGTCGGCGTGGGAGCGGACGAAAAAGTTGTGATGATGAACCGGAAGTTCACCGAGCTGTTCGGTTACACGCTGGAAGACATCCCCGATATGCGCCACTGGTGGTCGCTTGCCTACCCGAATGAGGCATACCGGAAAGAACTCATGGCGGATTGGACAGAGCGGGTCGAAAATATCATCCGGAGCCACGGCAACCTCGAGCCCAAGGAAGTCACGATTACCTGCAAGGGTGGATCGAACCGCTATGTCAGGATTTCTCTCGCCTCCATAAGAAGCCAAAATATCCTCGCGTTTGAAGACCTGACCGAGCGCAAGCAGGCAGAGGAATCTCTCAGGATAAGCCATACCCGGTTTAGCACGATCTTTAACCAGGCACCTTTGGGCATTGCGTTAATTGATTCGCTTACAGGAAAAATCCAGGAGGTCAATCCCCGCTTTGCGGAGATCGCCGGCAGAACCATCGAAGAAATGGCAACCATTGACTGGATGAGTATTACCCATCCCGACGACGTGCAAGAAGATCTGGATAACATGGCGTTGTTGAATGCCGGGAAGATTCCCGGTTTCAATATGAATAAACGATACATACGCCCGGATGGTTCAATTGCCTGGATCAACATGACGATTGCTCCACTGAGGAGTGAGCAAAATATTTCACCGCATCATCTTTGCATGATAGATGACATCACCGCGCACAAGCAGGCGGATGACAGACTGACTGAAAGCGAGCGGTATTTTCGTGCGGTCGCGGAGTCGGCCAACGATGCCATCGTCACGATTTCCGACACCGGCGGCATCGTGGACTGGAACAATGCGGCGGAACAATTATTCGGCCGCAACAAAGCCGAAATGACCGGCCTGCCCTTGGCGGCATTGATACCGGAGCGCTTCCTCGGCCCGCATAGTACAGGCTTGGCAAGGGTGGTAGCTGGCGGAACGCCGAACAGGATCGGTAAAACCGCAGAGCTTGCCGGACTGCGCAAGGACGGCAGCGAGTTCCCGCTGGAACTTTCGCTGGCACAATGGGAAACCGCTGCCGGGAAGTTTTCCACCGCGATTATCCGCGACATCACCGAACGCAAACTGAACGAGGAAGCCTTGCGTGCCAGCCAGGCGCGCTACGTCTCGTTGTTTAACGCCATTGCCGACGCGGTTTTTGTCCATGCGACTCTTGAGGACGGCGCGCCGGGCAAATTCCTGGAAGTCAACGAAGTAGCCTGCCGCCAGACGGGTTACTCGCGCGATGAGTTGCTCAACATGACGCCTGTGCAACTGGATGCGCCGGATTCCGGCGTCGACCTTATGCCCATTAGCAAGCGCCTGCTTGCCGGGGAACACGTCGCCTTCGAGCAGGTGCATCTGGCGAAGGACGGCCAGCGCATTCCTGTCGAGATTCATGCGCATTTATTCATGCTGAACGGCAGTCAGACCGTCATTTCCCTGGCGCGCGACATCACCGAACGCAAGAAGGCGGAGTGGGTATTGTGGGAGAGCGAGGAGCGTTATCGCTCCCTGTTTGAAAATATGCTGGAAGGCTATGCGCATTGCAAAATGCTGTTCGAGCAAGACACGCCGCAGGATTTCATCTATATCAACGTCAATCGCGCATTCGAAAAAATAACCGGGCTGAAGGATGTGGTCGGGAAAAAAGCCACCGAGGTCATCCCAGGCATACGCGCATCAAACCCGGAGTTGTTCGAAATCTATGGCCGGGTAGCCTTGACCGGTCAGCCGGAAAGATTTGATACAAATATGGATGCGTTGGGAATTTGGCTCTCTATTACGGTCTACAGCACCCAAAAAGGACATTTTGTCGCCGTATTTGACGATATCACCGGGCGCAAGCGTTTTGAAGCGCAACAGGCCTTGGAATACCAGCATATTGCAGAAATCAATATGCAATTGACGGAAGCGAACAAGCAGCTGAAATTAACCCAAAACCAGTTGCTGCACTCGGCAAAAATGGCGTCCATCGGCCTGCTGGCCGCAGGCGTGGCGCACGAGATCAACAACCCGATCGGCTACGTGAATTCCAACATGGGCACGCTGGAAAAATACCTGGCCGACATCTTCGCTGTCATAGACAAGTTTGAGGCCATCGAAATGCTGATGGGAATGCTGGTGGACGCTGATGATCCGCTGCTGGAAGAGCTGCGCCAATTCAAGGAACAAATAAACCTTGGCTACATCCGCAAGGATATCAAGGCACTGATCGCCGAATCGCATCAGGGCCTGGAACGGGTGAAGAACATCGTTCTCGATCTGAAAAACTTTTCCCACATCGACAGCGAAGACCAGTGGATGTGGGCGGACATGCATCACGTGCTGGATACGACCCTTAACGTCATATGGAACGAGCTGAAATACAAGTGTGAAGTCGTCAAGGAATTCGGCGTATTGCCGAAGATTTACTGCCTGCCTTCACAACTCGAACAGGTATTCATGAACCTGCTGGAGAATGCCGCGCATGCCATCGAAGTGCGCGGCAAGATCACCATCCGCACAGGGCAGGAAGGGAACAGGATATGGGTTGAGGTGAGCGATACGGGGAAAGGCATTCCACCGGAATATTTCCCGCACCTGTTCGACCCGTTCTTCACCACCAAACCTGTGGGCAAAGGCACCGGGCTGGGGCTCTCGGTGTCCTACAGCATTGTGGAAAAACATCACGGCAAAATCGAAGTGCGAAGCGAAGTGGGCAAGGGGTCTGTTTTCCGGGTATGGTTGCCGGTACAACAACCCGACCTCAAGGAGGAAGCATGAGCCAAGAAGCGGCATCACCTGCGAGCAATCCGGCAACGCTGCTGTTTGTCGATGACGAAGCCAATACCCTGTCTGCATTGAAGCGCCTGTTCCGGCCGCTGGGCTACAACATCCTGACAGCAGAGAGCGGCGCGGAAGCGCTTGCACTACTGGAAAAAGAAGCTGTCGACCTGATGATCTGCGACATGCGTATGCCGGCAATGAACGGCGCCGAGATGCTGGAGCAGGCACGCGCCAAATGGCCAAACATGGTGCGCATTCTGCTGACCGGATATTCGGATCTCGACTCCACCATTGCGGCGATCAATCGCGGCGAAATCTATCGCTATATTGCCAAGCCATGGAACGACAACGATATCGTGCTGACGGTGCGCGATGCGCTGGAGCGCAAATATTTGCTGGCCGAAAAACAGCGCCTGGAGGCGCTGACCCTGTGCCAGAACGAGGAATTGAAGGCGCTGAATGCCAGCCTGGAAGACAAGGTGCGCCAGCGCACCGAGGAACTGCGCGATGCGCTGGAATCCGTGGCCCATGCGCACGAACAACTGAAAAAAGATTACTTCGCCACCATCCATGTCTTCGCCAACCTGATGGAATTGCGCAAGGGCGCGATGGCCGGACATTCGCGCCGCGTCGCGCAACTGTGTTGCGACATTGCGCGCAGCATGGGGCTCCCGGAAACAGAGGTCGGCAATCTGGAGGTTGCCGCGCTGCTGCATAACATCGGCAAGATCGGCCTGCCGGATCGCCTGCTCGACAGACCTTTCGCCGAACTGTCCCACGAGGAGCGCACCCAGTTTGACAAACATCCGCTGCATGCGGCGGCGATATTGATGGCGCTTGCTCCGTTGGCCGATGCAGCCCAACTGATCCACTATCATCGCGAACATTACGACGGAAACGGAAATTCGTCCGACCTGCGGACATCCGCCATTCCCTTGGGCGCACGTATTTTGCTGGTCGCCAGCGATTATGAATCGCTGCAGGAAGGCCTGATCGAGGGCGACAAACTGGCGCCGGTCCAGGCGCTCAACATGATTATCAATAGCCGCGGCACGCGCTACGATCCCGCCGTCGTCGATGTGCTGAGCGAGCTGGCCGCCCATGACGGGCCGCATACCCATGTCGAAACCGAGTTCCAATTGTCCAGCGACCAACTGCGCGAGGGCATGCTGCTCACCCGCGATATCGTGACAAGCAACGGAATGCTGCTGCTGCTCAAAGGCTCGACGCTGAGTGCGGAACACATCCGCGAGATACGTGAATTCGAGTGCGCAGCAGGCGAGCAGATAGCGATCTATACGCACTCGATATAGCCTATATCCAGCCGCTGGCATGCATTGCGAGAATGCAAAAAGGATGAAATTAAACATACCGGAGTCGAATTGTTTTCGACCCACGGTTCACCTCCATCACCCTGCCCTCAAGACCGGGCCTTTCGCAGCATGAAATAAATCTGCGGCACGTGTGTACCGGCAAGATCAACCGGACAGCTACTTTAAAAACGGATGATCCTTGGGCAATTGTTTTGAATACCAGATGGCAATTTTGTGCCGCAAGGATTTTTCGGCGACCTGATCTTCCGGCAAGGGTTGAATGACCTTATCGTGGACCAGCAGCCGGTAGATATAGAGCAGTTTCTCACTCGCCGAATCGGTTGCTTCAAACTCGACCACGCCCCGCCCCTCCGCATACTTCACGCCTGCGAGCAACGCTTCCTTGAATAATGCCGCTTCATTCTTCAGTTTCTTCATGGCGCTCCCCATCATTTTTTTCAGTATAAACCCAAATAATCCATTAGCCCGTCATTCCCGCGCAGGCGGGAATAACGAGTTTTCCGGTCTAATGGGCAAGCTGGGATTATCAAACATCGAAAAGAAGTAAGTTTCGCATGGCCGGAACCGCTTGATAGTCGTTCCAAACGCTACTACCATGCGCGGCTTGTTTTGAGGATGGTTGACATGGTTATTGGCATCGACGCATTTCTTCCCGCCTTGATCGGCGGCGCACTCATCGGCCTCGCCGCCACGCTGCTGCTATGGCTGAACGGCAGGCTGGCCGGGATCAGCGGCATCCTGTGGCGCCTGTTCTTTGCTAATCCGGGCGATGCGCTGTGGCGCGTACTGTTCCTCGTCGGCGTGGTGGGCGGCGCGGCGCTGTATTACGCGGTGGCTGACGATGCCCCGGCGGCGCGCGAAACGTTTCCCGTATGGCTGCTGGTCGTGTCGGGATTCCTGGTCGGCTACGGCACCTCGCTGGGCAACGGCTGCACCAGCGGCCACGGCGTGTGCGGGCTGGGAAGGCTGTCGCTGCGCTCGCTGGTCGCAACCGTGATCTTCCTGCTGACCGCGATCATCACCACCTTCGTGGTGCGCCATCTGCTGGGGGTAATGTGATAGGGCGCAATCTGGCGAGTTTATTGGCGGGCCTGCTGTTCGGCTTCGGCCTCGCGCTGTCCGGCATGACGCATCCGCAGAAGGTGCTGGGCTTCCTCGATGTGGCCGGGCCGTGGGACGCCAGCCTGCTGTTCGTGCTGGGCGGCGCGGTGGGCGTCACGCTGGTCAGCTTCCGTTTCATCCTGCGGTTGGGCAAGCCCCTGCTCGCGGAGCGCTTCATCATCACCAGGGAAACGCATATCGACCGCCCGATGATCCTCGGCGCGATCCTGTTCGGCATCGGCTGGGGCATCAGCGGCTATTGCCCCGGCCCGGCGATCGCGTTGATCGCCTCGCCGAACTGGGAGCTGCTGGCTTTCCTGCCTGCGGCAATATTGGGTGCGGTCACCGAGAAATATTTCGAACTGCGCGCGCAAAAACGGGCCATGCAGGCACGGGCCGCGCAGCCGCAGGAAGCGAAAGACGACAAGCCTGACAGCGAAAGCCCTTCTGAAGGCTCGTGCGGCTAATCGCATAGCGAAATAGCGCTATTTGATTACACTTCCAAGCTAATGGGTATCGTAGGGGCGCGATTCATCGCGCCCTTTCTCTGGTATATGAATAGATCATGGCGCGATGAATCGCGCCCCTACCGATTATCAGACGTCGAACTGCAAGCTTGCCAGCCGCGCATAAAGCCCGCCCTGTTTGCGCAAATCCGCTGGCGTGCCGGTTTCGACGATGCGCCCGTGTTCCAACACCACGATGCGGTGCACCTTCTGCACAGTGGCTAGGCGGTGCGCGATGATGAGCGTGGTGCGCCCCTGCATCGCGGCGTTCAGCCCTTGCTGCACGAGGATTTCCGATTCCGCATCCAGCGCGCTGGTGGCCTCGTCGAGCAACAGCAGCGGCGCGTCCTTCAGGATCGCGCGCGCGATCGCGATGCGCTGGCGCTGGCCGCCGGACAAGCGCGTGCCGCGTTCGCCGAGGAAAGTCTGGTAGCCTTCCGGCAGGCGGTCGATGAATTCGCCCACCAGCGCCGCCTGGGCGGCGGCGATGACTTCCGCGTCGCTCGCTGTTGGGCGGCCGTAGCGGATATTCTCCAGCGCGTTGGCCGAGAAGATCACCGGGTCTTGCGGCACGATGGCGATCTTGTCGCGCAGTTCGTGCAGGCTCAGTTGACGGATGTCCTGCCCGTTGAGGCGAATGCAGCCGTCCGTGACGTCGTAAAAGCGCAGCAGCAGCTGGAACAGGGTAGTCTTGCCCGCGCCGGAGGGGCCGACCAGCGCGACGGTTTCGCCGGGGGGGATGTCGAGCGTGATGTCGTGCAGCGCGGCCGTTTGCGGGCGCGCCGGGTAATGGAAACTGGCCTGTTCGAAGCGGATCGCCGCCTGCCGGGGCTGCGGCAGCGCTTGCGGCGCGGCGGCCTCAATGAGGGCGGATTCCGCGTGCAGCAGTTCCAGCAGGCGCTCGGTCGCCCCCGCCGCGCGCATCACGTCGCCCCACACTTCCGCCATCGTGCCCACGCCGCCCGCCACCAGCGCCGCATAGAGCACGAACGAGGCCAGTTGCCCGCCGGTCATGCTGCCTGCATGCACCTGGTTCGCGCCGACCCACAGCACGAAAATGATGGTGCCCATCACCGCCGTGATGACCACTACGGTCATCGCCGAGCGCACGCGAGTGCGCCGGATCGCGGTGACGAAGCTCGCTTCCGCGCGGTCGGCGAAGCGCTGGGTTTCCTGCTGTTCCTGCGTATAGGCCTGCACCGTCGGCACGGCGTTGAGTATCTCGCCGGCCAGCGCGGACGCGTCGGCGATTTTGTCCTGCGATTCGCGCGAGAGTTTTTTTACCTTGCGGCCGATGGCGAAGATCGGCAGCATCAGCAAGGCCATCAGGCCGAGGTTCAGCGAGAACAGGTAAAAGCTGGTGACCGCCAGCATGACCATGCCGCCGATAAACTGGAACAGGCTGCGCAGCCCCATCGAAATGGAGCTGCCGACCACGGTCTGGATCAGCGTAGTGTCGCCCGTCAGCCGCGACAGCACTTCGCCGGTTTGCAGGGTCTCGAAAAACTGCGGCGACTGTTTCAGCATCCGCGCATACACCGCGCTGCGCAAATCCGCCGTGACCCGCTCGCCCACCCAGGTCACGGTGTAATAACGCGCCGCCACGGTCACCGCCCACAGAGTCGCCAGCACAAACAGCAACACAAAATGGCTGTTCAAGCTGGCAGTGCCCAGCAGCCCGCCGGGAGTGTTTTCCCGCTGCCCGAAACCGAAATCGATCAGGTCGCGGAACGCCAGCGGCACCAGCAACATGGTGGCGGAACCGAGGCACAGCAGCACGAAAGCCAGCGCGATCCGCGCGCGATAGGGGCGCAGGAACGGCCACATATCGCGCAGCGGAGACAGGCGCCGGATGGCAGGTTGGGCGGGTTTCGGGAGGGACATTCCTTGTCGCGGTTATGCGGGCCGGCGGCCTTTTCTGCGCAGCGACATCCGCCTCATCAAACCATCTTTCATGATGAACTGGTGTTTGATTGCGCCCAGTATATGCACCAGCACCACCACCATCATGACCGTCACCAGGATTTCATGCACCGAGTGAGGAATCACGCTGGGGCCGGTATATTCAGCCGGGAGCAGGATTGCCGCGTTTGTCACCAAAGCCATACCCACAGTGCTCGTCAGCAGCGTCATGAACCCGGTTATCGACAACAGTATCAGCAAGACATAAAGCCCGTGATGAACCCCCCTGGCCACGATATCCATCACCGAGTTGCCCACCGGCGGCGGCGTCCCATCCACGCCGCGAAAAGTCATACGCAATATCGTCAGCAGCAATATTGCGCCGCCCATCAGCGCGTGCGCAAAGTATCCGATCAGCGTTGCGTTTTTTTCAATCCGGGCATCAATCAGCGCATCGCCGAGATACCAGGCCACAATCAACAGCAGCAACGTCAGCCAATGAATGATGACCATGCGTTTGCTGTACGGCTCCGTAATTTTTTCATCGGATAGCGGGGTCTGTCCACCAGCCCTTTGCTCCTTGAAGGCAGCCCATAAATCCTTCACGAAACCAAAACTGAAATAAATAACAACGCCAATCAGCGCCGCCAACATGAAGGACCAATACCATACCTCGATAATATTGTTGATCATTTATCCTTGCCTCCCGTATTTTAAAGTGCCGGCCGTATCAACCCAGCAAGCTCGCCAGCGTCAGCAACAGCAGCAGGATCAGCCAGAACACCACCGAGCGCCACACCAGCCCGATGGTGCTGCGCATGAAGTCGGCATCGGCATCGTCGCCGACGCCCAGCTCCGGCCTGTCCAGCGGCAAGCCGCCTTGCGGGATCGGCATGCCGAGGCGCACGCCCAGTGCCCCCGCGCCGCTGGCCAGCAGGATACCCGCTTCGGGATCCGGCCAGCTGGTCGCCTGGGTGCGCCAGCAGTACACCGTGTCCTCGAAGTCGCCGACGACGGCAAAGGTCGCGGCGGTCATGCGGATCGGCAGCCATTCCAGCCAGTAGAACGCCTGGCGCGCAAAGCTGCCGAATTCTCCCCCGCCCCAACCCTCATCCATCAAGCCATCCGGTTCGCTAACCGCATCCTCGTCGTCCCAGCGCTTGCGCAGGAATTGCCCGAGTCGGTACAGCAGCGCGCCCGCCGCGCCGCCCAGGCCGACCGCGCTGAACAATACAAACCACACGATCACGCCGAACACGTTGCGATGCGAGGCGATCAGCGCCTCTTCGATGGTGACGCGCGCCACTTCCTCGGCATTCAGTTCGTGCGAAGGAACGCCGCGCCACCGGGTCAGCAGCCCGCGCGCCTCATCCAGCTTGTCGTCGCGCAGCGCATGATGAATGTCGGTGAAATAATGGCTGAACTGGCGAAAACCCATGGTGAGATACAACACCAGCACGTTGAATGCCCAGGCAAGGATCGGATGCGCGCGATACAGCAGCCAGGACAGCGCCACCACGCCGGCCAGCAGCGGCAACACCGCCATCAGCCAGGCGATCTTGCCGTGGTTGCGTTGGCCGGAATTGAAGTGTTGCTGGAAGAACAGAACGTAGCCGGACAGCCAGCCATGCAGGTATCTACGCGAGGAGAGCGGATGGAGCTGCTCCAGCAACAGCGCGGCGATCAGGGCAAACAGGCTCATGGCATCGGGAAGGCATCAACGACTTAGTTGGTACGAAAGATAGCACACAACCTCGTGCTGCTCTATAGATGCCGATGCCAGAAAACATTCCCGCTATACATAGCGACAGAAATCGTAGCGAGCGGTTTGGAGGTGGGGGAGGCCAGCGCACAGCGACCGGAGCATACACAGCAGTATGTGAGGATCGCGAGCACTGCCCGACCCCGCCTCCGAATCGCGCATAACCAATGACTTGGTTGGCGTAGTTTGCCAACTTAGTCAGATGGCTAGTAGTTTCATCAGTAGATTTATGCGCTATGTCTAAACGATCATCCCTGCCGCGACGGTGTTATTGGTCGCCTCGTCGATCACGATGAAACAGCCGGTGGCGCGGTTGCGCTTGTAGTGGTCAAATGCCAGCGGCTGTTGCACCTTCATCGCCACATGCGCGATGTCATTCATGTTCACCGTCGGGTTGGCGTGCTGCTCCAGCGTGTTCACATCCACACGGTAGTCGATGCTGGAGAACAGGCACTTCGCCGTGCGCGTGGTGTGCTTGACGAGGTATTTACGATTCTTGTCGAGCGGTGTTTCGGACAGCCAGCACAGCATCGCCTCGAACTCTTTCGCGACCGTCGGCAGATAATCCGCTTTGACGAACATGTCGCCGCGCGAAATATCGATCTCGTCGGTCAGCGTGATGGCGATGGATTGCGGTGCGTAAGCCGTTTGCAGGTTGCCGTCGTAGGTGACGATCTCTTTTACCTTGCTGGTGCGGCCCGATGGCAACACGGTGATCTCGTCGCCCACCGACACTTCGCCCGCTTCGATGCGCCCCATGAACCCCCTGAAGTCGTGATATTCCTCGGTTTGCGGACGGCACACCCACTGCACCGGATAACGGAAGTCGGTGGTGTTCACATCGTGATCGATCTCGACGTTCTCCAGCAACTCCATCAGCGTGGCGCCTTGATACCAGTTCAGATTGTCGCCGCGATCCACCAGCATATCGCCGACCAGCGCGGACAACGGCAAGCAGGTGACGTTGTGCAAACCGAGCTGTGCGGCGAAGGCCAAATACTCGGTGCAGATTTCGTTGAAGCGCGCTTCGGAATAATCCACCATATCCATCTTGTTGACCGCCAGCACGATGTGCGGGATACCGACCAGACTGGCCAGATAGGTGTGGCGGCGCGTCTGGACCAGCACGCCTTTGCGCGCATCGATCAGGATGACCACCAGATTTGCCGTGCTCGCCGCCGTGACCATGTTGCGCGTGTACTGCTCGTGCCCCGGCGTATCGCCGATGATGAACTTGCGCTTGGGCGTGGCGAAGTAGCGGTAGGCCACGTCGATGGTGATGCCCTGCTCGCGCTCGGCCTGCAGGCCGTCGGTCAGCAAGGACAGATCGACGGCGGCCATGCCGCGCTTCTCGCTGGTTTTTGAAATCGCCGAAAGCTGATCCTCGAAGATCGATTTGGAGTCGTGCAGCAGGCGGCCGATCAGCGTGCTTTTGCCGTCGTCCACGCTGCCGGCGGTGATGAAACGGAGTAGTTGTGTAGTGTTGCTCATAATTTTAAGAACCTGAAAAGTCAAAGACGTTTGTCCGCAGATTACGCAGATTAAACAGATTAAAAACTAATTTAGTCAAAGTAAATGGCTTGAATTACATCAATCAGGTTTACAGTTTTAATCTATTTAATCTGCGTAATCTGCGGATGAGAGGTTTTTTAGAAGTACCCTTCCTTCTTGCGCAGCTCCATCGAGGCATCCGAGGTCTGGTCGTCCATGCGCGTCGCGCCGCGTTCGGTGATGCGGGTGGTCGAAGTCTCGTCGATGATCTCCTGCGCGTTGCTCGCAGTGGATTCTACCGGCGCGGTACAGGTCATGTCGCCCACGGTACGAAAACGCACCGAGAGCACTTCCACTTTCTCGCCCGGCTTGGGTTGAACCAGATGCGATACCGGAATCACCGAATTGCCACGGCGGATCACTTCGCGCTCATGCGCGTAGTAAATTTCCGGGATATACAATTTCTCGCGGGAAATGTATTGCCAGATATCCATCTCCGTCCAGTTGCTGATCGGGAACACGCGGATGTTCTCGCCGGCATGGACGCGCGTGTTGTAGATGTCCCACAACTCGGGGCGCTGGTTCTTCGGGTCCCATTGGCCGAATTCGTCGCGGAACGAGAAGATGCGTTCCTTGGCACGCGCCTTTTCCTCGTCACGCCGCGCGCCGCCCATGCAGGCGTCGAAGCCGAACTCGGCGATGGTCTCCAGCAGGGTCACGGATTGATACGGGTTGCGCGGTTTGTCCGGGTCTTTAATGATGATGGTGCCGCGCTTGATGGAATCTTCCAGCGAGCGCACGATCAGCCGCTCGCCGAGGTCGGCAGCCAGCTTGTCGCGGGTCGCGATCACCTCGGGGAAGTTGTGCTCGGTGTCGATGTGCACCAGCGGAAACGGGAACTTCGCCGGGCGGAACGCCTTCTCCGCGAGGCGCAACATCACGATGGAATCCTTGCCGCCGGAGAACAGCAGCGCCGGATTTTTGCACTCCGCCGCGACCTCGCGCATGATGTGGATGGACTCGCTTTCCAGCGCGTCCAGATGGGTAAAGGTATGTTTGCTCATTTATAAATCTTTCTTTTTTGCCACAGAGACCACAGAGTACACAGAGAGCGCTGTGAAGGTATTTCTCTGTGAGCTCTGTGTTCTCTGTGGCTAATTGGTTTTCGTTTTCTTAAACTTTTTTCAACTGCGCGGTCTTGCCTACATGCAAGCCACATTCCTTGCCATCCTCGTTTTGGCTACGACTAACGTCGCACATTTCATGCGCGACATAAGTCTTCACCGAAACCCCGAAAACAAGCGCGCTACGCACGCTTTAGAGGAGTGCGGCCTACATGTAGACCACACTCTTTGTTTTCGGGGTTTTCCCACCACCACCGGCCGGAGCGGATGTCTTCGCCGGGGGTCACCGCCCTTGTGCACGGCGCGCAGCCGATGCTCGGGTAGAAGCGGTCGTGCAGCTTATTGTACGGCACATCGTTTTGTTTGATGTACTCCCACACCTCGGCATTCGTCCAGTCCAGCAGCGGATTGAATTTCTGCAAGCCGTGATCCGCGTCGAACGACGACACTTCCAGGCTGCCGCGCGTGACGGCCTGGTCGCGGCGCATCCCGGTGATCCACGCGCGCTTGCCTGCCAGCGCGCGCTTCAGCGGCTCGACCTTGCGGATGTAGCAGCAGCGCTTGCGCAGTTCCACGCTGTCGTAAAAAGCATTCGCGCCGTTTTGCGCGACATATTCCTCGACCGCCGTGCAGTCCGGAAAATAGATTTTCAGCGGCACGCCGTAACGCTTATGCACTTCCTGCATCAGGTCATAGGTTTCCTGCGGCAGGCGCCCGGTGTCGAGGCTGAACATCTCGATATCCTGCCCATTCTTCGAGTTAACGTGTTTGGCGATCAGGTCGGTCAGCACCATGTCCTCCGCGCCCAGGCTGTTGGCAAAGCACACCGGCGCGAAATCGCGCGCGGCCTGTTGCAGCACGGCGACGGTCTGTTCGATTTTCTGTTGCAGGCTCATTTTGGCAAAGCCTCCGCCAAATCAAGCTGCGCGTCCTTTTGCGACGCAAAAGCCGCAGCCTTGATGGTCCAATTATCCACCGCCGCGCTGATTGCCGCGAGCGCTTCGGCGTCGATCTCCGCGCCGCTGGCGAGGCTGCCCGCAACCTGCGCAAACTCGTCTGCAAGGACTCCGGGAGCCAGTTGCCGCAGTTGCGCGGCGAGCTGGTTCAAGTCGCCGTCATGCGCCCCCTCCAGCAACTGCACGATGCCCGAACCGAGCAGGCGCAGGATCGCCTCGTTGCAGTGTGCCGCTTCGTCATACTTGCGCTGGAACACCAAAGCGTTGCGGTATTCGCGCTCATGCGCCGCCTCGAAGAAATTCGCGCCGATCAGCGCCTGCGATACGCCCGCGCATTCGCCGCCGCCCATGTTCAGCACGCGGAAGTCGCCGGCATCGCCGTAATCGCGCATCACCGATTGCAAATCCTCCGCCTTCACGTCGGCCAGATCGGCCAGCAGTTGCTTGAAATAATCGGGGGCTTGCGCGCGCGCCCAGGTAAAGAAGCTGGCTGCGCCGCTGGCGAGATGCGCCTCTTGCACGCGCTCGATGGCCTGCTTGATGCGCGCCACCGGCAACGCGGGGCCTTTCAAGGCCAGCGCGCCGTTCTGCATGCCGCTGCCGGCGAAATACATCTGGTAGTGCGGCACCAGTTTGCCGTGCAGCCGTTTGCCTTCGCCGTAAATGCCGATGTCGCCGGTTTCCGGCTGCGCGCAACCGTTATGGCAACCCGACACGCGGATGCGCAAATCGGCCTTGCCGCCGGACAATTGCGGTGCGATCACCGGGCTGGCGGTGATGCCGAGGCGGCAGGTCGAAGTCCCCGGGCACGCCACCACGTCATCCCCGGCAACCGGCTCATGCAGCCCCAGCTCGGCCAGTCCGCCGCGCAACGCGGCCACGCTGGCCTGCGGCACGTTGAAAATGGAAAGGTTCTGGTCTTGCGTGGTGCGGATCTCGCCCAGGCCGTGCGCGCGCAACAAGGCGGCGATGCCGCGCATCTGCGCCGGGGTCATGTCGCCGGTCGGCAGCGCAACCGGCAGCACGGACAGCCCTGCCTGGCGCTGCGCGAACAGCTTGCGCGGCGCGCCCGGCCCGGGGATTTCGCCGCCGCCCGGCTGGCGCCACTCGCCCTGCGGATAGGCCTGCGCGGCAAGCGCCTCTCGGGTGCGTTCGAACTCTTCGCGGTACTTTTCCACAAAACCCTGCTCGCCGAAACGCTCGACCAGAAACTTGATGCGCGATTTGGCGCGCTTGGTGCGGTCGGAATATTTGTTGTGCAGCGCCACCAGCGCTTCCAGCGAAAACAGCAGCTCACGTTCCGGAATGAATTCCTCGACCACGATCGCCTCGTGCGGCTTGTGCCCCAAGCCGCCGCCGGCCTTGACCATGAAGCCGTGCTGCCCGCCCTTTTCGACCGCCACCACGCCGCAATCATGCAGCATCGCCTGCGCGCAATCCGTCTCGCAGGCCGAAAAACTGAACTTGAACTTGCGCGGCAATTGCTGGTTGAGCGGGTTGCGCAAAAAGTGCATCACCGCGCCGTCCAGATGCTTCGTCACATCTACGCGCTCGCGCGGGCATACGCCGGACAGGCCGCAAGCCGTCATGTTGCGCACCGTATTGCTGCATGCCTCGCGCGAGGTCATGCCGACCTTGGCGATGCGGCGCATCGCGGCGGGCGTGCTGTCGAGCGGAACGAAATGGATCTGGATGGATTGGCGCGTGGTGACATGCGCGATGCCTTTTTGCGAATAGCTCGCGGCGACATCCGCAACCGCATCCAGCTGGTCCGGCGTCATGCATCCGCCGGGCGCCTTGATGCGGAACATGTGCACGCCTTGCTGGCGCTGTCCGTACACGCCATGCTGCAGGCGCACCGCCGTCATGCGGTCAATATCCAGGCTGCCGGCATTGAAAGCCTGAATGGCCTGTTCGAAGCGGTCGATTTCCGCCAAATCGGATAAATTCTGTGTCTTTGCGCTCATCGCGGTTTTCCTTGTTAAATCATTTACAAATTGTAGGAGCACGCCATGCGTGCGATTGCTCTTTTCATTCGCGGGCGTGGCCCGCTCCTACACAACCGCTCTCTAAAAATAGCTTAATTTTTAATACATCACCATCTTGATGCCGATAATCAGCAGCATAACCGCCAGAACCGGGCGCAGCACCTTTTCCGGCACTTTCGCGCTCAGGTGGCTGCCGATGTAGATGCCGGGCAACGAGCCCAGCAGCAAGCTGCCCAGCAGCACCAGGTCCACCGTGCCCAGCGCCATATGCCCCATCCCGGCCAGCGCGGTCAGCGGCACGGCATGGACGATGTCCGTGCCCACCACCTTCACCGCCGGCATGCGCGGATACAGAAACAGCAACGCGACCGTGCCCAGCACGCCGGCGCCGATGGAAGAAATCGTCACCAGCGCGCCGACGACGATACCCGTCACAATCGTCGCGGCCGGCAGGTAGCGGTGGTGCAGCTCGTATACCGTGCCGTCCTTGCGCCGCGCGAGTTTCTTGATCTGATCCTTCAGTAGCAGCGCCGCCGCCGTCGCCAGCAGGGCCACGCTCAACACGCCGGTCACCAGGCTGCGCAGGGATTTTTCATCCAGTGCGAGATATTTCAGCAGCGCGATCGTGACCACGGCGGCCGGCAAGCTGCCCAAGCCGAGCAACCCCACCACCTTCCAGTCCACCGTGCCGCGCCGCCCGTGCACCCAGCCGCCCACCGTCTTGGTCAACGAGGCATACAGCAGATCCGTTCCCACCGCCGTGGCGGGCGACACGCCGAAAAACAGCACCAGCAACGGCGTCATCAGCGACCCGCCGCCCACCCCGGTCACGCCGACGATCAGCCCGACCAGGAAGCCGGATAATGTGTACATCCAGTCCATGCGACCCACCCGAAAAATTCAGACGCGCATTCTAGCCGGGCGTGATTATATTTCTAAATGGTTTTCTGTTAGCATCTTATAACTATTAGTCATATAGGAGCACCGCCATGAACCTTCAGCAACTGCGTTATGTCAACGAGATCGTGCGGCGCGGCCTGAAGATTTCCGATGCCGCCGACGCGCTGTACACCTCGCAGCCCAACATCAGCAAGCAGATCAAGCAGCTGGAGCAGGAGCTGGGCATCGACATCTTCGTGCGCAACGGCAAGCGCGTCGTCGCCATCACCGAGCCCGGCCAGGCCATCCTCGACATCGCCCGGCGCATGCTGCACGACGCGGAAAACCTCCGGCAGGTGGGGCAGGAATTCCACACGCAGGACAGCGGCCACCTGACCATCGCCACCACCCACACCCAGGCGCGCTACATCCTGCCGCCGGTGGTCAAGCAGTTCATCCGGCGCTACCCGAAAGTGAAGCTCGGCCTGCACCAGGGCAACCCGACGCAGATCGCCGAGCAGGTGCTGAACGGCGAGGCCGATGTCGCGATCGCCACCGAAAGCCTGTCGCTGTACGACGACCTCGTCACGCTGCCGTGCTACGAATGGCACCACTGCGTGGTCGTGCCGCCCAAGCACCCGCTGCTGGAGGAAAAAAAGCTGACGCTGGCGAAGATCGCGCAATACCCCATCGTCACCTACGACTTCGCCTTCAGCGGTCGCGGCAAGATCAATGAAGCCTTCGAAAAGGTGCATATCGAGCCGAACATCGCACTGACCGCCATCGACGCCGACGTGATCAAGACCTACGTGGAACTCGGGCTGGGCATCGGCATCCTCGCCGAGATCGCCTTCGTCCCGGAACGCGACCGGCATCTGCGCATGATCAATGCCAAGCACCTGTTCAAGCCCAACACCACGCGCATCGCGATCCGCAAGAACGAATACCTGCGCGGCTATACTTACGACTTCATCGAACTGTTCGCCCCGCTACTGACCCGCGCGGTCGTTGCCAAGGCCATGCACCTGTCCACCTTATCGGAGAAACAACCATGAACGAAACCCTGCGCATCCAGCAATCCCACCGCAGCATCCGCAGCTACAAGCCCGATCCGGTCAGCGACGCCATGCTCGACCAGATCATCGCCGCCGCGCACCGCGCGCCGACCTCGATGAACGCGCAGGATATTTCGCTGATCGTGGTGCGAGATGCGGAAAAGCGCGCGCGCATCGCCGAGCTTTCCGGCGGTCAGGCGTGGATTGCGCAGGCGCCGGTGTTCATCGTGATCGCCATCGACTACCACAAGACCGACCTCGGCGTGCGCAAGGCCGGGCAGGCACAGATCGTCCACGAAAGCATGGAAGGCTTCGGCGTCGCTGCCGTCGATGCGGGCATCGCGCTCGGCACGCTGATCACCGCCGCCGAATCGCTCGGACTGGGCATCGTCCCGATCGGCAGCATCCGCCGCAACCCGCAGGACATGATAGACCTGCTCGGCCTGCCGCCGCTCACCTTCCCGCTGGTCGGCCTGTGCATCGGACATATCAAGGACGACGTGCTGCCGAAGCCGCGCATGGATATCAACACCTTCCGCCACGACGAGCGCTACGACGCCTCCGGCTACGCGGCCGCGATCGACGCCTACGATATGGAAATCATGGATTACTGGAAACAGATCGGGCGCAGCGACGGCACAACATGGTCGGGCAACCTCGGCAACTTCTACAAGCAGGTGTATTTCCCGCAGGTCAAACCGGTCGCCGCGATGCAGGGGCTGCTGAATGACAAATGAACCATCGCGGCAGGGATCACTGAATTAATGCGAAGCTGAGCCATTTAATTCGAATGGAAATGAGTCCATGACTACGCTCACAGACAAGGGTCAACGAACGCTGCTGTTCGCCGCAAAACGCCTGTTTAGCGCCAAATCTCTATTGTTTCCGAAATTGCCTAGTGATATCCCTATTGAACAGTATTTCATGCGTGAGCTGCGTCTGACGGGAAACCGAACTGTCTTTCTGACGGATTCCGGTTATAAGCACTTTCGTACTGTTGTTGATGTCATTGACCGGGCTGATTTCTTCGATGGCATGGCGGAATTTTCCGACATCTGGAACGCATGGAAAAAAGTCGTGGAAAAGTGGTTATCAGATAATCTTATGCCCAAACATGCCGATGAAGTAGTGCAAGCAATTGCTGACCTTGTCGCTCAAAATGTCGATGATCACGTCTTTGCCGTTCCCTTGTTCGGCATTGGACTGGATGGCGTCGATTCATTTGCCCTTAGGGAAATGACCATCTTGCGCATGTCGGTGGATGTCCTTGATTCCGCTGGGGTAGAACATGAGCACGCAAACGTTCGGCATCTCCTCGAATTGAACAAAGATTACTTGTGGCTGAAAGGCACGACGCGTGGTACGCCGAGCGTGGCACAGCAACGTTTTTCCGAGCAGGCCACTTTGACGGTTGGAATGCTAGCCATTACTGCAGCGTCAATACATGAGTGGGGCGCAAGCGGTTTTCGAATTGGCGTCGTCATGACACCAGAGGAGGCTATTGGGCGATCTGTTTGGTTTTCATGGCATGAAAAGGAACGCAGTCTCACTACGCACTATGCGTCCCCAAGGGGACAGCAGTTCCCCGTAAATAAGGCTCTTGGGGACGAATCTGACATAGTTCGAATTATTTATCGTGGATTAGCTATTCTGCAGACTAGCGACAGGACGGCACTTGATGAGGCAATCGCAAGGGCAGTCTACTGGTATTCGGACGCGCATCGCGATCCTGTGCCCGTGATGAAGCTGGTCAAGTATTGGAGCTGCGTTGAAACGTTCTTCTCGTTCGAGAATGAGAAGATCACACACGCCGTTTCAGCTGGCCTCGCAAGCATCTTGGTATTCGGTGGCTTTCGATTCGTGCCGCCATCCGAGTACAGTACGCTCAAGAAGCAAATTGAGGACCTCTATGATCTCCGGTCACGGGCCGTTCATGGTGGATCTCACCAGCACACCACGGAGCGAGATATCGCACAGTTTAGTCAGTGGGTGGCTTGGATGATCATAAGTATGGTGGAGCTAGTAGAACAGGGTTATACGACCCTCAAGGAAGTCAAGACGCAAACTGACCGCCTCGACGGCCTAGCAGAGCAAAGAAAAAAGAAGTAAAACGGCGGATAGTTCGAGTTCCGCCGCAGCAAGGCAAATGGCTGCCCTGACTGAAGAATGGTCATTTCCAGTGGAGGCATCGACCGGTTGAATCCGCAGCACAAAGCCGCCATTAGCAACCAGCTAGCTCACCGCACGCTTGGAAAAATCGCGCGGGCGGAAACCCAGCGCGGCGAGCACGACGAAGTACACCGCCACCCCGCCAGCCACCAGCGCCGACAGGCGCAGGATGCGCGACCAGCCCGAACTGGACAGCCAGCTCTGCTCGGTGCCCATGCCGAACCACAGCACGAGGCCGAGCGCGAGCAGCGAGAGGCATATCTTGACGAAGAATTTCGCCCAGCCCGGTTCGGGCTGGTAGATGTTGTGCTTGCGCAGGTAATAAAACAGGATCGCAGAATTCAGGCATGCGCCCAGGCCGATCGACAAGGCCAACCCGGCATGTTGTATCCAGCCGATGAACAGCGCGTTCATCGCCTGCGTCGCCAATAGCGTGACAATGCCGATCTTCACCGGCGTCCTGATGTCCTGCCGCGCGTAGAAGCCGGGGGCGAGGATCTTTACCAGGATCATGCCGACCAGCCCGACGCTGTAGCCGACCAGCGCCTGGCGCGTCATCAGCACGTCGTGCGCGGTGAACGCGCCGTGCTGGAAGAAGGTCGCCAGCAGCGGCACGGCGATCATGCCCAGCGCCAGCGCGGCAGGCAGCGTCAGCATGATGGTCAGGCGCAGCCCCCAGTCCAGCAGCCTCGAATATTCGGCCGTGTCGTTGCTGGAGTAGCACTTGGATAGCGAGGGCAGGAGGATCGTGCCCAGCGCCACGCCCAGCAGCCCGTTGGGGAATTCCATCAGCCGGTCGGCGTAATACAGCCACGACACGCTGCCCGCCACGAGGAACGACGCGAAGATGGTATTGATAATGAGGCTGATCTGCGCGATGGACACGCCGAACACCGCCGGGCCCATCTGCCTGATGACGCGCCACATGCCTTCGTCCTTGAGGCTGAAGCGGATGCTCGGCAGCATGCCGATCTTCTTCAGGAACGGGAGCTGGAACGCGAGTTGCACGATGCCCGCAACGAACACCGCCCAGGCCAGCACCATGATCGGAGGATCGAAGTAAGGTGCGAACCACAGCGCTCCGCCGATGAAGCAGACGTTGAGCAGCACCGGGGCGAAGGCCGGCACCCAGAACTTGTTGTAGGTGTTGAGGATGCCCGCCGCGACCGACACCAGCGAGATAAAGAAGATGTACGGCGAGGTGATTTGCAGCAGCCGCACGGTGAGGTCGAACTTCTCTGCATCCTTGGCGAAGCCCGGCGCGCTGATGTAGACGAGAATCGGCGCGGCGACGATGCCGATCAGCGTCACCGCGAACAGGATGATCGCCAGCATGGTGGTGACGTGATCGACCAGCAGCTTGGTCTCGTCGTGCCCGCGCCGGTTCCGGTATTCCCCGAAGATCGGCACAAACGCCTGCGAGAACGCGCCCTCGGCAAACAGGCGGCGCAGCAGGTTGGGCAGCTTGAAAGCGACGAAAAACGCATCCGTCGCCGCACCCGCGCCGAATATCCGCGCAATCAGCACATCGCGCACGAACGCGAGGATGCGCGAAAGCAGCGTCAGGCTGCTGATGGTGGCGAGTGCTTTAAGAAGATTCATGCTTGGTCGTGGATTACCCGCTGAGAACGCCGCGCATCATACCATCGCGCCCAGTGCAGCCGTGCAACCCAACCACCGGACACCGAAACTATCTGATTATTTCGGCATATTGACCGGCAGGCCGCGAGGGGGTAGGGTGCGAGCCAGTGAGCTGGGGTGGAGTAAACCGTAAAAATCATCTAGCCGACCTCCCACCGCCATTGGCGGTGGGAGGTCGGCTAGATGATTTTTAGACCACAAATATCCAAGGCATAGATGCGCGATGAAATTTGAATGGGACAAAGAAAAGGCAGCGTCGAACCTGCGCAAACACGATGTGTCCTTTGAAGAGGCTTCCACCGCGTTCGCTGATGATTTGTCGCTTACGGGCGACGATCCCGATCATTCGCATGTCGAACGCAGGTTGGTGACGTTTGGCGTATCATCTGCCGGACGGCTGCTGGTCGTATCGCACACGGAACGTGCCGGACATATTCGCATCATCAGTGCCAGACCCGCGACACGGGCTGAAAGGAAATTTTATGAAGAAACTTGAGAAAACAAAAGACGAACTGCGCCCTGAATATCGCCGTGAAGATTTCGGCAAGATGGTGCGCGGCAAATATGCAAAGCAATGCAAGGCTGCATCGAATGTCGTCGTACTCGACCCCGAGGTGGCAAAAGCATTCCCGAATGGTCACGCAGTCAATGAGGCATTGCTGGGCCTGCTGGAGATTGCCAAGTCTGCTGGCCTGACACCGCGCGCAACACGAACCTCACGCAAGTAAAAAAGAGCAAGCGGGCGTAGGGTGCATTCATGCACCATGGTGCGCACAGCGCACCCTACCGTAGTCCTATAGTCCTCAAACTCAGCCCCGAATATTCCCGGTACAAACCCGCCTCATCGCCTGCCCCCGCAAAAAAATTTGCAAAAGCTTGCATGAGCCACTAGAATGCGCGCCTTTCCGTTGTACCGAATTCTCAAGGAGTAGTCATGGCAAATAGCGCACAAGCCCGCAAGCGTGCACGTCAGGCAGTAAAACAGAATGCTCACAACAGCAGCCTGCGCTCGGAATTGCGCACTGCGATCAAGAAGGTTACCAAGGCGATTGAAGCCGGCGACAAGGCCGCAGCTCAAGCCGTTTACAAGGACTCCGTGAGCACCGTGGACAGCATCGCCGACAAGAAGATCATCCACAAGAACAAGGCTTCTCGACATAAGAGCCGCTTGTCTGCGGCAATCAAGGCGATGGCGTAAACGCCACTGCGTTTTGATTCACCGCAAAGCAAGCCGGCAGCGATGTCGGCTTGTTTGCTTTGTGGGGCTGTTTGGCTCAATATACGTCCCCTGTATATTTTGTTAACGGGATTTTGCTAACGGCGGCTTGTCCGCCGTCTTTGTTTAGGAACTTCATATGTCTCATGTGATGAACACTTATGCCCGGCTCCCCGTCGCCTTTTCGCATGGCGAAGGCGTGTGGCTGTGGGACACCGAAGGCAAACGTTATCTGGACGCGCTGTCCGGAATCGCCGTGAACACATTGGGCCACGCGCATCCGCGCTTCACCGCCGCACTGAGCGAACAGATCGGCAAGCTGATCCACTGCTCCAACATCTATCAGGTGCGCGAACAGGAACTGCTGGCCGACAAGCTGTGCAGCCTGGCCAACATGCAGGAAGTGTTCTTCTGCAACTCCGGCTGCGAGGCGAATGAGGCCGCGATCAAGCTGGCACGCATGCACGGTCATCAGCAAGGCATCGAATCCCCCGCGATCATCGTGAGGGAAAAGGCATTCCACGGGCGGACGCTGGCGACCCTTTCCGCCACCGGCAACCGCAAGGTGCAGGCCGGTTTCGAGCCGCTGGTCAGCGGCTTCGTGCGCGTGCCCTATGACGATCTGGAGGCGATCCGCCAAGTTGCCCAGCACAACAGCAATGTTGTTGCGGTGCTGGTCGAGCCGATCCAGGGCGAAGGCGGCATCCGCACGCTGGACATTCATTACCTGCAACAACTGCGGCAGATCTGCGACGAGCATAACTGGCTGCTGATGCTGGACGAGGTGCAATGCGGCATGGGCCGCACCGGAAAATGGTTCGCCTTCCAGCACACCGGCATCCTGCCAGACGTGATGACGCTGGCCAAGGGGCTCGGCTCCGGCGTGCCGATCGGCGCGTGCCTCACCGCTGGCAAGGCGGTTGGACTATTCAAGCCGGGCAATCACGGCTCGACGTTCGGCGGCAATCCGCTGGCTTGCACGGCAGGCCTGACTACGTTAAATATCATCGAGCAGGACAAGCTGCTGGCGCATGCCGAGAGCCTCGGCCAATTCATACGGCAAGGCATCGCCGCCGCATTGCAGGGCGTGAACGGCGTCAAGGAGATACGCGGGCAGGGGCTGATGCTCGGCATCGAGCTCGACAAGCCTTGCGGCGACCTGGTCAAACTGGCGCTCGCCCAAGGGCTGTTGACCAACGTGACCGCCGACAACGTGATCCGCCTGTTGCCGGCGCTGGTGATGTCGCAGGACGAGGCGCAGCAACTGCTGGATATCCTGTGCCCGCTGATAAAAGAATTTTTGCAATCCTGATTGGAACCGTGCCATGTCAGTAAAACAAATGCTGCCGGTAAAACATTTTCTGCAATTCAAGGACTTCACTCGCGACGAGTTTGAGTACCTGTTCGAGCGCACCCGCATCATCAAGCAGAAGTTCAAGGCCTACCAGCAGTACTGGCCGCTGACCGACCGCACGCTGGTGATGATCTTCGAGAAGGCCAGCACGCGCACGCGCCTGTCGTTCGAGGCCGGGATGCAACAGCTCGGCGGCGCGGCGATCTACCTGAACACGCGCGATTCGCAACTGGGACGCGGCGAACCGGTGGAGGACGCCGGGCAGGTGATTTCACGCATGTGCGACATCGTGATGATCCGCACTTTCGAGCAGAGCATCATCGAGCGCTTCGCCGCGCATTCGCGCGTGCCGGTGATCAACGGCCTGACCAACGAATACCATCCGTGCCAGGTGCTCGCCGACATCTATACCTACATCGAGCAGCGCGGCAGTATCCAGGGCAAGACCGTGGCGTGGATCGGCGACTCCAACAACATGTGCAATACCTGGCTGCAAGCCGCAGAGGTGCTGGATTTCAACGTGCATGTCTCGACCCCGCCCGGTTACGAAGTCGAGCCGGAACGCGCCGGGCTGTTCGGCGAGGACCACTACGAGGAATTTGCCGACCCGATGGAAGCCGCGCGCGGCGCCGATCTGGTGACCACCGACGTGTGGACCAGCATGGGCTTCGAGGCGGAGAACGAAGAGCGCCTCAAGGACTTTGCCGACTGGCAGGTGGATGAGGACATGATGCGCGTCGCCGCAAAAGACGCGCTGTTCATGCACTGCCTGCCCGCGCATCGCGGCGAGGAAGTTTCCGCCGGAGTCATCGACGGCTCGCAAAGCGTGGTGTGGGATGAGGCTGAGAACAGACTGCATGTACAAAAAGCGCTGATGGAATATCTGTTGCTGGGCAAGGTAAACAACTAGGCCGCAAACCACATTAACCACGAAGCACACGAAGATCACGAAGGAAAATAGCCGCCTTCGCATCCTCCGTGTTCTTCGTGGTGAAATTTGATTTTTAAGATTCTTAAGGAAAATACAGTGCTATGAGCGACATCAAAAAAGCCGTCCTCGCCTATTCCGGCGGACTCGACACCTCGGTCATCCTGAAATGGCTGCAAGACACCTACCAATGCGAAGTGGTCACCTTCACCGCCGACATCGGCCAGGGTGAGGAGCTGGAACCGGCGCGCGCCAAGGCGCTGAAAATGGGCATCAAGCCTGAAAATATTTTCATCGACGATATGCGCGAAGAATTCGTGCGCGATTTCGTGTTCCCGATGTTCCGCGCCAACACCGTGTATGAAGGCGAATACCTGCTCGGCACGTCCATCGCGCGTCCGCTGATCGCCAAGCGCCTGATCGAAATCGCCGCCATGACCGGCGCGCAGGCCATCTCGCACGGCGCAACCGGCAAGGGCAACGACCAGGTGCGTTTCGAGCTGGGCGCGTATGCGCTGAACCCGAACATCAAGGTCATCGCGCCGTGGCGCGAATGGGATCTGTTGAGCCGCGAGAAGCTGATGGCTTACGCCGAGAATGCCGGCATCCCCATCGACATGAAACACAAACAGGGCGGCTCGCCCTACTCGATGGACGCGAACCTGCTGCACATCTCCTTCGAAGGCCGCCATCTGGAAGATCCCGCCGCCGAAGCCGAGGAGAGCATGTGGCGCTGGACCGTGTCGCCGGAGAAGGCGCCGGATGCCGCAGAATACTTGGACATCGAGTTTGCCAACGGCGACATCGTGGCGCTGAACGGCAACCCAATGACGCCCGCACAGGTATTGCGCAATCTGAACACACTGGGCGGCAAGCACGGCATCGGCCGCCTCGACCTGGTGGAGAACCGCTACGTCGGCATGAAGTCGCGCGGCTGCTACGAGACTCCCGGCGGAGCTATCATGCTCAAGGCGCACCGCGCCATCGAGTCGATCACGCTCGACCGCGAAGTCGCGCACCTCAAGGACGACCTGATGCCGCGCTACGCGTCGATGATTTACAACGGCTACTGGTGGTCGCCGGAACGCAAGGCATTGCAGACGCTGATCGACCATACCCAGCAGAGCGTGAACGGCTGGGTGCGCGTCAAACTGTACAAGGGCAACGTGATCGTGGTCGGGCGCGACTCCAAGACCGACTCGCTGTTCGACCCGACCATCGCCACCTTCGAGGACGACAAGGGCGCGTACGACCAGAAAGACGCGGCGGGTTTCATCAAGCTGAACGCGCTGCGCCTGCGCATCGCCGCCAATCTGCACAAGAAAAAATAAACAGGGAAAATAGTAATGTCTGACAAATTCGACAACGTCTCGGTTGGCAAGAAAGCCAACGTATTCTTCGATGGCAAGTGCGTGTCGCACTCGGTGTTTTTCCCGGACGGCACCCGCAGGACCGTCGGCGTAATCATGCCGGGCAGCCAGCTCACCTTCAACGTCGGCGCACCGGAACTGATGGAAATCACCTCCGGCACCTGCGAAGTGAAAATCGCCGGCGAGCCGGCGTTCAAGACCTATGCTGCGGGTGCCAGCTTCAAGGTGGCCGAGAACAGCAGCTTTGAGATACACGCCAGGGATGAAGTAAATTACGTTTGCAGTTTTGGTTAATCTGAAAAGAACTATCCGCAGATTAACGCCGATTAAAATCTGTGTGAATCTGCGTAATCTGCGGACCAAGTTTTTGTTTTTCTTTATAGTGAGATCACCATGCCATCTTTCGACATCGTTTCAGAAGTGGACAAGACCGAGGTAAAGAACGCGATCGAGCAGACCAACAAGGAAGTCGGCACCCGCTTCGACTTCAAGGGCTCGGATGCGCGCGTCGAGCAAGCCGAACTCAAGCTTACCGTGTGGGCCGACAACGAATTCCAGCTCGACCAGGTGCAGGACATCCTGAACGGCAAACTGACCAAGCGCGGCGTGGACATCAAGTGCCTGGAGATCAGCGACAAGATCGAAAAAGTCAGCGGCAACAAGGTCAAGCGCGGCTGTGAAGTGAAGGTCGGCGTGGAGATCGAACTGGCGAAAAAAATCGTCAGGCTGATCAAGGACAGCAAGATGAAGGTGCAGGCCAGCATCCAGGGTGACACCGTGCGAGTCACCGGCAAGAACCGCGACGATCTGCAGGACGCGATCGCCTTCATCAAAAAATCGATCACCGATTTCCCGTTGCAGTACCAGAATTTCAGGGACTGATTTTTATCGGTCATCTGTCGGAAGGCGCTGTGCTTTTCCGACCTACGCAAGCCCTTCGTGGGAGGTCATCATGCGCAAAGTTCTCGTTATGCTCGCACAAGGTTGCGAAGAAATTGAAGCCGTCACGGCCAGCCGCGCCGGCATCGAGGTGACCAGCGCGGGTCTGGATGACCTGCCGGTGCTGGCCAGCCGCGGCGTGATGCTGCTGGCGGACACCACGCTGGATCTCGCGCAGCATCAGGATTTCGACATGATCGTGCTGCCCGGCGGCCAGCCCGGCACCGACAACCTCAAGGCCGACAAGCGCCTCACCGCGCTGCTGCAACAAATGGCGCAACGGGAAAAATACCTTGCCGCGATCTGCGCCGCGCCCTCGGTGCTCGCCGCCGCCGGATTGCTGGACGGGCGCAAGGCCACCTGCTATCCGACCTGCCTGGATGGCTACCCCAAGGTCAATCTGCAAACCGCCGCCGTCACGGAAGACGGAAAAATCATTACCTCGCGCGGACCCGGCACGGCAATGGATTTCGCGCTGACCCTAGTAGAACGGCTGGTTGGCAAAACCAAGCGGCTGGAAGTCGAAGCCGGCTTGGTGCGCTAAATGCGGACTAAATCATCCGTTCGCCCTGAGCCTGATGGAACTACTAGCCATCCGACTAGGCTGCCAAAAGACGCCAGCCAAGTCGTTGGTTATGTCGAAGGGCTAGCAGTGACAATTAGCCGTTACCGATTTAATCCGATCATGGTTCGACAAGCTCACCACGAACGGATTAAATCGGTGCTTCCCTGACTTGCGCGCCTTGCTCCAAAAGCTCCCGCCCGCCGTCACCGCAGCGCTGCTGCAAATCACGGCCGTCGCACTGACCCTGCTCAGCGTCCACCTGTCCGGCCTGCACCCCTCTCCGCTCGCTTTTGCATTGCTGTGTGGCCTGCTCGCCGCCTCTCTCAGCCGCTTTGCCGGGTTGGCACGCTGGTGGCTGCCGATCCAATTGTTGTTTGCCCCCGCGCTAATATTGATGCTCGCGCTGGACATCCCGCCCAATTTTTTTCTCGCCGCATTTCTCATCCTGCTGGCGGTGTACTGGAGCACCTTCCGCACCCAGGTGCCGCTGTATCTTTCCAGCGAGAAGGTATGGCGCGCGCTGGAACACCTGCTCCCCTCCCCCGCAAGCGGGGGAGGGGCAGGGGGAGAGGGAAAACCAGGTTTCCGCTTCATCGACCTCGGCTCCGGCTTGGGCGGCGTGTTAACGCACCTTGCCAGCGCTCGGCCTGACGGGCAATACGCCGGCCTGGAATCCGCCCCGCTGCCGTTTTTGTGGAGCTGGCTGCGCATCAAACTGGGCGGCTATCGCAACTGCAACGTGCGCTGGGGCAGCATCTGGGATGACGATCTGGCGCAATACGACGCGGTGTTCGCCTACCTCTCGCCCGTACCGATGGAACGGCTGTGGCGCAAGGCGCGCGCCGAGATGCGGCCCGGCACGGTATTCATCAGCAGCACCTTCGCCGTACCGGAACAAACCCCGCATGAGACGGTACAAGTGGATGACCTGCACCGCTCCACCCTGCTGGTGTGGCGCATGTAAATCCCCCTGACGAAGATGACAATGAACACCGGCGACGACAGCGAAAGGTTCCGCATCGACAAGTGGCTATGGGCCGCACGCTTCTTCAAGACGCGCTCCCTGGCAACGGCGGCGGTCGAGTGCGGCAAGATGCTGCTCAATGAAGCGCGCGTCAAACCCGCCAAGACGGTTGCGCCGGGCGATACACTGGACATCCGCATCGGGCAGCTTCAATTCGTGGTCGAGGTGCTGGCGCTGTCGAACAAGCGCGGCTCAGCCACCGAGGCGCAAAAACTGTATCGCGAGACCGATGAAAGCCGCCAGCGCCGGCTCGCGATTGCCGCCCTGCTCAAGGAACAGCCGCCGCCATTCCACTTCAAAGGCAGGCCGACCAAACGCGACCGGCGCGTCATCGAAAAATTCAAGAAAGAAACGTGACGCACACCCATGGGCCAAGGCAGATGGCCTCCAGTTGGCAGAAGTTTGCTTCTTGATTGAATTTTTCGTAATTCATGACGATACATTTACCGCCGCATCACGCCAGAAACTGCACCACAGCCATAGCATCGAACGGCCAGCCAAGCTCCGCACCATTGTCGATGCGCCGCAATACCGGGATGCGCACGCCGTATTTTTCGAGCAAGCCGTTGTCGTCGGCGATGTCGATATGCTCCGCAACAACCCCTGCCTCACATATGACTGTTTCTGCCTCCTCGCACAGGTGGCAGCACGAGGTGCCGTAGAGCTCTACCGTTGATTTCACCATGAGCGCCCCACCCTCCCCCGGCGAATATCGCTAGCGCAGATTGATGATGCGCCAGCCGTGCTGCTCGGCATGGGCACGCAGCGTTTCATCGGGATTTGCCGCGACCGGGTGTTGCACTTTGCACAGCAGCGGCAGGTCGTTCAGCGAATCGCTGTAGAACGTGCTGTCGGCAAAGCTGTCCAGCGTCCAGCCGCGTTCTGCGAGCCAGTTTTCCAGACGGGTGATCTTGCCTTCGCGGAAGCACGGCACATCCGCCACATTCCCGGTGAACTCGCCGCCCCTGTGTTCCGGCTCGGTGGCAATCAGGTGCTCGACGCCGAATTCGCGCGCGATCGGCGCGGTGACGAAGCTGTTGGTGGCGGTGATGATGGCGCATATATCGCCCGCCGCACGATGGCGCTGCACCAGATCGCGCGACAGCGGGGTGATCATCGGCAGCACGCTCTCGCGCATGAATTGCCGGTGCCACGCATCCAGCGTCTTGCGGGAATGGCGCGACAGCGGCTTCAATTGAAAATCCAGAAATTCGTGGATGTCCAGCGTCCCGGCCTTGTATTGCTCATAGAAGGCGAGGTTCTTCACCTCGAACAGTTCGCGGTCGAGCACGCCGATGCGGATCAGGAATTGCGACCACTCGAAATCGCTGTCGCCGTTCAGCAGGGTGTTGTCCAGATCAAATAGAGCCAGATTCATTTCAAAACCTCACCACGAAGGACACGAAGGTCACGAAGAAAAACGAATTATTGCTGAACATGCCTGCCACCTCTTGTACCAACTGCAAAAATATGCGATTTCACGCAAAAACTTCGTGATCTTCGTGTTCTTCGTGGTGATATGGTTTTCACTTTAACCAAATTCATGTTGCAAAATTTCTTTCAGCAGCGGCACCGACGGCGCGCGGTGCAGGCGCAGCGAATGCGCGTCCAGCGCATCCAGCGCCGCCAGCAGGCTGGGCAGGTCGCGGCGCCCGTGGCGCAATAAATATTGTGTGACTTCCGGCGGCAGCGCGAAGCCGCGCGACTGCGCATGTTGCATCAACGCCTGCTTTTTTTCTTCGTCGCTCAGCCCGTGCACCTGATACACCAGACCCCAGCCGAGGCGGGTGCGCAAATCGTCGCGAAGTCGGAGATGCAGCGGCGCTTGCGTGCCGCTGACCAGCAACATGCCGCCGCTGTCGCGCATCCGGTTGTAGAGGTCGAACAGCTCGATTTGCGCGGCCTCATCAAGGCGCTCGACATCGTCCACCGCGACCATCTCGGCGAGCCCCTCCGATGCCATGCGGGGCACGCTGCCCTGCGCATAGCTTGCGCTGTGCCGCGCATCCGATACGGCGCGCACGCAGGCTTGCAGCAGATGGCTCCTGCCGCTGCCGGCTTCGCCCCACAGGTAGAAACACCGCTCGCTGCCACCCGCCAGCGCGTGGCGCAGCGCCGAAAGCAATTCGAGATTGCGCCCCGCAACAAAATTGTCGAGGGTCGGCTGCCAGCCGGGGGCGATGTCGAGCAGCAACTGGCTCATGGTTTTTGATACATGCTGCTGGTTAGATACCACGCCTTGCCGTGGCGCAGCGCGACCAGCAGGATGGCGGACAGCGGCAGCGCCAGCAACAGGCCGAAGAAGCCGAGCACTTGCCCGAAGGCGAGCAGCGCGAAGATCACCGCGAGCGGATGCAGGCCGATGCGGTCACCGACCAGCCACGGGGTGACGACCATCCCCTCGAGCAACTGCCCCGCGCCGAACGCCGCCCACACCAGCAATACGCCGCTGAAGCCGGGGAATTGCATCACCGCCGCCAGCGTCGCGAGCGACAGGCCGATGATCATGCCCAGATAAGGCACGAACACCAGCATTCCGGCGAGGATACCGATGGGCAGCGCGAACTCCAACCCGACCAGCCACAGCGCCACCGTGTAATACGCGCTCATCAGCAGCATCACGGAGATCTGCCCGCGCAGGAATTCCGCCAGCACGCGATCCACCTCGACGAAGATTTCCGTAACCTTGCGATGCCAATCGCGCGGGACCAGCTCGTCGAGGCGCGCGACCAGCGCATCCCAATCGCGCAGCAGGTAGAACATCGCCACCGGGATCAGCAGCAGGTTGACCAGCGCGCCGACAATCGCGCCGCCGCTGCTGCCGAGCCAGGGCAGCACTTTTCCCGCGACCCCGCCCGCGCCTTGCCAGTGGCTGAGCAACAGATTCTTCAGCGCTTGGCTGTCCCATGCCACGCTGGCGCCAAACCATTGCTGCAACTGTGGCAACAGATGCGTGCGCGCCGCGTCGATCCAGTCCGGCACGCGCATCACGAACAGGCTGATTTCCTTTTCCAGCAGCGGCAGCATGATCAGCAGCAGCAAGCCGGACAGCAGCAGCAAGCCCCCCATCACCAGCACCACCGCCAGCGTGCGCGGCATTTTCCGCGCGCTCAGCCGCTGCACCAGCGGATTGCAGATGTAGGCGAGGATGCCCGCCGCGACGAACGGCGTGAGGATCGGGCTGAGCAGATACAGCAGCACGGCAGCCACTGCGGCGAAGGACAGCCATTGCACGGCGGCGAAGCGGGACAGGGTCATTTCGGGTAAAATTCGCGGAAAATCGTGCAGCACTTTATCCTGAAGAAAGCGAGAACTCAACTTGAACCCATCCAGTTCACTGTCATACCGCGACGCCGGCGTCGATATCGATGCAGGCGACCGCCTCGTCGAGAACATCAAACCGTTTGCCAGGCGCACCATGCGCCCCGAGGTGCTCAACGGCATCGGCGGCTTCGGTGCGCTGGTGGAAATCTCGAAAAAATACAAGGAGCCGGTGCTGGTGTCCGGCACCGACGGCGTCGGCACCAAGCTCAGGCTTGCCTTCGAGCTGAACCGCCACGACACCGTCGGCATCGACCTGGTCGGCATGAGCGTCAACGACATCCTGGTGCAGGGCGCAGAACCGCTGTTCTTCCTCGATTATTTCGCCTGCGGCAAGCTCGACGTGGAGGCCGCCACCGAGGTCATCAAGGGCATCGCCTTCGGCTGCGAACAGGCCGGCTGCGCGCTGATCGGCGGGGAAACTGCCGAGATGCCCGGCATGTACCCGGCCGGGGAATACGACCTTGCCGGCTTTGCGGTCGGCGTGGTGGAAAAGGCCAGCATCATCAGCGGACGAGACATCAAAGCGGGCGACGCGGTGATCGGCCTCGCATCGAACGGCGCGCATTCCAACGGCTATTCGCTGGTGCGCAAGATCATCGAGCGCAGCAAGCCGGATCTGAATGCGAGATTCGACGGCGAGCGCACGCTGGCCGACTGCATCATGGCACCGACGCGCATCTACGTGAAGCCGCTGCTGGCGCTGATGCAGAAGCTCACCGTGAAGGGCATGGCGCATATCACCGGGGGCGGCCTGCTGGAAAACGTGCCGCGCGTATTGCCGGAAAACACCGTCGCGCAACTGGACGGCAAAGCCTGGCACACCCCCGTGCTGTTCGACTGGCTGCGCGAGATGGGCAACGTCGCGCCGCAGGAAATGTACCGCACCTTCAATTGCGGCATCGGCATGGTCGTTGTCGTCGCGGCAGCGGATGCCGACAAAGCCGTCAGCCAGTTGCAAGCAGCGGGCGAGACTGTGGCGAAGATCGGCGTAATTCGCGCGAGGAATGGTGGGGAGCATCAGACGCAGGTGACGTAATCGGCAAGGCGGGGAGATTTAAGTGTCACGCCCATGCGTGGGTGTGGCTATTCTAGCGTTTACATGGAGAGTGGCATGGAAAATCTTTGCTCGTTGTACCATCGCCTTAAATCGGCAATCTGCAAAATTCCCCAACCATTTATACCTCCGCTACATAGCAGCCTGTCCATATCTTTAATTGCTATTTTTTTATCCGGATGCGCTGCAGTATCAGAACCAGCACCAAAGGCTGCTCCCGCACCAGCACCAAAGGCTGCTCCCGCACCAGCACCAAAGGCAGAAGCACCCAAAGCAATATATTTGAACAAAGGTACTGTAAGTTTTGCCAGTAAATTTTCGCCTGCTAAAGCAGCAGAGAGCCAAAGGAAAGTATTAAGCATTGCAGGAAAATCCAAGGTCAAAGCAACATCTATTGAAACTAATAGATTTGAGGATATCAAAGCTGAATTAGCAGCCACTCCAACAATTACAATCCCTGGACCACCGGGCGATCTAAGAGTTTGGATTGGAAATATTAATCTTGAGTCAAATTTTCCATCCGGATTGACGAGCGCGTCAGCTGTAATAACTACATCTGTCAGGCCTAAAACCGTGCTTGTTGTACCGAATGCCAACGCGTTTAATGTTGAACCATCGAGCAAATGTCAACTATTTGATCCAACAGGAACAACAGTTAACTTTCAGCTAACACCAAAATATGAACGAAACGACATCTATCCGGTAGGGGCTCGTATAGAGATTTTTGGTGGAGATAATTGCAGTGGTGATCCTGATCCTAAGGCAGCGAAAGATATAACAGTAAAGGTAGTTGTACAGATAGTTCCAGAAGAGGATATTTGGAAAATATTAAGGGAAAATATTTCCAAGCTGTGGGCCGGACTCCTTGCCCTAATTGTTGCCCTCATGCTCTTCTTTGCTCGAAAGCTACTAAAGAAAGTTTTTGGTTTTGAAGAAAAAAAGAGCGAATAATCTCTGGAAAGTTATAAGCCATACAAAATACTGACAGCGCCCATCGGTCGCCCTGATCTGTTCTTCGAAAACCTATATATTCTTGATCTTTACGCAATATCGTGAAAAAAATCGTCATCCTCATCTCCGGTCGCGGCAGCAACCTGCAGGCCCTGCTGGAAGCGAGACTGCCCTGCCGCATCGCGGCGGTGATCAGCAACCGCGCGAATGCCGGGGGGCTGAAGATCGCGCAGGCGCACGGCATTCCTACCGCCGTCATCGAGCACCGCGACTATGCGGACCGCGACAGCTTCGATGCCGCGCTCGCCGAACTCATCGACACATTCCATCCCGATTTCGTGATACTGGCCGGTTTCATGCGCATCCTCACCGCAGGCTTTGTGACGCGCTATCACGGCAGGCTGGTGAACATCCACCCCTCGCTACTCCCCGCCTACGGGGGCCTCAACACTCATGGGCGCGCCTTGCAGGACGGCGTGAGGATCCACGGCTGCACGGTGCATTTCGTCACCGCCGATCTCGACCACGGCCCGATCATCATCCAGGCCGCCGTGCCGGTGCTGTGCCACGACACCGAGCAAACGCTGGCGGCGCGGGTATTGCACGAAGAGCATCGCATCTACCCGCAAGCCATCCGCTGGCTGTGCGCTGATCTGATTGAACTGCGCGACGATGGGCGGGTCAGATTGCGGCAGCACAAACAATCCGGTTTTGCGTTGATTTCACCCAGCCTGGAATAGTTATGAAATTGCCCTTACAAGCCCTCGCGTGGCTCATGCTGTGCGCCGCCGCCCCTGCCTTTGCTGCCCCGCCGGTTAGCGTGCGAGCCACCTATGATGTTTACAAAAGCGGCCTGCAGGTCGAAATCAAGGAAACCTATACGCGCGACAAGGATCGCTACACGCTGTCCAGCGTCTGGACGCCGGTCGGGCTGCTGGCGATACTCAAACCGGAAAAGATACTCATCGACAGCAGCGGCCTGATCGGCAAACAAGGCCTGCAACCGCTGCTCCTCGACCATCGGCGCGAACTCGACGAAAGCAAGAACAGCCGTGCCGAGTTCGACTGGAATAACAAACAGCTCACCCTGACCCACCAGGCGCAACGCAAGGTGGTCGCACTTCCCGCAGGTACGCAAGACCGCTTGAGCGTGATGTATCAATTTATGTTCCTGTCGTTGCAGAATGCCGACACGCTGGATTTTCCGATGACCAACGGCAGCAAGCTGGATAACTACCACTATGCCATCACACATAATCAAACGGTCAAGGTTCCGGCCGGGGAATTCAAGGCCATCTATCTCGACAACCAGGCCAAGCCGGGCGAAAGCCGCACCGAAATCTGGCTGGCCACGCAGTACCACAACCTGCCGTGCAAAATGATCGTTACCGAAGCCAACGGCGACCAATTCACCCAAGTACTGAGCAAACTCGACACCAGGCCGTGATCGCATTGCCGCGCACTTCGACCGGAAGGATCGCCTTAGCCATAGCGCTGTCGGCATTGGTTCACGCCATCGCGCTGTTCGCGCCGCTGGTCAAGTTGCCGCCTGTTGGAGTGCCGCTGCCGCCGCTCACCGCCAAACTGGAGCCGCTGCCCAAGATCGCCGCCAAACCCGCACCGCCCAGAAAGCCCAAGCCGCGGCCTGCCCCGCCTCTGCCCGCAGACGCCAGCCAGCCGGCTGAAAGCGTTTCAGCGGAAGAGCCGCAAATCGATGCCGAACCGCAACCGCCCGCAATCGATGAGGCGATCGACAAGGCAGTAGAAGAAACCCGCCCCGCGCACCCTCTCCCCAAGCACGCACAACTCACTTTCGTCGCCTACAAAGGTGCGGATTTCGCAGTCGGCGAAATGCGCCACCGCCTGGAGATCGGCGACGACAAGAGCTACACCCTCCGGGTCGGCATGAACACCACCGGCATCGCGAGCATCTTCAAGAGCTATGAATCCGACCAGCAAAGCAGCGGCACCCTGACGGCCCAAGGGCTGCGCCCCGTCAAATACAGCGAGACAAAAACCACCTCCAAGGGCAAGGAATCGCTCGAAGCGAAATTTTCCTGGGAAGAAAAAGTGCTGTCTTTTTCGAACGGCCATAGCATGCCGCTGCCCGAACAAGCCCAGGACATCGTCAGTTTTCTCTACCAGCTCTCGCAACTGGCCCTGGATAGGAGCACGATACCGGTGTACATCAGCAACGGCAAAAAACTGGAACGCTATGAACTTGCCGTCGGCGAAGAAGAAATGATCCAGACCCGTCTCGGCTGGCTGCGTGCGCTGCCATTGCGCAAGATCCGCCTGCAGGGGGAAGAAGGCCTGGACATCTGGCTGGGGCTGGAATACCGCCTGCTGCCGGTGAAGATCCGCATGATCGACCGCAGCGGGCAAATCGCCGGCGAGATGGCCATCTCGGAAATACGCGTGGCGGACGAATAGCAAAAAACTTCACCACGAAGGGCACGAAGAACACGAAGCAAATCGGGCCAAGTTATTCAAACTGATCCGGGGATTAGTCATGGAAGTTCTTCGTGCCCTTCGTGTCTTCGTGGTGCATGGATTTTGCGGGTTTAATTGGCGCGCGGGATGCGCCCTGCGGTAAACTGCGCTGCTTTCTCACCTTTGAATAACCCATGACCTCCATCCTCCCGCACATCGCACTCGATTCCGGCAGACAGCCGCAACACAGCATCATCTGGCTGCACGGCCTGGGCGCGGATGGGCAGGATTTTGTGCCCATCGCCGGCGAGCTGAATCTGCCCGTCGCGATACACTATATTTTCCCGCATGCGCCGCAACGCCCCGTGACCATCAACGGCGGATTTGTGATGCGCGCCTGGTATGACATCACTCGCCCCAATATCGACGCGCAACCGGATGAAGAGGGCATCTACGATTCGCAGGCCGCCGTCGAGGCGCTGATCGCGCAGGAAGTGGCGCGCGGCATTGCACCGGGCAACATCTTCCTGGCCGGGTTTTCCCAGGGCGGCGCCATCGCGCTGCACACCGCGCTGCGCCAGACCGTCCCGCTGGGCGGCGTGCTGGTACTCTCGGCCTACTTGCTGCTGGCTGAGAACCTGGCCTATGAAGCCTCGGTGAATGCCCGGCAAACCCCGATTTTCATGGCGCACGGACGCAACGACCCGGTCGTGCCTTATGCGCTGGGAGCCGCTTCAAGCGATACGCTGGTGGAATTGGGCTATGCGGTGGAATGGCATGAATACGGCATGCAGCATTCGGTATGCGAGGAAGAGTTGCGCGATATTGAGGCTTGGCTGACCAGGCAAATAAAAAATACCTGAAAGCAAGCAGCGCCCTAACAGCCGAAACCGGCACGAAGCGGACATAGGTGTGCGGCAGAAAGGTACCCTGCCGGGCGCACCAAAAAAAGGCAGGGCTGCCCCTGCCTTTTCTGCGTGTGCGCCAAATTACTTGGTTTTTTCTTTCTTGGCTTCTCCCTTGGCAGGAGCAGCGGCTTTCGCTTTAGCAGGGGCAGCCAATCCGGCAATAAACTGTGAAAGGCTCTTGATTTCAGCGTCACTTGCGCCCATACCTTTTGCCGGCATTATTCCCAATTTCCAGCCAAACGCGCCGCCCTTGGTAATATTGGCAGCGATTTTGCTCGCAGCATCCTTGTCGCCCTTATACTTTGCTGCTACCTCATTCCATGCGGGGCCAACGACTTTTTTGTCAATGGCGTGGCATACGGCACACTTGGACTGGCCCTCCGCCGGCATATCCACAGCCAGCACTGAACCCGCGACCATCAGACCCGCTGCTGCAACCATACTTATCAAAATAGGTTTCATGTTCTCTCCGTTCGGGTATTTACCAATTTTTAAAAGTCGGGGGCAATCACCCTCCGTCATTCCAAACAAATCTGCCTGAATTGCGCATGCTCATCCATGACGAGCGTTATAGCAACGCTTATTCCAAGCTGATCGTTGACATATTGCTGGCAGCCCATGCGGACTGGTGTCGTTTCCAGACCTTTACGCCTTACGCCAACCAGCGAATCAAGCCGAACCGCTGCATGCAATCAGCAAGACTCCCCGGAACCGGGCTCCTGCTCGATAACGCGGAAAGTTGCCAAGTCGTAATCAAGGCTTTTTTCCTGCAATCTGCCGGGAATCAGCAGATAATTTTTTCCGTTCAGCCGGGTCTGCAAACTGCGATGCACCGAGAAAGTCCCTGCCTTCATCAATAGCTGCGCCTCGCCGGGTGGCCCGCCCGGCTTGGCCTGAAGCCACAATGCGGGTTGCCCGTCTTCAAATCCGCCGCCCCCGCCGCTCTGGCCCAAGGCCACGCCGGCGATCCGGGTGGCCAGCATTTCCGCGCCCACATGCAAGCGGTTTGCATCGTCGCGCATCAGGCGGCGCACCACCGCCGCGCCCCAATGCGGCACACCGTCCGGTTGCACGCCGAGCAGGCTGCCGATGCGTATGCCGTCCGTTCCCTGCGCGGGCAAAACGGTGCGGAACCCGCTGGCGCTGATGTCCTCGACATCCCAATGCGCCGGTTGCCCATCGCTGAAATTCAGCGCGACATCGGTGCGATCAATCATCTGGGCAAAACCGTTCACTACTTTCAAACCGACCTTGATCCCGCGCCGCGCGCTGCGCCGCGATGGGGGTGCGGTCAAAAAATTCAGGAGATATTGCGCAACCTCGCGCACCAGTTCCGCATCGTAGGCACCGCCCAGATTGAGGCTTTCCGGGGCGGCGCCCTTTTTCAGTGTTTTGATCAGTGCCTCCAGCAACGGCCGCATCTCCGCCATGCCGACAAAACGCATGGATGGATGCACGGGAGCATCCGTTTTGATAAGAACCGGCGCAGCCGGGCGATCCAGATCAAAGCTGAACAGGCTGTTTGCAGCCTGCTGCGCGCCGATCTCGATGCTGGCGAAATACTGCCCGGCGATGCGCTCGGCCAGATGCATGTACAGCGGCTTCAGGGTGCTGACTCCGCAGCCGTACCAGCCGAGCAACCGCCCCAGCTCGCCTTTCACCGTGGTATTGCCGGCTGCGCCCGTATAGAGGGCAAGCGGCGTATCCAGGTATTGCTGCTGCTCGGCATACCGGTAAAGTTGCGCAAGGTTGCCCCAAATCGTGTTGTCGACCGGGCCATAGTGCGCGCAGATGTATTTCAATTGCCCGGTCATGGCATACACCGCGCGCGCCGCCAGCAACGGCAGTTGCGCCTTGATGGTGACGGCCCCCTTGTCGCCGCCGCAATAGCGGTTGAACACCGCGTAATAGGCCTTGGCGGTATGGCGATAAAAATTGCCCAACACCAGCCACAAACGGTTTTCCTGGAATTTATTCAGCTCTTGTGGCGTAAAATAATCGCGTGCCAGCTTCCGCGCATAAGACTGTGCGGTTTCATCGAGCAGGCGCAATACGGCAAACTGGTGATCCGGCTTGAAATCGGTATTGTCCGCCACCGACTCGATCCACTCGGATAATTCCATGAGCGATTTACAGGCGTCATTCTTCGGCAAGTCATCCAATAATGCCTGCGCAGATTTGATATCCGCCATGGGATGGTCAGATTTTTTGCCGAATATGCCCGATAACATTTTCCACCTCGAAAACCGATTGCTTGAACCCGTGGCAATATAACCAAAAAATACCTTCGATGATTAATATTTTGAAAGGGGCAAGGCTTGATCCCGTGGTTAACCGGTAACGCGCCATTTCCCCCCGTCGAGCGCGCGCTGCGCTCGCCCAACGGCCTGCTCGCGGCGGGCGGCGACCTGTCCGCGCCGCGCCTGCTGGAGGCTTACCGCCACGGCATCTTCCCGTGGTTCAATCCCGGCGAGCCGGCCCTGTGGTGGAGCCCCGATCCGCGCATGGTGCTGATCCCGGGCGAATTCAAAATCTCCCGCTCGCTCGCCAAGGTGCTGCGCAACGCCGCTTATGAAGTGCGCTGCGATACCGCATTCGAACAGGTGATGCGCAATTGCGCCGCGCCGCGCGGCGAACAGGGCGGCACCTGGATCAACGAAGACATGATCGCGGCCTATCGCGCGCTGCACGAGCTGGGCTACGCGCACTCGGTGGAAACCTGGATCGATGGCCATCTTGCCGGGGGGCTGTACGGCGTCAGCATCGGGCGCATGTTCTACGGCGAATCCATGTTCAGCCACGCCTCCAACGCCTCGAAAATCGCGCTGGCGCATCTGGCCGGGCAGCTGGAACGCTGGCAGGCCGATCATCCAACCAAGGGCATGATCGATTGCCAGATGAACACCTCCCACCTTGCCTCGCTCGGCGCGCGCGAAATTCCGCGCAGCGAATTCATCGCGCGGCTGCAGGAATTGATAAACTGTGAACCGGTCAAACGCTGGCAATTCGACGCCGATCTTTTTACATGAGCTTATTGAACGACATTCCGTTATCCGCGCTGCATTTCTACATGACCGCGCCCTACCCGTGCAGCTACCTGCCCGATCTGCTGGCGCGCTCCCAGGTCGCCACGCCCGCGTTCCTGATCAACGGGCCGGTCTATTCGCAACTGGTGCAGCACGGCTTCCGCCGCAGCGGAACCTATACCTACCGCCCGCAATGCGACGACTGTCGCGCCTGCGTGCCGCTGCGCGTGCTGGCCAAACAATTCACGGCAAACCGCTCGCAACGGCGCGCCTGGGCGCAACACGCCCATCTGAAGACCAGCTTGCACCCCCTGCAAGACAGTCCCGAGTATTACGACCTGTATCAGCGCTACCAGCGCGCGCGCCACCCGAACGGCGGCATGGACAACGACGACCGCGAGTCGTACCAGAATTTCCTGCTGCAAAGCCATGTCGATTCGCTGCTGGTGGAATTCCGCGAGCCCTTCGACGAAGTCCGGGACAGGCAAGGCGCGCTGCGCATGGTCAGCGTGATCGACCTGCTCAGCGACGGCCTGTCCTCGGTGTACACCTTCTACGAGCCGGATTTGCCGCGCGCGCGTTTCGGGGTTTACAACGTGCTGTGGCAGATAGAACTGTGCCGCAAGCTCGACCTGGATTTCGTCTATCTGGGCTACTGGATCGAACACAGCCGCAAGATGGCCTACAAGACCGGATACCAGCCCGCGCAAGGCCTGATCGACAGCGTTTGGCAAGCACTCGACAAAGGATTGCCATAACATCATTCGGTGGATCAATAAAAAACGCAGTCATCCGCAGATTAAATAGATTAAATAGATTATCAATGAAGAGACCCTGTTATTTAATCTGCGTTAATCTGCGTAATCTGCGGATAAAACTGTTTTTAAGAACAACAAGGCACCTGTATGTACTCATTGTTGCGCCCCCTGCTGTTCCGGCTTGACCCGGAAACCGCCCACCACCTCACGCTTGGCGGACTGAAGACCGCGCATGCGCTGGGCTTGAGCGGCCTCGTCGCAAGGCGCCCGGCCGACGATCCGCGCACCGTGATGGGGCTGACTTTCCCCAATCCGGTCGGCCTCGCCGCCGGGCTCGACAAGAACGGCGAATGCATCGCCGGGCTGGCGGCACTCGGCTTCGGCTTCATCGAGATCGGCACCGTCACGCCGCTGCCCCAGCCCGGCAACCCCCGGCCGCGCCTGTTCCGCCTGCCGCAGGCACAGGGCATCATCAACCGCATGGGCTTCAACAACGACGGCGTGGATCGGCTCATCGAAAATGTAAAACGCGCCGACTATCGCGGCATATTGGGCATCAACATCGGCAAGAACGCCGCCACGCCGATCGAGAAGGCGGCGGACGATTACCTGATTTGCCTGCGCAAGGTGTATGCGCACGCCGGCTACATCACCGTCAACATCTCCTCACCCAACACCAAGAACCTGCGCCAGTTGCAAGGCGGCGACGAACTTGATGCGTTGCTCGCGCAACTGAAAACGGAGCAACTGAAACTCGCCGACACGCATGGCAAATATGTGCCCATCGCGCTGAAGATCGCACCCGACCTCGATGCCGTGCAGATCAAACAGATCGCCGCGCTGCTCACCAAGCATCGCATCGACGGCGTGATCGCCACCAACACCACGCTGTCGCGCGAGGGGGTGGAGAACCTGCCGCACGGCGGCGAGACCGGCGGCCTTTCCGGCGCGCCGGTGCGCGACAAATCCACCGCCGTGATCCGCGCGCTCGCCGCCGAGTTGCAAGCCTGTGCCGAGCAAGGCCTAGGCAGCGCGCTGCCCATCATCGGCGCGGGCGGCATCCTGAGCGGCGCGGACGCCGCTGAAAAAATCAACGCCGGGGCGGCGCTGGTGCAGGTATACAGCGGCCTGATCTATCGCGGCCCGGCATTGGTCGGCGAATGCTGCGCCGCCATCCGTACCTCGCAGACTGGGTTACGGTAAATAGTCATCCCTTGATTATGCTGTCCGTGACTGGCGTCGCGATCTGGCTGAAAAAGCGGCGCGCGAAAAAATTGAAAAATCAGCGAGATGCGGTGAAGGACGCAACACCAGATCCAAGAGGTCCATAAACCCGCCCAGTACTGGTCAAGCCCTCCCCCGCGTGATGTCGCAGGCATGACATTGTCTTGCAACACACGATACACCGCATGGTATATGAGGTGATATCGCCTAACATGCCGCAAGAATTCTGAGCTTCATTCCCCCAAATGCCGCTTATCCAGTGGTGCGACAAAATGCCGCATTCCCAGGAAGCATATCCATCAATACAATTCGCGCGGCAAAAAAACCCTTTGCTATTTGTCTCCCAATTCCGTGCTGCCATTAACCAGATGAATACCGGTGCAAAGCTAACAAATCTCTACCTACTGCATTCCGGTGAGTTGCACGCTTTTGCACGGCAACGAGTCGGCGGCGAAGAGGCTGCCGATGTCGTTCAGGATGCCTATCTTCGTGTCCTTCAGTATGCAGACCAGGGCACGTTGGAAAATCCCCGTGCCTATCTCTATCGCGTGACTGCCAATGTGGCGACGGATCGCGGCGTCGCACAGAAAAAATGCAACGACAGACTTGAGCATGAAATCGATCTGGATACGCTCAATTCTGAAACACCCGGCCCAGAAGCCACCATCGATTCCCGCCAACGCCTGCAACGCTGCCTGGGAGCGCTCGATGAACTGCCCCCAGTCTATCGCCATGTTTTCCTGCTGCACCGGATCGACGCTCTAACCCAAAGCGAAATTGCAGATGCCTTGGGCATTCCGAAACGCACGGTCGAGCGTTACATCGCCAAGACGCTAGAGCACTGCCTCGAACGGCTCGGACAAGGGAACGTCTGAAACAGGTTGGCGGTTTGTGCCACCCAAGGTGGTCTTATACAATGACATCCCACAACCAATAGCGACCGCAACCTATGCCCTCAACCCTGTCCCAACCACACTCGTCCGTAGGCCCGAGCGCTGAAGCAGCCCGCTGGCTTGCACGTCGGCGGAATGGCGACTGCACCTCCGACGAGCAGCAGGCTTTCCTGCGCTGGTTGAATGCGGCCGAAGCGAACCGCAAGGCCTACGAAGACGCCGAAAACCTGTGGCAACAAATGGGCGGACTGGAAGCGATCGCCAGCCAGCAACTCCTTGAAGCCCGCGCCCACCTTGCCCAAGCCCGGCGTCAGCCTATGCGCCGCCGCATGTTTGGCTTCGCCATGGCTGCATCCGTAGCGGCAGCGCTGGCTTGGAATATCGGCTGGCTCGGCCTCCTCGACGAGCATACCTACCGCACTGCCATGGGTGAACGGCAGACCGTAACCCTGGACGATGGCTCGCAGCTCGAACTCGATACCGATAGCAAAGTCGCCGTTCGCTATTCGCGCCACAACCGGGAGTTGACGCTGGTGCACGGCCAGGCCGCATTCACCGTCGCCCACGGCGATGCACGACCCTTCGATGTCATTGCCGACAATGTGCGAATCCGCGACATCGGCACCCAGTTCGACGTGCGTCGACATACCGACCATGTATCGGTAGCGGTGCTGGAGGGAGCGGTAGAAGTCTCCGGCACCAACGCCACCGCAGCTCACCCCCTCCGCCAGGGCCAGCGGCTCAGCTATACGCAGCAAGGCAATTTCTCGGCCGTTGAACCCATCAACGTCGCCGCCGTTGCCGCTTGGCGCGAAGGCCGGCTTGTCTTCAGCGGCCAGCCGCTCGGCGAGGTACTCGCCGAACTCGGCCGTTACCACCCCGCCTCCCTGACCATAACCTCTCCGGCAATCATGGACGTCAAGGTCAGCGGCATCTTCCCCACCGATAACCTCGAACTCGCCTTGAAGACCATCGCCGCCACCCTCCCGGTCAGGCTCACCCAGACCGGCCCGCAAAGCTGGCAGCTTGGCGGCTGACCCAGGCGAGCTACGGCTACCACATCAAAATCCCTCATCTCGTGGGGACAAAAATAATTCTTCAGAAAAGTGGCGGTTATTTTCCGCCACCCGGTCTTACCTCAGAGTTACATCAAAAATATAACCTGAGGAGGATCGCAAGATGCATTACCTGAACAAACCGGTCGCGGCAATTTGCCTGGCCGTAGCCGCCACAGTAGCCCATGCCGAAGAAGCGGCGTTCGACTTCAATATCCCGGCACAGCCTGTCAGCCAGGTGCTCAGCGCATTGGCCAAGCAAACTGGCTTGCAGCCTTTCTATACCGAAGACAGCGTGAAGGGCATTCAAAGCGCCGGGGTAAAAGGACGCTATAGCCTGCGCGAGGCCGTAGCCAAGGCGCTTGCCGGCACTGGGCTGACTTTCCAGTTCACGGCAGAAAAGGCGGTAGCGATCAAGGCAGCGAACGCGGAGAAAATTTCCGAGTTGCCTGCCGTTGAAGTACGTGGTGAGGCTACTCCAAGCTATCATGTCAAAAAAGCAAGCACTGCGACGAAAACAAACATCCCCATCATGGACACGCCATTTTCCGTTCAGGTCATTTCCCGCGAAGTGATGGAAGACCAGCAAATCGTGAATATGAAGAATGTCATACGCAACGTCAGTGGTATCGTTAGTACCGGGCAAGCAGACTATGACGGCATCAGGATTCGTGGTTTCGCCAACGATGGCGTCACCACGGTGTATCGTAACGGTCTTCGTATCCGTCGCACTCACAACACCCTGACCAATGTCGAAAATATTGAGGTGTTGAAAGGCCCAGCGGGCGCAATTTACGGTCGTATAGAACCAGGCGGCATGGTCAACATGGTAATGAAGAAGCCGCAGGAAGATACTCGTTATTCTATTCAGCAGCAGATCGGTTCGTTCAACATGTATCAGACCACGGCAGAAGCGACCGGCGCGTTGAACGAAGATAAGACGCTGCTTTATAGGGTTGACCTTGATTACAAATCAGACGACACCTTTGTTGACCACACATCTTCCAAGCGCAGCCTGATTTCTCCAGTCATTACCTGGCAACCCAGCACGCAAACCGAAGTGAACTTCAACATCGAACAGCAGAAAGAGAAAATGCGCGGCTATTGGACCGGTATTCCAATAGTGAACGGCAGGCCCGCCGATCTTCCGGTCAATCGCTATTACGGCTTTAACGACAACGAATATGCGAAATTGGACAAGACTATTATTGCTTTCGATTGGTCACACAAATTCAACGACGACTGGATGTTGAAACAACGCTTCCACACTTACAGCCTTGACTACCAGTTTATCAATACTAGCAGCCCAGGTACCGTGGCTGCCGATGGTCGCACTTTAAGTCGCTTTGTATTCTTCGATCCGATCGACAACACCAAAGGAACTGCGACAAGTCTTGATTTGACCGGTGCTTTCAATGGGTTTGGCATCAAACACGATGTATTGCTCGGAACTGATTACTACAAAGAAGTGGTTGAACAGAACCAAAATTCCTCACTGGCACCCTTTGCGTACCGAACTATCGACATCTTTAATCCGGTTTACACGCCAATCAACCCTCAGGTTGCAACGAATAACTGGATTAAAATCTTTGCCCAATGGAACGGCATTTACTTCCAAGATCAGATGACACTCACGCCGCAGTGGAAACTGCTGCTTGGCGGGCGCTGGGATGATGCGACGGCTTGGCGCGGCGCATCGGCAGCTTCATTGGCCGCTGCCGAGGTGGCCAAGGTTGGCGCGAAGGATACAAAGTTTAGCCCTCGAGTAGGCCTGGTGTATCAACCACAAACATGGCTCACCGTATATGGGAATTATTCGGAATCCATGGGTGGCGCAAATACCGGCACATCCGCTTCTGGGGCATTTTTTGCACCCGAACTGGCGCAGCAAAAAGAGATTGGGTTCAAGACGGAGATATTCGATAAAAAGCTGGTTACCAACGTCGCGCTCTATGACTTGACCAAGCAAAATGTTAAAACCAAAGACTTGGCTAATCCAGCATTCAGCATCGCAGCCGGGGAAGTCAGAAATCGTGGTCTGGAAGTGGATGTCACCGGAAATATTACTCATGCGCTGAGCGTGGTGGCGACATATGCCTACACGGATAGCAAGATCACCAAAGACAACAACGGTGTTCAGGGCAAGGTCTTCTACGGCATACCCAAGCACATTGGCAGTCTGTGGGGCAAATACGCATTGGGCGGTGATATGCAGGGGTTGAGCGTCGGGGCGGGCTTGGTCGGGAATGGGCAAAACTATGCAGACAATGCCAATACCCAGATATTGCCCGGTTTCGTCAGGATGGATGCCATGCTCGCCTACCGATTTAAGGGGGGCGCTTCTTCCATGATGACCGCGCAACTTAACATGACCAATGTAATGGGCATTCGCTATTACACACCGGGAGGTGGGTATGGTGGTGGCAGCGCGTACCCTGGTGCACCGCGAACGATTGTTGCATCGATCAAGGCTGATTTCTAAATTTACGGTTTGTGAGCACCCTCTCTGAAAGCGCCACCGCTCATCGCAGGCGGTGGCTCTTTCCACTCAAAAACCGCCGCAAGTTGTGGCTGCAAATCCATCTCTGGATAGGTTTGGCGCTGGGCGCTGTGCTCGCCATCACTGGCATCACTGGTAGCATACTGGTCTTTCCTCACGAAATCGACGAATTGCTTAACCCTTCGTTGATGACGGTACAGCCCGATGCGAGAGGAGCTTCTGCTTACAGGTCGATTGATGAGATTGCTGCAAGTGCTAAAGCAGTTGTTCCTCCAGGATCAAAGTTTACTTTTGCTTACTACCCCAGAAACGATGCGGTAGCGTTTCATTTTCGTGCTGAGGTTCCCGTTAAGGTTCAAGCGCAAGCTAGCCCAGCTTGGGAGCATAGAGATATTTTCGTCAATCCTTATGATGCAAGCCTCATTGGCACGCGATTGACTAAGGCTGCTGGCTGGAGCAGTTTTTTACCGCGCACGTTTATCGGTTTTGTTTTCACGCTGCACTACGCCTTGCTGGTGCCGGACATCGGCGGAACAGTGGTTGGAATCTGCGCAATTTTTCTTTGCTTCTCATTGTTCACCGGGCTGATCCTTTGGTGGCCGCTGGATAGAAAATGGAAACGGGTATTGACCATCAAATGCGGCACAAGCCAGGTTCGCTTCAATCACGATCTGCATCAGTCAATTGCCTTCTATACGCTGCCAGTCATATTCGCCGTATTGTTCTCCGGTATTTATATGGTTTTGCCGACTCAATTCATGGCGCTGTTGCATATTTTCTCACCCGATGTGGTGCGCCGTTATGAAGTTGCGCCAGCGCGGAAGCCGGACGCGAAGCTGATAGGGTTAGAAAACGCTGTGAAAGTGGTGCAAACGAATTTCCCGGATGCACGGCCATTCTGGTTATACCTGCCGAACGCGCAAAAGCCCAGGTACATGATTTGCCAGCAGGAAGGTGCCCGCACCAAGAGTTATTTCATTGATCGACGATGCATCGTGATTGATGGGTACTCTGGGGCTGTGTTGCACGTTGAAGAGGCGGGCGTTGGGACGGCTGGCGATACCTTCATCGCCTGGCAATGGCCGCTGCATTCTGGCTATGTTTTCGGCTGGACAGGGCGCATTCTGGTGTGTATCTGCGGATTGCTTTGTCCGGTGATCTTTGTGACTGGCGTGATTCGCTGGCTGCAAAAACGTCGTGCAAAACGTGCTGCACAAGAACGCCATTCGGGCTGATGCTTGACATTGGTTCTAACTAGAACTAGTATTAGTCCTAATTAGAACCAACTGGTTAAATCATGCCTCCCTCGATCTTTCTGCCACTGTTGCGCGAACTGGCCAGCACCTACCAGGCGTTCGAAGTTTATTCGGCCGTGCATATTCGTTCGCTTGACCTGACGCCGCCGCAGTTCGATATCGTCGCGACCCTGGGCAACACGCCCGGCATGCCGCTCAAGGAGCTGGGCGAAAAAACGCTGATCACCAAGGGCACGCTTACCGGGGTGGTTGACCGGCTGGCGGACAAGGGACTGGTGCGCCGCACCGCGTCGCCCAGCGACGGGCGCAGCCAAATCGTCCAGCTGACGCCGCAAGGGGAAAAATTGTTTGCGCGCGTTTTTCCGGCGCATATCTCGCACATGGAGCGCGTTTTCGCCCAGTTGTCGCCGGAAGAACTGGCCGGAATAACCGCCGGCCTGCACCGCCTGCGCGAGGCGTTTGCCGCCGCGCACGGCTCGGACGGGGAGACGCCATGACCGCCGCAACCCGTTACACCGGAACGGCGATCGCGTTGCACTGGCTGGCGGCGCTGCTCATCTTCACCACCTTTCCGCTCGGGGTCTATATGCACGAGCTGGCGCTTTCGCCGTTCAAACTAAAGCTGATCAGCTATCACAAATGGCTGGGCGTCACGATCTTCCTGCTGACCGTGGCGCGCCTGGCATGGCGCGCGATGCATACCCCGCCGCCGCTGCCGGAAACCATCCCTGCGTGGCAGCAACGCGCCGCCCACGGCCTGCATTTTCTGCTCTATGTGCTGCTGCTGGCGATTCCTGTTTCGGGCTGGCTGATGAGTTCGGCCAAGGGCATCCCGGTGGTTTATCTCGGGCTGGTGCAGCTGCCCGACCTGGTGGGCAAAGACAAGGCACTGGGTGACCTGCTGACAGGCGTTCATCAGATGCTGAACTTCGGGCTGCTGGCGCTGGTCGGCATGCACATCGCGGCGGCACTCAAGCACCATTTCATCGAACACGACGCGACGCTGCGCCGCATGTTGCCATTTATCAAAGGAGATCAGCCATGAGAATTCCGCACCGTTATTTCCTGCCGCTGTTGCTGGCCTGTGCACCGATCCACGCCCAGGCCGCCGAATTCAACCTGGTGCAGGCCGACAAGAGCACGCTGGCCTTTGCGTACAAACAGATGGGCGTGCCGATGGAGGGCAACTTCGGCAGGTTTTCGGTCCGCATCAACTTCGACCCGGCCAGGGTCAACGCCGCCCGGTCACAGATCGAAGTCGACCTTGCCAGCATCGATACCGGTTCCAACGAGGCCAATGACGAGGTCGCCGGCAAGCAGTGGTTCAACACCAAAGCATTCCCGTCCGCCCGATTTGTTTCCACCGGCGTCAAGGCTCTGGGCGGCAACCGCTATGAAGTCCTCGGCAAACTGACTCTAAAGGGAAAAGCCCTGGACGTTGCAGCGCCCTTTACCTTCAGGCAGGAAGGCGCTGCCGGCATATTTGACGGCGCCTTCATCCTGAAGCGCCTGGATTACGCGATCGGTGAAGGCGCGTGGACGGATGTCAGCGCCGTCGCCAACGAAATCCAGATCAAGTTCCATGTCGTAGCCCATGCAGCACCCGTCAAAAAATAGTCTCATCCCACCAACCTCCCAGGAGAAATCATGAAAAAACTTGTTGCCCTCGCCGTTGCCGCATCCCTGTCCAGCGCCGCCTTCGCCGCGTCCGAGACCTACATCATCGAAGGCACGCATACCATGCCGCGTTTCGAGTACAGCCACTTCGGCTATTCCACCCAGGTCAGCCGCTTTGACAAGACCAGCGGCACGATCACCCTGGACCGCGCCGCGAAGACAGGCTCGGTCGATGTGGTGATCGACGCAAAATCCGTGAATACCGGCTACCCGCTCTTCAACGAGCACATCCAGGGCGAAGACTTTTTCGACACCGCGAAATACCCCACCATCACCTTCAAATCCAAAGCTCTGAAATTCGATGGCGACAAATTGGCCAGCGTAGACGGTGACCTGACCATCAAGGGCGTGACCAAGCCGGTGACGCTGACGGTGACCTCCTTCCATTGCATGCCCCATCCGATGCGCAAGAAGGATGCCTGCGGAGCCAACGCCACCACCAAAATCAAACGCTCCGAGTTCAACGCCGGCAAACACGCTCCTTACGTGAGCGACGAAGTAACGCTGACCATTCCCGTCGAAGCCGTCAAGGAATAAAACCCGCGCAGGCCGGGGCGACGCCCCCGGCAACGCGGCATCTGATGATTCGGCTTCACGCCCGCCGCGCGGAAAACAATTCGATTCCGGCACCTTGGGTTTCTGCTATTCTTTTTCGCCAAGCATTATCGGAAAGGTGAAACAAATGAAAACATTAGTGAACACTCTGCTGCTTATGGTCGGGCTGACAGTGTTGCCGGCGCCAGCCGCCTTCGCCGCCGCCGTGGTGAAGTTCGAGCCCAAGGCAAGCACAACGATGAGGGAAGCCCTGGTCGAGCTTACGAAGGAGCGTGTCGTTCTCTCGCTGGTGTCCGGCGAAAAGATTGAGGGGAAAGTGACTATGGTTGGGGATTCCGTGGTGTACATCACCCAGCTTGCCGGAATGATTAATTACAACGCGGTGGTAAGCATAGACAAGATCATCGCCGTTACCCTCAGGAAGGAATTCGATTGACGTTCAAGGCCGGCAACCGGGATACGTGATGAGCTCTCGCTTATCGAGGTCAATGGCTGCCATCTGAAAACATGAACTTCCGCAACACATAGCTGCCATTCATGTAGGCTGGAATTTTCAATAATGGCGATTGATATATTCGCCATAGTGGACAGAGTTATATTTCTATTCGCGTACCCATTTCGATAACACGATTGGTAGGGATTTTGAAGAAATCTGCCGCGTTCATCGCATTTTTTGATAACACTATGAATAGCCGCTCGCGCCATTTCATCATGCCGGGTTTGGGGGCAGAAACAATCAAGGCGCGCGATGTAAAGAATGAGGTGGTCATCATATCGAATGGCAAGCCACATGAGGCACACAGCTCCAAGGCGGCCGGAACGTCGGGTATCTCCATAAAGCCGTAGAATATTCTTACCCGATAAAAATTTTTGCCCAAGTCGTCAATCAATAGCCGATTTCCCTTGGTGACATAAGGCTTATCCTCGACGATGACCGTAAGCAGAATATTGCGTTCGTGCAGTACTTGATTGTGTTTGAGGTTGTGCAGCAACGCGGCAGGTGTGCCTTCATCAATACTGGTCAAAAAAACAGCGGTGCCGGGTATACGATTAATGCTGCCTATACTGTCTATAAACATCTTTACTGGAACGGATCGGTGGGCTATCTCGTCGAACAGTAGTTTTCGACCACGCTTCCAGGTGATGAGCACGGTGAATGAAATGGCCGCAACACCTAGCGGAAACCAGCCGCCTTGTGGAATCTTTATGGCATTGGCCGAGAAGTAGGCCAGGTCGATACAGAAAAATGTGCCTATTAGCGGGATGACGAGAAATGGCGACCAGCGCCATGCCACCAGTACAAAGGCGATCAATATGGTGTCGATCATCATCGTGCCGGTGACGGCAATGCCATAGGCTGCCGCCAGGTTGCTGGAGCTTTGAAAAGTAAGCACCAGATAAATAACCGCCAGATATAGCGTCCAGTTGGTCAGGGGAACATAAATTTGGCCATGCGCCTTATCGGAAGTCTGGCGAATTTCCATGCGCGGCAGAAAGCCCATTTGTACCGATTGGCTCGCAACCGAAAACGCGCCGGAGATCACGGCTTGCGAAGCGATTACCGTAGCCGCAGTGGCGAGTAACACCATCGGCACCAGCGCCCATGCCGGGGCGAGCAGGTAGAACGGATTTTCGATGGCTTGAGGGTTGTGCAGCAACAGCGCGCCTTGTCCGAAATAATTCAGCACCAGGGCGGGGAGTACGAAGGAGAACCAGGTAAGTCGAATCGGAAATTTCCCAAAGTGCCCCATGTCGGTATAGAGGGCTTCGCCTCCGGTCACGGCAAGTACCACGGAGCCGAGAGTAAGAAAAGACAGCCAAGGATCAAAGATGAGAAAATGGTAAGCATAGAGCGGATTGAGCGCAAACAACACTTGCGGACTGTTTGCGATGGACAGTGCGCCCAATAGTCCCAAGGTGGCGAACCAGAAGATCATGATGGGGCCAAACGCCATACCCATCGCACCTGTGCCATGTTTTTGCACCATGAACAATGCGGTAAGCACCATGATGGTGATAGGCAGCACGTAACTATGGAGTTGAGGGGCGACGATATTCAAGCCTTCGACAGCGGAGAGTACCGAGATGGCGGGGGTGATCATGCTATCGCCATAAAATAATGCGGCGGCAAATACTCCGAGTATTGCGAGGAACCACTTGGTATTGGGGCGCTGTGCGTTCAGTTCGCTGGCCAAGGCCAGCAACGCAAGTGAGCCACCTTCGCCGCGATTGTCCGCGCGCATGATGATGGCCACATATTTTAGTGACACCAGCAGCATGATGGTCCAGAACATCACGGAAAGCACACCGAACACGTTTGCTTCGGTTACAGGCAACGGATGATGACCGGCGAAAGTCTCCTTCATTGCATACAGTGGGCTGGTGCCGATGTCGCCATAAACCACACCGATCGCGCCTAGCATGAGTGTGGATAACTTTTGTTTCGTTTGCGTATCGCTCATACCGCCTCTTTTTTCTTCTCTGCTGAAGAATGGGGCGGCACTCTACGCTTGAATATTACCAATAACAATAGAACGCTGCGGATGACTGCAATTGCACAAAACCGCCTCTCACCAAATGTCAGCCAGCACGATTGAAGCGGTATATGAATCGGGGGATAATCCACGCCTGACTTCAAAGGCGCATCAATGACCGAATATCTGCTCATCCTGGTCGGCGCGGTGTTTGTGAACAACATCGTGATGGTCAAGATCCTCGGCCTCTGCCCGTTCATGGGGGTCTCCAGGAAGCTGGAGACTTCGCTCGGCATGGGCCTGGCCACCACCTTCGTGCTGACCATAGCCTCGGGCGCCAGCTATCTCATCAACGAATATCTGCTCGGGCCGGAGCTTTCCTACCTGACCACGCTGTCGTTCATCGTGGTGATCGCCGGCATCGTGCAGTTCACCGAAATGGTGATCCAGAAGACCAGCCCGATGCTGCATCAGGTGCTGGGCATCTACCTGCCGCTGATCACCACCAACTGCGCGGTGCTGGGCATTCCGCTGCTCAACGTGCAGGCGAAACACAATTTCATGGAGTCGGTGTTTTTCGGCATGGGCGGCGCGCTCGGCTTTACGCTGGTGATGGTGCTGTTCGCCGGGATGCGCGAACGCATGGAAGGCGCGGACGTGCCGGGCATCTTCAAGGACTCGGCGATCGCGATGGTCACGGCGGGGCTGATGAGCCTGTCGTTCATGGGATTCTCGGGGCTGATCAAATAATGCTGAGCGCGTTGCTGGTGATGGCGGGTATCGCGATCGTGCTCGGCGCGGTGCTGGGGTTTTCCGCGATCAAGTTCCGCGTCGAGGGCAATCCGCTGGTGGACAAGATCGATGCGATCCTGCCGCAGACGCAGTGCGGGCAATGCGGCTATCCCGGCTGCCGGCCTTACGCCGAGGCGATTGCCTCCGGCGAGGCGGACATCAACCGATGCCCGCCGGGCGGCGAGGAAGGCATCCACAAGCTCGCCGATCTGCTCGGCGTGGAGTTCAAGCCGTTCGGCGGCGGCACGGTGCTCAAGCCGAAGTCGGTTGCCTTCATCGACGAGAACCTGTGCATCGGCTGCACGCTGTGCTTCCAGGCCTGCCCGGTGGACGCCATCGCCGGCGCGGCGAAGCAGATGCACACCATCATCGCCTCCGAATGCACCGGCTGCGAGTTGTGCGTCGCGCCTTGCCCGGTGGACTGCATCAGCATGGTGCCCATCACGGAGAAGATCGCCAATTGGAAATGGAAATATCCGGTTTACACGCTGGCTCAGGCTAAATGAGAACGCTCTACCAATTTCACGGCGGCATCCATCCGCCCGGCAACAAGGAGCAATCCACGCAATCCGGCATTGCGCGCGCGCCGCTGCCTTCCCGGCTGGTCATCCCGTTCCGCCAGCATGCCGGCGAGGCCGCCAAACCGATCGTGCGCGTTGGCGACCGGGTGCTGAAAGGCCAGCTGATCGGCATGCCGGTTGGCTTTATTTCGAGCGCGGTGCATGCCTCCACGTCGGGAACCATCACCGCCATCGGCGCGCAGCCCATCGCCCACCCTTCCGGCCTGCCGGATTTGTGCGCCACGCTGATCCCGGACGGGAGGGAGGAATGGATACCCCATGCCGCCCCTTCGACTTCGCTCAGGACAGGATTTGATTACCGCAACAGCGATCCTGCCGAACTGCGCCGGCAGTTGCGCATGTCCGGCGTGGTGGGGTTGGGCGGCGCGGTGTTCCCCAGCGATATCAAGCTGCGCCCCGGCAACCGGAAAATCGATACGCTGATCCTGAACGGCGCGGAATGCGAGCCGTATATCACCTGCGACGACATGCTGATGCGCGAGCGCGCCGCGGAGATCGTGCAGGGTGCGGAGATGCTGCGCTTCATGCTGGAAGCAGGGGAAGTGCTGATCGGCATCGAGGACAACAAGCCGCAGGCGATCGCCGCGATGCGGCAGGCGGTCGCCGACAACGGCTTTTCATTTGAGGTGGTCGCCGTGCCGACGATCTATCCGGGCGGCAGCGCGAAGCAGCTGATCCGCGTGCTCACCGGGCTGGAAGTGCCGTCCGGCAAACTGCCCACCGACATCGGCGTGCAATGCTTCAATGTCGCCACCGCCTACAGCGCGTATCGCGCCCTCGCGCACGGCGAGCCGGTGCTGTCGCGCATCGTCACGATCACCGGCAACGTCCGCCGCGCACAGAATTTCGAGGTGCTGCTCGGCACGCCGGTTCGCGATCTGGTCGCGCTCGGCGAAGCCTTGCCGGACACCGACCGCTACCTCATGGGCGGCCCGATGATGGGATTGCCGTTGCCGCTCCAACACGGTGGGGCGGAGCCCTCTGGTGCGGGAGGAGCGGCTGGGCAGTTGCTCCCGCAAGCGGCTGGCTTCGCCAGTAACGTGTCGCAACTGCCTCCGACGGACATTCCGCTGGTCAAGGCGAGCAACTGCATCATCGCCGCATCGGGCAGATTGTTCCCGCCCGCACCGCCCGCCCTGCCCTGCATCCGCTGCATGCGCTGCGCCGAGGCATGCCCGGCGGATTTGCAGCCGATGGATCTGTTCTGGTTCTCCCAGTCGAAAGAGTTCGACAAGGCGCAGCAATTCAGCCTGTTCGACTGCATCGAATGCGGCGCATGCAGTTACGTCTGCCCCAGCCATATCCCGCTGGTGCAGTATTTCCAGTTCGCCAAAAGCGAGATCCGTGCGCGCGAGCATGACCAGCAGGCCGCCGACCACGCGCGCGAACGCCATGAGTTCCGCGAATACCGTTTCGAGCGCGAGAAGCAGGAAAAGGCCGAGAAGCTGGCCGCCAGAGAACAAGCTGCCAAACAGGCGCAACCGGCTGCATCCGCCAATCCGGCGGACGCCATGCAGCAGAAAATCCAGGCGGCGATCGCCCGCGCCAGGGAACAGGCCGCCGCGAGCCAGCCGAAAAACACCGACCACCTCACCGCGCAGCAGCAGGCGGAAATCGCCGAGATCGAGGCGCGCCGCGCACATATTCACGAACTGGCCAAATCGGCTGACGAAGCTCCTGACAATCACAGCGAGGGCCGCTCCCAATGATGAATCTCGCCATGATCGTTTCCCCCTCTCCTAACTCTCCCCCGCCTGCGGGAGAGAGGGGTAATGTCTCGCTTCGCGAGATTTACTTGGACGAATAACATGAGCGCGCTTTTTTCCCCTTTCATCAGCAAACCGGATACCGTCTCCGCAATCATGCTCAGGGTGCTGCTCGCGCTGCTTCCGGGCATCGCGCTGTATGTGTGGCATTTCGGCCCGGCGATCCTGGTGTCGATCGCGCTGGCCAGCCTCACCGCGCTCGGCACCGAGGCGCTGATGCTCAGGTTGCGCAACCGCCCGGTGAGGCACTTCCTCGGCGACAACAGCGCGCTGCTCACCGGCTGGCTGCTGGCGTTGTCCATCCCGCCGCTCGCGCCGTGGTGGCTGGTCGTGGTCGGCACGGCCTTCGCGATCGCCATCGCCAAACACCTGTACGGCGGGCTGGGCAACAACCCGTTCAACCCGGCGATGATCGGCTATGCGGTGCTGATCATCTCGTTCCCGGCGCAGATGACGCACTGGCTTACGCCGCACGGCTTGGGGCCGGTCGAGCTCGGTTTACTCGACCAATTGAAGTACATGTTTGTCGGCGCGCTGCCGCCCAATGTGACGCTTGATGCCGTCACCATGGCCACGCCGCTGGATACCCTGAAGACCCGTTTGCACCTCGACGAGCCGGTCGGGCAGATTCTCGAAATGCCCATCTATGGCCGTCTGGCCGGGCACGGCAGCGAAATGGTGTCGCTGGGATTTTTGCTCGGCGGCCTCTATCTGCTCGCCGCGCGCATCATCACCTGGCATGTCCCGGTCGCCTTTCTCGGCACGCTGTTCGCCGCCGCTGGGATTTTCCATCTGGCCGATCCAACCCACTATGCCGCACCGCTGTTCCACTGGTTTTCCGGCGCGGCGATGCTGGGCGCGTTCTTCATCCTCACCGATCCGGTGACCGGCCCCACCACGAACAAAGGCAAGCTGATCTTTGCCGCAGGGGCGGGGTTGCTGACCTACCTGATCCGCGCCTTCGGCAGCTTCCCGGACGGCATGGCGTTCGCGACGCTGCTGATGAATATCTGCGTGCCGCTGATCGTGCTGTACACCCAGCCCCCCGTGTTCGGCAAGAAGGCCAAGGCTTCCGGTAAAGGAAAGGGGCAGCCATGAAGACCACGGCCAAGGCTTCCGCCTACACCGCGCTGAACCTGCTGTTCTTCGCGCTGGCCGGCACGGCCTTGCTGGCCCTGACCTACGACCTGACGCACGAGACCATCGCGCGCAGCGAAGAGAACGAGAAGCTGAAACTGGTCGCGCAGATCGCGCCGCCCGCGACCTACGACAACGACATCATGAAAGACACCGCGCAACTGGCGGAAGATAAATTGCTGGGCGGCAGGGGGACGAGCCTCGTCTATCGCGGCCGCCTGAATAACCAGCCGTCCATCGCGGTGCTGCAGGCCGTCGCACCGGACGGCTACAGCGGCAGGATCAACCTGATCATCGCGATCCACAGCGACGGCCGCATCGGCGGCGTGCGCGTGGTGTCGCACAGGGAAACGCCGGGGCTGGGCGATTACATCGAGATCGCCAAGAACAGCTGGATCACCGGCTTCAACGGCGCTTCGCTGGAAAACCGCAAGAGCGGCGAATGGAAAGTCAAAAAGGACGGCGGTTCATTCGACTACATGGCCGGCGCCACGATCACACCGCGCGCGATCGTGAAGGCGGTACACAAGGCCTTGCAGTATCACGCGCTTCACCGCGATGAACTGTTCGCGCAAAGTTCACCCTCCTCCCCTGACAAGGGGAGGCCGGGAGGGGTTAAGGAGAAATGAAATGACCTATCAGGGAATAAAAGATATTTTCTACAACGGCCTGTGGAAACAGAACCCCGGCATCGCGCAACTGCTCGGCCTGTGCCCGCTGCTGGCGATCAGCAACTCGGTGGTGAACGCGCTCAGCCTAGGTCTCGCCACCACGCTGGTGATGACCCTGTCGGGCAGCGGGGTGGCCGCAATGCGCGAGGTGATCCCCAATGAAACGCGCATCCCGGTGTATATCCTGCTGATCGCCGTGCTGGTGACCATCGTGCAATTCCTGATGAACGCCTATCTGTATTCGCTGTACCTGGTGCTGGGCATCTTCATTCCGCTGATCGTCACCAACTGCATCGTACTCGCGCGCGCCGAATCGTTCGCGTCCAAAAACGGCGTGTTCGCCTCCGCGCTGGACGGCATCGCGATGGGACTGGGACTGACGGCGGTGCTGGTCGTGCTGGGCGGCATCCGCGAGATCTTCGGGCACGGCACCTTGCTGTCCGGCATCGACATGGTGTTCGGCGAGGCGGCAAAATCCTGGGTGATCACCGTGGTGCCGGATTATCACGGCTTCCTGCTCGCGATTCTGCCGCCCGGCGCATTCATCGCACTCGGCCTGCTGATCGCGATGAAAAACTGGCTGAACCTGCGCGCCGAACGCAAGGCGCACGGCGCGAATGCCACCGTCGCGCCGATTGAAGGCGGATGCAGCCCGGCAACTCACGGATGAGCGCAAACAAAAAGCGCGTAGCGGTTCACGCAGGCGATCTGCAAAGCAGATGCTCGCAAATCTTTTCGCGCCTGCAAGCGGCGAACCCGCATCCGAAAACCGAGTTGGAATACCGCACGCCGTTCGAGCTGCTGGTCGCGGTGCTGCTCTCGGCGCAGGCCACCGATGTCAGCGTCAATGCCGCCACAAGGCTGCTGTTCCCGGTCGCGAACACGCCGCAGGCGCTGCTCGAACTCGGCGAAGAAAAACTGCGTGAATCTATCCAGCGCATCGGCCTGTACCAGACCAAGGCCAGGCATCTGATCCAGACCTGCCGCCTGCTGGTGGAACAACACGGCGGCACGGTGCCGCAGACCCGCGAGGCGCTGGAAGCCTTGCCCGGCGTGGGGCACAAGACCGCCAGCGTGATCCTCAACGCCGCCTTCGGACAGCCGACCATCGCGGTGGACACGCATGTGTTCCGCGTCGCCAACCGCACCGGCCTCGCGCCCGGCAAAAACGTGCTGGAGGTGGAAAACAGGCTGCTCGAAATCGTACCGGATGAATTCAAGCACAATGCGCACCATTGGCTGATCCTGCACGGGCGTTATATCTGCCAGGCGCGCAAACCGAAGTGCGGCATATGCATCATCAACGACCTGTGCGAATACAAAGATAAGGAACTCTAATGTTTTTCAATCCGTCGCGCGATGAAGCGCGCAATTTTATGTTTGAATCCTGGCGCAAGCGCCGGGCCGGTGAATTGCTCACGCCGCTGGAAGACCTCGCCACGCAGCTCATCGCCAAACACCCCGAATATCACGCCGTGCTGGAGAATCCGGAACGCCATCAGGATCAGGACTACCTGCCGGAGCAAGGCGCGGCCAACCCGTTCCTGCACCTGATGATGCACCTCACCATCGAGGAACAGATCTCCATCAACCAGCCGGCGGGAATCCGCGCGCATTTCGCGCGCCTGACGCGGCAATTCGAATCGGAACACGATGCGCAGCACCGCATGATGGAATGCCTCGGCGAAATGATCTGGCAGGCGCAGCGCAACCGCACCCAGCCGGATGCGGCGATTTACCTGGCTTGTCTGGAAAAGCAGTAAGCGGCGAAAACGGACAGCCTGCGCATCAGGCATGAACCGCGCGGCGCAGGCCGCACAGTTTTTACAGCGATATCTATTGGCCCAGCTTGCCTGCAATCTCGAGCTCGGCAGCCACCCAATGGTCGGCCGAGCAGCCGTCAAACCCGTTGCGCTCCGCAATAAAATAGGCTGCAGTTTGCACCATGCGATAGCGTTCTTCGGGAGTGAGCTGCGCCGCAGTTTTCTTTGCGGCCGGTTTGGCTGTTACTGCCTTTTTCGCCGGGACTTTCTTGACGGCGGCAGGCGCAACTGCTTTTTTTACTGCCGGGGTTTTAGCGTTTTTCGGTTTTGCGGCGGCGGTCGCCGTTTTCTTCACCGCCGCCTTTTTGGGCGTCGCGGCAGCCTTGGTGGTTTTCGGTTTGACGGCAGCCACACTGGCTACCTTGGTTACAGCCACTTTTTTCGCGGCTGGTTTTGCTTTTTGTTCTGCCATGATGCAACCTCCCTGATGAAGTTAACGGCCAGAAACTTACCGAACGGCCATAGTAGTAATGAAAACCTTACCAGTCAACAGGTTCCGGCAAACAGCCTGTGCCGCTGCGCGGGTTGACGCCCCATTCCCTACCGGTTAGGGTGCGCAACATTATTTTTTGCACCCGACACAACCATGAAATACCTCAAAACCGAATTCCCGATTGCCCTCGCCCTGATCGTTCTTGGACTGGGCTTCACCCTCGAGCACAGCGCCGTAGAGCACGGCGGGGGCATGCTGTGGGGGTTGCTGCTGGTGATCCTCGCCGCGATCATCGGCGTGGCGTTCCGCATCGCCCATCATGCCGAGGTGCTTGCGATGCGTTTCGGCGAGCCGTACGGCACGCTGATCCTCACCATTGCCGCCGTTTCCGTCGAAGTGGTGATCCTGGTTGTGCTGCTGCAGGGTGCACCCAACCCGACGCTAGCGCGCGACACGGTGTTCGCCGCCGTGATGTTTGACATCAACGGCATCCTCGGCCTCGCGGCCATCATCGGCGGCCTGAAACACGGCAGCACCAAATACAATCTGGATTCGGCCAACTCCTTCATCGCGATGCTGCTGGTCGCCATCGGCGTCGGCATGTTCATTCCGGATTTCGTGCCGGAAGCAAAGTGGCAGATCTACTCGGCCTTCTCCATCGGCATCATGGCGATCATGTACCTAGCCTTCCTGCGCCTACAAACCGTGGAGCACCGCAACTTTTTCGAGTACACCGCCGGCACCGAAGCAGAAGCGCACGATCTCGCGCATAGCCCGAATGCGCTGCATGTTGCGATGATGCTCGGCGCAATCGTGCTGGTCGGCGTGCTTTCGGAAGTATTGTCGGTGCTGCTGGATGCCGGGTTGGCCGGCAGCAGCCTACCGAAATCGATTCCCGCCGTGCTGGTGGCGCTGATTTCCGCCAGCCCGGAAATCCTTACCGCGCTCAAGGCGGCGCAAAACAACCGCATGCAGACCACCGTCAATATCGCGCTGGGCGCTTCCCTCGCCACGGTGCTGCTCACGCTGCCGGTGATCGAGGCCATCGCGCTGTTCAGCGGCGAGCGCATCGACATGGCGCTCACGCCGGTTCAAGCCGGCATGCTGCTGCTGACCTTCCTGACCGTGATGAACAACCTGCACGACGGCGAGACCAACGCCATCGAGGGCATCAGTCACTTTGTGCTGTTTGCCGCCTTCATCGCGCTGGTGATGATGGGGTTGGTCTAGCGGAATATTGAAAAACCGCTGCGGCGGCTATCTGCTGCGTTGCGGGGAACCTAATTTGGTTTGGTGTGGTCTTCTATGCGCCGCATGGATCATGCGGTCGCATAAAGCGCACATTACACTTGAACCAGCAAACCAAAGGGTATTCATAATGAAAAACACCAACAAATCTCCAAAAAATATCGCGGCTATTCTTTCAATAAGCTGCGGGCTGCTCCTTGCAGGAAATGCACAGGCACACTGCGATACAGCCAATGGCCCGGTAATTCCGGAAGCCAAAGCTGCACTGGAAAAAGCTGATTTAACCCCCATCCTGAAGTGGGTTAAAAAAGAAAATGAAGCCGAGATCAGAGTTGCATTTGCGAAAGCGGTTGCGGTTCGCGGCAAAAGCAAGGAAGCAAAAGAATTAGCCGATCAATACTTCCTCGAAACACTCGTGCGTGTACATCGCGCCGGCGAGGGAGCGCCGTACAGCGGCATCAAGGATGAAGCCATCGATCCGATCATCGTGATGGCTGACAAAGCTCTCGTCAATGGTTCCGCCGACGAAATGGCCAGAGTGATCAGTAGCCATATGACGGGGGTTATCAGAGAGAAATTTGCGCGCGTATTGGAAGCAAGCAAGAACAAGGACAAGAGCGTCGAGGCGGGCCGGGAGTTTGTGGATGCCTATGTGACATACGTGCATTATGTCGAAGGGGTTCATACCGTTATCGCATCCTCTGGCAGCCACCACCATGCCGCGCCCGCTCCGGTTGCGGACGCACATAAGAACCATTGAGGCTTCATCCAAAAAAACCGTAGTCGGATATACGACGCAAACCATTCGATATGTCCGCTATGCGTGATACTCATGGCGGAAAAAATCACGCAAAATGGTGGCTGTGTCGTTAATGCTGTTAACCAGCCACTTGGCAACTGTCTTTTGGTTGCCAAGTGGAATCGCTAGCGGCTTCATCAGCGCGGCGAAACTGCGTCCTGTGCAGCGCATTGTTCGGCGCTCCCTTTGAGTGCAGAGACTTCGATACTGGCGATCTGCGAGAGCCGACCCGCAGCTTCCTCAAGCGGCTTAAGGGATACGTCTTCTGCAGAATAGCGCTCGTAGTAGCCGAACGGATTATCAAGATCCCTGATTAGCATCAGGAGATAAATCATCAAGTATGAGATCACGCCCACGAAAAACAGCGACTCATAAAGTGGCTCAATTCTGGCCAATACAAGCCCTATACAAAGAAGGATGGTGATGAGGTCGGCGAGCATGTAGCCTGAGGAAACGAAAGACGTTTCCCGAATGGTGTGTGTGCGTATGAGGGTGCGCCGGAGATTGCTTTGCTCCTGCTTCAAACGAGCCACGAGAGTTGCTTGAGACCATTGCTCTATCGCCGCGAACTGAGGAGTTAACTCGTTTACGTGTTCCAGCAGTTCTGCTGTACGGTGTTTCTTGTGGAACCAGCTCAAAATATCCTGGCTCAATTGCGACAGGAGAGTCAGACAGGGGCCAACATTAGCTTCAGGGTTTGCCATCCGGACACCGCGCACTTCTTGCGCCAGATTCTCCAGGCATGCACTCAACTCACCGGGGATGCGCTCACTTTCCTTGAAATCCGAAAGGACACCGCTCAAAAGAAATCCCATCAGGAAGACGTTGGCAGCCACAATTCCCGAGAACAATGGATTGATGGAAATAACCTCCCATCCGAGAAAGTGGGTAATGAGTTTCGCGCCTATTACCACGGCAACAAAAGCGCTTACCTGAAGCAGGAGACGGTATCGGTTATTGGTATTCATTGCGGTCTTTCGTTTGATTTTTCTGGTCAGTGTGGATTATCGTCATGCCTATTGCCAACTGCGCAAAAGTGCCACTTTGTCATCGCTATCTTTGCAGTCAATCTAGCGACTATCCTTTTCAAGGAAAGTTTCGAGTTGTGGGAATCCATATGGTTCCGTGCTAGCATTAAACGATATGACCTCACTCTCATTACTGCTCTGGATTGTGTCGGGTATCGCGCTGCAACTGGCGATCTTTCTCGGCATCGGCTTCTGGCGCCACTGGCTGGACTATCATGCCTTGCGCAGCCGTGCTGCGGAGTTGGATTTACCGGCAATGCAGAATGTATCGAGCGGCGCGGAAGAGCTTGCCGTTGCCGCCTGGCCGGGCTTCCGGACGTTCAGGGTCGACCGCAAGGTTATCGAGGATGCCGCGCAGTCGATCTGCTCGTTTTACCTCATGCCGGAAGATGAGCAACCACTACCGCCCTTCCTGCCAGGACAGTTTCTGACCTTTCGCCTTGATATACCGGCGGCGACAGGAGGCACCGAGCAGGTTGTCCGTTGCTATTCCTTGTCGGACGCGCCTCGCTCCGATTGCTACCGAATTTCGATTAAGCGGGTGCCGCCGCCCAAGGGCAGACAAGTGCCGCCGGGACGTTCATCCGCTTTCTTTCACGAGCAAGTGGCGGTGGGCAGCCTGTTGCAGGTGCGCGCCCCCGCCGGGCATTTTCATATCGACCGCAGCGATGCTCCGGTGGTGTTGATCGCTGGCGGTATCGGCATCACGCCGATGCTGAGCATGCTGAACTGGTGCCTGGCCGAACAACCTGAGCGCGAAATCTGGCTGTTCTACGGTGTGCGCAACAGCCGCGAGCTGGTGATGAGAGCGCATCTCGAAGCCCTGGCGGCGGCGCATCCGAACTTCCATTTGCGGCTGTGTTTCAGCGATCCGCTCCCGGAAGATGTGGCCAGAAATGATGTGACGCGACATGATTATCTGCACCATAGGCGCATCGACGTAAACCTGTTGCGCATGCAGTTGCCGTTCAAGCCTTTTCATTTCTACATCTGCGGCCCCACCCCGATGCTGGAGAGCCTCGTGCCTGCGCTGGATGACTGGGGCGTGCCGGATGCGCGCATCCACTTCGAGGCTTTCGGCCCGTCGTCCATCAAGCGCAGGCAACCCACAGCGGTTGCCGCATCGCAGGCCGGGGCAGCAGATACCGGGATCATCGTGACCTTCGCCAAGTCCGGCAAGCAGTTGCCATGGCAGCCCACAGCCGGCAACCTGCTCGCATTTGCCGAAGCGCATGGCATTACCGTCGATTCCGGTTGCCGCGCCGGAAGCTGCGGCAGTTGCCAGACGACGATCCGGGCAGGCGAGGTAGCCTACCGCCAGCCGCCGGATTACGATCCAGAGCCGGGCACCTGCCTGCTCTGCTCTTGCACGCCGAAGACTGACGTGACACTGGAGGCATAGATGACGAACTCACTCTGGCGCCAACATATCCTTCCCTTCACCTTTCTGGTCGGCCTGCTGGCGGTGGTCACGCTGGCGGGCGACTATCTGCTGCATCGGCTGAATCTGGTATGGGTCGGACGTTATCTGGGCATACCGGGAACGCTCCTGATCATCGCCTCGCTGATCTATTCGCTACGCAAACGCAAATATATCAAGACGGGAAATCCCAAAAAATTGCTGACCCTGCATGAATTCGGCACCTGGATCGGCGCGTCGCTCGTGCTGATCCACGCCGGCATCCATTTCAACGCCATCCTTCCCTGGCTGGCCACGGTCGCCATGGGAGTGAACGCGGTGAGCGGCATGGTCGGCAAACTGCTGCTGGATCGCTCGCGCCGCCATGTGCAGGGGCAGCGCGAACACTTCCAGTTGCGCGGCCTGTCGCGTCCCGATGTGGAGCAGGCGATGTTCTGGGACGCGGTGACGCTCGATGCCATGAACCGGTGGCGTAAAGTGCATATCCCGATTTTTGTCGTATTCGCAACGCTTGCGCTGGGTCACATCATCAGCATCTTTTTGTTCTGGGGCTGGGTATGAGCCGGACACTCAAATTCGTCCTGGCCGCTAACCTGATCGCGATTGCGATTCTGGTTTTCGTCTACCCGAACCTGATGGTCGGCCCGGGCAAACTGATCCCCGGACACAAGCAACTGGAGACGGACTGCTTCGCCTGCCATACGCCGTTGCTTGGATCGGCATCGGAGCGCTGTGCCTCCTGCCACAAACCCGCCGATGTCGGGCGTCTGACGACGACGGGCCAGCCGGTCTTGAAGCCGCTCACCTCGACGCCATTTCACCAGAAACTGACCACGCAGGACTGTGTGGCGTGCCATAGCGACCACGCAGGCGTGAAGCGCTTCCGGCCGCAAAAACGTTTTAATCATGCCTTGCTGCAAAAGGCAACGCTCGATCAATGCCAGTCGTGCCACAAATCACCCGCCGACACGCTGCACAAGCAAGTTTCCGGCAACTGTAGCCAGTGCCACAACCAGAACAAATGGACACCCGCGACTTTCGATCACAACAAGTATTTCGTTCTCGACCGCGACCACAGCGCCAGTTGCGTGACTTGCCATGAGGGCAACAATTACAGCCGCTACACCTGCTACGGCTGCCACGAGCACACGACAGAAAACATTCGCCGCGAGCACATCGAGGAAGGTATCCGCGATTACGATAATTGCGTCGAGTGCCACCGGAGCGCCGACGAGCATGACATCCGGGGCAGAGGTGGAGAAGGCCAAAACAACCGCGAAGGAAGGCAGGATCGCAAAGGCCGCAATAACGACGATTGACCGTTGCGCTCTTCGCCGTCTTTGCAGACGGCATCAAGGATGGCCGCGAATACGAACAGATTCGCCGCTTGGCTACGGGAGTTGTCAATCGGTAAATTTTTAGGGAGCAAAGCCATGCACCATACTTATTTATGTTGCGCACATCATGGATACTGATACCGCCAAATTGACCTGGTTAAAAAACCTGTACCCGGGCTATTTCACCTTAACCATGGGGACGGGAATCATCGCTATCGCGATGGATATGCTCAAACTGCCAAAGCTATCGGATGTGCTGTATGCGATCACGCTGATTTCCTGGTGTGCCTTACTTGGGCTATATACCTGGCGTCTCATACGTTTCCCGCAAGTCGTATGGACCGAGTTGATTAATCCGCGAACCACTTTTTTCTTTTTTTCCTTTGTTGCCGCAGCCGATATTGCAGGGATCTTATTTCATCTCCATGGTTTGAATCGTCTGGCGCTTTTGTGCTGGATAGGCGCATTACTGGCATGGATGGCGTTGCTCCACTGTAGCTTCAGTGTCCTGACGCTTCGTCATGCCGAGCGTAATGTGAGCGTCGTTCATGGCGGCTGGCTGATGTGCATAGTAGGCACACAGTCACTTGTTTTACATGGCGTAAATGTCATCCACCAACTGGGAGATTATGCCGCCTATATGATGGTGGGTATCTATATGCTATGGGGGATAGGGCTCATTCTTTATGGCATTTTTGTAACCCTGTTTTGTTATCGTATTTTCTTTCTGGAGATGAGCGAGGATGACTACACCCCGCTGATGTGGGTCATCATGGGAGCCGCCGCCATCAGTGCCAATGCCAGTAGTGCTTTGGCTTTATCAGACCCCATCATGTCGGATCTGGCTACTTTTCATCCCATTGTGGATATTGTGGCTCTTATCTCCTGGGCCTGGGCTACCTGGTGGATTCCCCTGCTGGTTGTTTTCGGGATTTGGAAGCATTTTGTTCGGCATATTCCCTTGCGCTATGAGCCCATGCAATGGAGCATTGTATTTCCTCTTGGCATGTATGCTGTAACCAGTTACAGACTCGCGCTTGCTGCTGAATTTGAACCATTGCATTGGGTTTCCCATGTCATGGTATGGGTGGCCTTTTTTGTGTGGTGTCTGGTGATGATTGGCCTGTTTCGTCGTTTGGTACGGCAGCAGGATGCAAAAGAATCACCGTAATCATAAAAACCGCGTAGGGGTGAATTCATTCGCCCGAACAAGAGGTTATGTGCGAATAAATTCGCACCTACAAAAGCAGCACAACACCTCGAAAGAAAATGACATTTCTTGCTAACTGCATTTTTTAACGTGAAAGAAAACAGGGCGGCTGCTCCGCCCTGAAAATCACATATCCGGATAACGCTGCCGCAACGCCACGCGCTTGAGATACGCCTCGCGGGCGATCTGCACGTCTTCCAGGAAATACGGCAGCTCCTTCAGCAGCATGGCCTGCGGGCCATCCACCAAGGCCTTGGGCGGCGCGGGATGAAAGTCCACCAGCACCATGTTGGCGCCGGACAGCACGCCTTGCGCGGTGACGTGCATCATGTCGAGGATGCCATCCGGCGAGGCTTGCCGCGATCCCACCGAGTGCGACGGGTCAACGCACACCGGCATGCGCGTCAGCCGTTTCACCACCGGCACATGCGCGAAATCGACAAAGTTGCGGTGCGGGTCGCCCATGTTGGTCTTCATGCCGCGCAGGCAGAACACCACATTGCGGTTGCCTTCCGAAGCCAGATATTCCGCCGCATTCAGCGATTCGTCCAGGGTGATGCCGAAGCCGCGTTTGAGCAGCACCGGCATCTCGGTTTGCCGCCCGACGATTTTCAGCAGCTCGAAATTCTGCGTGTTGCGCGTGCCGATTTGCAGCATCACGCCGGTCGGGTTTCCGGTCTGATGCAGCGCCTCGCGAATCTCGTCGAGATGCGATTCGTGGGTGATTTCCATCGCCAATACCTTGATGCCGTACTTGCCCGCGAGCTCGAACACGTAAGGCAGGCAGTTCTTGCCGTGCCCCTGAAACGCATACGGGCTGGTGCGCGGCTTGTATGCGCCCATGCGCGTGCATACCTGGCCGTTGTCGCGCAACGCCTTGAGCATGATCTCGACATGCTCGCGATTGTCCACCGCGCATAACCCGGCGAACACGTGCAGCGTGTCCTGCCCGAAGCGCACGCCGTTGTAGTCGAAATGCGTGGGGCGCTGGTTGTCCTTGTGCCGCCCGAGGATGCGGTACTCCTCGGAAACCCGCACCACGCGCTCGACGCACGGCAGGTTCTGCATGTCCCCAATATCCAGCGGCTTGGTGTTGCCGATCAGATAGATTTCCGTGAGCGCCTGTTCGCTGCCGCGCTCGACATGCACGCGGGTCTGGATGCCTTGCAGCGTCGCCAGATGCGCCAGCAACTGCCGGTATTCCGGTGCCTGTTCGCTGGTGTTGGAACTGAGGATCAGGATCATTTTTTCGCTATACCTTTACGTTTATCCGGCGGCAGGAAATTCTCTCCGCCCACTACCTTCTTGCCTGTCTTTGCTTCCAGCTCCTGCCGCGCCCTTTTTGCGATACCGCCGCCTTTCCTGGCCACTTCTTCGTTCTCCGTCATGCCCGTGGCCTCAATGCTCTCGGCGATCTGGCGCGTGGACAATTCCGCCAGTGCGGTAAAGATCAACTCCGCCTCGCTCATGTGGTCGCGCAGGTTGTGGGTTTGCAGCCCTTTCATCGCCTTGTGCGTCTTGACATCCACTTCGGCCCACTCCTGATGGATGATGTTGGTGAGGATGGCGTATTCCTCGCCTAGCTTGATGTCGTGCTTCGCCCAATAGTCGGTCAGTTTGTTGCGCGTTTCCTGCCCGGTCATGCGCTGCTGTATCCACTTCTCGCTACGCCCATGCTTCTGCCAGGTCTCGCGGGCGCGCTCCAGCGACAGCGCCGGGTCGGCCATTTCCTGCATCCGCTCGTATCCCACCTTCGCCAGCCACAGCTTGATCGGCTCCGCCTTCGGGCTGGGCACGGACTGCACCAGCCGCAGCAGGGTTTCGGCGGTCGCCACATCGGTTGGCCGTTGCTTGCCGTCGGCAGCCTCCATTTTCAACTGGTGACAATTTGTCACCAGTTGACTGCCCTCCTTGCCCAGCCGCTCTTTCAGCTTGTTCCAGTACTTGCGCGCGGTCTGGTAATCCGGCTGCTGCGTCAGCACCTGGACGATGTCCACCACCGAAAACCACCAGATTTCTGTCGCTTCGTCATACACGCGGCGGATTTGATGTTCTTCAAAGATTGCGGGCTGGGTTTTCATCGCATCACTGATTTACAATTTTGCAGCGCGTCTGGATGCTGCAACGTCGCGAGGTACGTCAGCAACTGCCGGTATTCCGGTGCCTGTTCGCTGGTGTTGGAGCTGAGAATCAGAATCATCGTTTATTCCCTGAAATTATTTGCCCAATAGAATCGCCGACTGCGCCGGCCACTGCGCCGCCGGGTCGCGCGTGAAGCCGCTCTTGGCGAACTGCTGCCAGCGTCCGATCACATAACATATCAGCAGATTCGCATGGGCGCCCACATCCGTCGCCGCACCCATCTCGCCCTGCGTCGCGGCCATGCGCAGCGATTGCTTGAGCGTCGCCTCGATGCGGTCCAGCATCTGGTTGATGCGCTGCTGCAAACGCTCGTCCTCATTCACCAGCGCGTCGCCGATCAGCACCCGCGTCATGCCGCGATTCTTCTGCGCAAAGCCGAGCAGCATCGACACGATCGCCTCGACCTGCTGCATGCCGCTTTTTTCTTCCTGGGTGATCTTGTTGATCAGGCCGAACACCGTCTGCTCGATGAAATCGATCAGCCCCTCAAACATCTGCGCCTTGCTGGCAAAGTGGCGGTACAACGCCGCTTCGGAAAGCTCCAGCCTGGCCGCCAGCGCGGCCGTGGTGATCTTCTCGCCCTTGGGCTGCTCCAGCATCTGCGCCACGGTTTGCAGTATCTGTAATTTTCTCTCGCCCGGTTTGCTTGCCATGTTTATTTCCTTTGAAAGACCCTCTCCCGGCCTTCGGCCACCCTCTCCCGCCTGCGGGAGAGGGGTTGGGGGAGAGAGTTTGTGATCAGACTATACGACTCAAAATTCCCGGCAACTGCATCACATCACGAATCTTCACATCCACGCACGGCGCTTTTTTGTTGCCGGCATTCACCCACACCGTGCGCATCCCCAGCCGCTTTGCCGCAACCAGATTTTCCAGGCTGTCTTCGACCATGACACATTGCGCTGCCCTGATACGATGCCGCCGCAACAGGCGCAGGAAGCCGAAACTGTCCGGTTTCGGGCGGTAGCGCGCCTGTTCCACCGCCATCACATCATCGAACAAATCCGCCACGCGCAACAGCTTCAACACCGCTTGCGCATAGTGCTGCGGCGCATTGGAAAACACCACCTTCCTGCCCGGCAAATTCTTCAACACGTGGCGCAAGCGCGGTTCGCGCAACACCATCCGCTCAAGCTCCGGGAACTGGTGGGTGTGCCACAAAAAGTGCGCCGGGTCGGTGCCGTGGTGGCGCATCAAGCCGCTCAACGTCGCGCCATAGCGCTGCCAGTAATGCATGCGCAGTGCGTTCGCCTCCACCTCGTCCAGTTGCAGATGCTGCTGCAAATAGGCCGTCATGCTGCGGTTGATGTGCGGAAAGATATGCGGCGTCGCGTTATGCAGCGTGTTATCGAGGTCGAATATCCATAACGGGGCGGTCACGCCTTATTTGCTCTTAATCAGCGTACCAACGCCTTCGTCGGTCAGGATTTCCAGCAGCAACGCGTGTTCCACCCGCCCATCGATGATATGCACCGACTTCACGCCGCTGCGCGCCGCATCGAGCGCGGAGCCGATCTTGGGCAGCATGCCGCCGGACAATGTGCCGTCTGCCACCAGATTATCGATATCCTTGGGTGTCAGTCCGGAGAGCAGGTTGCCGTCCTTGTCCAGCACACCCGGTGTGTTGGTCAGCAGCACCAGCTTCTCCGCCTTGAGCACTTCCGCCAGTTTGCCTGCCACCAGATCGGCATTGATGTTCAGCGTCTCACCGTCCGGCGCGACGCCGATCGGCGCGATCACCGGAATGAAGTCGCCGGAATCGAGGAAAGTGATAATGGATGGGTCGATTTTGGTGATCTCGCCGACCAGCCCGATGTCCAGCATCTTGCCCGGCTCGTCCTTGCTTTCCAGCAACAATTTTTCGGCGCGGATGAATGCGCCGTCCTGTCCGGTCAGCCCCACCGCCTTGCCGCCATGCTTGTTGATCAGGTTGACGATGTCCTTGTTGACCTTGCCCAGTGCCATCTCGACCAAGTCCATGGTTTCCTCGTCGGTCACGCGCATACCCTGCACGAAGGTGCCCTGCTTGCCCACCTTTTGCAGCAATTCGTTGATCTGCGGTCCGCCGCCATGCACCACCACCGGATTCATCCCGACCAGCTTCAGCAGCACCACATCGCGCGCGAAACTCTCCTGCAACGCGGGATCGGTCATGGCATTGCCGCCGTATTTGACCACGATGGTCTTGTCGAAAAAACGCTGGATGTAGGGCATCGCCTCGGAAAGCGTGCGTGCTTTCTTGTCGGCGGCGGAAGGCGTAAGAGACATATTTTTTCCTCTGAAATTTGCCGCGAATTCTACACCAGAAGAAAATTTGAATGGCTGAAAATAAATCAGGCGGCGCATGCCGCCTGCTTTTGCGGCGAAGCTAAGGCTCACTCGATGTTGGGGTGTTTTGCCTGAGCGGCATGGGCGGGTGTCTAGGGCGAAACTTCGACCATCACCGCATCGTCCGAAAGCCCTTGCCCGCCACAGTAGGCAGCCAGTTCCTGCCAGACCATCTCCAGCGGCAGTTGTTCGCGGTGAATGCGCGATGCAAGCGCCTCCAGCCGCGCCTGGCCATACAACTCCCGCTCAACCGACATGGCTTCGGTGATGCCATCCGAATACAGGTAGATGTGCATGCCGGATTCCATTTCGGCCTGCTCGTGCGGCTCAAAGGTGTCGGTCGATTCGCTGATGCCCAGCGGCAGACCGCCGGAACTGATCCGGTTCACGCCATGCGCGGCACTCAAACAAAGTATGCGCGGCAAGCCGCAATTCCATGCCATCACCCGTTTACGGTCAGGCGACAGCTCCAGCGCACCGGCTGCCATATAGAGCTGGGTGGGAAGTTGGCGGCACAGGATACGGTTCATCTCCTGAAGGATGTGGCGCATGGTGCAACCTTCGGCGCTCAGGTGGTAAAAGATATAGGAAACCAGCGGGCCGCCAAACGCTGCCGGCAAACCGTGGCCGGAGAAGTCGCCGACCAGCACATGCTGGGCGCCATCCGGACGGTAGGCGGACAGGACAATGTCGCCGCAGGTCTTTTCCAGCGATGACTGGATATGCCGCACCTTGCGCCCATCGAACGGGCTCGCCGAACGCATTCTGGAAACAATATCCTCCAGCAATTCTTTTTCGTCGCTGAGAATCAGGTTTGTTTCTTCCAGCTCGCGGCGCGCCTGCCGCAGGGCGAGCTGGGTCTGCACCCGCGCCTTCACGATGGCGGGGACGACCGGTTTGGTCAGATAATCCGCCGCACCCAGCGCCAACCCCTGCACCTCGTCCCCGGTTTCCGCCCTGGCGGTAATGAAAATAACCGGAATAGCGCGGGTGAGCGGATTGGCTTTGAGTTGCCGGCACACTTCATGGCCGTCCATCCCGGGCATCATGACATCGAGCAGGATCAAATCGGTATGCTGCGCCGCCGTTATTTTTAGCGCCAACTGGCCGCTGTTGGCAATCTTTATCGTGTAGTCCGCGCCCAATATCCCGCGCAGCACATCGATGTTTTCCGGCGTGTCGTCCACCACCAGAATGGTTGGTTTCGTGCCGGAGGACTGGGTCACGCAGGTATCCCGTTATTTTCTTCCGATTCGCTGGCAACGTCGCTGTATTCAGTCGCGATCCGCCGCACTTCCGCTTCCGCTTCCAGAAACAGCTGGACCAGATTGGGGTCGAAATGTTCTCCCGCGCTCTTTGCGATCAATTCCAGCGCCTTTTCCAGCGGCCACGCGGTTTTATAGGGGCGCACGCAGGTCAGCGCATCGAATACATCGGCGATCGCCACGATGCGCGCGACAATTGGAATATCCGTTCCACTCAAGCCGTACGGATAACCCTGGCCGTTCCATTTTTCGTGATGCCCCAGCGCGATCAGTTTTGCCATCTTCAGCACTTCGGCGTCGTGCTCACCGATGATTTCCGCACCGATCCCGGGGTGTTTCTTGATGACGTCAAATTCCTCATCCGTCAGCTTGCCCGGCTTGAGCAGGATATGATCCGGGATGCCGATCTTGCCGATGTCGTGCATCATGGAAGCGTACATCAGCCGTTCCGCCTGCGACTCCAGAAACCCCGATGCCAAGCCCAGCAGTTTGCTGAAATTGCCCACCCGCACGATATGCTTGCCTGTCTCATTGTCGCGATAGTCGGCCGCGCGCCCCAGTTGCTGAAGCATGACGAGATGCGTCTCCTCCAGTTGCCGGTTATTGCGCTCCAATTCGCCGGTGCGTTCCGCCACCAGTTGTTCCAGATAGTGACGCTGATCGGACAGGGCCAGATGCGCCCGGACCCGGGCGCATACAATGGGAGGACTGACCGGCTTGATGATGTAGTCTGCCGCACCCAGTTCGAAGCCCAGCGTTTCATCCGCCACCTCTCCGCGCGCGGTGACAAAAATAATCGGGATATGCCGGGTAGCCTCGTTTCCCTTGAGTTGGCGACAGACCTCATAGCCGTCCATGCCGGGCATCATGACATCGAGCAGGATCAGATCGGGCGGTTGCTCCGCCGCTATTTTCAGCGCCAACGGGCCGTTATTGGCAATCTTTATCGCGTAGTCCGCGCCCAATATCCCGCGCAGCACATCGATGTTTTCGGGAGTATCGTCCACGACCAGCAGGGTATTTTTTCCAGTTTTGCTCATATCTCTATTCCATGACAAGACGCTGTACTTCCGCCAGCGCGTTTTCGTAATCGTAATCGTTTATATACCGGTCCAGTCGTACAAACTGCGCAGCGGATGCCGTGCCTTTGATCTGGCGGTTGATCAGACACATGGTGTCCACTGCATCCGCATCAAAGACTTTCAGTTGCGCAGTCAATTTCTCCAGAAGTGTGCCAAGCTGCGCAAGATCCGGAGACGCCCGGTCAATCGTAGCCGCCTCAGCCTCGGCCGCACAGGCTTGCAAATAGGCCTCGACCGAAGCGGTCACCTGAGCCAGCTCTGTTGCCGCAGCCGCAATTAACTGCGGATAGTTTTCGGCATCCTCTTCACGGATGGCGTTCTCCAGGTGGCGTGCGGTTTCCGCCAAAGTTGCCGCCCCGATGGTTGCGGCGATGCCCTTCAGCGTATGCGCAAGACGCTCCGCAGTATTCCGGTCGCCGGTAGCGAGTGCGTCCTGGATGAATTGCATGGCCCGCCCCTGATTGGGAATAAACTTCTCGAGCACGGTCAGATAGGTGCTTTCTCCCCCCATGCGAGCGATCGCCTTGTCCGGGTCAAGGGCAGGAGATGTTCCGGATACACGCCGTGTCCTGATCTCAATTCCTTGGATTGCAGTGCCTTGAATTGAAGCCGGCCCACGCTTTGTCCAGCGGGCAAGGGCGGCGTACAGCGCGTTGTGCTGGATGGGCTTGGTAATATAATCGTTCATGCCCGCAGCCAGGCAATGTTCGCGGTCGCCAACCATGACATTGGCGGTCATCGCGATGATCGGCAATCCGGCCAGCGCGGGATTTTTCCTGATATTGCGCGTCGCCTCCAAGCCGTCCATGTTCGGCATTTGTATATCCATCAGCACCGCATCGAATTCCTGTTGCTGCGCTGCCCGCACGGCCTCGATGCCGTCGTGGGCGGAACTGACCTCTATCCCGGCTTGCGTCAACAGCGCGGTCGCCAATTGCCGGTTGAATTCGTTGTCCTCCACCAGCAAAACACGCAAGCCAGAAAGATGGGCAAGACTGCCGTTGTCATGCGGCATATTTGGATTGTTCGAATCCGGCGTGGTGCGGTTCCCCTCGGGTGGGCAGTTGAAGGGCAGGTTGAAGCCGAAAACGCTGCCCTTCCCCGGCGCGCTTTCCACCCACATCGCCCCGCCCATCAACTCCACGAGATTTTTCGATATCGCCAGACCCAGTCCCGTTCCGCCGTATTTGCGCGTGGTGGAGGCATCGGCCTGGCTGAATGATTGGAATAGCTTGCCGATTTGTTCCGGCGTCAGGCCGATACCGCTATCGCGCACCGTGAAACCCAGCACAATATGGCCGGGAGTCTCGCCCTGACTGGCAGTCTGGCTTTCTATTATGACTTGAACCGTAACCTCACCCGCTTCAGTGAACTTGATCGCGTTGCCGACCAGATTGTTCAATACCTGCCACAGGCGCAACGAGTCGCCCACCAATGTCTGCGGAATTTCAGGCTCGTTATCGAACCGAAGCACCAAGCCTTTCTCTGTTGCGCGGATGCCGGCGACATCGGCCACGCTGCGCAACACCGCATCAAGCTGGAAGGGCACTTTCTCTACTTCCAGCTTGCCCGCCTCGACCTTTGAAAAATCCAGAATGTCATTGACGATGCCCAGCAGGGAGTTCGCCGAACGGTAAACTTTTTCCAGATAACCCCGCTGCGCGGGCATCAACTCGGATTGCAGGCACAAATGCGAGAAGCCGATGATCGAATTCATCGGCGTGCGAATTTCGTGGCTCATGTTGGCAAGGAACTCGCTCTTGGCATGGTTGGCAGCTTCGGCGGCAGCCATGGATTTTTTCAGTTCCTGTTCGGTTTGTTTCCGTTCGGTAATATCTTCCTTGACCGCCACAAAATGGGTGATGTTTCCCTTCTCGTCGCGGATCGGAGAGATGGTGGCAGCCTCGAAATAACTCTCGCCGTTCTTTTTCTTATTGTGGAATTCTCCCTGCCACACCCTGCCGGCCAATATAGTTCCCCACAGTTTCTCGTAGAATTTAAGCGAAAGCGCGCCGGACTGGAGTATTCGCGGGTTCTGGCCGATGGCCTCCTGCACAGTGTATCCGGTCACTTCGGTGAATTTCGGATTGACGTATTGGATCGTGCCGCTTAGATCGGTGATGACCACGCTGGCCGGGCTGTTTTCCACGGCCTTGGAGAGCGTGAGCAGTTTTTTACTGACCTCTATGCGCTCGGTAATATCCATGAAGGTAACCACGGCGCCCACGACCGCGCCATGATGGAATTGCGGATGTGACCAGCATTCGACTGGGAAAAAGGTGCCGTCGGCGCGCCAGAACACTTCATCCTCTATATGCGTGTTCACCCCATCCAGGAATGCCTGGTAAATCCGGCATTCTGCCGCCGGAAAAGGTGTTTCATCCGGGTACTTGTAGTGAATCAGTTGATGCATGTTCTTGCCGATCAGTTCGTCGGCCTGCCGATAGCCCAGCATCCGGACGCACGATGGATTGCAGAACGTGCAATTCCCGTTCATGTCGATCCCGTAGATCGCTTCGGCGGCGGAATCCAGCAGCAGCCGGAGCCGTGCTTCGCTGATGCGCACCGCCTCCGCTGCCTGCTTGCGCTCGGTGATGTCGGTATGCGTGCCGATCATGCGTCGCGGCCTGCCGTCCTCGGCGCGGCTCACTACCATGCCGCGCGCAGACACCCATTTCCAGCTGCCGTCCTTGCACAGCATGCGGTAATCCACGGTATAAAACGGCGAATTACCGTCCAGATACCTTTCCAGATCGATCATCGCGTGCCGCAAGTCATCCGGGTTGACGCGCTCGGTCCATTCACCGAGGCTGTTCCACTCCGCATCTGCCGGAAAACCCAGCATCTCCTTGTAGCGTTTGGAATACACCACCTTGCCGGTCTGCATGTCCCAGTCCCACACCCCCTCGCCGGCGCCTTCCAGTGCGAAGCTCCAGCGCTCCTCGCTGTCGCGCAACGCCTGTTCTGCCTGCTGACGCTCGATCTCCGTACCCGCCCTCGCGGCGATGATTTCCAGCACCTCTTTGCGCATCGGCTGCGGGGCAAGCTTGTGACGGAAAATGGCGCAAAGTATGCCATTGACCTTGCCGTCGCTATTTCGTGTAGGTACGCCGATATAGGCTTCCGCGCCCAGATCTGTCAGATCCTTGTCCAAGGGGAATAGCTGGGCGACGTTTTCGGAATATTCCTGGTAGCCTTCGCGGGTGACGATATCGCATGGAGCGCCGTGCAACGAGTATTCGAAATACTCTATCGGTTTTCCGTCGAGCTGCATGGCCAAGGCCTGTATTCTGCTTTCATTCAACCGCTTGCCGATAATGGCGCAATCTGCCCCAAGCAGGCTGCATAAGATATTTGTCGCTTCCTGATAAAACGATATTCCGATATTCGCTGCCGCTGTTCCGGCAAGCGTATGGAACGCGGTTTCTGTCCTCTTGCGCTCGGTGATGTCATGCACCGTGCCGAAGGAGCGCAACGGCTTGCCGTCCTCGCCGTAATAGGTCTCGCCCCGCTCATGTGCGTATTTCACCCGCCCGTCCTTCATCAGCAGGCGATGCTCGATGTCATACGGCGTCCGGTTCTGAACCGATTCGAAATAGGCATTGCCCACCCGCTCGCGGTCGTCGGGGTGAACTGCCTCCATGAAAGCCTCGTAGGAGGCGCCGAATTTTTTCGGGTCGAGTTCGAAAATCTGGAAAATCTCGTCGGACCAGGTCAGCACATTGTTGACCAGATCGAGATTCCAGTCGCCGATATGGGCGACGCGCTGCGCTTCCCTCAACCGGTGTTCACTGTCCCGCAGGTATTCCTCGGCCCGCTTGCGCTCGGTGATGTCGCGCGCCGAGTTGTAGATCAGGGGAAAACCCTCGATCTCCACCCTTGTGGCGCTGACTTCGACATCGATGATGCTGCCGTCGCGGCGGCGGTGCCGGGTTTCGAATATGGGGTTGCTCGCACCCAATGCGGCGATCCTTGCCAGCAGCTCATCTCTCGGCCACTGTGCGTTCCACTGCGTTACGTTCATGGCCAGGAGTTCCAGGGGTGAATAGCCGAGCATGCGGCAGAACGCATCGTTCACCTGCACGATATTGCCCTCGAGGTCGAAAATATAAATGCCGTCGCTGGCCGTGCAGCAGCATCTCGTTCTTGCGGCTGGCGCGCTCCACCGCCGCCGCCGCCTGCAGCGCGCTTGCCCGGGCGGATACCAGGAACCAGGTCAGCAGCGCAAGCAGCAGGCTGAAAGCGATACCGCTGCCGGCGATGATCCTGGGCTGATTCCGGTTGAGTTGCGCCTCGAAGGCAGGCTGGGAACGCACCTGCACCGTCCAGTTGTGGCCGGCAATTCCAATGGGTTCGTTGTGCTGAAAGCGCGCACCCCGGTCGCGGACAAAGCCGCTGTGATCCGAGGCGTACATCAGCGTTTTTTCCGATACTTCCTCGCCGTCGAAGATGGCGATGTCGAAGCCCGTATCGCGCACATCGAGAATGCCGGACATCAGATCGCCCATGCGGAATACCGAAACGATCCAGCCGATGATATTGGCGCGGCGTTCGGCAAGCGTATTGCGCGGAGCGCCGTATTTATAGACCGGCAGAAACATCACAAAGCCATGCTGCAGATCCTGGCCTGCTTCAAACACCAGCCTGATTTTGCCGGAGATGGCGAAATCGCCGGCATCGCGCGCCTGCTCTAGCGCGGCGCGGCGCAGCCCCGGCGCGGAGTCTCCGGGCCGCGGATACTCCAGGTCGGAAAGCATGTCGTAACCGAAAACCTGCTGGTTGCGCAAGTCATACGGCTCGGCATAGACAACAGGCGCGTAAACCTCGCGCCGGCCTTCCGGCCAGATGTTATAGGAAGATGAATTTTCCTTGCGCATCGCGGCAATGTGCCGTTCTTTCGCTGCCTTCGGCACGACCGGCACGAAACGAATGCCCTGGATGCCTGGATAGTCTTCCTTCAGCCGCAACCTGGCGATGTAGTCACGGAATTCACCGCGCCTAATAACCCCGGCATGGGCAAACAACCCATCTACCCCGCGTAGCGCTTGTTTGTAGGTACTCATGCGTTTATTGATGCTGTCGGCGACGCCTCGCACGTGGCCATCAAATTCGACTTGCTGGAGTTGCACGGCATTTTGCCGCGCGTTATTCCACAACTGCCAGGTCAGCAGCAGGGAAAAGGCCAGCACCAGTCCGGCCAATACCTGCGCATCCTGGCGCGCTACACGTTTGTCGAGCACAATCAGGAAAAAACTGCCGCCGAACAAACACAGCGAGCCCAGGGATACCAGCACGGCAAGCGCGCCCGGCTCGATGCGCAAGGTATCGGCAAGGCACAGGCTGCCTAGTTGGAAGTGCGTACCGAGCATCGCGGTATAGTGCATGCCGGAAATCGCCAGCCCCATGATCACCGCACCCAGCATCAAACGGAGCAGGGGCGGCAGTTTGATGCGCCCGCCCTGGTACATCATCAGCAGCGCGCCCCACGAGGCGGCGACGGCAATGGCCAAGGACAAGGCCACAATCGGCGGGTCATAGCCGATCGGCGGCGACATCCTGAGCGCCGCCATGCCGGTGTAGTGCATTGCGCCGATCCCCAGCCCCATCAGCAGTCCGCTGGCCAATATGCGTTTGGCACCGGGACGAGTTTTACAGCACTGCGCCCAGAACCCCAATAGCGCCGCGGCAATGGCAGGCAGGATGGAAAGCAGGGTCAGCGTCAGGTCATAGGCAAGCGGGATGGGAAGGCTGAACGCCAGCATGCCGACGAAGTGCGTGCCCCAGATGGTCATGCCCAGGACGATACTGCCCGCGACCATCCATAGCTTCGCCGCGCGGCCGTTGGCTTCGCGCATCCGCTGCGCATGGTCGAGCGTGGCGAACGAGCCGATGATCGCAATCAGCACGGACAAAATGACTAACGGGATATTCCAGGAAATTGGCAAGGTTAATACTCGGTCAATCTATATGTTCGCAATGCTAACCCGAAGAGCTTTATGCGGCTTTTGAAAAAACAGGCGGCATAAGCCGCCCGTTTTAATCAAGCCAGGATTTTCCCGGCGATGGAGAGTGATGCGCCTATTTCTGTGCTGCGTTTTTCAGCGGCCTGACTTCCGCCTGCACGTCAACCTTGACGATGCTCTTGTCGGCCATTTCGATGTTCAGCGTCAGCGGCACGGTTGCGCCAGCCTTGAGCGGAGCCTTCAATCCTCCCAACACCAGATGATAACCATGCATAGTCATTTCCAGACGCGCATTGGCCGGCAAGCTGATGGATTTGACCTCATACATTTTCATCATGCCGCCTTTATGCTCCATGGTGTGCATCTCCGCAGTCTTGGATGCCTTGCTGGAGACTCCGACTATTGTTGCGGCCTGCTTGCTGGTAATGGACATATACACCATTGCCATATCCTGACCGGGGAGCGTAGCGCGCGTCCATGCGCCTTCCACCTGAATGTCGCCCGCGTAAACGCTGGCGCTCAGCAACAGGGCTGCCAGCAGCCCGCAAAACCGGTAAAAATTAACCATGATGTTCTCCTGTTATGAAATAGATTGGATAAGCGGATTATACATGCCGCACATTCAGCACCGCAAAATGCCAAAAACCAGCTCTGCTTTCCCGGTTCATTATCCTAAAAAGCACTTCACCACGAAGAACACAGAGATCACGAAGATTTTTGCGAGTTGGGCATAAAGCCGCCCATCCCTGCCGACCCCGATTCATGGGATTGCACACCGTTTGACGCTCACCCCACGAGCGGTTGGTATTCTCGAAACAACCTTCTGTTCTTCTTCGTGCCCTTCGTGGTTCAACTGCCGTTTTAAGGATTATTGCGAGGGCCTTGCTGCTGCGACAATATGCCGCATCCCCCGCCCGCCTTCTCTGCGCTTACAATAGCCGCATGAACAATACGATACTTTCTTCCCTGCCGGGCCACAGCCAGTTGCGCCGCCTGGTCGCGTTGCGCAGCATGGCTGTCACGGCGCAGCTCCTGACGCTTGCGGCTGTCTGGAAAATTCTGGAACTGGAACTGGATTGGCAGCCGATGTTGCTGACCATCGCCGCGCTCGCCGCGATCAACTTTTATTCCTGGCTGCGCCTGCGCAGCGGCAAGCCGGTTCCCAACACGGAGTTGTTCGCCCAATTGTGCGTGGATGTGCTGGCGCTCAGCGTGTTGCTGTATTACAGCGGCGGATCGACCAACCCTTTCGTCTCGCTTTACCTGCTGCCGCTGGTGATTGCCGCCGCAACGCTGCCGGGCCGCTACACCTGGGGCATGGCGGCGCTTACCTCCGTTTGTTACAGCGTGCTGATGTTCTATTACATCCCGCTGCCGCACAACCATCAGCATGACGGCGACAGCGCGTTCAATGCGCATGTCGTGGGCATGTGGCTCGGCTTTGTCTTCAGCACGGTGGTGGTGGCCTATTTCGTGGTGCAGATGGCGCAGGCGGTGCGCAACCGCGATGAGACGCTGGCGCGCGTGCGCGAGGAAATCCTGCGCAACGAGCGGATCGTGGCGCTCGGCACTCAGGCCGCGGGGGCCGCGCATGAACTGGGCACACCGCTGTCCACGATGGCGGTGGTGATCGGCGAGTTGCAGCATGAAGCCGCAGCGCAACCCGGCTGGCGCGATGCGCTGGGCATCCTCAACGAACAGGTGCGCGGCTGCAAGCGCATCCTCGACAAGATACTGGCCAACGCGCAAATCAGCGGGGCAGCCTCGCTGCAACCGGCCGATCGCCTGATGGCGGAAGTGCTGGACGAATGGCAGTTGTTGCGCCCGACCGCGCAATACCAATACCACAGCGACGGCGTACAACCCGCGCCGCTCGTCAATGTGGACGCCACGCTGCGCGCCGCGCTGATGAACCTGCTCAACAATGCGGCGGACGCGGCACCCGCAAGCGATGCTCCGCAAGCGATTGAAATCCGCACGCATTGGGATGCCGCCAGCTTCACGCTGGAAATCCACGATCACGGCAAGGGATTGAGCGAAGAAGCGGAACTCAAAGCCGGGTCGGCATTCTTCACCACCAAGGCGGAAGGGCATGGCATTGGCCTGTTCCTGGCCAATGCCACCCTCGAGCGCATGGGCGGCTCGGTGCGTTTGTTCAACCGCGAACAGGGCGGCGCAACTACAGAAATAATTTTGCCAATCACCAGGGCTTCCATATGACCGAACCACATGAAGAATCTGCCTCGCTGTTGCTGGTCGATGACGACATCACCTTCTGCAAGGTACTGAAGCGCGCGCTGGAAAAACGCGGCTTCAGCGTTTCTGTGGCGCACAGCGTCGAGGAAGCGATTCCGATGGCGGAAGGCAACCCGCCGGAATTCGCAGTAGTGGATCTAAAAATGGGCGGTGCGCCGGGTCTGGCCCTGGTCAAGGTTCTGCACCGGCTCGACCCGAACACGCGCATCGTGATGCTGACCGGCTATGCCAGCATCACCACCGCCGTCGAGGCGATCAAGCTGGGCGCGACGCAATATCTCGCCAAGCCCGCCAACGCGGATGAAATTGTGGCGGCGTTCGGGCACACCGCCAACAGCGACGTGCCGATCAAAGCGCAACCGACACAAATCGAAGATCTGGAATGGGAACATATCCAGCGCGTGCTGCACGAGCATGATGACAATATCTCGGCTACCGCGCGCGCTCTCAACATGCATCGCCGCACGTTGCAACGCAAACTCGCCAAACCGCCTTCACGCTCGGAATAATCCCTCTCGCGAATTTTGCCAATCTCTCGTATAGTCTGCCCCCTACGGAAAAGTTACCGCCACCCAATAACCCGCAAATGCAACCATGATTGACGAAAGTACCCGCCTCAGGCTCAAACAATCGCTTGCCAATCTTGATTCCCTGCCCGCCATGCCAGCCACCGCGCAGAAATTACTGGCGCTGCCGCTGGATACCGATGAGGGCGAAGCCCAGATGCTCAAGCTGATCGAACAGGATCCGCAAATTGCCGCAAAGATAATCAGCCTGGCCAACTCCCCGGTCATGGGTATTCCGCGCAAGCTCAGCAAAGTCTCCGATGCCGCGATGTTGCTTGGCCTGACCCGGGTCAAATCGGTTGCCGTCGGCATCGCTTCGATGTCCCATCTCGCCCAGTCTCCCGCAGGAAAATATTTCAAACCGCAAGACCTGTGGCTGCATAGCATGACCGTCGCCATCGTGATGCGCACCATTGCGCAAGCCATGCCGCGAAATATCCGCCCCAATGAGGATCAGATTTTCCTGGCGGGACTGCTGCACGACATCGGCTTCATGGCTTTGCACCATATCGACACGGAGGCGAGCGACGCACTGCATCACCAGCTGCTTCTGCAACCCGAACGCCCCATACTGGAAATCGAACTGGAAACCCTGGGGATCACGCACTGCTATATCGGCTCACAACTGGCACGGCATTGGCATCTGCCGGAGGAGATCATTGCCGTGCTGGGCTACCACCACCCCCCCTACGTCGAAGAAGTCGCGGACGGGAATCCCTTGGTGCGCCTGGTTAGCCTGTCCGAAAAAGTCGCGCCAAATTTCGGCATTGCCGAACACACCGGTGATGAAATTCAGGAATATGAATGGCTGGAGCTGGGCATCGACCCGGCGGATGTTGAAGATATTTGCGCTCAGGCCAATGAACTTGCGGTACAAACCGCGCAGCTCAGCGGCGCGCTCTGACCTGACTGGACATGAGATTCGTAGCCCGGATGCAGCGATAGCGGAATCCGGGGAGCATCTGCTCCATCCCTACTCGTTTGTTTCCGGCTCATCCGATTTGAAATGAACGCTTATTCTTCCTGAAGGCATTTGTTGATTTCGGTCAGAGCCTGGATGATTTGGCGCAACGACTGGTTGTACTCGTTCCTGAATATTTCTGCCGCGCCACTGCGGTCGCCTGCCTTCAGCCTTTCGATGATGAGCGCGCCAAACTGGTGAAATTGCTGGTGCGCCTCGCTTAATTGCTGGTGCACCTCCGGTTCGCAAAACGGTTCCAATACCGAACCGTTGATCCAGCTCCCCAACTGGCAAATGCCATCTTGCCCGAGCGGGGCGGATTCCAAAGATTCGCGAATATTTCCCTGCACATGATGCCCCAGGCGCGTCTTCCACAATATATGCGCCTCGGCCGCCGCGACAAGATTGAGCCCGCCGCGCAACTCGCGCTTCCGGGCATAATTAACTCCCAAAAAATCTTTTACGCCAGTTAACAGTGCCATTACAACGCTCCCGCAATCACCATGAAGTACACTTTATATCGATCCGGAGATGAAAGAACAATATGCCGAAATGCCTATATATTTCGGCCTAGCCATATTTGTGCAGCTATCGCCTAACCATGGGCTAGGGCTATAATTGCCCCCCGAAAACGCCATCCAGCCATGAATATCACTCTATTGCTCGCCGGCTTGCTGTTGTCTGCCACGGCTTTCGCCCTGCCGCCGCAAATGTCTGGTGAAACAACTAGCCATCTGACTAGGCTGTCCAAAAACGACAGCCAAGTCATTGGTTACGCCGCACCCGCCCTGTCAGCCAAGTCTTACCTGTTGTACGACTACACCAGCGGCCAGGTTCTGGTGAACCAGAATGCCGATGCGCGCATGGAGCCCGCTTCGCTGACCAAGCTGATGACCGCTTACCTGGCTTTTGACGCGCTCAAACACGGCACGCTGTCGCCGGAACAAAACCTGACCGTTCCCGCTGCCGCAGTGCGCAATACCGGCAGCGGCGAGTCGCGTATGCTGCTCAAGGCTGGACAAAGCGTGACCGTGGGCGAACTGCTGCGTGGGCTGATCGTGCAATCCGGCAACGATGCGGCCATCACGCTGGCACTCAATATCGCCGGCAGCGAAGCGGGCTTCGTTGACCTGATGAACAGGGAAGCAAAACGGCTGGGCATGAACAACACCCATTTCGCCAACCCGGTCGGCCTGCCGGACGCGCAGCACTACAGCAGTGCGCTCGATTTGGCCTTGCTGGCCGCGGCTATCGTGCGCGATTACCCGCAGCACTATGCGCTGTTCGGACTGCGCGACTACACTTTCAATAACGTCGCCCAAGCCAACCGCAACCGCCTGTTATGGATCGACCCCTACGCGGACGGCCTGAAAACCGGGCACACCGAAACTGCCGGATATTGCCTGGTCGGTTCGGCCAAACGCGACAACCGCCGCCTGATCTCGGTGCTGCTCGGCGTAGCTTCCGACAACCTGCGCGCTACCGAAAGCCAGAAGCTGCTGAATTTCGGCTTTCAGTATTTCGATGCGGTACGCCTGTACCAGAAGGATCAACCCGTCACCAGGGTGCGCATCTGGAAAGGCACGAAAAGCCACCTTAAAGTCGGCTTTCGCCAGGATTTGTTCCTGACCATCCCCAAAGGGAAACTTGCCCAACTCAAGGCGACGATGGAAACACGCCAGCCCATCCTCGCGCCGGTCAGCGGCGGTCAAACACTGGGGGTGCTCAAACTGGCTCTGGACGGAAAACCCTATGCGGAATTTTCATTGGTCGCTCTGGAAGACGCGCCGCTGGCGAATGTATTCTCGCGCGGCTGGGATAGCATCCGCTTGCTGTTCGAATAAAGGATCACGATATGGCGATTTACCTGAACGGGCAGTACCTGCCCATCGAAGAAGCGAAAGTTTCCGTGCTGGATCGCGGTTTCATTTTCGGCGACGGCGTGTACGAAGTGATTCCGGTATATTCGCGCAAGGCGTTCCGCCTGGAAGAACACCTGCGCCGCCTGCAGCACAGCCTGGACGGCATCAAGCTCGCCAATCCGCACAGCAACGCGGAATGGGCGCGCATCATCGACGAACTCGTCGCGCGCAATGCAGGCGAAGATCAATACCTGTACCTGCATATCACGCGCGGTGTAGCCAAGCGCGATCATGCCTTCCCCAACCCTCCGGTCGACCCGACGGTGTTCATGATGAGCAATCCGCTGCTCACCCCGCCCGCCGAGTTGCTGCGCAGCGGCATCGCCTGCATCACCGCGCCGGACAACCGCTGGCTGCGCTGCGACATCAAGGCCATCGCGCTGCTGCCCAACGTGCTGCTGCGCCAGATGGCGGTCGATGCGGGCTGTGCCGAGACCATCCTGATCCGCCCCGAATCTACAACCGAGGGCGGATTCATGACCGAGGGGGCGGCCAGCAACATCTTCGTGGTGAAAAACGGCACGCTGCTCGCACCGCCCAAAGACAACCTGATGCTGCCCGGCATCACCTACGACGTGGTGCTGGAACTCGCCGCCGCCAACGGCATCCCGCATGAAGTGCGCAGGATCGCCGTTGCTGAAGTGTTCGCCGCCGACGAACTGCTGCTCACCTCCTCCACCAAGGAAGTGCTGGCGATCACGCAACTCGACGGCAAACCAATCGGCAGCGGCAAACCCGGCGCGATGTTCGCCCGGTTGCACGCGCTGTATCAGGATTTCAAACGCGACGTGATGCGCGCATAAATAAACAACCCACCATGAGCGAATTACCAAAAAAAGAATTAACCGATAGCCTGATCGAATATCCCTGCGAATTTCCGCTGAAGATATTCGGCTTGCAACAAGGGGGTTTTGCACAGGCTGTGCTGGAAGTGGTCGGCAAACACGACCCGGAATTTGCCGCCGCCAGCATGGAAATGCGCGCCAGCAAAAACGCCCGCTATATCAGCCTGACCTGCACCATCCACGCCACCTCGCGCGAGCAGCTCGATGCGGTTTACCAAGAGTTGTGCGACCACCCGATGGTGGTGATGGTGCTATGAATAGGGAAGGGAGAAGGGAAAAGGGAAAAGGGGAAAACCATGCGGCGCTTCCCCACCCTTCCCCCTTGAGCACCGAAGGTGCGCACCCTTCCCCCTTCCCTGGCCGTGCAACGGCCTCCCCCCTTCACACTTCTCCGCCGGTTATCCATACGTTCGGCCTGGTTGAATATCAACCAACCTGGGATGCGATGAAGCAATTCACCGCCGAGCGCACCCCCGATGGTCAGACACCGGGGACACGCGACGAAATCTGGCTGGTGCAACATCCGCCGACCTACACGCAAGGGCTGGCCGGAAAACCGGAACATCTGCTGCACCCCACCGGCATCCCGGTCATCAAAATCGATCGCGGCGGACAGATCACCTATCACGGCCCCGGCCAGATCGTTGCCTACCTGCTGCTCGACCTGCGCCGCTGGAAAATCACCGTGCGCGAGCTGGTGCGCCTGATGGAACAGGCGGCAATCGATTTGCTCGGCGAATTCGGCGTGGCCGCGCAGGGGCGCGAGGATGCGCCCGGCGTATATGTGGGTGGCGCGAAGATCGCCTCGCTGGGATTGAAAATCAAGCACGGCTGCTGCTATCACGGTCTCGCGCTGAATGTGGACATGGACCTGACCCCGTTTGCCAACATCAACCCCTGCGGCCATGCCGGACTGCGCGTCACGCAATGCTGCGAACTCGGCATCACCGCCGGCATCGGCGAACTGCAAGCGCAACTGGCGCAGAACCTGATCCACGGGCTACAGCAACATCTGGAAAGAAAGCAACATGAGCAATCCTGAACACAAACAGACCGGCGCTACCCCAAGGCAAACCGGAAAAGAAAAGACCGCGCGTAACCCGATCAAGATCGTGCCGTTGCAGCAGCGGCTGCGCAAGCCGGAATGGATACGCGTGAAGACCGGCAGCGGCGCGGGGTACAACGACGTGAAGCGTATCCTGCGCGAGAACCAGCTGCATACGGTATGCGAGGAGGCGTCCTGCCCGAACATCGGCGAATGTTTCAGCAAGGGCACGGCGACCTTCATGATTCTCGGCGATGTGTGCACGCGCCGCTGCCCGTTCTGCGACGTGGCGCACGGCAAGCCGCAGCCGCCCGATGCGGGCGAACCGGAGAACCTCGCGCGCTCCATCGGCCTGCTCAAGCTCAAATACGCGGTCATCACCAGCGTGGATCGGGACGATCTGCGCGACGGCGGCGCGCAGCATTTTGCCGATTGCCTGACCGCGATCCGCGCCAGCGCACCCGCCACGCGCCTGGAAATTCTGGTGCCGGATTTTCGCGGCCGGCTGGAAACCGCGCTGGATGCGCTTTCCCGCAGCCTGCCCGATGTGTTCAATCACAACCTGGAAACCGTGCCGCGCCTTTACCCGCTGGCGCGCCCCGGCGCGGAATACGCCCACTCGCTGAAGCTGCTCAAGGATTTCAAGGCGCGCTTCCCGCAGGTGCTCACCAAATCCGGCCTGATGCTGGGCCTGGGCGAAACCGATGAGGAGGTGCTGCAAGTGATGCGCGACCTGCGCGCGCATGACGTGAACATGCTCACCATCGGCCAGTATCTGCAACCTTCCGACGGGCACCTGCCGGTGTTGCGCTATGCGCCGCCGGGAGCCTTTGCGCTGCTCGAGCGCGCCGCAAAAGAGATGGGGTTCAGCCATGCCGCCTGCGGCCCGATGGTCAGGTCGAGCTATTTTGCCGATGAACAGGCACAACGGGCGGGGGTGATTTAACGGAACCAACCAGCGCACAGCCGGTCTGTTACCGCAGATATATTCAACCCGCTGGATTTAACAGCGATATCGAATATCCACAGATATGTATTTCACCCGTCAAATATTTAACCGAAGGAAGCCATTATGAAAATTCGTTATCTCGCGTTGACTGCCGCCTTGTCCGTTTCCGCTACCGCTTTCGCCGCAGGCGATGGTGCAGCCCTGTTCAAGCAGGGTAATTGCGGCGCATGCCATGCCGCCGCCGGCAAATCGCTAGGCCCAGCGCTGGCGGATATCGCCGCCAAATACAAGGGGGACAAAGGCGCCCAAGCCAGACTGGAAGCCAAGGTACGCAATGGCGGCGCAGGCGCTTTCGGCACCATGCCCATGCCTCCCACCGCAAGATCCGTCAGCGATGGCGACATCAAGGCCATGGTGGCGTGGATTCTGGGCCAGAAGTAGAGCTGCGCTATCCGCCAAAGAAGCCGGTGTGAGCCGGCTTTTTGTTGCCTGCGGCGCCGGGGATCGCCGCCGCGTGCTGCTATAATCTGCGGCAAATTTCCACGCACCCCCTCATGAATATCCTTTACGAAGAAGACGGCAGTTTCAAGGTCGGTAGCATCATGGCCGACAACACCACCTCGCTCCAGGTTGAAAACGTTTCCGGCAAGCGCAGCAAGGTCAAGGCGGCCAATGTGATGCTGCGTTTCACCCAGCCCGCCCTGGCCGAATTTTTAGCCCAGGCCGAAGCGGCTGCCGCAGGCATCGAAGTGGATTTCCTGTGGGAATGCTGCCCGCCGGACGAGTTCGGCTTCGAGCAAATCGCCGCCGAATATTTCGGCCATGCACCGAGTTCGCTGGAGGCAGCTGCCGCGCTGATCCGTCTGCACAGCGCGCCGATTTATTTCCACAAGAAGGGCAAGGGCCGCTACCGCGCCGCGCCGCCGGATGTGCTCAAGGCCGCGCTGGCCGGCGCCGAGAAAAAGCGCCTGGCTTTAGCGTTGCAGGCGCGCTACACGGAGCAGCTTTGCCGCTTCGAGTTGCCGGCCGAGTTCGCCGAACACCTCACGCAATTGCTCTACAAACCGGACCGCAACACCCTCGAAGTCAAGGCGCTGGAAGCGGCCTGCGCGGCAACGCATTTATCCGCCGCGCACCTGCTGCAACGATGCGGTGCATTGCCTTCCACGCACGATTTTCATTTGCAGAAATTCCTGGTTGAACACTTCCCCGGCAGCACGGGCTTTCCGCCAGTCGAGTTGAGCACATGGGACGAATTGCCGCTGGCAGGCGTCAACGCCTTCAGCATCGACGACGCGACCACCACGGAAATCGACGATGCGATCTCGGTGGAAAAACTGCCTAACGGCAACTGGCGCATCGGCGTGCATATCGCCGCGCCCGCGCTGGGCATGCCGCGCGACTCGGCAGGCGACAAAATCGCCGCGCAGCGGCTTTCCACCGTGTATATGCCGGGACAGAAAATCACCATGCTGCCGGACAGCGTGGTGCAGGCCTTCACGTTGTGCGCCGACCGCATCAGTCCCGCGCTGTCGATGTATAACGAGGTGGATGGTGAAACGCTGGAAATACTCGGCCACGAAAGCCGCGTCGAGCGCATCCATATCGCCGCGAACCTGCGCCATGACACGCTGGAGCCGCTGTTCAACGAGGAGACGCTGGCGGCGGGCAAACTCGATTATCCCTATGCAAATGAGCTGGCGCTGCTGTGGAATCTGGCGCAAAAACTGGAAGCGGCGCGCGGCAAGCCGTCCGACAACAGCACGCAGCAAGTCGATTACAACTTCCATATCGAAAATGATCACGTCAGCATCACGCAGCGGCGGCGCGGCTCGCCGATCGACAAGGTGGTTTCCGAGCTGATGATCCTGGTGAACAGCGAATGGGGCAGGCACCTCGCCGAGCACGGCTTCGTCGGCATCTATCGCACCCAACAGAACGGCAAGGTCAGGATGAGCACCGTGGCCGCGCCGCATCAGGGTCTGGGCGTGGCGCAGTACATGTGGTCGAGCTCGCCGCTGCGCCGTTATGTGGATCTGCTGAACCAGCGCCAGATCATCGCGATGTTGCGCGATGAAGAGCCGCCCTATCCAAAAAACGACACCGCGCTGTACGCCGCGATACGCGATTTTGACACCATGTACACCATCTACAACGAGTTCCAGCGCAACATGGAACGCTACTGGTGTTTGCGCTGGCTGCAGCAGGAGAACATCGAACAGGTGGAGGCCATCGTGCTGCGTGAAAACCTGGTCAAGCTGACCGGCATCCCGCTGATTTTCCGCGCACCGTCGTTGCCGGAATTGCCCGCCAATACCCTTGTGCAGCTGGCCGTCGTTTCGATTGATTTGCTCGATCTGGATGTGCAGACGCGTTTTGTCGCGGCGATAACAGAGGAGGAGCCAGCCGAGTGCTGACATGGCTGAAAAAACCATTGGCCGGCGCGATGATCTTCTCTGTCGCGTTTCACGCCTTCGCGTTGTTTGGCGTCGCGCTGGTGCTGCCCGATCCGCGCAGCGCGATCGACTTCATCCAGCCGCTGCAAGTGGTGCTGGTCAACGCCAAGTCGACATCCAGACCGGCAAAAGCCGATGCGCTGGCACAGGCCAATCTGGATGGCGGCGGCAATACCGCCGATGACCGGCAAGCCAAGACCCCGCTTCCCGCGATAAGCGACGACCAGCAGTTCACCCCGGAACAACTCGCCAAACGCCGCGAACAGCTCGAAGAAGAATCAAAGCGGATGCTGGCCCGGCTGAAGAGCGAGCACAAGGTGACGCAACCGGAGCTCAAGAAACAGCAAAGCAACGATGCCCGCAGCGGCGAAGACCTGGTGCAAAAAAGCCTGGAGATCGCGCGCCTCGAAGCGCAGACCAACAAGAATTTCGATGCCTACCAGAAAATGCCGCGGCGCAAATACATCGGCGCGCGCACGCAGGAATACCGTTTCGCGCAATACATCGAGGACTGGCGCATCAAGATTGAACGCATCGGCAACCTGAATTACCCGGAACAGGCGCGCCAGCAAAAAATTTTCGGCAGCCTGCTACTTAGCGTGGCGATCAATGCGGACGGCAGCCTCGGGCCTATTGAAGTGAGCAAGTCATCGGGTAATCGGGTTCTGGATGCGGCGGCGATGCGCATCGTCAAGCTCGCCGCCCCCTACTCACCGCTACCGCCGGACATTCGCAAAGATACCGACATCCTGGTCATCACGCGCACCTGGACGTTCACCTCGTCGGAACGGCTGGAAAGCGAATAACCCGAGCCTCGCATTACCTCAGCGCTTATGCGCAGGCCGGCAACAGGGCAGAGTGCATCGCGTTCGCTACACGCGGAACACCTCCACCGCCCCGCGCACCAGCGCCGCCTTTTTCTCCAGCTCAGTTGCAAGATCCAGCAGGCTGCGCGCCGCGCTGGAGTTCTCTTCGGACATCTGCGCAACCTGCTCGGTGCGTTTTGCCAGATCGGTTGCCGCAGCATTTTGCTCGGTGAGCGCGCAGGAAATGTCGTCGATTGCGCCCGCTACTTCGCCAAAGCTCTGCCGGATACCGGAAATGGAACTTTGCGCGACCTCGGCATCACGCACCCCCTGGCGCGTGGTGTTCACCACCTTATCCATGCCGGCCAGCGCATGGCTGGCGACATCGCCTATCTGGGCAGACATTTGATTGATCTCCGCCGTGGCGTTGGCCGTGCGCTCGGCGAGCTTGCGCACTTCGTCGGCCACTACCGCAAAACCGCGGCCCTGCTCGCCGGCACGCGCCGCTTCGATTGCCGCATTGAGCGCCAGCAAATTGGTTTGGTCGGCAATTTCCTTGATGGTTTTCACCACGTCGCTGATGCGCGAAGCATCGCCCCCCAGCCGTGAAACTTCGGCGGATGCCGTTTCGATCTGTTGTGCGACCTCCATCAGCCCGGTCACCGTCTTGTGGATCACCTGCGCCCCTTGCTCGGAGTTTGCGCGCGAATGATCGGTAATTTGTTTGGCGTTACTCCCCTGATCGCTGATATGTGTGGCGGAAACGCTCATTTCCTCAATCGCCGCAGCCATCCCGCTCACCGCATCCGATTCATGGTTCACGTTCTCCGTGATCTGCCGCGCCGCCGCCGCCAACTGTTCCGCCATGCTGCCAACCTGGGTGGCCTGCATTTTTACGGTGGCGATCATGTCGCGCAGGCGTGACTGCATATTCTGGGCATTGGCCAGCAGGCTGCCATCTGCCGCACGGGCCGACTGTGCCGAAAAATCACCCGCCGCCATCACGCCGATGGCCCGTGCGACCTCTGCCGGGTCGCCGCCCAACTGGCGCATCAGGCTCCGCGTCAGCAACAAGGCAAATGCCACGGCACAGATGATGGCGATGATCCCCATGATCAGCGCGATGCGCAGTGTGGATTGCTGAAGAACCCCGAACTGGCTGGATGCCATTTTGAATTCGCGTTCGGTGATTTCCTTTAATTTGGCCGCTGCCATGGCAATGGGTTTGTCGGCGCCCTTGATGCCCTTATCCTGATCGGTAATGGATGCGCCTTCGGCCTTGAGTTTCTTGAGTTGATCGAGAGCGACCAGATACGCGCCCACCGCAGTCCTGATTTCGTCCAGCTGTTTTCGCGCTTCGGGCTCAACTCCTCCGGCCTTCTGGTACTTGTCGACCGCGCCCAGCAGTTTGCCCATGTCGTCGCGGAACTTTGTTTCATAGTCCCCATCGCGCAGCACATAGTTTTTGAAATGGTGCACGCCATCGCCAAGGTAGCGATATATCTCCATGTTGGCGTCCTGCCAGACGAATACCTGTTGCTCGATCTTGCGCCACTTGTCGTTCATCTCGCCCAGGTAAAACTGCGTGACCGCAGCCATCCCCACCATCAGCCCCACGATCAGGCCGAACGACAGGCGCAGCTTGGTGCTGACCTTCAGGTTATGCAACCGCTTTCCTACATTCCCCATGACTTCTCCCATATAACTCCACGATTCGGTATTTCCCCGAAAGCCTTAATCCCGGCATTTCCGGAAAAACTTTAGGGCGCGATTAGACCCGCAGCCTTTATAATCAGATAGTCCAAATAGCGCCATTTTTTCGGTTCAATATTCATGATCGATCGCTACGCCGTCATCGGCAACCCCATCGCCCACAGCAAATCGCCGCTGATCCACAGCATGTTCGCCGCGCAGACCGGGCAGGACATCAGCTACGAGGCCATCCTCGCGCCGCTGGACGGCTTTGCCGCGACCGTCGAACGGTTGCGCAAGGAAGGCTACAAGGGCTGCAACGTGACCGTGCCGTTCAAGTTCGAGGCATACGAATTGGTTAGAGAACTTGCGGAAAGAACCCCTCCCGCTGGCGCACCTACTCAAAGGGCTACGAACGCACGTGCTGCGAATACCTTAAAGTTTCATGAAAATTTCATCGATGGTGACAACACAGATGGCACAGGGCTTGTGCGCAACATCGAGCGCATTCTTGGCGTTTCATTGCATGGTAAGCGCATTTTGCTCATAGGCGCTGGTGGTGCCGCGTACGGCGTAGCATTGCCTTTGCTTCTAGCGGAAGCACATCTTTTCATCGCAAATCGTACGCCAGAAAAGGCCGACCAATTTGCGCTCCATCTTGGAAAACTTGGGCATGTGGTCAATGTTTACAACTTTCCAAATGAAGCTGACAGGAAACAATTCGATCTAATTATCAATGCCACCTCCGCCGGCCTTTCCAATGAATTACCTCCGTTGCCGGCTGATATCTTCGCCCCCGGCGCGCTGGCCTACGACATGATGTACGGGCGCGAGACGCCGTTCATGAGATTCGCGCGCGAGCATGGCGCGCAGGTAGCAGATGGCCTCGGCATGCTGGTCGAACAGGCCGCCGAAGCGTTTTACATCTGGCGCGGCGTGCGCCCGGACACCGCGCCGATCATCGCCGCGCTGCGCACCTAAGCAATGAAAAAACTCTGGGGCTGGACATGGCGCGCGCTGGCGATCTGTTTCGCCCTGTTGCTGCTTTATCAACTGTGGATTTTCGCGCATATCTGCTGGTGGATAAAATTCAACCCGTCCACCAGCGCGTTCATGGAAAGCCGCCTGGAAATCATGCAGGACAAGAACCCGGATGCCGAACTGCGGCACCAGTGGGTGCCCTACGCGAAGATTTCCAACAACCTCAAGCGCGCGCTGATCGCCTCGGAGGACGCGAAGTTCGTCGATCACGAAGGCTTCGACTGGGAGGGCATCCAGAAGGCCTACGAGAAAAACATGAAGAAGGGCAAGATCGTCGCGGGCGGCTCCACCATCAGCCAGCAGCTCGCCAAGAATTTGTTTCTCTCCACCAAACGCACGCCGTGGCGCAAGGGCGAGGAAGTGCTCATCACCGTGATGCTGGAAGCGGTGATGGACAAGCGGCGCATTTTCGAGATTTATCTCAACGTGATCGAATGGGGCAACGGCGTGTTCGGCGCGGAAGCGGCCGCGCGCCACTACTACCGCACCAATGCGGCCAGTCTTAATGCGGAGCAGGCCGCCAAACTTGCCGCGATGGTGCCCAACCCGCGCTATTACGACACCCACCGCGAAGCGCGCGGCCTGCTGCGCAAAACCGGCATTATTCTCGGCCGCATGAACGATGCGGAAATCCCCTGAACAAACGGGCAATTCATTTAAAAATAAGCGATTGGCTAAAAATCGTGTGTTATTTCAATGCGTTAAACTACGCTTACTACCCTCTCAACGGTTTTTCAAGACTAATGAACCATCCCTGCGCGGAAATAACGGAGCGCGCAAGTGTGGATGTCGTTGCGCTCCGCCTAAATTCACTCACAAAAGTTACATTTCATAGTTGAATCCGCAAAACTGAACGTGCGATGAAAATCGCTGCAACCTGGCGAGGCTGATATGGCTGAAATATCACGATCTGTTCGGCATAGTATGCTCACTGTGCTACAGTTTCGTTCGCATCGCGGAACAACACATCCTTCGTTCGCGGCGGAGATGCAAAGTCTCCAAGGTTGGAGCAGTTGGGGTGATGCGTTTTGAAACTGGAACAATGGTCAGTCAATGACAGAAATACAGCAAAAACAAAACCTCAAAACAGAACCACAACCCATGGAAGCGGTAGACCTGCTGGTCGCCTATCTGGAACAAATCAATGTCGAGTTTGTATTCGGCGTGCCCGGCGGTGCCATCGAACCGCTGTACAACGCGCTCGCGCGCAGCGCCCGACGCGGCGGACCGCGCCCGGTAGTAGCGCGTCATGAAACGGGGGCCGCTTTCATGGCCGATGGCTACGCTCGTGAAACGGGCAGGATCGGAGTGTGCTGTGCCACTTCCGGCCCGGGTGCCACCAATCTCATCACCGGCGTGGCCTGCGCTTATGAAAACGGGATCCCGATGCTGGTCATCACCGGCCAGCCCTCGCTGCATTTGCTGGGCCGGGGGGCGATGCAGGAATCTGCGGGCATGGGAGGCATCGACACGGTCGCGATGTTTCGCACCTGCACATGCTACAGCGCACTGGTATCCCATCCTGATCAACTGGAAAGACAATTGACCAATGCACTGCTGGCCGCGTATCAGCCGACACCCGGCCCGGTTCACCTCAGCATTCCGGTGGACGTGCAGCGCTCGCTGATGAAAAGTGGGCCAGCCTATGATCTGGCGCATCTGTTGCTGCAGCCGTCTGCTGTCGATGACGCGGCGGTTCGGAAATTGCAGGCGCAACTGGCGCAGGCTCAGCGGGTGGTGGTACTGATCGGCAGCGGCTGCGGGGAGGCGATCGACCTCGTCATCGAATTGGTGGAGAGAATAGGCGCAGTTTTCGTCGTCACACCCGACGCCAAGGGATTCATCAGCCCGCGTCACCCTTCATACCGTGGTGTATTCGGGTTCGCCGGCCACACGTCTGCCGATGCGGCGATGGGGGATAAGGGAGTTGACCTGATACTTGCAGTTGGCACAGATATGGGCGAGTTTACCAGCAACGGCTGGGATGAATCGCTGCTGAATAACCGGCTGGTGCATATCGATTCCTGCGAGATGCACCTGACGCGCTCGCCGATGGCGCGTCTGCACGTACGCGGTCGTGTCCGCCTGGTGTTAGAGCGGGTGCTGCGAACGCTGCGCAAGGATGGCACGAAAGAGATTTCCGTCGGTGAGAAGCGAAGATTCAGAAATATCTCGGTCGACGAACCGTTCAAATCTGCATCCGCCGGCGCACCGATCAAGCCGCAGTATTTGATGCACGAGCTTGGCTGGCGCAGTCCGCCCGACACGCGTTTCCTGGTCGACACCGGCAATAGCATCGCATGGGCGATCCATCATCTGGGGATGCACGACCACCAAGCCAGTGCAGGCGGCTGGATGCGTGTCACGATGAATTTCGCCCCGATGGGCTGGGCCATCGGCGGCGCGGTCGGCACCGCGCTCGGCAACCGCGCTGTGCCGGTGGTCTGCATCACCGGCGACGGCAGCCTGCTGATGAATGGCCAGGAAATGACCGTAGCGCTGACCGAGAAGCTCTGCGTGGTATTCGTGGTCCTCAACGATGCGGCACTGGGCATGGTAAAGCACGGCCAGCGTCTGGCCGGTGCTGAACAGGTCGGGGTCGAATTACCGAAAGTTGATTTCCGGCTACTGGCCGAATCCATGGGCATTCCCGGCCATGTGATCCGCACCGCCGAGGATTTTGACAATCTCGATCTGGATGCAATCCTGCGCCATCCGGGTCCTACCGTTCTGGATGTGCGCATTGACAAGGAGGAAGTCCCGCCTATGGGGCTGCGCATCAAAATTTTGGGGGCGGTGAAATGAGTGAGGAAACCATCCGCACCCGCATCTGGCAGGAGGAAGCCGAGCCTGACAATGCGTTCGCGGCGGCATCCTGTCATTGCCACGGTTACGATGTTTACGGTGACCTGCTGGCCCATGCAAGCTGGATCGAGTACCTGTTCCTGCTGTTTCGCGGCGAGGCGCCTTCAGCGCAACAGGCCAGACTGCTGGAGGGCTTGGCGATCGCGCTGGCGAATCCGGGGCCGCGCGATGCGGCGGTACATGCCGCGATGTGCGGCGGAGTCGGCGGTTCCACCTCGGCATCCTGTTTGATGGCGGCGCTGGCGGTGGGTGCGGGCGCATCCGGCGGTGCACGGGAAGTGCGGCTCGTGATGGAGGACTGGCTGGTACGCGGCACCGATCTGGCGCTGTGGCAATCGAGTCTGGCGGCAAAACCTATAGCTGGTCCGGCGGATGTCTGGCCCGCGCCCGGTCACCCAGCCGGTTTCGACCCGCACGGCGTGCGCTGCACCGGGCCGGTGTTGCAAACATTGGCGCATCTTGTCGAAGTGGGTTGCGGGGCCGACTTGGGTTGCGGATCATCTCTGGCCTGGCTGCAAGCCAACCGATCGTCGCTGGAATCCGCCGCCGGCTTGCCGCTGGCGATGTCCGGAGTGGCGGCGACGGCGTTGCGCGACCTTGGCTGCACGCCGGCGCAGGGAGAAATGCTACACCTGTTGTTGCGGCTGCCGGGCGCTGCGGTACACGCGCTGGAGCAAAAGGAGTACGGCCACAAAAATTTTCCGTTTTTCCAGGTGGAACTGGAGAATGACCCCGGTCCCGCGCAAGGCATAGGAAATTGTGTGGAGGGAGGGGCATGAACGGGCCGCAACTGCTGGAACAATATGCCGGGCGGCTCGTTACTCGCGCCGGGGCATGTTTTCTGGGCGAGCGTGCGGTGTTCCGCGGCCTCGACCTGCACGCAGCGTTGAAAGATATGGATTGGCTGGAACTTTATTTGTTCGGCATCACCGGCCGCCGCTTTACGCCGCAACAGATGGCCGTGTTGCAGGCGACCTGGGTTTATACCAGCTACCCCGACGCGCGCATCTGGAATAACCGCGTGGCAGCGCTGGCGGGCAGTGCGCGCAGCACTGCGAGCCTTGGCATCGCTGCGGCACTGGCGGTGTCTGATGCGCGCATTTACGGCGGCGGTTCTTCGCTGCGGGCCATCGAATTCCTGCTGGAGGCGCGCCTCGGCATGGAGCGGGGCAAGCCGCTGGCGGGCTTGGTCGCCGCCGCGCTCCACGGCGGCTATATTTATGGATTTGGCCGCCCCTTAAGCGCAGCGGACGAGCGAATCGAACCCATGATGGCGCTACTGCGCGAGCATAACCTGGATCGCGGCATCCATGTGGAACTGGCGTTCGAGGTGGAAAAAATCCTGGTCGGCCGGAATCCCGCTCTGCGCATAAATTATGGGGCGCTGGTGGCCGCAGTGGCGGCAGATTTCGGCTTTTCCCCGCTGGAATATTACCTATTCCGCATTCCCGCCTTCCTCGCCGGCATGCCGCCATGCTACCTGGAAGCAGCGGACAAACCGGCTGGCCTGTTGTTTCCGCTGCCTTGCCGCGTTATGCTATATGAAGGTGCTGTTCGCCGCCCATGGCAAGGCACCACCCCGAAAACCTGATACTTTGAACCAATAGCGAACCTGTTGCCGGGACAGGCATTACATAAAAAACATCATATCAAAAGATGTTGCCGCGTATTCCTGCGGCCAAGGGAGAGATCATGAATAGGAGGACGATTGCACGGCTCACCGCTGCGGCACTGGCAGTAGCGTGGAGCGCCGGCGCCCATGCTGCGCCGCAGTCCGAGGAAGAAGAATTGGCGCTGGCCTACGGCGACAAGTCCTTCATCAGCATCGCCAGCGGCACCCGGCAACCCATCGCGCGGGCGCCGTCGGTCGCCACCGTGGTCACTACGGAAGATATCGCAGCCATCGGCGCGGCGGATCTGGACGAGGTGCTGGAAACCGTACCGGGCATGCACGTGGCGCGGACCGCCTCCGGCTACAACCCGATCTATGTAATGCGCGGCATCTACACCCAGTACAATCCCCAGATGCTGATGCTGGTGAACGGCATTCCGATCACCAGCGTATTCGTCGGAGATCGCTCCCGTGTCTGGGGCGGCATGCCGGTGGAGAACATCGCGCGCATCGAAGTGATCCGCGGCCCCGGCTCCGCGCTGTACGGCGCCGATGCCTTTTCCGGCGTGATCAATATCATCACCAAGACCGCCGCCGACCTCGACGGCACCAAAATCGGCTTGCGCGCCGGCTCGTTCAACAGCCGCGACGCCTGGGTGCTGCATGGCGGCGAATGGAGCGGCTTCGACGTTGCCGCTTATCTGCGAGTGGGTGCCACCGATGGGCAGCGCAGGACAATCAGCCGGGACGCGGCGACTGCCTTGGGTACTTCCCTTGCACCGGGGCCGGTCAATCTCGGCCGCGATGCCATTGATGGCCGCATCGACTTGGCACGCGACCAATGGCGGCTGCGCGCCGGCTATCAGCAGCGCGATAATGTGGGTACCGCAGCCGGGGCGGCGCAGGCGCTGGATCCCAAGGGCAGCAATTCCAGTAAGCGTTTTTCCACCGACCTCACCTATCAGGACGCGAACTTCGGCCGCGACTTGGACGTGACCGCCCAAACCAGTTATTTCTATCTCAACGACCGTTCCAACCTAGTGCTTTATCCTCCGGGCACCAATTTTGGCACGGGCGCATTTACCGACGGTGTGATCGGCAACCCCTACAAGTGGGAACACCACTTGCGCTTCAACCTGTCGGCATTATATTCCGGCCTGCAGAATCACAAACTGCACTTCGGCACCGGAGTCCAGGAAAACCACCTGTACCGTATCCAGGAAACCAAGAATTACACCCAGCCAGTGGGTGCACCTATTCCTCTGGGGGCTTTGGTGGATGTAACCGACAGCGCGCCTTTCCTGCGTCCGCACAGCCGCAACGTGAGCCATGCCTACGTGCAGGACGAATGGGCTTTTGCCCAGGACTGGTACCTGACCGCTGGCGTGCGCCGCGACCTGTATTCCGATTTCGGCGGCACCACCAACCCGCGCCTTGCACTGGTATGGGAAACGGCTTACAACCTCACCAGCAAGCTGCTCTACGGGCGCGCCTTCCGCCCGCCGTCATTCGTAGAACTTTACAATATCAACAATCCGGTGGGACTGGGCAATCCCAACCTGAAGCCGGAATCGATCGAGTCCATGGAACTGGCTTTCGCCTGGCAGCCTGCCAGCACCGTGCAGACGAGCCTGAACCTGTTTCGCTACCAGATGAAGGATATTCTGCGTTTCGTGCAGAACCCGGATAACAGTTTTACCGCGCAGAATGCCGGGCGCCAGCACGGCCAGGGCATTGAAGTCGAGTTGGCCTGGGAAGCGCGTACCAACCTGCGGCTTTCCGGCAATTACGCGCAGCAACGCTCGATCGATGAGACAACGAACCAGGATGCGGGCAACGCACCCCAGCACCACATCTATGCCCGCGCGGACTGGCGCTTTATGCCGAGCTGGACATTGAACACTCAACTCAACTATATTGCCGGCCGCAAGCGCGAGCCAACGGATACCCGCCCCGCTATCGCCGATTACCGCACCGTGGATCTCACGCTACGCAACCAGAAGCGCAGCGGCGACTGGGATTTTGCCTTCACCGTGCGCAACCTGTTCAATGCCGACGCGCGCGAGCCGTCTCCGGCGCCTGGCTTGATTCCCAACGACCTGCCGCTGGCCCCGCGCGAGTACCGCTTCGAACTAAGTCACCAGCTATGATCTGAAACTGCCCAATGTTTTCTCCGACCGAATCCGTTTACATTTGCCACGCCAGAGCCAAAGGCCGGTTGGCTGCCGTGTTGCTGGGCGTTGTGCTGTTATTCTTCACAGCGCTGGTCGTTACCTTACCGGCATGGGCAGCGGGGGAAGACAGGATCGCAGTGATCTATCCCGACATTGGTGAGCCTTATCGGGGGATATTCGAGAAAATAATCGATGGCATCGAAGACCAGGCTGGCACGCCGGTAGCCAAGTATCCGGTGCAATACGACACGGATATCGGTGCGCTGAAATCCAGTCTGTACCGCCAGAATACCAAGGTGGTGATTGCCCTTGGCCGGCAGGGTATGAAGACGGCGGCTGCACTGGATCGCAACATCTGGTTTGTGGTGGGCGGCGTGCTGACGGTACCTGAAAGCGAGGCGCGCATGCAGCCGGTGATCAGCCTGTCGCCGGATCCGGCACTGTTGTTTGCCCGCCTGAAGGTGCTGATGCCGACGGCGAAGCGTGTGTTTGTCGTCTACGACCCAGGCTCCAACGGCTGGCTGATGAAGTTGGCCAAAGAAGCCGCTCGTGCTCAGGGGCTGGAGTTGGTGGCGCATGAGGCGCATGACCTGCGCAGTGCGGTACGGCTCTACCAGGAAATTTTCTCCGTGGCTGACAACCGCAGGGATGCGTTATGGTTACCCCAGGATTCCATCACGGTGGATGAAAGATCAATACTACCTTTGGTGCTACAGGCATCATGGAACCAAGGCATTGCGGTTTTTTCCAGTAATTCCAGCCACGTCCGACGTGGCGTGCTATTTTCGCTTTACCCCGACAACATGGCATTGGGGAAAAGCCTTGCCGGTTTGGCTCAAGGTATTTTGACCTCAGGCGACTATGGATGGCGCGGCATGATGCCATTGCGCGACGTGCAAAGCACTATCAACCTGCGCACTGCCAAGCACTTGGGGCTCAATCCAGGCCGTCAGCAGGGTTTCGACACGACATTCCCTGAGCAGTAAAAGTGCCAATGAAGAAGATTCTCAACGAATTTCTCCAAAGATTCACTTTCAGCCACCAGCTTGGCTTTATGGTCACGCTCGGTGTTCTGTTCATGGCGTTGTCTTCCTCTCTGGTGGGATCATGGCAGAGTAATGAGCGGATACGCCTTAACCTTCTTGAGCAAGGCCAGCGCATCACTGAGAATCTGGCCCGTCAGAGTACCCTGGCGCTGGTTTACGCCTCGGCTGACAACGCCGCCGAGGCAGCGAATGCGACCATGGCTTTCCCAGGCGTGGTCAGTGTGGAAATACGCGACGTCAGCCAGCGCACATTGCTGACACGCGGCAACGCCGACCCTGCCGAATTTCCCACTGTAATCGAGCGAACCAACTGGGTGCAGGACGCAGCCGTTCTCGATGCGGAAAGCCGGCATGCATGGCGTTTTACTGCGCCGGTATATACGCAGTCTTCTGCCGAATCGCCATTCAATGTGCAGACAGCCGCACCCGAGTTGCTCGGCCATGTTTCGGTGGTGATGAGCAAGGCGGCGCTGTCTCAGACGACTACCGACATTTTTGTTGTCAATCTGGCCACGTCGTTTTCCTTCGCACTGCTGTTCCTGTTCCTGATCCGCTTCCTGACCAACCGCATGACGCAGCCACTTAACCGGTTATCTGCCAGCATGGGGCGCGCCAAGGCAGGCGAATCGCAGGTGCGCGCCGTGCTGGCCGGTCCGAAGGACATCGCCGACATGGCCCAAGCCTTCAATAGCATGATGGCTGTGCTGGAAGAGCGCGAGGCGGCTTTGAGTGTTGCCGCCATTGCCTTCGAGATCGAAGAAGGCATGATCGTGACTGATCGGAACGAGGTGATCATCCGGGTCAACCGTGTCTTCACAAAACTGACCGGCTATAGCGCCGAAGAGGCCATCGGCAAGACCCTGCCCATGCTCAAGTTCGACCACCAGGATGCGGGGTTCTATCAGCGCATGCAGGAAAGCCTGCATCGCGACCATTACTGGCAAGGGGAGATATGGAACCAGCGCAAGAATGGCGAAATCTACCCGGAATGGCTGACCATTACCGCCGTTGTCGGCACCAATGGTGAAATCACGAATTATGTTTGTGCATTTTCTGATATCACCGAGCGCAAGGAGGCAGAAGAGAAAATTCGTGACTTGGCTTTCTATGACCCATTGACCAGGCTGCCCAACCGGCGGCTCCTGCTCGACCGGTTACACCAGGCGCTTGCGCTGAGCGTCCGCACCGGCCAGCAGGGTGCGCTGCTGTTTATTGATCTCGACAACTTCAAGAGTATCAACGACACCCAAGGCCACGCAATTGGCGACCTGCTGCTGGTCGAAGTGGCAAACCGGCTGCAAGCCTGCATCCGGGAAGGCGACACCACCGCGCGGCTGGGCGGCGACGAATTCGTCGTCCTGCTTGAAGGTATGGACGTCGATGAACAGGTTGCCGCCACCCAGGCCGAAACAGTGGGGGAGAAGATACTCGCGGCCCTCGGGCAGCCCTACCTCATCAACGGCCACGAGCACCACAGCACGGCCAGCATCGGCATCACGCTGTTCCGCAGGCCGGTGAGAACGATGGAAGAAATGCTCAAGCGGGCGGATGTTGCGATGTACCAGGCCAAGGCTGGCGGGCGCAATACCGTGCGCTTCTTCGACCCCGCCATGCAGACTGCGGTCACGGCTCGCGTCGCGCTGGAATCCGATCTGCGCCGCGCCGTTTCCGAGCAGGAGCAATTCCTGCTTTACTATCAACCGCAAGTCGATTCATCGGGCCGCATGATCGGTGCCGAGGCCTTGGTGCGCTGGCGGCACCCGGAGCGCGGCATGGTGTCTCCTGCCGATTTCATCCCGCTTGCCGAGGAATCCGGGTTGATCCTGCCTTTGGGCCACTGGGTGATGGCCACCGCCTGCGAGCAACTGGCGACTTGGGCGGCGCAGCCGGAAATGGCCCACCTCACTTTGGCGGTGAATGTCAGCGCCAAGCAGTTCAACCTGCCGACTTTCGTTGAAGAGGTGCTGGCATTGGTCGATTATTTCGGTGTGAACCCCGCAAGACTCAAGCTGGAGATCACCGAAAGCCTGCTGCTGGATAATGTGGATGACATCATCGCAAAAATGACCGTACTGAAAACACGGGGCATCAGCTTCTCCATGGACGACTTCGGCACCGGCTATTCCTCGCTCTCCTACCTGAAACGCCTGCCCTTGTACCAGTTGAAGATCGACCAATCCTTCGTGCGCGATGTGCTCACCGACCCCAACGATGCGGCCATCGCCAAAATTATCATATCGCTGGCCAAGAGCATGAATCTGGCAGTTATCGCCGAGGGCGTGGAAACCGAAGCGCAACGCAAGTTCCTCGAATTGAATGACTGCCATACCTTTCAGGGTTATCTGTTCAGCAAACCTGTCCCGGTAAAGGAATTCGAGCAACTGATTGCAAAATACGCCTGATACCATCGATATCGCTCCCATGCTCTGCGTGGGAGCGCGCTCTGGATGCCGCCAGTCGATCCCTCACGGAGCATGGGAACGATAAATTTTGCAGCACGCCTGACTCCATTTTCGCAACCCAGCCCCCGAATCCGGCCAAATTTGCCGCGATGGTGCCCGACCCGCGCTATTACGACACCCACCGCGAAGCGCGCGGCCTGCTGCGCAAAACCGGCATTATTCTCGGCCGCATGAACGATGCGGAAATCCCCTGAGAATCAGGCAGGCTATGTGATAGGATTTGCCCCTTATATCAACCTGCAATCGCAATGGAACAAGACAAGGAATCCAGCCAGCCGGCAGCCGATGGCAGCGCCGTGGTAGTGCGCCATGGCCGCATGGCCGGGCACGACCAAAAAGCCGATGCCGGTGCAGCGCTCTCGGCAACCCGATTCCCGCTGCTGCGCCGCATCTCGATCACCAGTCTGCTGGCCACCCTTATTACCGCCACCCTGCTGATATTCCTGTACCGGCAGGATCAACTTGACGAGCATGAGAAAATCGCCGCGCAGGAGAATGAAAAGACTGCGATTCACCTCATTCAACTGATGAACGAGCAGATCACTGCTTACGTTGCCGCCACCGCCGAGCTCGATACCCAGGCCCTGCGGGCAAACCCTCGCATCGCCCCATTCAACGCCACCCTGGACACGGTTCGCGAACACGATATTCTCAAGCTGAAGCTGTACAACCCGTCGGGGATAACCATCTTCTCGTCAATCCCGGACGATATCGGCGGAACTAGCCGGAATCCGGGAATGCCGAAGAAAGCCCTGACAAGCGGAACGCAGCACCAACTGGAATTCCGCGATACGTTCCGCACCCCGGCCGGCGATGTCCGCGATCGCCATATCCTCGCAACCTATGTGCCGCTGACCCATGCGGAAAAGCGCATCGGGGTGCTGGAAATTTATGCGGACATCACGCCGTCTTTTGACCGCATCTACGCCAAAACCATCCATATCGCCCTGATTATCTTCGGTGCCTTCGCCGCACTGTATGCAACCCTGTTTTTATCCGCTTTCAGAGCCGATCGCGCCATTGCCGAATGGCAGAAAACTGTCGCCGGCAACAACCGCAAATTGACAGAAAGCGAAGCGCGCCTGTGGACGACGATCAACTCGGCGCTGGACGCGGTAATCAGCATCGATGCGGAAAGCCGGCTGATCGGCTTCAATCCGGCAGCAGAGGCCATGTTCGGCTGGCGCAGAGCAGAAGTTATCGGGCGAACGATGACCGAGCTGCTGATCCCGGAACGCCACCGCAGCAATCACCAAAACGGGATTGACCGCTATATAAAGACCGGCGAAACCCATATCCTGAACCGCCGCATTGAAATTACCGCGCTGCGGCGCGACGGCACTGAATTTCCAATCGAACTGACCATCACGCCGATCCGCGAGAGCGACCGCGTTATTTTCACGGCCTACATTCGCGACATCACCGAGCGCAAACGTGTGGAAGAGGCGCAGCAGGAAGCATTGCACCGCCTCCAGCTCATCACCAGCCAGGTGCCAGGTGCCGTTTACCAATTCCTGCAGCGCCCGGACGGCAGCTACTGCCTTCCTTTTGCCAGCAATGCCATCCGCGAATTATTCCGGGTCAGCCCGGAGGAAATCCGCGAGGACGCCTCCAAACTATTTGCAGCCATCCATCCGGACGACCATGACGATACTCTCGCATCCATCGAGGTATCCGCGCGCGATTTGACACCATGGCATCATGAGTTCCGGGTGAAATTCGACGACGGCACGGTGCTCTGGCTGCAGGGCGACTCGCAGCCGCAACGCGAGGCGGAGGGATCGACGCTCTGGCACGGATTTATCACGGACATCACCGAACGCAAGCAGGCTGAAGAGGAATTACGCGAGAGCCGCGCCTTCCACCAGTCGGTCACCGAGGCCATGGGAGAGATTGGCATCGGGCTGTTCATCGTCGATGCCGACTACCGCGTCCGCTTCATGAATGCCGTGATGAAGGAGTGGTTCGGCGACCAGATCGGCCAAACTTGCTATTCATCCCTCGGCGGATCAACCGGGCAATGCACGCATTGCCAGATTGAGCAGGTGCTCCTCGAGGGAGGGACGACACGCTACACGCCGGTCATGCCCGACGGCCGCGTCTTCGACATCATCGCGACGCCTATCCAGAACCGTGATGGGACAATTTCCAAGCTGGAAGTGGTCCGCGACGTGACGGAACACCGGCTAGCCGAACAGGAGTTACGCATCGCCGCAAAGGCGTTCGAATCGCAGGAAGGCATGTTCATCACCAGTGCCAACGGCATCATCGAGCGCGTCAATAAAGCCTTCATCGAGATAACCGGCTACAGCGCCGAGGAGGTAGTAGGAAAAACATCCGCTATCCTTAAGTCCGGGAGGCACGACGCAGCGTTCTACCAGGCCATCCGCAAAGCGCTCGAATGCGACGGCTACTGGCAAGGCGAGATATGGAACCGGCGCAAGGATGGCGAAATCTACCCGGAGTGGCAAACCATCTCGGCGGTAAGGGGAGCGGACGGGCAGGTCACCCATTACGTTTCCGCCTTCGCCGATATCAGCCTGCGCAAGCAATCGGAAGAGCAGATTTACTCCCTGGCTTTCTACGACCCTCTCACCCAGTTACCCAACCGGCGGCTCCTGCTCGACCGGCTGCAACAGGCGCTTGCGCTGAGCGTCCGCACTGACCGGCAGGGTGCGCTGCTGTTTATCGACCTCGACAACTTCAAGAGTATCAACGACACCCAAGGCCACGCTGTCGGCGACCTGCTGCTGATCGAAATGGCAAACCGGCTGCAAACCTGCATTCGGGAAGGCGACACCACCGCGCGGCTGGGCGGCGACGAATTCGTCGTCCTGCTTGAAGACCTGGACGAAGACGAACAGGTCGCCGCCACCCAGGCCGAAACCGTAGGAGAAAAAATACGCGAGATTCTCGGGCAGCCCTGCCTCATCAACGGCCACGAACACCACAGCACGGCCAGCATCGGCATCACGCTGTTCCGCGGGCCGGTGAGAACGATGGAAGAAATGCTCAAGCGGGCGGATGTCGCGCTGTACCAGGCCAAGGCAGACGGGCGCAATACCGTGCGCTTCTTCGACCCCGCCATGCAGACTGCGGTCACGGCCCGCGTCGCGCTGGAATCCGATCTGCGCCGCGCCGTTTCCGAGCAGGAGCAATTCCTGCTTTACTATCAACCGCAAGTCGATTCATCGGGCCGCATGATCGGTGCCGAGGCCTTGGTGCGCTGGCGGCACCCGGAGCGCGGCATGGTGTCTCCTGCCGATTTCATCCCGCTTGCCGAGGAATCCGGGTTGATCCTGCCTTTGGGCCACTGGGTGATGGCCACCGCCTGCGAGCAACTGGCGACTTGGGCGGCGCAGCCGGAAATGGCCCACCTCACTTTGGCGGTGAATGTCAGCGCCAAGCAGTTCAACCTGCCGACTTTCGTTGAAGAGGTGCTGGCATTGGTCGATTATTTCGGTGTGAACCCCGCAAGACTCAAGCTGGAGATCACCGAAAGCCTGCTGCTGGATAATGTGGATGACATCATCGCAAAAATGACCGTACTGAAAACACGGGGCATCAGCTTCTCCATGGACGACTTCGGCACCGGCTATTCCTCGCTCTCCTACCTGAAACGCCTGCCCTTGTACCAGTTGAAGATCGACCAATCCTTCGTGCGCGATGTGCTCACCGACCCCAACGATGCGGCCATCGCCAAAATTATCATATCGCTGGCCAAGAGCATGAATCTGGCAGTTATCGCCGAGGGCGTGGAAACCGAAGCGCAACGCAAGTTCCTCGAATTGAATGACTGCCATACCTTTCAGGGTTATCTGTTCAGCAAACCTGTCCCGGTAAAGGAATTCGAGCAACTGATTGCAAAATACGCCTGATACCTGCGCGCCTGCCAGCCCGTCATTGAATCCAGTCAGATTCGTCCGGCCAAATTTGCCGCGCAGTCATACGTCGAATTCTTTACAATAGCCCGCGATTTATAGGGCATCGCCATGATCAATATCAACCAGGAAAATCACTACACCGAGAATGTGCAGCATCACCTCAAGGAGGTGGAATCGCTGCTGCACAAACACGCCTTGCTGGAAGAGGTCGTTCACCGGCAAGAGATACCGCGCGAAGATCGTCACGCGCTGGTCGATACCCTGTTGCACAAGCAGCATCTCGCCGAATTGCACCGCAAGCTGGATAGCCTGCACCCCGCGGACATCGCCTATATCCTTGAAGCCCTGCCCATCGAACAGCGTTTGCTGGTGTGGGATCTGGTCAAATCGGAGCGCGACGGCGACATCCTGATCGAGGTTTCCGATGCGGTGCGCGAGTCGCTGATTGCGACCATGAACCGCGAAGAGTTGCGCGCCGCCGCCGAACAACTCGACACCGACGAAATCGCCGACCTTGCCCCGGACCTGCCGCACAACGTGATGCGCGACGTGTTCAAGTCGCTGTCCGTCGAAGAGCGCGAGCAATTGCGCGCGGCGATGTCGTACTCGGAAGATTCAGTCGGCGCACTGATGGATTTCAGCATGATCCATGTCCGCGAGGACGTCACGCTGGAGGTGGTATCGCGCTATCTGCGCCGCTTCGACGAATTGCCCGACCACACCGATCAGGTATTCGTGGTAGACCGGGACGACCATTTCAGGGGCGTTCTGCCGATCAATCTCATCGTGGTCAACGAACCGGAAATAATTGTCGGCGACTTGATGCTGACCGACACCATACAACTGCACCCGGAAGAGAAAGCGGAGCAGGCCGCCCAGGCTTTTGAACGCTACGACCTGGTTTCCGCACCAGTGATCGATGAGGACGGCAAACTGATCGGGCGGGTGACGGTGAACGTGGTGCTGGACTTCATCCGCACCGAATCAGAGAGCGACGTATTAAATCTGGCCGGTTTGCGCGAAGAGGAGGATATCTTTGCATCGGTATGGAAGAGCGCAAAAAACCGCTGGGCATGGCTGGCGCTGAATCTTTGCACCGCATTCTTCGCCTCGCGGGTAATCGGCAACTTTGAAGGCACGATAGAAAAATTCGTCGCGTTAGCCACACTCATGCCGATTGTTGCCGGCATTGCCGGCAACTCGGCAAACCAAACCACCACCATCATCACCCGCTCGCTGGCTCTGGGGCAAATCACCCAGGGTAATGCGCGCAGGCTGATGCTCAAGGAATTGGCGATTGGCGGATTTAATGGTCTGTTGTGGGGTGGGATTGCCGGACTGTTCGCTTACGCCCTCTACCACAGCGTAGCGCTCGGCATCGTGATGACCAGTGCAATGCTGCTCAACTTGCTGGTGGGTGCAACCGTTGGGATGGCCATCCCGCTCGCCATGCAGAAACTGGGCCGCGACCCGGCCATCGGCTCCAGCGTGATGATCACCGCCATTACCGACAGTGGCGGGTTCTTCATCTTCCTGGGATTGGCGACAATCTTCCTGATTTAAGGAGGAGCAAACACATCCCGCGTGAAACGCAGGTTGTTGCTGAAGCTTCGCCTGGGAAATAAAAAAAGGGCGGAAAAGCCAAACCGCCCCCTGCGAGGCGAAATTATGCTTTCAGGATTCCGCCGGCTGATTTTGCTGCCGGCTTTTTAGCCACTGCTTTTTTCGCAGCAGGCTTCTTGGCAACAGCTTTCTTTGCGGCTGGCTTGGCTGCTACTTTCTTGGCTACCGGTTTTTTAACCGCGACCTTTTTCGCTGCCGGCTTCTTGGCTACCACTTTCTTTGCAGCTGGCTTGGCGGCGACTTTCTTGGCTACCGGTTTTTTGGCTACCACTTTTTTCGCTACCGCTTTTTTCGCTGCCGGCTTCTTGGCTACCACTTTCTTTGCGGCTGGCTTGGCGGCGACTTTCTTGGCTGCCGGCTTCTTGGCTACCACTTTTTTCGCTACCGCTTTTTTCGCTGCCGGCTTCTTGGCTACCGCTTTCTTTGCGGCTGGTTTGGCGGCGACTTTCTTGGCTGCCGGCTTGGCGGCTACCACTTTTTTCGCTACCGCTTTTTTCGCTGCGGGTGTTTTTGCTTTTGTATCGGATGTTGCCATTTTCATTCTCCATAAAAATTTTAGAACATTCACTACGACTCACTGCACACCCAAACGCCCTGTGTTTCAGCGAAAGACGCTTGCGGCATTGGCACTGTATCCACGTTTAAAAAAACGTGCAACAAATTTCGTAAAAATTTTTTGGGTAAATTACAACATTCACAAAATCATTTTTTCCCCGGCATACAACTGCGCTACCGTTTCGCGCTCACGCACCAGATGCGCTGCCACGCCATCCACCACCACCTCGGCAACACGCGGGCGGGTGTTGTAATTGGAGCTCATGCTCATCCCGTATGCACCGGCGGAAAGCACGGCCAGCAAGGATTGCGGCGCGATTGCCAGATTGCGCGCATGGCCGATAAAGTCGCCCGTCTCGCAAACCGGGCCGACTATTTCATAGCTTTGCGCCGCAACATTTTCCCTCTGCACCGGCAAAATTTCGTGGAACGCTTCATACAAGGCCGGGCGCATCAAATCGTTCATTGCGGCATCGACGATAGCAAAATTTTTCTCCTCGCCATGCTTGAGATATTCCACACGCGTCAGCAACATGCCGGCATTGCCGACCAATACACGCCCCGGTTCAAGGATCAGTTTTTCGCAGCGCCCGTGCAGCGCGCCCAGCAACGCAGCCACATAATCGGCAATCGCCGGGGGCGTTTCATCGTGGTAGCGAATGCCCAAGCCGCCGCCGAGGTCGATATGCTCCAGGCGAATGCCTTCAACGGCCAGCGCATCCACCAATGCCAGGATTTTTTCAGCTGCGGCAATGAACGGGCTGGTCTCGGTGAGTTGCGAACCGATGTGGCAATCCACTCCAGTGATGCGCAGATGCGGCAGATCGCGCGCCCTGCGGTACAGCGCGATAGCTTCGCCATAGGCCACGCCGAATTTGCTCTGTTTCAGCCCGGTTGAGATATACGGGTGGGTCTTCGCATCAACATCGGGATTCACGCGCAAGCTGACCGGCGCGACCTTGCCCATGTTCCCGGCCACCTCGTTGAGGCGCTCCAGTTCGGCAGCCGACTCGACGTTGAAACACAGGATGCCCGCATCCAGCGACAGGCGCATTTCCGCCACGGTCTTGCCCACGCCGGAGAACACCACCTTGCGCGCATCGCCGCCTGCCGCCAGCACGCGCTGCAATTCACCGCCGGACACGATATCGAAGCCCGCGCCGAGGCGTGCAAACACGTTCAGGATCGCCAGATTGGAATTGGCTTTCACCGCATAGCAGATCAGATGTTCGCGCCCCTGCAATGCGTTGCTGAATTGGCGATAACCGTCAGTCAGCGCGGCGCGCGAATATACGTAGCAGGGCGTGCCGAACTGCGCGGCGATGTCCGCCAGCGGCACCTGCTCGGCATGGAGCTGGTTGTCTTGATAATGGAAGTAATCGCTCATGGTTATTTGCTTTGTTGTGAGGGTGAAGCGGCGGGCGCGGGAAACGCAAGCGGGCCTTTGTGCCCGCAGCCTTGCAGCAGTACGGCCAAAACCACGATAATGCCTAAAGTGATGCCATGTCGCATGATTACATTCCCTGAAAATTAACTACCCAAAATTAATGCACCGGATTATAAAGGCTAGGAGCCTCTAAATGAACGAAAGCGAATTCAACCGACTGGCCGATGCCGCACTGGCACGCATCGAAACGGCCGTAGATAACTGCGGCGGCGATGTCGAATGCAACCGCAGCGGCAACGTGCTGGAAATCGAGTTCGACAACGGCCAGAAGATCATCATCAACCGCCACGACATCAACCAGGAAATCTGGGTTGCCGCCAAGTCCGGCGGCTTCCACTACGCCTGGCAGGACGGCGCGTGGCGCAGCCAGCGCGACGGCAGCGAACTGTACGGCAAACTCGCAGAATTGTTTGCGGAACAAGGCGAGAAAATCAGCCTGCCGTAGGGGCGAAATTCATCGCGCCCTGATCTATCCTGCACCAAAAGAAGGGCGCGATGAATCTCGCCCCTACAATGCCACCGCCTTGAGCTCGCGGCGCAGCCTCGCGTAATCCGGGCAAACGCTTCCCACCACTTCCCAGAACGCCGCCGAATGGTTCATTTCGCGCAGATGCGCGAGCTCATGCACCACCACGTAATCCACCAGGCGCAGCGGCAATTTGACGAGCTGTTTGTTCAGGCGCACCGTGCCGCGCGCCGTACAGCAACCCCATTGTGTTTTAGCCGAGGAAAGCCTGACCACACGCGGCGCGACATCCAGCAACGCTGCGTAGTGCGCCACACGCTCTGCGAATAGCCGTTCTGCCTCGGACTGATACCAGTGCGCCACGGCGCGCTCGATTTGCGCCGCCGCGCCGTCATTGGCAATGAACACCGACAGCTCGCCGCAACGCCGTGCCGGGGCCGCAGCAAACAAGCCCGGCACGACGCGCAGGGTCAACGCCTCGCCCAGATAATGGATCATCTCGCCATCCGCCCAGCGGATTTCAACCGGCTTGCGCATCTGCCAGCCATCCAGCTTTTCCACCACCCAATGCGCCTTGTCCTGCAACACGCTGTACAACCACTTTTCCGAGGCGCGCAACGGCACGCTCACGGTAAGGCCGCGGTCATCGATGCGCAGGCCGATGCTCCTGCGCCTGCTGCTGCGCTTCAGGGTGTAGGCAATATTTTTTCCGGCGAGGAGCGCGGCACGCTGCTCGACGGCGGGAGGGGAAACCAGATTACGCAGGCGTTTCAGCATTGGCTATGCACCACGAAGGACACGAAGAGCACGAAGAAAAACAAACAGGCACAGCTTCCCTGACAATCGCCCTCTGTTCTTCATCATGAAAAATTTTCATCCTCTTCGTGCCCTTCGTGAGCTTCGTGGTGAATTGTTTTTCAGATCAATGCGGCAACTGCTGGATTTCGTTCTCGATCCACGCCTCAACCTCGGCGTTGATCTCTTCCGCCTTGCGCCCTTTGGTCTCGATTGGCGCGCCGATGCTCATGGTGATCAGCCCGGGGTGTTTGCTGAACGCATTGCGCCCCCACAGCCGGCCGGCATTGTGCGCCACCGGCACGACCGGCACGCCGCTGCTCGCCGCCAGCATCGCGCCGCCGATCTTGTATTTGCCGCGCTGGCCGAACGGGATGCGCGTGCCTTCCGGAAAGATCACCACGCAGAAGCCTTGCGCGAGCCGCTCCTTGCCCTGCTTCAGCAACTGCCTCATCGCGCCCTTGCCGTCGCTGCGCTTGATGGCGATGGGGCTGGTCAGCGCCAGCGCCCAGCCGAAAAACGGGATTTGCAACAGCTCGCGCTTCAGCACCCACACCTGCGGCGGGAAGATTTTTTGCAGCGCCAGCGTCTCCCATGCCGATTGGTGCTTGCACATGACGATGCAGGGTTCCCTGGGGATATTCTCGATACCGCGCACTTCATGGCGGATGCCGCACACCAGTTGCAACAACGGCAGCATCAGCTTCGCCCATTGCGAAATGATGCGGTAGCGCGTGAGCGGGCTGAACGGAAAAGACAACAACGCCAGCATCGCAAAAACCGGCGTGATGATGATTTGCAGCAGCAGAAAAATCAGCGAGCGCAGTGCTTGCATGTCAGCTTAAATGGCAGGGGCAATTCATCAATCGCCCCTACACCAGTTCCGCAACCACTGCCGCCAGATCCGGATAGATCAGCGTGCCTTCCGGCAACCCGCCTGCTGCCTGAGTTTTCATTCCCTTGCCGGTCAGCACCAGATAAGGCTGCGCGCCCAGCGCGGCGGCAGGCTGCAAGTCGCGCAGCGAATCGCCCACGACCGGGACATCGTCGAGGTCGCCGAGGCCGTAGCGCGCCGCGATCTCCTCCAGCATCCCGCTCTTGGGCTTGCGGCAATCGCAGTCGTTGTCGTTGGTATGCGGACAGAAAAACACCGCGTCGATGCGCGCACCGACCAGCGCGCAGGCCTTGTGCATCTTGCCGTGGATCGCATTCAGCATCGCCATGTCGAGCAGCCCGCGCCCGATACCGGACTGGTTGGTCGCCACCGCCACGCGGTAGCCGGCCTGGTTCAGGCGCGCGATCGCCTCCAGACTGCCGGGGATCGGCTTCCATTCCTCCGGTTTTTTGATGAACTGGTCGGAGTCGTAATTGATTACGCCATCTCGGTCGAGAATGATCAGGTTCATGGAAGCTTCCGGTCGGTAGGGTGGGCACAGTTTTTGTGCCCACGCGGATAAACGGTGGGCACAAAAACCGTGCCCACCCTACGGCTAACTGCATTTCTCATGCCGCCAGCCTGGAGATATCGGCAACCTGATTCATCAGCTTGCCGAGCTGCTGCAACAGCGCCGCCCGGTTCAGACGCAGCTCCCTGTCCTCGCACATCACCATGACCTTCTCGAAGAAATCGTCGATGAAGGGCTTGAGCGTGACCAGCACCTTCAGGTTGCTGCCATACTCGCCGCGCTTCAGGTAGCCCTCCGCCATCGGCGCGATGTCCTGCATCGCCTGGTACAGGTCGCGTTCGGTGGCTTCTTTCAGCAGCGCGGGTTTCACTGATGCACCGGTTAAATCTGCGCCGAGTTCCTCGCAGTTCTTGCGCATGATATTCAGCACGCGCTTGTTGGCCGCCGCCAGATCTTTCGCCACTTCCAGCGCGGCGAAGGTGCGCACCCCTTGCAGGCGCGGCAACACCTCGTGCATGCGCCCGTTCAGGATGCACAGCACCGCCTCGATATGCGACACCTCGAAGCCGCGCTCGCGCAGGTAGCCGCGCAGGCGATCCAGCATGAAGCCTTCCACGTCGCTTGCCACCGTCGCACTCAGCATGCCATCCGGGAAATTCCCGGCGGCGGTCTTGATCAGCGCGTGCAGCGGCAGATCAAGCGGCGTCTCGACCAGGATGCGCAAGATGCCCAACGCGTGGCGGCGCAAGCCGAATGGGTCTTTTTCGCCGGTGGGCACCTGGCCGATGCCGTAGATACCAACCACCGTCTCCAGCTTGTCGGCCAGCGCCACGGCGCACGCGATCGCGCCCTGCGGCAAGGTGTCCCCGGCGAAGCGCGGGTGATAGTGCGCCTCGATGGCATCCGCCACCACCTTGTCCTCGCCGTCGTGCAGCGCGTAGTAACGCCCCATGATGCCCTGCAACTCGGGAAATTCGCCCACCATGTCGGTGAGCAGGTCGGCCTTGGCCAGCCGCGCCGCCAGCTCCGCGTCCGCCTTGTCCGCATCCAGCAGCCGCGCGATCGTGCCCGCCAGCGTGGCGACGCGCTCGGTGCGCTGCAACTGCGTGCCCAACTTGTTGTGGTACACCACGTTGCCGAGTTTCTCGACGCGCGATTCCAGCGTCTTCTTGCGATCCTGATCGAAGAAGAATTTCGCATCCGCCAAACGCGGACGCACCACGCGCTCGTTGCCGCCGATCACCAGGCTCGCATCCGCCGGGCGGATATTGGACACGATCAAAAATTTATTGGTCAGCCTGCCGTCGCTGTCCAGCAACGGGAAATATTTCTGGTTCGCCTTCATCGTCAGGATCAGGCATTCCTGCGGCACCTCGAGGAATTCCGCTTCGAACTGCCCGATCAGCACGTTGGGGCGCTCGACCAGCGCGGTCACTTCGTCCAGCAACGCCTCATCCACGATCGGCCTTACCCCGCCGCCCGCCTGCACTGCCGCCTTCGCCAACTGGTGCACGATCTCGTCGCGGCGTTTCTCGAAGGACGGGATCACCGCGCCCTCGTTTTCCAGCTGCGCCTCGTAACTGCCGGCATCGCGGATTTCCAGCGTCGCGCTGGCCGCCTCGAAACGGTGGCCCTGAGTCTTGCGCCCGGCTTGCAAACCCAGCACCGAAACCGGCACGATTTCCGCACCGTGCAGCGCGACCACCCCATGCGCGGGGCGCACGAACTGCACGCTGCTCCAGCCGTCGGCGAGCTGATAGGTCATCATCTTGGGGATCGGCAGTTTGGCGAGCGCGTCTTCCAAAGCCTTCTGCAAGCCTTCCGCCAGCGTCGCGCCGGCTTGCGTGCTGTCATAGACCAGCGACTCCGCCTTGCCCTCGCCTTCGCGGCGCAACTGCGGCACGACTTCGGCCCCCACCCCCAGCGCGGCGAGTTTCTTCAACAGCGCGGGCGTCGCCTGGCCGGATGCGTCCAGCCCGACGGATGCCGGCATCAGCTTCTGCGACACCGCTTTATCGTCGGCCTTGGCGGCCACATCGCCCACCCGCACCGCAAGGCGGCGCGGCGAAGCAAAAGAAGCCACCACGCTTTCGGCGGAGGCCAAGCCTTGTGCCTTGAGGCTTGCAGTCAGCGTCTCGGCGAAACTGTCGCCCAGTTTCTTCAGCGCCTTGGGCGGCAGTTCTTCGACGAGCAATTCAACCAGCAGATTCTTTGTCGTCATCACGCTGCCCTCTTCTCGATCTGCGCCAGCACTTCATCCGCCCAAGCCTTCGGCGCCATCGGGAAGCCGAGGCGCGCGCGGCTGTCGAGATAGCTCTGTGCGACGCTACGCGCGAGGTTGCGGATGCGCCCGATATAGGCGGCGCGCTCGGTCACCGAAATCGCGCCGCGTGCGTCGAGCAGGTTAAAGCTGTGCGCGGCTTTCAGCACCTGCTCGTAGGCGGGCAATGCCAACTGCTGTTCTATCAGGTGCTTGGCCTGCTTCTCATGGCTACCGAACGCGCCGAGCAGGAATTCCACATCGCTGTGCTCGAAGTTGTAAGTCGATTGCTCGATCTCGTTCTGGTGGTATACGTCGCGGTAAGTCACGCCTTCCGTCCAGGTCAGGTCATACACGTTCTCCACCCCTTGCAGATACATCGCCAGCCGCTCCAGCCCGTAAGTGATCTCGCCGGTGATCGGCTTGCAGTCGATGCCGCCGACCTGCTGGAAATAGGTGAACTGCGTGACTTCCATGCCGTTCAGCCACACCTCCCAGCCCAGCCCCCACGCGCCGAGCGTCGGGTTTTCCCAATCGTCCTCGACGAAGCGGATGTCGTTTTGTTTGAGATCGAAACCGAGCGCCTCCAGCGAGCCGAGATACAGGTCGAGGATGTTGGCCGGCGAAGGCTTCAGCACCACCTGAAACTGGTAGTAATGCTGCAGGCGGTTCGGATTCTCGCCGTAGCGCCCGTCCTTGGGGCGGCGTGACGGCTGCACATAAGCGGCTTTCCACGGCTCCGGGCCGAGCGAGCGCAGGAAGGTCGCGGTGTGCGACGTGCCCGCGCCGACCTCCATGTCGTAAGGTTGCAACAGCGCGCAACCCTGCTTGTCCCAGTAATTCTGCAGCGTCAGGATGATCTGTTGAAAGCTCAGCCCTTGGCTGAGCTTCGGTGAAGACTCATGCCCGCTCACGGGCGTTATGTCGGAACCAAAAGTAGGCATCGGTTGTTATTCAGGCGATTGCGAAGGCTCGCATTTTACTGGTTTTCGGCGGCTGCCGTCAGCCTGATGAGTTCCAACTTTTTCATCCGCGTCAGGGCCTTGATCTCCATCTCGCGCTTCGATGCTTCCGACCGGCCGGCGCATGGCTCGGCATACACCAGTTCCACCGGCACCCGCACCCGCGTGTACTTGGACGCTGTGCCGGCATTGTGCGCCGCGAGGCGTTTATCCAGATCGTTGGTGATGCCGCAGTACAGGGTGTCGTCGGCGCAGCGCAGCAGGTAGCAGAACCAGTTCACTGCCCCTCTCCCTAGCCCTCTCCCCGAAGGGGCGAGGGGATGTGGTTGCGGCGCGCCCAAGCATAGGCCAGCATCAGCGCGATCAGCAGCAGCACCGCCGCGTTGCCCCAGCGCACATAGGGCGTGATGCCTTGATAGCCTTGCGCCATGCCGTTCAGCACGGCTTCCCGATGTTGCGGCAGTTGTTGCAGCACCCTGCCGTCCGCGCCGATGATGGAGGTCACGCCGGTGTTGGTGGCGCGCAGCATCATGCGGCCGCTTTCCAGCGCGCGCAGTTGCGATATCTGGTTGTGCTGCGCCGCCGCATGGGAGTGTCCATACCAGGCATCGTTGGTGAAATTGACCAGCAGCGTGGCCTGCGGCAGCGCGCGGATGATCTCCTCGCCGAACACGTCCTCGTAGCAGATGTTCGCCGCGACGCGCTGGCCGGCAACCTCGAGCGGGGCCTGCCGCGCATCGCCGCGCGCCAGGTCGCCCATCGGGATGTCGAGCACGCCGTTGATGAGCCAGCCGAGCAGCGGGCGCAGCGGGATGAATTCGCCGAACGGCACCAGATGCTGCTTGCGATAATGCTGCTCGCCCGCCGTGCCGAGCGTGAACACGCCGTTGTAGTAGCTGCCGTTGTTGCGCTCGAAGGCGCCGATCAGGATGTCGCCGCCGTTTTGCCTGGCGTGGCCGCGCAGTTGTTCGACCAGTTGTTGCGGCACTTCGTGGCGCAGCAGTGGCAGCGCGGTTTCCGGCAGGATGGTGAGGCGCGCCGGGTTTTGCAGGGTCAGGCGGAGGTAGGTTTCCAGCGTGCCGGGCAGCGCGTCTTCGTTGAACTTGAGGTCTTGCGCGATGTTGCCCTGCACCAGTGCGACGCTGATCGGTTCGCCATGCGGCTGCGTCCAGGCGACGCTGCGCAATGCCGCGCCGCCGGTCCAAATTATTCCAATGAGCATTAATTGTAGGAGCGGGCCATGCCCGCGATACTTTTTGTCGCGGGCATGGCCCGCTCCTACATCGTACATCCAGGCCAGCAGCCCTGCGCTCACCGCCGCGACCAGCGACGCGCCGTATACGCCGAACAGCGGCGCGTAGCCCGCCAGCGGGCTGTCGCTGTGCGCATAGCCCATTGCCAGCCAAGGGAAGCCGGTGAAGATCGTGCCGCGCAGCCACTCGATCAGCACCCATGCGGCCGGCATCGCCAGCACCATGCGCAGCATTTTATTGTTTGCAGAGAAACGCGCCTGCATATAGCCGGCCAGCGCCGGGAACAGGGCGATGAATGCGGCGAACAGCAGCGTGGCGGGCAACGCCAGCGGCAGCGGCATGCCGCCGTAATCGTGCAGCGCGACGTAGATCCAGCCGATGCCCGCGACAAACAGCCCCAGGCCGAAGCTCAACCCAAGCCATGCCGCCGCAGACCGGCTATCGGCGCGGCTCCACAACGCGAACAGCACGGCGAGCGCCAGCACCGGTACGACGAACACCCCGAACGGCGCGAAACCGAAGACGCACAGCAGGCCTGCCGCAAATGCGCCGGCCAGGGATTTTTGAGTTTTGTTCATCGGGCAAACCGGGACATGAAACGCGCGAAGAATAACCGATTCCTTCCGGTACGGCATTTGTGATTAAATCGCGCCCTCGTTACTCAGGAATACCGCACACCATGGAAAAGATCCGCCTCTCCAAACGCATGTCCGAACTCGGCCTGTGTTCGCGCCGCGAAGCGGATGGCTATATCGAAAAAGGCTGGGTGGAAGTCGATGGCGAAATCGTCAGCGAATTGGGCAGCAAAGTCTATCCGACCCAGAAGATCGTCCTGCGCACCGCCGCGCAGAACACCCAGCAGCAGCGCGTGACGATCCTGCTCAACAAGCCGGTCGGCTATGTGTCCGGCCAGGCCGAGCACAATTACAAACCCGCCATCACCCTGCTGGATGGTTCTACGCACTGGGTGGAAGACCCGTCTCCGTTGCGCTTTCACCGCAGCCAGTTGCTCGGCCTCGCCCCGGCAGGCCGTCTGGATATCGATTCGCAGGGTCTGCTGGTGCTCACCCAAGACGGCCGCATCGCCAAGCAGCTGATCGGCGAAGATTCCAAAGTGGACAAGGAATATCTGGTGCGCGTGCAGGGCACGCTCGAGGACAGCGGGCTGGCCATGCTCAACCAGGGGCTGAAGCTGGATGGCGAATATCTCAAGCCCGCCAAGGTGACCTGGCAGAACGAAGACCAGTTGCGCTTCGTCTTGCGCGAAGGCAAGAAGCGCCAGATCCGCCGCATGTGCGAACTGGTCGGGCTGAAGGTGAGCGGGCTGAAACGCATCCGCATCGGCAAGGTGAAGCTGGGAAATTTGCCGGTCGGGCAATGGCGGTATCTGGGCGAGAACGAGCAGTTCTGAATACGGGCAACGCTAGCCCTTTACATAACGGGCTAGTTTGGCGGGGATGCGCCAAGTGAATTAACCTTGGCTCAACGTTTCTGTCGCAGGGTTTTTCCGCTCCACCAGCAACGAATACAACCTGCGGCTATCCACCCGCAGCACGGTAAAGTCCAGCTCGCCGATATGCACATGATCGCCGCGCTTGGGAAGTTGCCCGGCGGCCTTGAGCACCAGGCCGCCCACGGTGTCGCATTCCTCGTCGCTGAATTCCGTGCCGAGCGCCTCGTTGAAATCGCCGATCTCGGTGTCGGCCTTCACGCGCCACTTCCCTTTACTGTCGGGAATGATGTTGTCCTCGTCCTCGTTGAAATCGTATTCGTCCTCGATATCGCCGACGATCTGCTCCAGCACATCCTCGATCGTCACCATGCCGGACACGCCGCCGTACTCGTCCGCCACCAGCGCGATGTGGTTGCGGTTGCTGCGGAAGTCGCGCAACAGCACGTTGAGGCGTTTTGCTTCCGGCACGAAAACCGCCGGGCGCAACATGTCGCGCACGTCAAACTCTTCTCCGGCGTAATAGCGCAGCAGGTCTTTCGCCAGCAGGATGCCGATGACGTTGTCCTTGCTGCCATCGGTCACGGGGAAACGCGAGTGGGCGGTCTCGATAACAAAGGGGATGAATTTTTCCGGCGGCTCGCTGATGTCGATGACATCCATTTGCGCGCGCGGGATCATGATTTCGCGCACCGGGCGCTCGGAGACTTGCAGCACGCCTTCCATCATGGACAGCGCGTCGGCGTCCAGCAGGTTATTCTCGTAGGCGGAATGCAGCAGTTGAATCAATTGCCCGCGGTCTTCCGGTTCGCGCAGCAGAAACGTGGAAAGGCGTTCCAACAGGCTGGGTTTGCTACTTTCAGGGTCGTCCATTTGCAATTTGTGTTGTTTGATAAGGATCGGGATAGTGCAATTTTAGCATCAGCGCGGTTTCCAATGCTTCCATCTCGGCGGCATCAATGTCATTGATGTGGTCATGACCCTGCAAATGCAAGGCGGCATGGATGGCGAGATGGGCGTAATGGGCAAGCAATTCCTTGTGCTGCGCGGCGGCCTCCCGTTCCACCACCGGCGCGCAAATGACCGCATCCCCGCAAATAAAACCGGCATCGCCGGGCAGCATATCGGCATCGTCATAAACAAAAGTCAGCACGTTGGTGGCGTAATCCTTGCCACGGTAATTTTTGTTCAGCTCGCGCCCCTCGGCCTCATCCACGATGCGCAGCGTCATGCGCGCATCGCGTTGCAATGCGGACTTGACCCAGCGGCGCAACTGCGCGCGTGTCGGCATAATTTGCGCGTCACAGGCGTATTGCACGGCCAAAGAAAGTTTATGGGCCGAAAGTTTATGAGGAGTGTTCATCGCTTTATTCATGACAAACCCGACACCAACTCACCACGCAAGGTATGGCGCACCACTTGCGTAATTTTCACATAGGCAAAGCGGCCGATCATGTCCTGCAATCCGGCCATATCTGGTGATCCGGCAATATCCGGCGAATTTGGGAAATTTACCACGCGATTATTGTCGGTGCGCCCGGCTAATTCCTGCGCATCTTTTTTCGACATCCCTTCCACCAACACCCGCTGCGTCGTGCCGAGCATCGCCTGCGCCACAGCCGCCTCCTGTTCCATGATGCGATCCTGCAAACGCTTCAGGCGCGCGGCCTTCACCTCGTGCGGCGTATCGTCGCGCAGCTCCGCAGCCGGTGTGCCGGGGCGCGGGCTGTACAGGTAGCTGAAGCTGTTGTCGAAGCCCACCTCATCGATCAGCTTCATGGTCGCCTCGAAATCCTGCTCGGTCTCGCCGGGGAAGCCGACGATAAAATCCGAAGTAATGCAAATATCGGGGCGCACCGCGCGCACCCGGCGAATGATGGATTTATATTCCAGAACGGTATGGCCTCGCTTCATCGCCGCCAGGATGCGATCCGAACCGGATTGCACCGGCAGATGCAAATGGCTGACCAGCTTGGGCGTGGTCGCGTACGCATCGATCAGGCGTTGCGTCATTTCCTTGGGATGTGAAGTGGTGTAGCGCAGGCGCTCCACGCCCTCCAGTGCGGCGATAGCCTGCAGCAGAAAGGCTAAATCCACCGTTTCGCCGCCCTCCGTCGCGCCGCAGTAGGCATTCACGTTCTGGCCGAGCAGGGTGATCTCCTTTACGCCTTGCTCGGCCAGCACTTGCACATCGCGCAGCACATCGACCAGCGGGCGCGACACTTCTTCGCCGCGCGTATAGGGCACCACGCAATAGGTACAGTATTTGCTGCACCCTTCCATAATGGAAACAAAAGCGATGCCGGAGGCCGTTTGCGGCTCTTCGGCACTGTTCAGGACAGGCGCGGGCAAATGATCGAATTTTTCGATTTCTGGAAAGCTGATATCCACTTGCGGACGACCGGTATCCCGGCACGCCTGCAACAACTGCGGCAAACGGTGCAAAGTCTGCGGGCCGAACACCACATCCACATACGGCGCGCGCTTCACGATGGCTTCACCTTCCTGGCTGGCGACACATCCGCCCACGCCGATCAGCAAATCCGGCTTGGCCAGCTTGAGCGGGCGCACGCGCCCCAAGTCGGAAAATACCTTGTCCTCGGCCTTCTCGCGGATCGAACAGGTATTGAACAGGATGACATCGGCCTCTTCCGGCCGATCGGTCTGCTCCATGCCCGCGCAGGCGCGCAGCACATCCGCCATCTTGCCCGAGTCATACTCGTTCATCTGGCAGCCATAGGTTTTGATATAGAGTTTTTTGGTCATACGGGAATATTGACTGGATAATCGCCGCCGAATCTCTGGGAATCCGGCATGGGGGAAACAACGGGCTGAATTTACGCTCAAATTCCGCGCATGCCGCAGAAGCGTTAGGGGATTTTATCAAAAAAGGGCTTGTTTGCCCAATGGATTGTGCTACGATTCACCTCGCTTGGACTTGTTATCGTGTTCAACTCAGTTCTCTCGGGAGGAGAAAAAAATGGCGATTATCGCTGACATAGCATCAATCGGCACCGCAGTGGCAGCAGTTGCGTTTTCCTTGTGGATGCTGAAGCAACTGTTCACCGGCAAGTAATCTAAAAGCAGCCAAATAAAAAACCAGCTTCGGCTGGTTTTTTATTTGGCCGCAACGGCGGATGAAATCACCTCATGCCTTGAAGGCTTCAACGCGGCCGGATTCGCTTATACCACCCGGCGGCCGACAGTTAGTGCAGCATGCTCTCCGATCACTCGTCTTCCGGCCCCCTGATTTATGATGCACTTAAACGGCATGTCCTCATCCTTTCCCGTTGCCAACACAAAGCATCCTCGCGCCCGGAAGTGAAAATGTGCGCGTAATTTGGTAGAATCCGCAGCTAATTAAACCCGCGCACCCAAGGAATTGAATAACACGATGAATATGTTCAACCGTTTTAGCGAAACTCGCTTTGCTCATTTTGGAGAAACTCGCCTTACTCGTTTTCACCATCATGCCGCGCTGTTTGCCGGCGCATTGCTGTTAAGCGCCAGTCTCGCTGCTTATGCCGATGACACCCAGGATGCCCACAAGCTGTTTAAACAAGGGCAGCACAGCCAGGCACTGGACAAGGTGAATGGGGTTCTGGCCAGCAAGCCTAAAGATGCCCAAGCGCGTTTCCTGAAGGGGCTGATCCTCACCGAGCAGGGCAAGCCCGCCGAAGCGATCAAGACCTTCTCGGCCTTGACCGAAGACTATCCGGAACTGCCCGAACCGTACAACAACCTCGCCGTGCTGTATGCAAGCCAAGGCCAGTACGACAAGGCCAAGCTGGCGCTGGAAATGGCGATACGCACCCATCCCAGCTATGCCACCGCGCACGAAAACCTCGGCGACATCTATGCCAAGATGGCCAGCCAGGCTTATGACCGTGCGCTGCAACTGGATCGCAGCAACACCGCAACGCAAACCAAGCTGGCTATGATTCAGGATTTGTTTGCCGGCGGCACACGCGGCAAAGCGGCTCCGGCGCGCAACAACCCTGCCCTGAGTAAAGTCGAAGGGCCTGCCCTGAGCAAGGCCGAAGTGCCAGCGCCTGCCAATGTGGCGGCAAGCCAACCCGAACCCGTCAAGTCCGAGCCTGCTGCGCCTGCCGCAACCAAGCCTGCCCCCGCCGAAAAGACCACCCCTCCCGCATCGAACAACAGCGGCGAAGTATTAAAAACCGTCAATGCCTGGGCTGCCGCATGGTCGGCCAAGGACGTGAAGAAATACCTGTCGTTCTATGCCGCTGATTTCAAGGTGCCGGACGGCGAAAGCCGCGCGGCTTGGGAAGCGGCCCGCCATGAGCGCATCAGCAAACCCAAATCCATCCAGGTCGGCATCAGCGGCGCGACCGTGAGCTTCAGCGACAGCACTCATGCCGCCGTGAAGTTTCGCCAGTCCTACCGCGCCAGCCACCTGAAAAGCTCGGGCAGCAAGACCCTGCTGATGGTGAAATCCGGCGGCAACTGGCTGATCCAGGAAGAGCGCACCAAATAAGCCATGCTACCCCGGACACTGCTTTCTTCGTTGTTGTGCGGCTTGCTGACAGGCGTGGCGCATGCCGCGCCGGACTCGCGCAATATCGAAACCTCGCACAACAGCGAAGCGCATCTGGCGAAAAGCCTGCAAGCCATCAAGAACAGCCGCCTCGACATCGCGCTCAACGAGGTGGACAGCCTGTTGCGCATCAACCCCAATTTCAAGCTGGCGCACCTGGTCAAAGGCGACGTGCTGATGGCGCGCGCCGGCGCGATCGACAACTTCGGCAGCGCGGCACATGCGCCGCGCGACAAGATCGAGGATCTGCGCGACGAAGCGCGGGTGCGACTGCAACGCGTCCTGTCCCAATCGGACATCAAGCTCATACCGCGCTTCCTGTGGAAACTGGATGCGCAGCAGAAATATGCGCTGGTGGTGGATACCAGCCGCGCCACGCTGTTCGTCTATGAAAACGTGAACGGCGAACCGCGCTATGTCACCGATTTTTACATCACCATCGGCAAACTCGGCACCGAAAAGGTTTCCGAAGGCGACAAGCGCACCCCCATCGGCGTGTATTTCGTCAAAGCCGATTTACCGAAGAGCAAGCTTGCCGATTTGTATGGCAGCGGCGCCTACCCGCTCAGTTACCCGAACGAATGGGATCGCAAAAACAAGCGCACCGGCAGCGGCATCTGGCTGCACGGCACGCCCAGCGGCACCTATAGCCGCCCGCCGCGCGCCAGCGACGGTTGCGTGGTGCTGGCGAATGAAGACCTGAACAAAATTGCCCCCTATCTGCAAGTCGGCATCACACCGGTCATCATCACCAACCAGATGGACTGGAGCAACGAACAGGACCAGGGTGAGCGCGATGCACTGCTGCAGGAGATCGAGCAATGGCGCAAGGATTGGGCCAGCCTCGATACTGACGCCTACCTCAGGCACTACTCGCGCGATTTCTCCAGCGACAGCGTTAATTACGCGGCATGGGCGAAACAGAAGCAACTGGTGAACAGCGCGAAAGCATGGATCAAGGTCAATCTCTCGAATGTCAGCGTATTCACCTATCCCGAACAACCCAACATGGTGGTGGTCAATTTCGAGCAGGACTACACCAGCAGCAACCTGTCCAACCGGATGAAAAAGCGCCAATACTGGATCAAACACAACGACCGCTGGCAGATCGTTTACGAAGGGGCCGCGTAACATGAAGCGCCTGTTCACCGCCCTATTCGCAGTACTGCTGTGCTGCGCAATGCAACCCTCCCATTCTCTAACTCAAGGCAAAAAAACCATGGTCAAACTGCACACCAATCACGGCACCATCACGTTGCAACTGGATGCCGAAAAAGCCCCGAATACCGTGAAGAATTTTCTGGAATATGTGAACAGCGGCTTCTATGACGGCACCATTTTTCACCGCGTGATTGCAGACTTCATGATCCAGGGCGGCGGCTTTGAGCCCGGCATGAAGCAAAAGAAAGTCAATGCGCCGATCCAGAACGAGGCGGCGAACGGCTTGGGCAACGACACCTACACCGTCGCCATGGCGCGCACTTCCGACCCGCATTCCGCCACCGCACAATTTTTCATCAACACGAAAAACAACCGGTTCCTCAACCATGTTGCGCCCAATGCACAGGACTACGGCTACTGCGTATTCGGCAAAGTGGTGGAAGGCACTGAAGTCGTGGATGCGATACGCAAAGCCAAGACCGGCTTCCGCGCCGGACATCAGGACGTACCTGAAGAAGACATCATCATCACCAAAGCGGAAGTGGTGAAATAAATCAGGAGCGAGGATCGTAGATCGAGGATTGAGGTGAAACTACTGCACCGCTTTTAACCCGATCCTCGATCCTCAATCCTCGATCCTGCAATGCCCCATTCTTTATTCATCTCCGACCTGCATCTCAGCGCCGACCAGCCGCACAGCATGGCGGCGTTCCGGCGCTTCATCGCCGGGCTCACGCCGCAAGCCTGTCCAGAGCCCAGCCGAAGGGCCGAAGCGCTTTACATCCTCGGCGACCTGTTCGATTACTGGGCAGGCGACGACGATCTGGAGGATGAATTTTATGCTCAGGTGATTGCCGCATTGCGCGGCCTCGCGCAGCACGGCACCCAGGTTTATCTGCTGCACGGCAACCGCGACCTGTTGATGGGCGAGACGCTGGCAAACGCCTGTCACGCCACGCTGCTGAACGATCCGGCGCTGGTCGATCTATACGGCACGCCGACGCTACTCAGCCACGGCGACATGCTGTGCACCCATGATGCCGAATATCAACGCTACCGCGCCCAGGTGCATGATGCGGACTTCCAGCGGCAGTTCCTCGCCAAGCCGCTGGCGGAACGCAAAGCCTATATCGCTCAACTGCGCGAACGCAGCATCGCGGAGAAGCAAAGCAAGGACAGCGCGATCATGGATGTGGACGACAATGCGGTCGCCGCGTTGCTGCGCGAACATGGCTATCCGCGCCTGATCCACGGCCACACCCATCGTCCGGATCGCCATGAGCATAGGGTCGATGGGCACATTTGCGAACGCTGGGTGTTAGGCGATTGGCATCAACAGGGCTCGGCGTTGCGCTGCGATGCGCAGGGGTGCCGCTCAATCGGCTTTTGATTCCTTGGGAGAGCACAGCTTCTCGCACGGCACGCCGTCACTATTTCCGTCCAGCGTCTTGATGCCGCACTGCGTCAGATAATGCCTGGCTTCTTCGCACGAAGCCATCTTCGAACAATACTTCTTGCTGCCACAGGCTATGCCGGGCGGAGTTGCCGGAGCAGCGTTTGGCAAATCAGCCGCATGGGGCTGATCGCCGATGATGTTTGGGTGCAATTTGCGCCACTCCCACGGTGGCATTGGATCACTCAGAGCCCACAAGCCGCGCGGAACCTGTTTGGCTTCTTCCTGCAAGGCGACCAACGCTTTGTTGCCGTGGAAATGTGAATACTCCCATGCCATGCCACGGCGGATTTGTTCAGCATTCACATCCAGACCGTTCAAGCCGAGATGCGCGACCATGCGCCCGTATTTGTCCACCGCTTGGCTGGACACCTTCACCTGCTTGCCCAGCACCATGTCGGAGAGCGAACGTCTGGATGTTTCGCCGAAGGTCTGCATTTTTTCCGGCGCATCGATTTCAGCAAGCCGCACTTTAGCCGGGCGGTTGTTGCGCAGCACCAGCAAGGTATCGCCATCCAGCACGGCAAGCACCTTGCCGGAGAAGTCTGCCGCTTCCGCGATGCCGCCGATAAAAAACAGCAGGGTGCATGCCAGGCAGCGCAAACCGTTCATCATGGCAGCACGCTCTTGATGACGGCCAGGCACAGCAGGGTGTAGCCGGCGGCGAGCAGATCATCGAACATCACGCCCAGCCCGCCGTGCCAGTTGCTATCGAAATAGCGGATCGGCTGCGGCTTGACGATATCGAAAAGGCGGAACAGCGCGAAGGCCAGCAGCGCCCAATCCCAGCCGGGCGGCGTGAAAAACAGCACCAGCATGAAAGCGACGATTTCGTCCCACACGATGCCGCCGTAATCGGCGACGCCCAATGCTTTGCCGGTGATGTTGCACGCCCACACGCCGACGGCGAATGCGCCCGCCAGCATGAGCATAAACATCGCGTCCGACAGGCGCGGCGCGAGATACCAGTACATCGGGAAGGCGACCAGCGTGCCGAACGTGCCGGGCGCCTTGCGCGCCAGCCCGCTGCCGAAGCCGAACGACAACAGATGCGCCGGATGGCTCAGCACAAGCTGCAAGCTGGGTTTGACGAGCAAGTCACCGGAAGTGGTCATAACCGCAAGCCTCGACGTTGAGTGGATTACCCGACGCATCGTGCACGATACAGCCGCGCCCCGCAACAATTTTCCCGATACGGGTCAGCGGCAGGTTGAGCCGCGCGGCAATCGCCGATAATTCAGCATGGCGCGCGGCAGAAACGGTAAAGCACAACTCGTAGTCGTCGCCGCCGGACAAGATGCATTGTCTAGCCAGCGGCCGCGATACATAGTTATTCAAGACTGGCGAAACCGGCAGCGCCGCGAAATCAAGCTGCGCACCCACTTGGGACGCATCCAGGATATGCCCGAGATCGGCGAGCAGGCCGTCGGAAATATCGATTGCGCTGCTGGCGATGCCGCGCAACGCCAGCCCCAACGCCACGCGCGGCTGCGGCTGATGCAGGGCCGGCAGGCAGGCGGCGAGTTCGGCAGCTGGCAATGCGATGCGACCCTGCAGATGCGCCAGCGCCAGCGCCGCATCGCCCAGCCGCCCCGACACCCAGATTTCATCGCCAACCTGCGCGCCGCTGCGGCGCAGCGCCTGTTGCGCAGGCACTTCGCCGAAGATCGTCACGCACAGATTGAGCGGCCCGCGCGTGGTGTCGCCGCCGACCAGCTCCACGCCATGCTGCTGCGCCAGCGCGAAGAAGCCCGCGCTGAATTGCGCCAGCCAGGCTTCATCGGCCTCGGGCAACGCGATGGCCAGCACCGCCCAGCGCGGCGCGGCGCCCATCGCCGCCATGTCGGACAGGTTCACCGCGAGGGTTTTGTGGCCCAGCAAAAACGGGTCGGCATCGGGGAGAAAGTGCGTACCGCATACCAGCATGTCGCTGGACACCGCCAGCACATTGCCCGCGCTCACTTGCAGCAGCGCGGCATCATCGCCCACACCGAGCAGCGCGCCAGGCGTAGCGCGGGTGAAATAGCGGCGGATCAGATCAAATTCGGACATGGTTTGTAGGATGGGTTGAGCGCAGCAATACCCATCGTTTTACGTTAACAAATTGATGGGTAGCTTTGCATAGCCATCTGACTAGGCTGTCAAAATACGACAGCCAAGTCATTGGTTATCGCTGCGCTCAACCCATCCTACGACTAGCGACTAAGCCCTGTTGCGCGCCGCAAATTCCGGTGCACGGACCTGCGGCGCCAGCTTGTCCAGCACGCCGTTGACATATTTGTGGCCGTCGGTACCGCCAAAGGTCTTGGCCAGCTCAACCGCTTCGTTGATGACGACCTTGTAGGGCACCTCGAGGTGTTGCGATAATTCAAACGCCCCCAGCAGCAGCACGGAAAATTCCACCGGGCTGAGTTCGGCAAGCGGCCGGTCGAGATGCGGCGCGAGTAGCGCCTCAATGTCGGCATGCTGGCTCAACGCGCCGCGCAGCAGCTTGGAGAACAGCTCCTTGTCGTAGCGGCCCAGGTTCTTCTCGTCCCGGATTTGCTTTTCGATTTGCGCTTCCTCGCCCGCGGTGACGCGCCATTGATAAACGCCCTGCAACGCCAGTTCGCGCGCGCGATGGCGCGGGCTTTTGCTTGGCGCTTTTTTTACTTCATGGTCAGCGGCCGGATTGCTCATGCCAAGTCCCGCAGCAGGTTGGCCATCTCGATGGCTACCAGCGCGGCTTCGCCGCCCTTGGTGTGCATGCGCGCGATCGCCTGTTCGTCGTTATCGGTGGTGAGGATCGCATTGGCGACCGGCACGCCGCACGCCAGTTGGACTTCGTTCACGCAGCGCGCCGACTCGTTCGACACCACCTCGAAATGATAGGTGTCGCCGCGGATCACCGCACCCAGCGCGATCAGCGCGTCAAACTTTTCGCTTTCCGCCATGCACAGCAGCGCCAGCGGAATCTCCAGCGCGCCCGGCACCGTGGCCAGCGTAATATCGGCCTCTGCGACACCCTGTTGCGCCAGTTGCGCGCGGCACGCGCCGAGCAGGCCCTCGCATACTTCGGGATTGAAACGGCTTTGCACGATGCCGATGCGCAAGCCGCTGCCGTTGAGGTTTCTTTCGATTTCTTTCATGCCTTAAATCCTCCCAAGTCAAAACAAAATGTAGGTCGGGCTTAACCAGCGGCTTATGTCACCGTATTTTGGTGACTTGGCCGAATGGCTATGCAAAGCTCGCCCGACATGGTGGGCAAAGCCCACCCCACGGCTGTAATTTTGCTATTCGTGATTCGCGTACCCCACTACTTCCAGGCCAAAGCCGGTCATGCTGGGCAGCTTGCGCGGCGTGGCCAGCAGGCGCATCTTGCCCACGCCGAGATCGCGCAAGATTTGTGCGCCGATGCCGTAACTGCGCGGGTCCCAGCGCAATACCGGATGCGTCTCCATTGTTGCGGCGGCGCGCGTCAGCAAATCCTGCGAAGTTTCTCCATGATGCATCAACACCAGCACGCCGCATGGGGACTGGCTGATTTTCTTCAGCGCATCATGCACGCTGGTGGAATGCGAATAGTCGGTTTGCTCCAGAAAATCCATCACCGACAGCGGTTCATGCACGCGCACCAGGGTTTCAACATCGGGGCGAATCTCGCCCTTCAGCAGAGCCAGCTGGGCACGTTGCGTGGTCTTGTCCACATAGGTAATCAAATCGAACTGGCCGTAAGCCGTCTGCACGCTGCGTTGCGCCACGCGCTCGACCAGTTTTTCGTTATGGCTGCGGTATTCGATCAGGCTGGCGATCGTGCCGATCTTGAGCTGGTGCTGCTTGGCAAATTCGATCAGGTCAGGCAGCCGCGCCATCTCGCCGTCATCCTTGAGGATTTCACAGATCACCGCTGCCGGCATCAGCCCGGCCAGTTGCGCCAGGTCGCAGCCCGCCTCGGTGTGTCCGGCGCGCACCAGCACCCCGCCGTTCTGCGCCATCAGCGGGAAGATATGGCCGGGCTGCACGATGTCGGATGGCCGCGCATTCGGGTTGGCCGCCGCCTGGATGGTGCGCGCACGGTCGGCCGCCGAAATGCCGGTGGTCACGCCCGATGCCGCCTCGATGGACAGGGTGAAATTGGTGCCGAGCGGCGAACCGTTTTCGCGCACCATCAGCGGCAAATCGAGCTGTTTGCAATGTGCTCCGGTCAGCGTCAGGCAAATCAGGCCGCGGCCATGCTTGGCCATGAAGTTGACCTTCTCCGCCGTAACGAATTCGGCGGCGAACACCAGATCGCCTTCGTTTTCGCGGTCTTCCTCGTCCACCAGCACGACCATGCGTCCGGCGCGTATCTCCGCGATGATGTCTTGTATCGGTGCTATGTCAGTCATTTCGATTCTTCTTTCTCGCCCTGCATCATGCGCTCGACATAGCGCGCGATCAGGTCTATCTCCAGATTCACTTTCGTGCCCGTCTTCAATTCGTTCAGCGTGGTCACGTCCAGCGTATGCGGGATCAGGTTCATATCGAACTCCGAGCCCGCGACATGGTTCACGGTAAGGCTCACGCCGTTGATGGTGATGGAGCCCTTGGTCGCGATGTATTTCGCCAGCGCCTGCGGCGCGCGCACCACCAGCCGCCAGCTTTCACCGATGTCGTTAAACGCGACGACCTCGCCCACGCCGTCCACATGCCCGCTCACCAGATGCCCGCCCAGCCGGTCCGACAGGCGCAAGGCCTTTTCCAGGTTGACATGGCCGCCCTGCCGCTCAAGGCCGACGGTGCAGTTCAGCGTCTCGCGCGACACGTCCACGGTGAAGGTGTGTCCGTCTATTTTTACCACGGTGAGGCACACGCCGTTTACCGCGATGCTATCGCCGATCTGCACGTCATCCATACCCAGCACTTCGGTCGCGACACTCAGGCGCAAGCCGCCGTCTCGGTCTTCCGCGCGGGTGATGATGCCAACATCGGCAATGATTCCACTGAACATAGATACCTCTATAAAGTTGTTTTGCGGGCGAATCGCGGTGTCGCGTGTTGGTTCCGGCCACTGCTTCGCAGTTTCACATCGGCTGCGCCGATATGAGCCTTCACCGCAACTCCGTTGTCGCTCATTCCTCGTCTATCCAACCTGATATGCCTCGTCATTCGCTGCGCGGCTCCTTGCGCTTCATCCCGCAAAACAACTTTCTAGAGGCATCTTTCCATTCTCACAGTAATGCGTAAATCATTTCCGACTTGGCGCATATCCTGCCACTTGAGATTCACGCGCTGATCCAGACTGGTCAACTCGCCCAATTGCGCCATGCCGCGCGCCGCTTCACCCAGCAATTGCGGCGCAACGTACAGCAGCAATTCATCCACCAACCCGGTGCGCAGCAATGCGCCGTTCAGAATGCTGCCTGCTTCCACCAGCACCTCGTTGCATCCCCGTTGCGCGAGGTCGCGCAACATGGCCGGCAAATCGACCTGTCCCTTGCCGTCCGGCAGCACGCAAACCGACGCGCCCGCCTGTTCCAGCGCCGCGCTTTTTTCGGCATCGTGCATGGCGGTGTAAATCAACACGCCGCCCCCGATCAACACGCGCGCTTCAAGCGGAATGCGCAACTGGCTGTCCAGCACCACTCGCAGCGGTTGGCGAGGCATTTCGATCTCGCGCACATTCAACCGCGCATCATCCGCCAGCACCGTATTGATCCCGGTCAGCACTGCGCAGGAGCGTGCGCGCCAGCGCTGCACGTCCTGCCTTGCCGCATCGCCGGTGATCCACTGGCTCTTGCCGTTGCCCAGCGCGGTACGCCCATCCAGGCTCATCGCGATCTTGCTTCTTACCCAAGGCATGCCGCGCGTCATGCGCGCGAAAAACCCGATATTCAATTCGCGCGCTGCCGTTTCCATCAGTCCGCTTTCGACCGCGATGCCGGCTGCGCGCAACCGCGCGATGCCTTCCCCGGCCACCTGAGGATTGGGGTCTTGCACCGCAACCACCACGCGCGCCACACCCGCCTCGACCAATGCCTCGGCGCAGGGCGGCGTGCGGCCATGATGGCTGCACGGCTCCAGCGTGACATAAGCCGTCGCACCGCGCGCCGCTTCGCCCGCTTCGCGCAACGCATGCACCTCGGCATGCGGCTCGCCGGCGCGCCGATGCCAGCCCGTACCGACGACATCGCCATCCCGCACCAGTACGCAGCCGACCCGAGGATTCGGGCTGGTGCCGTACAAACCGCGCTCCGCCAGCCGCAATGCCTGCGCCATCCAAACGCTGTCTTGCGCGGAGAACATACTAGCTAGGCCGTTCGCTTCGCGCTGCGCCCCGCGCCCCTGCGCGTCGGCGACTTGCTCACCGCCTCAACCGCTTCGGCGAAATCGCCGACATCCTGAAAACTCTTGTACACCGAGGCGAAGCGGATGTAGGCGACCTTGTCGAGCTTCAGCAATTCCTTCATCACCATCTCGCCGATCTGGCGCGAACCGACTTCGCGTTCGCCCAATGCGAAAACTTTTTGGGTCACGTGATCGATCGCCGCATCCACCAGTTCGGTTGGTACCGGACGTTTGTGCAGCGCGCGGCTGAAACTGGTGCGCAGCTTTGCCGCGTCGAATTCGCTGCGCATCCCGTTCTGCTTGACCACCTGCGGCATGCGCAGTTCCACGGTCTCGTAAGTGGTGAAGCGCTTGTCGCACGACTGGCAACGGCGGCGGCGGCGGATGCTGTCGCCCTCCTCGCTTTCGCGGGTATCCACCACCTGGGTGTTGTCGCCTTTACAGAATGGGCACTTCATTGGTGAGTAGGAAGTGGGAAGTAGAAAGTGGGAAGTGGTTTCTCCACTCCCCACTGAGGCACGAAGTGCCGCCCCACTTTCCACTTTCCAGCTTTAGTTTCCATACACCGGAAACTTGTCGCACAGCAGCTTCACTTCGCCTACCACGCGCGCGATCACCGCGTCGTCTTCCGGTGCGTCCAGCACATCGGCAATCAGGTGCGCCAATTTCTCCGCCTCCAGTTCCTTGAAACCGCGCGTGGTCATCGCCGGGCTGCCGATGCGGATGCCGCTGGTCACGAACGGTTTTTGCGGGTCATTGGGGATGGAATTCTTGTTCACCGTGATATGCGCACGCCCCAGCGCGGTTTCGGCATCCTTGCCGGTAATGTTTTTGGCCTGCAAATCCACCAGGAACAAATGGCTGTCGGTGCGCCCGGACACGATGCGCAGGCCGCGTTCCTGCAGCACCTTGGTCATCACGCGCGCATTGTCCACCACCTGCTTCTGGTATTCCTTGAATTCCTTGCTGGCCGCTTCCTTGAACGCCACCGCCTTGGCGGCGATCACGTGCATCAGCGGGCCGCCCTGAATACCGGGGAAAATCGCCGAGTTCAGCACTTTTTCATATTCCGCCTTGGCGAGAATAATGCCGCCGCGCGGGCCGCGCAGGGTCTTGTGGGTGGTGCTGGTAACAAAATCCGCGATGCCGACCGGGCTGGGGTACACGCCCGCCGCGATCAAGCCGGCGTAATGCGCCATGTCCACGAACAGGTACGCGCCGACGCTGTCGGCAATTTCACGGAAGCGTTTCCAGTCGATCACCAGCGAATAGGCCGACGCGCCCGCGACGATCATCTTCGGCTTATGCGCCGTCGCCAATGCCTGCACCTGGTCGTAATCGATTTCTTCGTTTTTATCCAAGCCGTACTGGATGGCGTTATACAGCTTGCCGCTGGCATTGACCGACGCGCCGTGCGTCAAATGCCCGCCATGCGCCAGCGACAGGCCGAGGATAGTGTCGCCGGGTTTCAGCACCGACATGTACACCGCCTGGTTTGCCTGCGAACCGGAATTCGGCTGCACGTTGGCATATTCCGCGCCGAACAGCGCCTTCACGCGGTCGATGGCCAGTTGCTCGGCCACGTCCACATACTCGCAGCCGCCGTAATAACGCTTGCCGGGATAACCCTCGGCGTATTTATTGGTCAGCTTGCTGCCCTGTGCTTCCATCACCGCCGGGCTGGCGTAATTTTCCGAGGCGATCAACTCGATGTGATCTTCCTGGCGGCGGTTTTCGTTCTGGATCGCTACCCACAATTCCGGATCGGTCTGGGCAATGGTATTTTTGCTGGAGAACATGGCGAATATTCCTAATAAATAATGAAAGCGGGAAAGCGGCGGATTTTACCATGTTGCAGGGATACGCTACAGGGGCAAGGCTGATCCGGGGCATTTGAAAGTGTTGGTCATGCTATCGGTAGCGTGCGCTGTGCGCACGGTTTTGGGGTGTGTTGTCGTGCGCACAGCGCACGCTACGCGCCGGTTTTATTTCGGGTATAGCGCCCTCTCTTGTGCGCGGCAATAAATCAGGGGCGTTGCACCCTATCGCCCCGCCACGGTCATGCCTTCCACCAGAATCGACCCGCACTGCCGCGAGCCTTGCACCAGAATGTCGTTGCCGACCGCAACGATGTTGCGGTACATGTCTTTCAGGTTTCCGGCGATGGTGATTTCCTGCACCGGATACTGGATCTCGCCGTGCTCCACCCAAAATCCTGCCGCGCCGCGCGAGTAATCGCCGGTCACCGCATTGACGCCGCTACCCAGCAATTCAGTGACCAGCAGTCCGCGCGACATGGTTTTCAGCAGCCCGGCAAAATCGAGCTCGCCGGATTGATCCCCCGACGCTTTCAGGATCAGGTTGTGGTTGCCGCCCGAATTGCCGGTAGAACGCATGCCCAGCTTGCGCGCCGAATAACTGCCGAGGAAATAGCCGCTCAGCACGCCGTTCTCGACAATCGCGCGGCGTTGCACCCGCACGCCCTCGTCATCGAACGGGCTGGAGGCCAGCCCTTTGCGGATGTCCGGGATGTCTTCGATGTTGATATGCGGCGCAAAAACCGGTTTGCCCAGCTGATCGAGCAGGAACGATGATTTGCGGTACAGACTGCCGCCGCTCACCGCGCCGACGAAACTGCCCAGCAGGCTCGATGCGATCGGCGCCTCGAACAGCACCGGCACCTGCATGGTGTCGATCTGGCGCGCGTTCAGGCGGCGCACGGTGCGTTCCGCCGCAATCCGCCCGAGCTGTTGCACATCCAGCAAATCCTTGGCATCGCGCGCCACGCTGTACCAGTAGTCGCGCTCCATCGCGTCGTCCTTGCCGGCGATCACCGCGCAGCTAAGACTGTGGCGCGAAGTGGGGTAGCCGCCGATAAAGCCGAGGCTGTTGGCATGCACGAACTGCGCCTCGTGCACATTCACCGTCGCGCCTTCCGAGTTGCTGATGCGTTTATCGGTATCCAGCGCGGCCTGCTCGCACCGTTTGGCCAACTCGATCGCATCATCCACCGGCAAATCCCACGGGTGGTACAAGTCCAGATCGGGGCAATCGCGCGCCAGCATGTCCGCCTCCGGCAAGCCAGAACAGTCGTCTATTGCGGTGTAGCTGGCGATCGACAACGCCGCATCCACCGTGTCGCGCACCGCCTGCGGCGAAAAATCCGAAGAGCTGGCATTGCCGCGCTTCTGGCCGATATAGACAGTGATGCCCAAGCCTTTATCGCGGTTATATTCGATGGTTTCCACCTCGCCTTGGCGCACCGTGACGGCCTGGCCAAAACCTGTCGAAACTTCGGCGGCGGCGGCTGATGCGCCGCGCTGTTTGGCATAGTCCAGCATGTCCTGGGCGATGTTGCGTAACGCATCGGCGGAATGGGAGAAACGCGGGTTAGAAGATACCGGGGAATTCATAAGCAAAGCGGGTTATTGGCGAAAAGCGGTATCATAGCAGCATCGGCCTTCCACATTAAGGCCAGCCACATTAACTGTTATGACCACGCACAATAAAACCCCAAAAGCCCACGGCGAAAACGAGCCGCTCTATATTCATCTGGGAGATGACGAGGATGAAGATGAGCACGACGTTGCCGAGGTATGCGATGCCGAGGAACACGATGATGGCGGCGTAGAAGTCATCCGTCCCCACGCGCGCACCCCAAACAGCTCATCTACCCGGGGGCGCGGCCTGCGCAATCAACCCAAGGTCGCGGAAGATGAGGAGGAGCTGCCTCCGAGCAAGACCAAGATCAAAAAGCAGATGCACGAGTTGCGCGACCTCGGCAAGGAATTAACCGAGCTGGGCAAGGACCAGATCGCGCAACTCGACATCCCCGAGAACTTGCGCGATGCGATCCGCGAGATGAAGAACATCAACAAGTTCGGCGCGCAGCGCCGCCAGATGCAATACATCGGCAAGCTGATGCGCGAAGTGGATACCGCTCCCATCCTCGCCAAGCTGGACGCATGGAAGGGGAAATCACAACATCACATCGCGTATATGCACCAACTGGAACGCTGGCGCGACCGCCTGATGGAAAACGACAGCGCGTTGACCGAGTTGCTCGCCGCTCATCCGCAAGCCGACGCGCAACGCTTGCGCACGCTGATCCGCAACGCGCAAAAGGAAATGGAGGCCGGGAAGCCTCCTAAGAATTACCGCGAAATTTTTCAGGTACTGCGCGAGATCATCCCCGAACCAGCGTGAGGCGGATCGCATAGACCGGAGGCTTGCGGCCTTTGCGAGTATCCGCTGCGCGAATTGCCTGCCCGACTCTCTTCCTGGGCTATAGGGCTGCCCCTCACCGTATCAAAGCTACCGCTCAGTCGGGTTTGAAGTCATACGGATAGGTTTGCAGCACCGGCTTCATCAGCATATCCTCCTTAACGACGTGATCGGTTATCCAATCACTCAGGAAATGAGAATAATGCTCTGCCGCACCATCAGACCATATGCCATTCTTGGCGATCAACTCACCTTTCATGTGCTGAAACTCCTTCAGCACATATTGGTGCTCCAGCTTGTTTTTGCCAAAAGGAAAATTGACCGCCTGCGCAATTTTTTCCTCGTTGAGAAAATGCATATATAAATGGTGCTCGAGCTGTTCAAGTGCTTGCGGCAAGGCGAAATTATCCCTCGCCTTGATCATAGTCTCCAAGCCATTGACCATTATTATCAATTTTTTGTGATCGGCATCGATTGATGCATTCCCGACACTCAGCTCATCCGTCCATTTTTCCATCATGCCATCCTGTGATATATCCGCCCAAAATTGGCTGCCAGTGCAACCGCTTGGAATATTACCCCATTAATGGATGATGGTCTGTTGATCGTAGCGGCGAAATCGTCGGCGACGATGCCTGTCTCAAGAATACGCGCGGCCAACGAATGGCTAACTATCACATCCACAGCCGCATCCACACCCTCCGGAGCTTGAAGTGTGGATTTCAGCCCCCCCCCGCAGTATGGCCAGCTTCGCCATCCTTACAATTGGGCCAGAAGTTGTAATCATAATTTTGCAGCGCTGGCTTCATCAGCATATCCAGTTTGATGATGTGCTCATCAATCATCCAATTCTTCAAGGAACGGGTGAAATGATTCACGGCACTGTCTGACCACACACCATCCTTGTCCACCAGCTCATTTTTCATGTACCGAAGTTCCTTCAGCGAATGTTGTTGCGCCAGTTTGTGTTGAGCAAAATGGAAATTGATCGCCTGCGCAATCTTTTCCTCGTTGACAAAATGAACACATAGCCAATTCTCGAGCAGCTTAAACGCTTGCGACAGGGCCGAACCATCCCTGATCTTGATCTCATGACTTACATCATTGACCATGCTTATCAAATTTCTATGTTCGGCATCGATAATCGCATTCCCGATGCTCAACTGACCTTGCCCCTGTAATCCGTATCTCTTAACACGCTCATTATGCGGCATCCTTCAACTGTGCCGCCAACCAGTTTTTCTCGAACTGCATCGGACTGATATAGCCCAGTGTCGAGTGCAGCCTTCTGTGGTTGTAGTACGTCAGCCAGTCAATCACCTCGTCCATCGCCTGGCGCCGTGTTTCAAACCGCATGCCGTACAACCGTCCCACCTTCAATGACCCCCACAAGCTTTCCGTTGGCGCGTTGTCCCAGCAGTTCCCTTTGCGGCTCATTGAGCTTTGCATGCCGTATTCAACCAGCGTTTGCTGGAATGTGTGGCTGCAATACTGACTACCCCGATCCGAGTGGAAGATCAGCCCGGGCTCCGGTCGTCTCCTGAACCATGCCATCCTGAGCGCATCCGTCACCAAGCGGGTCTGCATGTGGGCTTGCATGCTCCAGCCGACTACCTGACGGCTGTACAGATCAAGGACGATAGCCAGATACAACCAGCCTTCATCGGTCTGGATATAGGTGATGTCGCTAGTCCATACACAGTCGGGCGTATCAGGCTGGAAGTTGCGATTGAGCAAGTTCGGCGCGATCGGCAGGTTATGCTTGCTGTCGGTGGTAACAACAAATTTACGCTTTCCTCGTGCCTTGATGCCGTGTTCCTTCATGAGCCGCCGAACCCGTTCTTTCCAGACACGCACACCACTGGCACGGAGTTCTTGCCAGATTCGCGGCCAGCCGTATTCGCCTTTGCTGGCGGCATGCGCTGCCTTGATGTGAACCAGCAGGGCTTCATCATTGATGCGCTTGCCAGGCGTCGCGGGGTGTCCAGAACCTTTGCGACGCTGATACTCAAAGTATCCGCTCGCGCTGACGTTCAGCACTTCGCATTGCAGGGTGATCGGCCAACGATTTTTATGCCGCTCAATCCAGGCGTACTTCACGCTGACTCCCGCGCAAAGTACGCCGTCGCTTTTTTTAGGATGTCGCGCTCCATCTTGACCCGCGCAAGTTCTGCTCTCAAGCGCGCCAGCTCCATTTGCTCTGCGCTCACCGGCTTGGCACCTGCACCGGCCAGCTTCCCTTTTGCCGCCTGCCTGACCCAATTCTCCAATGTCTGCTTCGGAATACCCAGCACTTTGGCTGTCATCAAACATGCCTGGCCGCCCTGAACCAATCGCACCGCCTCCAGCTTGTACTCCAGTGTGTATGCCGCTCTCTTGCTTTTTTCTGCCGTCATTTTTACGTCTCCTTAACTTGAAATCTACCATAAGTTAAGAAATACGTTTTTCGGGGGCAAGGTCAAACTTCTTTGTCCATATCAGACTCATCATGGCCTCCTACGGTATATCCTGCCCAAAACCATCGCCATCTCTGGCGAAAATTTATCGGCTGAAAAACAACCCGCTCAAAACATACCACCTCGGTCTGAAAAAGCCTATATGCCGAAATATCTATATATTTCGGCCTAGTTGCACTGCCGCCGTCCTTCATTCATCCGCCCGAAGATGCCTGCGCCCGAAGCGTTACATCGGCAACCCTGTTAAACTGCGCGCCTGAATTTGAGAAGCCCAACTATCCATGCTGATTACCGAATACCGTCTGGAACTCGCCATCCAGGCACTGCGCGCCATCCTGCCGCTGGCGCACCCGGCCGACACCACGCTGCGCTATTTTTTCAAGGACGAGCGCATCGGCTCGAATGAACGTGAACTGGTCGCCGAGACCGTGTTCGGCGTATTGCGCCATCGCCTGCTGCTGGAAATCACCTGCGCCGGCAATGCTACCCCGCGCCGCATGGCGCTCGCCTGGCTGGTCAGGTTCGGCGGCTACAACCTGCGCGAGATCGAACCGGTATTGAAGCACGACGAGAAGGAATGGCTCGCCACGGTGAAGGGCGTGAAGACCGGCGACCAGCCGTTGCCGGTGCAGGCCGAACTGCCGGAATGGCTGGTGGAAAAAATGCATGCCTCCTATTCCGATGAGGACATTCTCGCCATCGGCCTGTCCATGCAACAAGGCGCGCCGCTGGACATTCGCGTCAACACCCTGCTCGCCAAGCGCGACGATGTGCTGCAACTGCTGCACGATAAGAATATCGAAGCCGCCGCCACGCCCTACTCGCCCGTCGGCATCCGCCTCAAGGAAAAAATCCCGCTGAATAAAGACGCGCTGTTCACCGAAGGCAAGATAGAAGTGCAGGACGAGGGCAGCCAGTTGCTCGGCTTCCTGCTCGCGCCGAAGCGCAACGACATGGTGGTGGATTTCTGCGCCGGGGCGGGCGGCAAGACTCTGATGCTGTCCGCGCTGATGAATTCGCAGGGCCGTTTATACGCGATGGATACATCCGAAAAACGCCTCGCCAATCTCAAGCCGCGCCTGAAACGCTCCGGCGCCAGCAACATCCAGCCGATGCTCATCGCGCACGAGAACGACCTCAAGGTGAAACGCCTGTCCGGCAAGATCGACCGCGTGTTGGTGGATGCGCCGTGCAGCGGCCTGGGCACGCTGCGCCGCAGCCCGGATCTGAAGTTCCGCCAATCGCCCGGCAGCATCGAGGAAGTTACGCGCAAGCAGGCCGCCATCCTCGCCTCCGCCAGCCGCCTGCTGAAGAAAGGCGGCCGTTTGGTGTACGCGACTTGCAGCATCCTGCCGGAAGAGAACCAGCTTATCGTGCAAGCCTTCCTCACCGCGCATCCCGACTTCGTGCTGCGCCCGGCCAGCGAGGTGCTGCAACAGCAAAAGATCGCGCTGGATACGGGCGACTATCTGGAGTTGCGCCCGCACCTGCACAACACGGACGGATTCTTTGCGGCGGTACTGGAACGGGTTTGACCGGCTCGTTCAGCAACGTAAAACGGCCGCAAATGCGGCCGTCATTACATCAAAACCACATCAATATATTTTAGAACGGAATATCGTCGTCGAAATTATCGAAGCTACTCTTGGCCGCCGGTGCGGCCTTGGCTGGAGCACTGCCGGATGAGGAAGCGGGCTTGCTTGGCCGCGAGCTCGAACCTTCGCTGCGCTCGTTTTCCACCACTTCGAAACTGCCGCCGCCGGATGACTTCCCGCCGAGCATGGTCATTTCGTTGACCACGATCTCGGTGGTGTAGCGATCCTGGCCTTCCTTGGTCTGCCACTTGCGGGTTTGCAGTTTGCCCTCGACGTAAATCTGCGAGCCTTTCTTCAGGTACTCGCCGGCGATCTCGGCGAGGCGGCGGTAGAACACCAGATTATGCCACTCGGTTTTTTCCTGTTTCTCGCCGCTCTTGTCCTTCCAGTTTTCGGAAGTCGCCAGCGTGGCGTTGGTCACCGCCTCGCCATTGGTCATATAGCGCGTTTCCGGGTCTTTGCCCAGGCGGCCTATCAGAATCACTTTGTTCACCGACATGTCATGCTCCTTTCGCTATGAGTTGTTCCACCGCCGCCTCGTCAAACCCGTGCCTGTCCACCTTGAGGCAGGCCATATTTTCCGCTGCGACCACCATCACTTCGCGCACCCCGGGAAGTTGCGCGAGACGCTGGCGCAATTCTACCGCAGCGGCGTCATCCATTTCCGGCAAATGATACAGCCGGGTACGCACCGGCGCCGGAGGCTGCATGCCGGAGGCCACCGCCAACCACACCAGCAGCAGCACGATGCCGAACACAAACACCGCATCGCCGCCGACAAACTGCATCAGCGCGCCGCCCACTGTCGCGCCGAAAAACGCGCCGAGGAACTGCACGCTGCTGTATACGCCCATCGCCGTGCCCCTGGCGGACAGCGGCGCGATCACGCTGATCAGCGCGGGCAGCTTGGCTTCCAGCACGTTGAACGCGGTAAAAAATACCAGCAGCCCGGCGGTCACGCCCCACAGGCTATGTTGCGCAAACAGCAGCATGAATTGCGCGAGCACCGACAACGCGATCGCCAGCACGAACACCTGCTTCACCTTGCCCTTCTTTTCCGAGATGATGATAAGCGGCAGCATCAGCACAAAAGCCGCCAGCATCACCGGCAGATAAACCTTCCAGTGCTGCGACACATCCAGATCATCGGCCTGCAGCAGGAACGGCACCTGCATGAACACCGACATCAGAATCGCATGCACCGAGAAAATACCGAAATCGAGGCGCAGCAATTCCTTGTTGCGCAGCACTTCGCCGAAACGTTTCCGGTTCGCCTCGGTGTCGCTGTGGAAGCGCGTAATCGCCGGATCGGGAATCATGAAACGCACCACCAGCAAGGCCAGCACGGCCAGCACGCCGGTCAGCGCAAAGATGCCGGGCACGCCGAGCAGGCCGTTGAGCACCGGGGACAAAATCAGCGACAGCGAGAACGTGACGCCGATGGTCATGCCGATCATCGCCATCGCCCTGGTGCGCACTTCTTCGCGCGTGAGGTCGGCGGTAAGCGCCATCACCGCGGCATTGATCGCACCCGCGCCCTGAATGGCACGGCCGGCAATCACCCAATAGATGTTGTCCGCCGACGCGGCGATAAAACTGCCCAGCGCAAACACCAGCAAGCCGCCGTAAATGACCGGCTTGCGCCCGTAACGGTCGGACAGCCAGCCGGCCGGGAGCTGCAGGATCGCCTGGGTCAACCCGTAGGCGCCGAGCGCGATGCCCATCAGCAGATGACTCTCGCCGCCGGGCAGCTGCTCCGAATACACCGCAAAGATCGGCAGGATGATGAACAGCCCGAGCATGCGCAGGCCATAAATGCTCGCCAAGCCAAAGCTGGCGCGGCGTTCAACCGCAGTCATGGTATTTGTCGCAGGCATGGGTGATTTTGGAAAGGTGCAAAAAGTCGCGCATTTTAGCAGGTCGCCGCGCTTGCCGACAGATATGCGCAAGAGCAGCAGAATAGGTGGTGCTCAGTTTGTAGGATGGGTGGAGCGCAGCGATACCCATCGTTCCACGGTAACAAATTGATGGGTATCGCTGCGCTCCACCCATCCTACGAGCTTATTCGCCCTATCGGCTTGGTAGTGTGCGCTGTGCGCACGACAACTCAACCTGAAAACGTGCGCACAGCGCACGCTTGATTTGAATAGTGCGGGGGCAACTGGCGGCTTGGAAAATTTAAATGCGAGGCTTTAGCTGTTTCGAAGTAAAGAATTCGACTCTGGTACCTTTGGCTTCACTCTCAGCAATGCCAGGTTTCCGTCAGATATATTCGATGCTGACCCTGAGATCTATATACCCATTTTCAATAAGCAACTCGAGATGGCCACCAAGCCTATTTTCGATGGCCTTGTATTCCTTTAGTTGTTGCTCGTACTCTTCCCATGTTTGGGTTTCATACCTAGGTTCGTCAGGAAAATCTGCTAGCGGATCGCGTTCCTCTTCAATGTCGGTTAATTGTTTTCTCAGCAAGTCCCAGTCACGTTTCATTTATTGCTCCTCATGGTTTTGCGAACAATCGGGGACAGACCACAGTTTCACGCCGTCAGCTTGAGTTCGACTTTCTTTCCCGCCCGCGTTGCCAACGTAATCAGGGTACCCAAAGGGTCAGCATCATTTTCCCACGACGCAAACAATAGCTGTGAGGCTAGCGTCAAATTCCGGTAAACAGCAAATCCAGGGCAGCAATGATTTCATTGCGTTTGTTTTTTAGCGACGCTACTTTTTCGCCCAGTGAACGGTTGGAAATACCCGCTAGTTCTGCGGTGGACATCGCGACAACCTCCCCCTTGATCTTAAACTGCGGATTGAGGTATTTGGCTGCCAGCCCCATTTTGTCCACCAGAATGAGCGGTACCACTACACGAGTTGATAACGTATCCAGCAGATCGGCTTGAACATCCAGCAGGTAAGGAATGACCTTGCAGGTGTCCAGATTCGGATTGAGGTAAACATCAAACTGTGCCATCAAAACCGCCGCAGGCCGTCGCTGAACGTGCCGCGCGATTCGACGCGGCGGTTATATTCATCCAGCGCGCTTTTGTTCTCTGCCAGCCATTGGCCGCGCTGCGCTTGCCGGACGATTTCGGCAAGATGTTGCTCAAGCGTTTGCGAAAGATTGATATTGAGTTGTTTCGCCTGCTGCAAGAGGTCGGCGTTAATGCTGAGGTTAGCCGATTTTTTGGGGGCGGTCGGGTTGAAAACAAGGTTGCTCACAGCTTTTCCTTAACATTGGTAATGCGCATAATCTACGCGCATCGACTACGCACGTCAATATGCCTTCTGTTAGCCAATTCCTTAGTGCTTTCGCAGGTTGGGAAAGCATCAGAATTCGCGTATATTGTCCGGTCGTTTTACTCATTCGCAGCCTGGCATGGAACAAATCAAGATTCGCGGCGCACGCACGCATAACCTGAAGAACATCAGCCTCGATCTGCCGCGGCATAAGCTGGTGGTGATCACCGGGCTGTCCGGTTCGGGCAAGTCCTCACTCGCTTTCGACACCTTGTATGCCGAGGGGCAGCGCCGTTATGTCGAATCGCTGTCGGCGTACGCGCGGCAGTTTTTGCAGCTGATGGAAAAGCCCGACGTGGATCTGATCGAGGGCCTGTCGCCCGCGATCGCGATCGAGCAGAAGGCCACGTCGCACAACCCGCGCTCGACGGTCGGCACGGTCACCGAGATACACGATTACCTGCGGCTGCTGTTCGCGCGCGCGGGCGACCCGTATTGCCCGCAGCACGACCTGGTGCTGGCGGCACAGTCGGTAGGCCAGATGGTGGATCATGTGCTGGAGCTGCCGGAAGGCACGAAGGTGATGATTCTTTCTCCTTTGGTGGTGGAGCGCAAGGGCGAGCAACTGGATTTGTTCGACGAGCTGCGCGCGCAGGGTTTTACACGGCTGCGCATCAACGGCAAAGTTTACGAGATCGACGCCTTGCCGAAGCTGGAGAAGAACAGGAAACACACGATAGAGATCGTGGTGGATCGGCTGAAGGTCAGTGCGGAAGCCAAGCAGCGTTTGGCCGAATCGTTCGAGACCGCACTGCGCCACGCCGAAGGCCGCGCGCTGGCGGTGGAAATGGATACGGACAAAGAGCATCTGTTCTCGGCGAAATTCGCCTGCCCGATTTGCAGCTACTCGCTGCCGGAACTGGAACCGCGCCTGTTCTCGTTCAACAATCCGATGGGCGCATGCCCGAAGTGCGACGGCCTCGGCAACATCAGCTTCTTCGACCCGAAACGCATCGTCGCCTTCCCGCAGATGTCGTTAAGCTCCGGCGCGATCAAGGGCTGGGATCGGCGCAACCAGTTCTATCACCAGTTGCTCGCCGGCCTGGCGAAGCATTACGGCTTCGACATCGAGCAGTCGTTCGAGAGCCTGCCGGAGAAGATTCAGCAGGTGATCCTGTACGGCAGCGGCAGGACCGAGATCGCGTTCCAGTACATCAACGAGCGCGGCAAGCCGATGCTGCGCGAACATGCCTTCGAGGGCATCGTCAATAATCTGGAACGCCGCTACAAGGAGACCGACTCGCCCGCCGTGCGCGAGGAGCTGGCGAAATACCTGAACAGTTGCCCCTGCCCGGAATGCAAGGGTACGCGCCTGCGCCTGGAAGCGCGCCATGTGCGCGTCGCGGAAATGAACCTGTACGAGATCAGCGCGCTGCCGCTGAAGCATGCGCTGACTTTCTTCCAGGGCTTGAAGCTGCAAGGCCACAAGCGGGCGATCGCGGAAAAGATCGTGCTGGAAATCGCCAGCCGCCTGACCTTCCTGAACAACGTCGGGCTGGATTACCTGTCGCTGGAGCGCTCCGCCGAGACGCTGTCCGGCGGCGAGGCGCAGCGCATCCGCCTCGCGTCGCAGATCGGCTCCGGCCTGACCGGCGTGATGTACGTGCTCGACGAGCCGTCCATCGGCCTGCACCAGCGCGACAACAACCGCCTGCTGCAAACGCTGAAGAAGCTGCGCGACATGGGCAACAGCGTGATCGTGGTCGAGCACGACGAGGAGGCGATCCGCCATGCCGACTACGTGGTGGACATGGGGCCAGGTGCGGGCGAGCACGGCGGGCTGGTCGTCGCGCAGGGTACGCCGGAAGAAATCTGCCAGAGCGAGCAGTCGCTCACCGGCGATTATCTGACCGGCCGCCGCAGCATCCCGATGCCGGAAAAATCTCTCAAGCCCGACCCGGAACGCATGCTGCACATCGTCGGCGCTTCCGGCAACAACCTGAAGGACATCACGCTAAATCTGCCGGTCGGCCTGCTGGTGTGCGTCACCGGCGTGTCGGGTTCCGGCAAATCCACGCTGATCAACGACACGCTGTATCCCGCCGTCGCGCAGCATCTGTATGGCAGCAACACCGAACCCGCGCCTCATGCCGAAATCAGCGGGCTGGAATTTTTCGACAAGGCGATCAACGTCGATCAAAGCCCAATCGGGCGCACGCCGCGCTCCAACCCCGCGACCTATACCGGCCTGTTCACGCCGATCCGCGAGCTGTTCGCCGGGGTGCCGTCGGCGCGCGAACGCGGCTACGGGCCGGGGCGCTTTTCGTTCAACGTCAAGGGCGGGCGCTGCGAATCCTGCCAGGGCGACGGCATGATCAAGGTGGAGATGCACTTCCTGCCGGACGTGTATGTGCCGTGCGACGTGTGCCACAGCCAGCGCTACAACCGCGAGACGCTGGAGATCCAGTACAAGGGCAAAAACATCCACCAGATTTTGCAGATGACCGTCGAGCAGGCGTATGAATTCTTCAAGCCCGTGCCGGTCATCGCGCGCAAGCTGCAAACCCTGCTCGACGTCGGCCTCGGCTATATCACGCTCGGGCAATCCGCCACCACGCTGTCCGGCGGCGAGGCGCAGCGCGTCAAACTGTCGCTCGAATTATCCAAGCGCGACACCGGGCGCACCCTGTACATCCTCGACGAGCCGACCACCGGCCTGCATTTCCACGACATCGCGCTGCTGCTCAAGGTGATCCACAAGCTGCGCGACCAGGGCAACACCGTGGTGGTGATCGAGCACAACCTCGACGTGATCAAGACCGCCGACTGGGTGATCGACCTCGGCCCGGAAGGCGGCGACGGCGGCGGCCGCATCATCGCGGAAGGCGCGCCGAAAGACATCGCCAAAGACAAGAACAGCGTGACGGGGAAATATTTGAAGCAGGCGATGAAAAAGCGATAGAGCCCGTCATCGCATAAATCGTAGGGCGTCAATAAGCAAAGCGCATTGCGCCGGATGAACATCAGCACATACGGCGCAATGCCCATTGGTTATTGCGCCCTACAAACCCAATAAAGGCATAGCGCAACCGATGTTGAGAATATCCAGGCTCATTGCCATCCCCGATGCCGAGATCGAATTGCATGCGATCCGGGCGCAGGGTGCGGGCGGCCAGAACGTCAACAAGGTCTCGACCGCGATTCATCTGCGCTTTGACATCAATGCGTCGTCACTGCCGGATGACTACAAGGAAAAACTCCGGCAGCTAACCGACCGGCGCATCTCCGGCGACGGGATCATCGTCATCAAGGCGCAGCGCTATCGCAGCCAGGAGAAGAACCGGGAGGATGCGCTTGCGCGGCTTCAGGCTTTGATCAGAAGCGCAGGCATCACACCCAAGAAGCGCACCGCAACCAAGCCGACCAGAAGTTCGGTTAAAAGGCGCATCGAAGGTAAAACGCAACGCGGCCAACTGAAGGCGTTGCGGGGCAAGGTCAGCGAGTAATTTCATTACTCTTTCGAAACAGCAATAACCATGTAGGGCGTCAATAAGCGAAGCGCATTGCGCCGAATGATCGATAAATGCATACGGCGCAATGCGCTTTGGTTATTGCGCCCTACAAACTGCGCTATTCATGCACCAGAAGAAGGGCGCGATGAATCGCGCCCCTACAGAATTATGCAGCCATTCCCTTCTCGTCAAACATCCCCTCGAACAGGATCGAGCTGAGATAGCGTTCGCCGGAGTCGGGCAGGATGACGACGATGGTCTTGCCCGCATTCTCGGGGCGGTTGGCCTGGCGCACTGCGGCAGCGACCGCTGCACCGCTGGAGATGCCGGACAGGATGCCTTCTTCATGCGCCAGACGGCGGGCATACAGCACCGCGTCTTCGTTGGTCACTTGCTCGATCTCGTCCACCAGCGACATGTCGAGGGTGTCCGGCACGAAGCCTGCGCCGAGGCCCTGGATTTTGTGCGGGCCGGGTTTCAGCGGCTCGCCGGCGCGCTGCTGGGTGAGGACAGGGCTGGCGGTTGGCTCGACCGCAACCGAGGTGATGGCTTTGCCTCTGGTATTCTTGATGTAGCGCGATACGCCGGTAATCGTGCCGCCGGTGCCGACCCCGGAGACGAAAATATCGACCTTGCCGTCGGTGTCGTCCCAGATTTCCGGGCCGGTGGTTTGTTCGTGGATGGCAGGGTTGGCCGGATTCTTGAACTGTTGCAGCAGAACGTAGTGCTCCGGGTCGGAGGCGGCGATTTCTTCGGCCTTGGCGATCGCGCCGTTCATGCCTTTGGCCCCTTCGGTCAGCACCAAGGTGGCGCCGAACGCAACCAGCAGCTTGCGCCGTTCGATGCTCATGGTTTCCGGCATGGTCAGGGTTAGCGGGATGCCGCGCGCGGCGGCGACAAAGGCCAGCGCGATGCCGGTGTTGCCGCTGGTCGGCTCGACGAGTTTCTTGCCCGGGCCAAGCAGGCCGCGCTTTTCGGCATCCGCGACCATCGCCGCGCCGATGCGGCATTTGACGGAGTAGGCGGGATTGCGCCCCTCGATCTTGGCGAGGATGGTGGCGGGCGCGCCATCGGTGATGCGGTTGAGGCGCACCAGCGGCGTGTGGCCTATGGATAGGGAGTTGTCTGCGAACCAGTTTGCCATGAGTCTCTCCTGTTAATCGTGTTGAAAATACAAAAAGCCGGACAAGTCCGGCTTTTCGTTTAATGCTGAAACATCTTTCGACGTGCCCAGCATGAGCGGATGCGCTAATTACTCGACATCAACAGCTGTGGCTTCTGCCGGGCGATCCATCAGTTCGATCAGCGCCATCGGGGCATTGTCGCCCTGGCGGAAACCGAACTTGAGAATGCGCAGGTAGCCGCCGTTGCGTGCCGCGTAGCGCGGGCCGAGTTCATCGAACAGCTTGGTAACCATTTCACGATCGCGCAGACGGGCAAATGCCAGACGGCGGTTCGCCAGACTCGGGGTCTTGCCCAGCGTCAGGATGGGTTCTGCGACGCGGCGCAGTTCCTTGGCCTTGGGCAGCGTGGTCTTGATGAGTTCGTGACGCAACAGCGACACGGTCATGTTGCGGAACATCGCCAGACGGTGGCTGCTGGTGCGGTTGAGTTTTCTTAAGCCTAAACGGTGACGCATGATTTGCCTCTCTTACTTCAGATTTTCTTGGACTTCTATTTTGTTTCGCTGCTTTAAGCGGCGGCTACAGGCCAGTTTTCCAGCTTCATGCCCAGCGACAAGTTGTGCTCGGCGAGAACCTGCTTGATCTCGTTCAGCGACTTGCGGCCCAGATTCGGGGTACGCAACAGGTCGTTTTCGGTGTATTGAATCAGGTCGCCGATATAGTGGATGCTTTGTGCCTTGAGGCAGTTGGAAGAACGCGGGGTCAGTTCCAGATCATCCACCGGACGCAACAGGATCGGGTCAACCTTGGGCGCTTGCACCTTCTCGACGACCGGCTCGGTACCTTCCAAAGCGGCGAACACGGAGAATTGATCGACCAGGATACGCGCCGCATTGCGGATCGCCTGCTCAGGGTCAATGGCACCATTGGTTTCGATATTCATCACCAGCTTGTCAAGGTCGGTGCGCTGCTCGACACGCGCGCTTTCAACTGCGTAGCTGACGCGGCTGACCGGGCTGAACGATGCGTCCAGCGCGATATGCCCGACGGCACGCGTTTCGCTCGATACCTGGCGGGCATTTGCCGAAACATAGCCATGTCCCTGCTCAACCTTGATCTGCATATCCAGCTTGCCGCCGGCAGTCAGATGCGCAATCACGTGATCCGGATTGACCACTTCGACATCGGCGTTGCCGCTGATATCGGCAGCAGTCACTACGCCATGGCCTTCTTTCTTGAGGGTCAGCACGACTTCATGAGTATTATGCAGACGCAGTACCACGCCCTTCAGGTTCAGCAGGATATCTACGACATCTTCCTGCACGCCGTCAATGGTTGCATACTCGTGCAACACGCCGGCCATCTTCACTTCGGTCGGCGCGGCGCCAGGCATGGATGACAACAGGATACGGCGCAATGCATTACCCAATGTGTGGCCGTAGCCACGCTCAAAAGGCTCCATCACCACCTTGGCCTGGGTGGCGGAAATCTTTTGCACATCAATGATGCGGGGCTTTAAAAATTCATTCTTAGGCATACGCTACTCCACGTGGATTACTTGGAATACAACTCAACCACGAGATGCTCGTTGATGGTTGCAGGCAGTTCGGCACGTTGTGGCTTGGCTTTATATGTTCCCTTAAGCGCTTTGGTGTCCATTTCAATCCATTCCGGAAAACCGCGCTGTTCGGCCGCAGCCAGTGCAGCCTTGATGCGCAGATGCGTCCTGGATTTTTCGGCCACTTCAACCACGTCGCCGGGGCGTACTTGATAGGAAGGAATATTGACGCGCTTGCCATTTACCAGAACGCCATTATGGCGAACCACCTGACGCGCTTCGGCACGCGACGCGCCGAAACCCATACGATAGGAAACATTATCCAAACGCGATTCCAGAATCTGCAACAAGCTTTCGCCGGTGATGCCGCGTTGGCTTTCCGCTTGCTTGTAAGTCAGGCGGAATTGCTTTTCCAGCACGCCGTAAATGCGGCGAACTTTCTGCTTTTCACGCAACTGGCCGCCGTACTCGGACAGACGGGTATTCTTTTTCTGTCCGTGCTGGCCGGGCGGATAAGCCCTGCGCTCAACACCACATTTATCGGTAAAACATTTTTCGCCCTTCAGGAACAGCTTCTCGCCTTCGCGGCGGCACTGACGGCATTTTGCATCAAGATTTCTAGCCAAGATCGACTCCCAAAAAATTAGATACGGCGCTTTTTAGGCGGACGGCAGCCGTTGTGCGGCACCGGTGTAATGTCGGAAATGCTGGTAATCTTAAAACCAGCCGCATTCAATGCGCGCACTGCGGACTCGCGGCCTGGGCCTGGTCCCTTGATGCGCACTTCAAGATTTTTAACGCCGCATTCAACTGCAGCCTTGCCCACTGTTTCGGCCGCCACCTGCGCTGCAAACGGCGTGCTCTTGCGCGAACCCTTAAAACCCTGCGCACCGCTGGTCGACCATGCCAAGGTATTGCCTTGGCGGTCGGTAATGGTGACGATAGTGTTGTTAAAGGAAGCGTGAACGTGCGCAATACCTTCGGCTACGTTCTTTTTGACTTTCTTGCGCACCTTCGTGCTTGGCTTGGCCATAATCTAATCCTCTAATGCGTTATAGCAAACTTACTTCTTGGCGCCGGCAATCGCCTTGCGCGGGCCCTTACGGGTACGTGCGTTGGTGCGAGTGCGCTGGCCACGGCATGGCAAACCACGGCGATGGCGCAGGCCGCGATAGCAACCCAAGTCCATCAGGCGCTTGATGTTCATCGTCGTTTCACGACGCAGATCACCTTCCACCGTGAACTTGGCGACTTGCTCGCGCAGCTTTTCAACCTCTGCGTCAGTCAAATCTTTCATCTTGGTGCTGGAATTCACGCCAGCCGCTACGCAAACATCTTGCGAACGGGCGCGCCCGATACCGTAGATTGCAGTCAAGGCAATCACAGCGTGTTGATGGTTGGGGATATTGACCCCTGCAATACGTGCCATGCAGCTACCCTATCTTTGAAAAGACGAAAATTATATCACTAAGAGCCGATTTGATTCAATTAGCCTTGGCGTTGCTTGTGCCGCGGTTCTGCGCAAATAACGCGCACCACACGCTTGCGAATGACGATCTTGCAGTTACGGCATATCTTTTTTACTGATGCTTGCACTCTCATTTTTCTTCTCCTTACTCGCTCAACTATTTGGCGCGGAACACAATGCGCGCCTTACTCAAATCATATGGTGTCAATTCCACGGTCACCTTGTCTCCTGGCAGGATGCGAATGTAGTGCATACGCATTTTCCCCGAGATATGACCCAACACCACATGACCATTTTCCAGCTTGATTCGGAATGTCGCGTTCGGCAACGATTCCTCTATCTCGCCCTGCATCTGAATCACATCTTCTTTAGCCATTAGCGCGCAGACCCACCCTTGAAATTGGCTTTCTTCAGCAGGTTTTCATACTGATGAGTCATCAGATAAGACTGTACTTGCGCCATGAAGTCCATCGTTACCACCACCAGGATCAACAGCGATGTGCCACCAAAGTAAAACGGCACGTTCCACTTTACCACCAGAAATTCCGGCAGCAAACAAACCAGAGTGATATACACCGCGCCAATCATGGTCAGACGCAGCATGATCTTTTCAACGTAGCGCGCAGTTTGTTCGCCGGGGCGAATACCGGGCAAAAAAGCGCCACTCTTTTTCAAATTGTCCGCCGTTTCTTTCGGGCTGAACACCAGCGCCGTGTAGAAGAAACAGAAAAATATAATCGCTACCGCATACGTCAGCACATAAATTGGCTGCCCGGGAGACAACATTCCGCTGATATCTTTCAGCCAGCCCATGCCCTCTCCGCTACCGAACCAGCCCGCAATCGTCGCCGGAAACAGGATGATGCTGGAGGCAAAAATAGGCGGGATTACGCCGGCCATATTCAGCTTCAGCGGCAGATGGGAACTTTGCCCACCATAAACTTTGTTACCCACTTGCCGTTTGGCGTAGTTCACCAAAATCTTGCGCTGGCCACGTTCGACATACACCACCAAAGCCGTGACCGCTATCGCCCCGAAGAACAGCAACAACACCAGCGGGATGGAGAATGCACCGGTGCGCGCCAACTCAAGCGTGCTGCCAATCGCGCTGGGCAAACCCGCCGCGATACCGGCAAAAATAATCAGCGAAATACCATTTCCAAGACCGCGTTCAGTAATCTGCTCGCCCAGCCACATCAGGAACATCGTGCCGGTCACCAGGGTAACTACCGAGGTTAACTGGAACATTGTGCCCGGATTCGGCACCAAGCCCGGCTGCGATTGCAACGCCACCGAGATGCCAAACGCCTGGAACAACGCCAAAGCCAATGTGCCGTAGCGGGTGTACTGCGTTATCTTGCGGCGTCCTGCTTCGCCTTCTTTCTTCAACTGCTCGATATGCGGAACCGCTATCGCAGCCAACTGCATGATGATCGACGCGGAGATGTACGGCATGATCCCCAGCGCGAAAATCGTGAAACGTTCCAGCGCGCCACCCGAGAACATGTTGAACATGCCCAGGATGCCGTCTTTCTGCGACTTGAACAAATCAGCCAGCACCGTCGGATCAATACCCGGCACCGGGATGTGCGCACCAATGCGAAATACCACCAGCGCGCCCAGCAGAAACCAAAGACGCTGACCTAAATCACCATACTTGCTCTTGCCTGCACCCTTAGCCACTGCGCTCACGTACCAGCCTTACTCGGCGATGCTGCCGCCAGCAGCTTCAATCGCTGTGCGTGCACCTTTGGTTACCAGCAGCCCCTGCAACTTCACTGCACGGGAAATTTCACCGCACAGAATGACTTTTGCAGTCAATGCACCAGCATGAATAACGCCAGCCTGCTTGAGTGCCAGCAGGTCAATGCTGTCTACCGGCAGTTTTTGCAGATCTGACAATCGAACTTGTGCCGTGTCATCGCGTGTCAGCGAGACAAAACCGCGCTTCGGCAAGCGGCGTTGCAGCGGCATTTGACCGCCCTCAAAACCGACCTTATGAAAACCGCCAGCGCGGGATTTCTGCCCCTTGTGACCGCGACCACAGGTCTTGCCCAAACCAGAACCGATGCCGCGACCAACGCGGCGCTTGGAATGCTTGGCACCTTGCGCAGGCTGAATATTATTGAGTTGCATTTGTTATGCCTCGCACTTAACCATATAAAACACTTTGTTGATCATGCCGCGCACACAAGGAGTGTCTTCCAGTTGCACGGTATGATTGATACGACGCAGACCCAAGCCGCGAATCGTGTCGCGATGCGATTGCTTGGTGCCGATCAGGCTTTTGATCTGCGTCACTTTTAAAGTCTTGTTTTTTGCTTGCGTCATGGCTTACCCCAGAATCTCGTCAACATTCTTACCGCGCTTGGCAGCAATTTCCGATGGAGAATTCAATGCTTTCAAGCCGTTCAGTGTGGCGCGCACCACGTTGTACGGATTGCTGGAGCCGATACACTTGGCCAACACATCGCGCACACCGACCGCCTCGAACACTGCGCGCATCGCGCCACCGGCGATAATGCCGGTACCTTCGGATGCCGGCTGCATCAACACCTTGGCTGCGCCATGTTTACCGATCACGGTATGGTGCAACGTGCCATTTCTCAGGCTTATCTTGACCAGATTGCGGCGCGCTTCATCCATCGCCTTTTGCACAGCAACCGGAACTTCCTTGGATTTACCTTTGCCCATCGCTACGCGGCCATCGCCATCACCGACCACGGTCAGTGCTGCGAACCCCATGATGCGGCCACCCTTGACCACCTTGGTGACACGGTTTACGGAGATCATTTTTTCGATCAGACCGTCATCGCGCTCTTCTTGCTGATGCATTTTTCCTTGCGGCTTAGCCATCGCTCAACTCCAATTAGAACTGCAGACCATGTTCGCGCGCGGCTTCAGCCAACGCCTTGACACGGCCATGATACCGGTTACCAGAACGGTCAAACGCCACCTGGGTAATGCCCGCGCTCTTCGCCTTCTCGGCGATGCGCTTGCCCACCACAGCCGCAGCGGCCTTGTTCCCGCCGTTCGCCAAATCCTTGCGAACTTCCGCTTCGTTACTGGACGCACTTGCCAACACTTTGCTGCCACAAGCAGAAATCACCTGGGCATAGATGTGCAAATTGGTACGGTGAATAGCAAGACGTACTGTCTTTTTCTCAGCAATGCGGGCACGGGTTTTGCGTGCTCTGCGCTGACGTGCTTCTTTTTTGATCAACATATCCGCCTCAATTATTTCTTTTTGGTTTCTTTCAGAATCACCACTTCATCGCTGTAGCGCACACCCTTGCCCTTGTATGGCTCAGGTTCGCGGAAGGCGCGAATTTCAGCAGCAACTTGTCCGACACGCTGCTTGTCGGCGCCCTTTAACAGGATTTCAGTTTGCGTCGGCGTTTCGACCTTGATACCGGCAGGCATCTTGTAGGCAACGGGATGAGAAAAACCCAATGTCAGGTTCAGCGTATCGCCCGCAGCCTGCGCACGATAACCCACGCCTACCAGGCTCAGCTTGCGCTCAAAACCTTTGCTCACACCCTGCACCATGTTAGCCAGCAAAGCGCGGATCGTACCGGACATCGCATTGGCCTGTGTGGAGTCGTTCTGCGCCTTGCACAACAGGCTGTCGCCCTCGCGCTCCACGCTCACATCACCCGACAAGGCTTGCTTAAGGGTGCCCATCGGCCCCTTTATCGAAATTTCACCTGCGACTTGCACGACTTCAACACCGGCAGGCAGAACGACAGGATTCTTGGCAACTCTAGACATGATTACCTCACTACGCGACTACGCACAGCACTTCACCACCAATACCATTGGCGCGCGCTTTGCGGTCGGTCATCAAACCTTTAGATGTAGACACAATGGCGATACCCAGACCATTCATCACCTTGGGAATATCTTCGGAACCCTTGTATATACGCAGTCCCGGACGGCTGATACGCTGGATCTTTTCGATCACCGGGCGTCCGCTGTAATATTTTAGGCCGATTTCCAGCGTGGCTTTGCCACCATCACCCTTGACGACATTAAAGCCATCCACATAACCTTCGTCTTTCAAGACTTCTGCAATCGCCACCTTCAACTTTGAAGAAGGCATTGCTACTTTGGTTTTTTCCGCCATCTGCGCATTACGAATACGCGTCAACATGTCGGAGATCGGATCACTCATACTCATATATTTCTCCTACCAGCTGGCCTTAACGATACCGGGAATTTCACCGCGCATCGCGAATTCACGCACTTTGATACGCCCCAAACCAAACTTCCTGAAAGTACCGCGCGGGCGACCCGTCAATGCACATCGGTTGCGCAAGCGTACCGGGCTTGAATCGCGCGGCAAGGCTTGCAGCTTCAGACGCGCAGCAGCACGCTCTTCATCGCTGAGCTTCATGTTGGAGATCGCCGCCTGCAATTCCGCACGTTTGGCCGCAAACTTCTTTACGGTGTCACGACGTTTTTGCTCGCGGTTAATTACTGCCATCTTAGCCATTAGTATTCCCTCATTTCTTTAATGGGAGTTTGAATGCCAACAGCAGAGCCTTGGCTTCTTCATCAGTCTTCGCGGAGGTGGTGATGGTAATATTCATGCCACGCAACGCATCAATTTTTTCGTACTCGATTTCCGGAAAAATAATCTGCTCTTTAACGCCCATGTTGTAGTTACCGCGACCATCAAAAGATTTTCCGGAAATACCACGGAAATCGCGAATACGCGGAATCGCAACCGAAATCAGGCGATCCAGGAATTCATACATGCGCAGCTTGCGCAGCGTCACCTTACAACCAACTGGATAACCTTCACGAATCTTGAAGCCGGCAATGGACTTCTTGGACAATGTGACTACCGGTTTTTGGCCGGCAATCTTTTGCATATCACCAACCGCAAACTCCATCACCTTCTTGTCTGCAACCGCCTCGCCAACCCCCATATTCAGGGTGATTTTCTCGATACGCGGCACTTCCATGATGGATTTGTAGCCAAACTGCTTCATCAGGTCATTTGCGACCTTATCTTTGTAAAACTCATACAAACGAGCCATGCTCTATACCCCTTAAGCGTCAATCATTTCGCCACTGGACTTGAACACACGAACCTTGCGTCCATCTTCCAGCGTTTTAATACCGACTCGATCACCCTTCTTGGCGGCCGTGTTGTAGATCGCCACATTCGAAATATGAATCGGCGTTTCCTTCTCCACGATCCCGCCAGTCAACCCCTTTGTCGGGTTAGGCTTCTGGTGCTTCTTGACTCTATTGATGCCGCCAACCAACAGGTGATCACCAAGAACCTGCAGCACATTGCCGCGGTTACCTTTGTCTTTACCTGCGATTACGATAACGTCATCGTTTTTCTTGATCTTGCGCATGATTTTCCTCGACTCGATCTGTTTCCGCTTACAGCACTTCAGGTGCCAGCGAAACGATCTTCATGAACTTTTCGGTACGCAACTCGCGTGTTACCGGCCCAAAGATGCGCGTGCCGATAGGCTCCAGTTTGGCGTTAAGCAAAACCGCAGCGTTACCATCAAATTTAATCAGCGAGCCATCCGGGCGACGCACACCCTTGGCAGTGCGCACCACTACGGCGTTATACACCTCACCTTTTTTTACGCGACCACGGGGAGCTGCATCTCTGATGCTAACCTTGATGACATCACCAACAGAAGCGTAACGGCGTTTGGAACCGCCCAGCACCTTGATGCACATTACAGAGCGCGCACCAGTGTTGTCAGCTACATCTAAAACAGACTGCATTTGTATCATTATTTAATCTCCAACTTTTTCCGCTCGCGGCGGCCAGTTTTGGAACCCGTTTGGGTTAGGTCGCCGCTAACGGCGATGAAACGAAGCCGCTTATTATATTCGAATTTTGGAAAGGCGCAAGCAAAAACTGTAATTAGTTTGCGGCAGCCCTTACAAGCAACTTTGCAACACGCCAGCTCTTGGTTTTGGCAAGCGGGCGGCACTCTTCAATCATGACCGCATCGCCGGTATGAAACTCATTGGCCTCATCGTGCGCGTGATATTTTTTGGAGACGCGAATGATTTTACCCAACAGAGGGTGCTTCACTTTGCGTTCTACCAAAACCGTTACAGTCTTGTCCATCTTGTCGCTTACCACAGTACCGGTCAGGGTACGTTTCAGCTTGGAATCGCTTATTACTTTGGAATCGCTCATCACTGGGCACCCTTCTCTTTCAATACTGTCTTTACGCGGGCGATATCACGGCGCACTTTGCGCAACTCGCTGGTATTGGTCATTTGCTGCGTCGCAACTTGCATACGCAGGCCAAATTGCGCCTTGGTCAGCGACAGCGTTTCTTGTTGCAAATCTGCCGCAGATTTGGCTCTCAATTCACTCGCCTTCATGTTATGCCCCTACCTGTCTAATTACGAATGTGGTCGCAATCGGCAACTTTGCAGATGCCAAACGGAATGCTTCGCGCGCCAATGTTTCATTCACGCCGTCCATTTCGTACAACATCTTGCCTGGTTGAATCTCGGCAACGTAAAACTCTGGATTTCCCTTACCATTACCCATGCGCACTTCAGCCGGTTTTTTGGAAATTGGCTTGTCCGGGAAAATACGAATCCAGATACGACCGCCCCGTTTGATGTGGCGGGTCATCGCACGGCGTGCGGCCTCAATTTGACGTGCCGTCAAGCGACCGCGTGCAACCGCCTTCAAACCAAACTCACCGAAACTGACCTTGTTGCCACGGGTGGCAATGCCGGTATTACGGCCCTTTTGTTCCTTGCGGTATTTTCTTCTAGCTGGCTGTAACATGCTTAGCTCCCGACTTTCTTACTTTCTTTTCCGGCTCAGCGGCGACTGGTGCAGCAACTTCCTGACCAATTTCGCCTTTGAACACCCAAACCTTCACGCCGATGATGCCATAGGTAGTCTTCGCTTCGGAAGTACCGTAGTCAATATCGGCACGCAGGGTATGCAATGGCACACGCCCTTCGCGATACCACTCGGTGCGTGCGATTTCAATACCGTTCAAACGGCCCGCACTCATGATCTTGATACCTTGTGCACCCAGACGCATCGCATTTTGCATCGCACGCTTCATGGCGCGGCGGAACATGATGCGCTTTTCCAGTTGAGCGGTGATGCTGTCGGCGATCAATTGCGCATCGATTTCCGGTTTGCGCACTTCTTCAATAGCAACATCGACAGATTGCAAACCCATGCGCTTGCGTAATTCAGCACGCAACGCTTCGATATCCTCGCCTTTTTTACCTATCACCATGCCGGGACGCGCAGTGTAAATAGTCACTTTGGCGTTCTTGGCCGGGCGCTCGATAATTACCTTGGAAACACCGGCAGAAGCCAGCTTCTTTTTCAGGAAAGCACGAACTTCAATATCCTTGAGCAACAAGTCAGCAAAATTCTTGCTGTTTGCGAACCATTTGGAATCCCAGTTTTTGCGAACGCACAACCGGAAGCCGGTTGGATGAATTTTTTGTCCCATAATTTACCCCTAGCTCCCGACGCTGACCGTAATGTGGCAGGTCTGCTTTTCAATTTTGTTGCCACGACCCTTAGCGCGCGCCATGAAACGCTTTAGCGATGCCGCCTTATCGATGTAAATGGTTTTCACCTTTAACTCATCGATATCCGCGCCATCGTTATGCTCGGCATTCGCAATTGCGGATTCCAGGGCCTTTTTGATGATTCCTGCACCCTTTTTCGGGCTGAAGGCCAGGATATTAAGCGCTTGCGCAACCGGCAAGCCGCGAATCTGATCGGCAACCAAACGGCCTTTCTGCGCGGAAAGATGAATATTTCTTGCAACTGCAATAGTCGTTGTCATCATGCCTCCCTATTTCTTGACTGCGGCTTTTTTATCAGCAGCATGTCCCTTGAAGGTGCGCGTCAGGGAAAACTCACCCAATTTGTGGCCCACCATGTTTTCGGATACATACACCGGGATATGCTGCTTACCGTTGTGTACCGCAATTGTCAGACCGACGAATTCAGGCAGCACCGTTGAACGGCGTGACCAGGTTTTCACCGGACGTTTATCGTTGGTTGCGCGCACTGTCTCAATTTTCTTGAGCAAGTGAGCGTCAACAAATGGACCTTTTTTAATAGAACGTGCCATGTTTACTTACCCCTTAAACCTGAAAGCGACGACGCACGATCATGCCGCTAGTGCGCTTGTTGCGACGTGTGCGGAAGCCCTTGGCTGGCACACCCCATGGGCTGACCGGATGACGGCCAGCTGCAGTCTTACCTTCGCCGCCGCCATGCGGGTGATCGACCGGATTCATTACCACACCGCGCACGGTTGGGCGAACACCGCGCCAACGCATCGCACCGGCCTTGCCGATGGATCGCAGACTGTGTTCAGAATTGCCCACCTCGCCCAAGGTCGCTTTGCAATCGATATGTACTTTGCGGATTTCGCCAGAGCGCAACCGCAATTGCGCGTAGCTGCCTTCGCGCGCCAACAGTTGCACGGAAGTGCCTGCGGAACGCGCCAACTGCGCACCCTTGCCCGGCAACATTTCGATGCAATGAATAGTCGAGCCGACTGGGACATTGCGCAAAGGCAAGGCATTACCCGGCTTGATTGGCGCTTCCGAGCCGCTCACCAGGATCGCCCCGGCTGCGACACCCTTAGGCGCAATAATATAACGACGCTCACCATCGGCGTAACACAACAAAGCCAAGTTAGCGCTACGGTTTGGATCATATTCCAGGCGTTCGACAGTCGCAGGAATGCCATCTTTATCACGTTTGAAGTCCACCAAGCGGTAATGCTGCTTATGGCCGCCGCCCATATGGCGGGTCGTGATATGCCCATTATTGTTTCGGCCTGCAGTCCTAGTCTGCTTTTCCAGCAGCGCGGCGACCGGCTTGCCTTTATGCAGGTCTGGATTGACAACGCGCACTACCGCACGCTGCCCCGGAGTTGTCGGTTTTAATTTAATCAATGCCATGATAATTACCCTTGCTCACTTGGAGCAAAATTGATTTCCTGACCGGAAGCCAAGCAGACATAAGCCTTTTTCCAGTTGTTGCGGCGACCGGAAAAACGACCAGCGCGTTTTACCTTGCCCTTGACGTTGGCCACTTGCACACTATCCACGCTCACCTTGAACATCATTTCTACGGCAGCCTTGATTTCTGGCTTGGTCGCATCCGTTACAACACGGAAAATCACCTGTTCATTCTTGTCGGCGACGTAAGTCGCCTTTTCGGAGATTTGCGGAGCGAGCAACACCTTCATCAAACGCTCCTGGCTGAATTGTTGCGTACTCATGCGAACATCTCCTCAATTTTAGCCACGGCATTGCGCGTGACGACCACGTTCGGGAAACGCACCAAGCTGACCGGGTCGGCCTGATTGGCTTCCAGCACCAGCACGTTTGGCAAATTGCGCGCAGACAGGTACAGGTTTTCGTCAACGCTATCCGTAATAATCAACACGCGCCCGGAATTCAACCCCATCCCCTTGATCTTTTGCGCCAACAGCTTGGTTTTTGGCGCGTCGACAGTCAAGCTGTCCACCACCACCAAACGGTTTTCGCTGACCAGCCTGGATAAAATAGCTGCCAGCCCGGCGCGATACATCTTACGGTTGATCTTTTGAGTGTAATTTTCTTCGCCGGTATTCGGGAAAATCTTGCCGCCGCCACGCCATAACGGGCTGGACGCCATACCGGCGCGCGCGCGGCCGGTACCTTTTTGCGCAAATGGCTTACGCGTACTCTTGGCGATTTCACTGCGGCCCTTTTGCTTGCTGTTGCCGCCACGCGAATTGGCCATATAAGCGGTGACCAACTGATGGACCAAGTCTTCGTTGTATTCGCGGCCGAACAATTCATCGGATGCGCTCAGATTGGCAGTCGCCTGCCCCTTATCATTAATGACTTTAAGTTCCATCATGCACCTGCCTTCACTGCGGGACGCACGACAATGCTGCTGTTTGTGCAGCCTGGAACGGCGCCTTTAACCAGCAACAATTGGCGCGCGACATCAACACGAACGATTTGTAGATTTTGAACGGTGCGCTGCACATCACCGAGGTGGCCGGTCATGCGCTTACCTGGGAACACGCGACCCGGATCTTGCGCCATACCGATAGAACCCGGTACGTTATGCGACTTCGAGTTACCGTGCGATGCGCGACCAGACTTGAAGTGGTGGCGCTTGATGGTGCCGGCGTAACCCTTACCTTTGGAGGTGCCCGTCACATCGACGAGTTGACCCACCTGAAAGATCTCCACACTGACCGTGGAGCCAGCCTTCAGGCCTTCCAGCTGCTCAGGAGATACGGTGAATTCCTTAAGTGCATTCCCGGCTTCAACGCCCGCCTTGGCGTAATGCCCGGCAGCAGCCTTGCTGACGCGGCTGGGACGACGTGCACCGTGTGCCAATTGCACAGCGGTATAGCCATCGGTATCAACGGATTTAACCTGAGTGACACGATTATTTGACACTTCCAGCACTGTCACCGGCAACGACGAACCGTCTTCGGTGAATACGCGGGTCATGCCAATCTTGCGACCGACAAGTCCTAAGCTCATTTTAATTTCCTCTTGTTAAGGGGGTGACTACAATTGGTCAACCGATTTTTTGCTGCTTGGTGCAATAACTACTGTAACTTGATCTCGACATCCACACCGGCCGGCAAATCCAGCTTCATCAACGCATCTACCGTCTTATCGGTAGGGTCAACAATGTCCATCAAACGCAAATGGGTGCGAATTTCAAACTGATCACGCGAAGTCTTGTTGACGTGCGGGGAGCGCAACACGTCGAAACGCTCGATCTTGGTTGGCAATGGCACCGGGCCGTTTACCACCGCGCCGGTACGCTTGGCAGTCTCAACAATCTGCGCTGCCGACTGGTCGATCAAGCGATAATCGAACGCCTTGAGGCGAATGCGAATTTTTTGACTTTGCATAATTTTCTCTTACTTTTACGCGGCAATGCCGCTAATTAAAGAACGAATCGCGCGATCCCACAAATGACCTCGGGTCACGCGAGGGCGCGCATTGTAGCCTTACTCAATAATCTTTGCAACCACACCTGCGCCGACGGTGCGACCGCCTTCGCGGATCGCGAAACGCAGGCCTTCTTCCATCGCGATCGGGTTGATCAGGCTGACGGTGATGCTGACATTGTCGCCGGGCATGACCATTTCGGTGCCCGCCGGCAATTCAACCGCGCCGGTCACATCGGTGGTGCGGAAGTAGAACTGCGGGCGGTAGCCTTGGAAGAACGGAGTGTGGCGGCCGCCTTCATCCTTGCCCAACACATAAATTTCAGCGGTGAACTTGGTGTGCGGGGTGATGGAGCCTGGCTTGGCCAATACCTGGCCGCGTTCTACGTCCTCGCGCTTGGTGCCGCGCAACAGGACGCCGACGTTGTCGCCTGCCTGGCCCTGATCGAGCAGTTTGCGGAACATTTCTACGCCGGTGCAGATGGTTTTCTGGGTGGGCTTGATGCCGACGATTTCGAGTTCTTCGCCAACCTTGACGATGCCGCGCTCGATACGGCCGGTTACGACCGTGCCGCGGCCCGAGATGGAGAATACGTCTTCGACCGGCATCAGGAAGGCGCCGTCCAAGGCGCGCTTAGGCTGGGGAATATAGCTGTCGAGTGCATCGGCCAGACGGAAGATGGCAGGCTCGCCCAAGTCGCCTTGGTCGCCTTGCAGCGCTTTCAGTGCGGAGCCTTTGATGATCGGGATGTCGTCGCCAGGGAAGTCGTATTTGGAGAGCAGTTCGCGCACTTCCATTTCAACCAGCTCGAGCAGTTCTTCGTCGTCGACCATGTCGCATTTGTTCAGAAACACGACGATGTAAGGTACGCCTACCTGGCGTGCCAGCAGGATGTGTTCGCGCGTTTGCGGCATCGGGCCGTCGGCGGCGGAGCAAACCAGGATCGCGCCGTCCATTTGCGCGGCGCCGGTGATCATGTTCTTGATGTAGTCGGCGTGGCCCGGGCAGTCTACGTGGGCATAGTGGCGGTTGGCCGTTTCATATTCGACGTGGGCGGTGTTGATGGTGATGCCGCGCGCTTTTTCTTCCGGTGCCGCGTCGATCTGGTCATAGCCCTTGGCTTCGCCGCCAAATTTCTTGGCCAATACGGTGGTGATCGCCGCGGTCAATGTGGTCTTGCCATGATCCACGTGGCCTATCGTGCCGACGTTGACGTGTGGCTTCGTGCGTTCAAATTTACTCTTTGCCATGATAATCGCCCCTTAATCTGATAGTTATTAATGTTCTTGAATTTATGAAATTATTTCTTGTTCATGATTGCTTCGGCAACATTCTTCGGCGCCTCTGAATAATGCTTGAATTCCATTGTGTAAGTCGCACGACCTTGCGTTGCGGAACGCAGCGAAGTGGAATAGCCAAACATTTCGGACAATGGCACTTCAGCCTTGATTGATTTTCCACCACCCATCATGTCATCCATACCCTGCACCATGCCGCGGCGCGAGGACAAATCGCCCATCACCGTGCCGGCATAGTCTTCCGGGGTTTCCACTTCGACCGACATCATCGGCTCGAGCAGCACCGGGCTAGCCTTGCGCATACCGTCCTTGAATGCTATCGAAGCCGCCATCTTGAAGGCGTTTTCATTGGAGTCCACATCGTGATAGGAACCGTCGAACAAGGTCACCTTGACGTCAACTACCGGGAAGCCAGCCAACACGCCATTCGGCAGCGTTTCGCGCAAACCTTTTTCGACCGCAGGAATATATTCGCGGGGAACCGTGCCGCCCTTGATTGCATCGACGAATTCGAAACCTTTACCCGCTTCGCTCGGTTCCAGCTTGATCCACACGTGGCCATACTGACCGCGGCCGCCGGACTGCTTGACGAACTTGCCTTCGATTTCGACCGGTTTCCTGATCGCTTCGCGGTAAGCCACCTGCGGCGCGCCCACGTTAGCTTCCACGCCGAATTCGCGCTTCATGCGGTCGACCAGGATTTCCAGGTGCAACTCGCCCATGCCGGACATGATCGTCTGACCAGACTCTTCATCGGTACGAACACGAAACGACGGATCTTCTGCCGCCAAACGGCTCAGCGCAATACCCATTTTTTCCTGGTCAACCTTGGTCTTCGGCTCGACAGCAACGTGAATCACCGGCTCCGGGAATATCATACGCTCAAGGATGATTGGCTTGCTCGGGTCGCACAGCGATTCGCCGGTAGTTACATCTTTCAAACCGATACAGGCAGCGATATCGCCCGCCAGAATCTCATCAACCTCTACGCGGTTGTTCGCATGCATCTGCACGATACGCCCGATACGCTCTTTTTTGCCCCTGACCGGGTTGTATACCGTATCGCCCTTCTTCAGCACACCGGAATACACGCGCACAAAGGTCAATTGCCCAACGAACGGATCGGTCATCAGCTTGAACGCCAGCGCAGAGAAGCTCTCTGCGTCGTCAGCCTTGCGAGTAATATGCTCGCCCTCTTCCGTTTCACCTGTCACATCCGGGATATCCACCGGCGACGGCAAGAACATGATCACCGCATCCAGCATACGCTGCACACCCTTGTTCTTGAAAGCAGAGCCGCACAACATCGGCTGAATTTCACAGGCGATGGTACGAGTGCGAATACCAAGAATGATTTGTTCTTCGGTCAGTTCGCCATTTTCGAGATACTGATTCATCAGCTCCTCGGACGCTTCGGCGGCCGTCTCGACCATCTTTGCGCGCCACTCATTGGCGCTCGCCACCAACTCAGCCGGAATCTCTTTGTACTCGAACTTCATACCTTGCGAAGCTTCGTCCCAGATGATGGCTCTCATCTTGATCAGATCCACAACGCCAGTAAACCCCTCTTCCGCACCGATAGGAATCACAAGAGGAATCGGGCGGGCCCTCAGGCGGGTCTCCATCTGATCAACCACCTTGAAGAAATTGGCCCCAGTACGATCCATCTTATTGACAAATGCCAGGCGCGGCACTTTGTACTTATTAGCCTGACGCCATACAGTCTCGGACTGCGGCTGCACACCACCCACAGCGCAATACACCATGCACGCACCATCCAGCACACGCATGGAACGCTCAACCTCAATAGTGAAGTCCACGTGCCCTGGCGTATCGATGATATTGAAACGATGTTCAGGGTAGGAGTTGTCCATACCCTTCCAAAAACAAGTGGTCGCCGCAGAGGTAATGGTAATACCGCGCTCCTGCTCTTGCTCCATCCAGTCCATCGTAGCCGCACCATCGTGCACCTCGCCGATCTTGTGACTCACACCCGTATAAAACAGGATGCGCTCGGTGGTCGTGGTCTTGCCTGCGTCAATGTGCGCACTGATGCCGATATTGCGATAGCGTTGGATTGGAGTTTTGCGTGCCACGGTGGATACCTAACTATATATTCTGATTAAAACTGCAGTGTTCCGATTAGAAACGGAAATGTGAGAAAGCCTTGTTTGCCTCGGCCATACGGTGCACCTCTTCACGCTTTTTCACCGCACCGCCGCGACCTTCGGACGCGTCGATCAACTCGCCGGCCAAACGCATGCCCATGGATTTTTCACCGCGCTTGCGCGCGGCTTCGCGCAACCAGCGCATCGACAAAGCCATGCGGCGGGAAGGGCGCACTTCAACCGGCACCTGATAGTTGGCACCGCCGACACGACGGCTTTTCACTTCCACCTGAGGCTTGGCATTAGTCAAGGCCAGATTGAACACTTCGATCGCATCTTTTCCGGTCTTCTTGCCAATTTGCTCCAGCGCGCCGTACAGGATGCGCTCGGCAACCGACTTCTTGCCCGCCGTCATCAATACGTTTACGAACTTGGACAAATCCTGATTGCCGAATTTTGGATCAGGCAGGACTTCGCGTTTGGGTACTTCTCTGCGTCTTGGCATATCAACCTCGAAAATTATTAATGCTTAAAATTATGCTTTTTTGGCACGCTTCGCGCCGTACTTGGAGCGGGATTGCTTGCGATCTTTAACGCCAGCCGTATCCAAACTACCGCGCACCATGTGATAACGCACACCCGGCAGATCCTTCACGCGGCCTCCGCGCAGCAACACTACCGAGTGTTCCTGCAAGTTGTGCCCTTCACCACCGATGTAGCTGATCACCTCAAAACCGTTAGTCAGCCGCACCTTGGCCACTTTACGCAGCGCGGAGTTAGGCTTCTTTGGGGTCGTGGTGTACACGCGGGTACATACCCCACGCTTTTGCGGAGAACCTGCAAGAGCAGGCACCTTACTCTTTTCTACAATTGCAACACGCGGCTTGCGGATCAACTGATTAATGGTTGGCATTATCTATACACCTTAAAAATGTCTGGAATTTCATTAAAAATCAAATCTGTAAAATACAACCGCCGCAGCGTGACTTGAACAGCAATCCACTGCGACGGAAAAAAGGTTGCGAATTCTATTGAGAAACACTAGGAGTGTCAAGCAATTCACCCGGAGCGAGTACATCCACCCCTTGCAATTCATGCCCTTCCGCCACATCAATGCCCAAGCGCTGTTTACGTCGCGTGGTGTGGTAGGCCAATCCCGTACCTGCTGGGATCAAACGACCCACGATGACGTTTTCCTTCAGGCCACGCAAATCATCCCGCTTGCCCATGATCGCCGCTTCGGTCAATACACGCGTAGTTTCCTGGAAGGATGCCGCAGAAATGAACGAATCGGTGGACAGCGAGGCCTTGGTAATGCCCAGCAGCACATCGACAAAATTCGCTGGAGTTTTACCTGCGGCAAACATTTTTTCGTTTTCCACCAGCAAGTCGGCACGTTCGACTTGTTCGCCGGTGATGAAGCGGGTATCGCCCACATCACTGATTTGCACGCGGCGCAGCATCTGGCGTACGATCACTTCGATGTGCTTGTCGCTGATCTTCACGCCTTGCAAGCGGTACACTTCCTGCACTTCGTCAGTGATGTAGCGTGCCAGTGCCGCCACACCGAGCAGACGCAGGATATCGTGCGGGTCAGCCGGGCCATCTACGATCATTTCGCCGCGGTTCACCACTTGGCCGTCATGTGCCAGCACGTGTTTTTCCTTGGAGATCAGGAATTCGTTGGCAATGCCGTCCACGTCGGTGATCACCAGGCGCTGCTTGCCCTTGGTGTCCTTGCCGAACGAAACTGTACCGGTGCATTCGGCCAACATACCCGCATCCTTGGGTACGCGCGCTTCAAACAACTCGGCCACACGTGGCAGACCGCCGGTAATGTCGCGCGTCTTGCTGCTTTCCTGCGGAATGCGCGCCAACACGTCACCCACTCCGACATGCTGGCCGTCTTCAACGGTAATAATGGAGCCGGTTTGCAGGGTCACACTAACCGATGTTTCAGTGCCTGCCAACTTGACTTCCTGACCCGCATCGTCAATCAGGCGCACCATCGGACGCACCACGGTCTTGCTTTGCGTACCCGCGCGCTGCTTGGGATCAATCACGACCAACGTAGACAGGCCCGTCACATCATCGATCTGTTTGGCGACAGTCACGCCTTCTTCAACATTCTGGAAGCTTACCTTGCCGGCGTATTCGGTGACGATCGGACGAGTATGCGGATCCCAGGTTGCCAGAACCACCCCGGCGCGTACGGTATCGCCCTGCTTGACAGTCAAGGCCGCACCGTAAGGCACTTTGTGGCGTTCACGTTCACGGCCATGATCGTCGGCGATAATCACCTCGGCGCTGCGTGCCACAACGATCAATTCGCCGCGCACGGTGGCTACCACACGCATATTCGGGCTGTACTTCAATACACCGTTGGATTTGCTTTCCACCTGGCTGGCCACAACAGTACGCGAGGCTGCGCCGCCGATATGGAAGGTGCGCATGGTCAACTGAGTACCCGGTTCGCCGATAGACTGAGCGGCAATCACACCCACCGCTTCGCCCACATTGATCATGCCGCCACGGCCCAGATCGCGGCCATAACACTTGGCGCACAAGCCAAAGCGTGTTTCGCAATTCAGCGGGGTGCGCACGCGCACCTCGTCGATACCCAATACCTCGATACGTTCCACTGCCGCTTCGTCGAGCAGGACGCCCGCTTCATAAAGCGTTTCGGCGGTCTCTGGATTGACCACGTCTGCGCTGACCACACGGCCGAGAATACGCTCACGCAATGCCTCGATGACTTCACCGCCTTCAACAATCGCCTTCATCGCGGTGCCGTTATCGGTGCCGCAATCGTCCTCAATCACCACCAAGTCTTGCGTGACATCCACCAGACGGCGGGTCAGATAACCGGAGTTCGCGGTCTTCAACGCGGTATCCGCCAAGCCCTTACGCGCGCCGTGCGTGGAGATGAAGTACTGCAGCATGTTCAGCCCCTCGCGGAAATTCGCGGTGATCGGGGTCTCGATGATCGAACCATCCGGCTTGGCCATCAGGCCGCGCATCCCGGCCAGCTGACGGATTTGTGCCGCCGAACCGCGCGCACCGGAGTCGGCCATCATGTAGATGGAGTTGAACGACTCCTGCATTATCGCCTTGCCCTTTTCCATGCGCGGCTGGCCGGTAACACGATCGATCACCGCTTCGCTGCCCAGCTGCTCCATCATCGCCTTGGCAACCTGGTCGCCGGTACGGCCCCAGATGTCCACCACCTTGTTGTAGCGTTCGCCGTCAGTCACCAGGCCGGAAGTGTACTGGGTGTGAATTTCATGCACTTCCTTTTCCGCCGCGCTGATCAGCTCATTCTTTTTCGGCGGCATCAGCATATCGTCCACGGAAATCGAGATGCCCGCGCGCGTCGCGTAGGTGAAGCCGGTATACATCAGCCGATCCGCCATGATCACCGTATCGCGCAGACCGCATTGGCGGAAGCTGGCGTTGATCAGGCGCGAAATTTCTTTTTTCTTGAGCGTCTTGTTGATCAGCGCAAACGGCAGACCGGCAGGCAGCACCTCGGACAACAAGGCACGGCCCACCGTCGTTTCGTAGCGGATCAGCTTTTCTACTGGCTGGCCTTCTTCGTCCTTGTGGAACTCCTTGAGGCGCACCACCACCTTGGCTTGCAACTCGACTTCGCGTGTCTCGTAAGCACGCGACACTTCGGCGATATTGGCAAACAGCGAACCCTCGCCCAGCGCACCGATCTTTTCGCGGGTCATGTAGTACAACCCCAGCACGATGTCCTGCGACGGAACGATGATCGGTTCACCGTTCGCAGGTGACAGCACGTTGTTGGATGCCAGCATCAAAGTGCGGCACTCCATCTGCGCTTCCAGCGACAACGGCACGTGTACCGCCATTTGGTCGCCGTCGAAGTCGGCATTGAATGCCGAACAGACCAGCGGATGCAGCTGGATCGCCTTGCCTTCGATCAGCATCGGCTCGAATGCCTGGATACCCAGGCGGTGCAAGGTCGGCGCGCGGTTGAGCAGTACCGGATGTTCGCGGATCACTTCTTCGAGAATATCCCATACGATCGGTTCTTCGGCTTCCACCATGCGCTTGCTGGCCTTGATGGTAGTCGCCAGGCCCATCGCCTCGAGCCTGCTGAAAATGAACGGTTTGAACAATTCCAGCGCCATTTTCTTGGGCAGGCCGCATTGGTGCAATTTCAGTTGCGGCCCCACCACGATCACGGAACGGCCGGAGTAATCGACGCGCTTACCCAGCAGATTCTGGCGGAAACGACCGCTCTTGCCCTTGATCATGTCGGCCAGGGATTTCAGTTGGCGCTTGTTCGCGCCGGTCATCGCCTTGCCGCGGCGACCATTGTCCAGCAGCGAGTCCACCGCTTCCTGCAACATGCGCTTTTCGTTGCGCACGATGATGTCCGGTGCCTTCAATTCGAGCAGGCGGCGCAGACGGTTGTTGCGGTTGATCACGCGACGGTACAAATCGTTCAGGTCGGAAGTCGCGAAACGTCCGCCGTCCAGCGGTACCAGTGGGCGCAGTTCCGGCGGCAGCACCGGCAGCACTTCCAGCACCATCCATTGCGGCTTGATGCCGGACGCATTGAATGCTTCCAGCACTTTCAGGCGCTTGGCGTATTTTTTGATCTTGGTTTCCGAACCGGTTGCCGCCAGATCGGCGCGTATGATTTCGATTTCACTGGTCACATCCAGACCGCTCAACAGCGAACGCACGCCTTCCGCGCCCATCATCGCGGTGAACTCGTCGCCGTATTCTTCGGTCTTGGCGAGATAGTCGTCTTCCGACAGCAATTGGCCGCGATTCAGCGGGGTCATGCCGGGCTCCGTAACCACATAGGCTTCGAAATACAGCACGCGTTCGATATCGCGCAGAGTCATGTCCAGCACCATGCCGAGACGCGAGGGCAGCGACTTCAGGAACCAGATATGCGCGACCGGGCTGGCCAGTTCGATATGCCCCATGCGTTCACGACGCACTTTGGACAAGGTCACTTCCACGCCGCACTTCTCACAGATCACGCCGCGGTGTTTCAAACGCTTGTACTTGCCGCACAGGCATTCATAATCCTTAACCGGCCCGAAAATCTTGGCGCAGAACAATCCATCGCGCTCCGGCTTGAAGGTGCGGTAATTGATGGTTTCCGGTTTCTTGACTTCACCGTAAGACCACGAACGGATCTTTTCCGGCGATGCAAGGCCAATCTTGATCGCATCAAATTCTTCTTTTTGTGTGACCTGTTTGAACAAATCCAGCAATGATTTCATGTGTAACTCCTAAATCTGGTGAGTGGGAAGTGGGAAGTAAGAAGTGGGGAAGCCTGCTCCCCACTCTCTACTCACTAACTCTCTGTGTTTAGTGGCGTACCAAATCCATATCAATACCCAAGGAACGAATTTCCTTCATGACCACATTGAAGGATTCCGGCATGCCGGCATCGATCTTGTGCTCACCCTTGACGATGTTTTCATAAACCTTGGTGCGCCCCGCCACATCGTCCGACTTGACGGTCAGCATTTCTTGCAAGGTGTAGGCCGCGCCATAGGCTTCCAATGCCCACACTTCCATTTCACCGAAACGCTGGCCACCAAACTGCGCCTTGCCGCCCAGCGGTTGTTGCGTCACCAGGCTGTACGGGCCGGTGGAACGGGCGTGCATCTTGTCGTCCACCAAGTGATGCAGCTTCAGCACATGCTTGTAACCGACCGTCACCGGGCGATCGAAAGCCTCGCCGGTGCGGCCGTCGTGCAGCGTGGTCTGGCCGGACAGCGGCAAATCGGCCAGTTCCAGCATGTACTTGATTTCCTCTTCGCTGGCGCCGTCGAATACCGGTGTTGCAAATGGCACGCCATGTTTCAGGTTGCGGCACAATTCGATGATTTCATCGTCGTTGAGCGCTTCCAGATCCGCGGTCTGGCCGTTGTGATGGTTATATATCTTGTTGAGGAACTTGCGCACATCCGCAATCTTGGCATTGGTTTGCAACATCTCGTCGATCTTCTTGCCCAACCCCTTGGCGGCCCAGCCCAAGTGGGTTTCAAGGATCTGACCGATGTTCATCCGCGACGGTACGCCGAGCGGGTTCAGCACCACGTCAACCGGTGTGCCGTCCGCCATGTACGGCATGTCTTCCACCGGCACGATACGCGAAACCACACCCTTGTTACCGTGGCGGCCGGCCATCTTGTCGCCGGGTTGCAGGCGGCGTTTCACCGCGACATACACCTTGACCATCTTTTGTACGCCGGCTTGCAGCTCGTCGCCCTGGGTCAGTTTCTTCTTCTTCAACTCAAAGGCGGCATCAAACTCGATGCGATTCTGCGCCAAGCCTTCCTTGACCTGCTCCATCTGGGCAGCCACCTCGTCGTCGGCCACGCGGATATCGAACCATTGATGATGTTCGATGCTATGCAGATATTCCTTGCTGAGCTTGCTGCCCTTGACCAGCTTCTTCGGCCCGCCGTTGGCGGCCTTGTTATGCAGCAATTTTTCCAGCCGCGCGAAAACGTCGGCCTCCACGATGCGCATCTGATCCGCCAAATCCTTCTTGTAGCGGTTCAGTTCGTCATCGATGATCTGTTGCGCACGCTTGTCGCGTTGCAGCCCTTCGCGCGTGAACACCTGCACGTCGATCACCGTTCCCGAGCTGCCGGTCGGCACGCGCAAGCTGGTATCTTTCACGTCCGATGCCTTCTCGCCGAAAATCGCGCGCAGCAGCTTTTCTTCCGGGGTCAGTTGCGTTTCGCCTTTGGGCGTCACTTTGCCGACCAGCACGTCGCCCACCGCGACTTCCGCGCCGATATGCACGATGCCGCATTCGTCCAGACGCGCCAGTTGCGCTTCGGCCAGATTCGGGATATCGCGGGTAATTTCTTCCGCGCCGAGCTTGGTGTCGCGCGCCGCAACGGTCAACTCTTCGATGTGGATGGAAGTAAAACGATCCTGCGCCAGGACGCGCTCGGAAATCAGGATCGAATCCTCATAGTTGTAGCCGTTCCACGGCATGAACGCGACCAGCATGTTCTGGCCAAGAGCCAGCTCGCCCATGTCAGTGGAAGCGCCGTCGGCAATCACATCGCCGCGCGCAATCACGTCGCCCACCTTGACCAGCGGACGCTGGTTGATGTTGGTGTTCTGGTTGGAACGGGTGTATTTGATCAGATTGTAAATATCCACACCGACTTCGCCGGCAGTGGTTTCGTTGTCGTTGGCGCGCACCACGATACGGCCCGCGTCGATATAGTCGATGCGTCCGCCCCGCCATGCCTGCACCGTCGTGCCGGAGTCGACTGCCACGGTGCGCTCGATGCCGGTGCCCACCAGCGGTTTTTCCGCGCGCAGGCAGGGTACCGCCTGGCGTTGCATGTTGGCACCCATCAGGGCGCGGTTGGCGTCGTCATGCTCCAGGAACGGGATCAGCGAAGCCGCAACCGACACCACCTGAGAGGGCGACACGTCCATATATTCCAGCTTGTCCGGTTCGGCCAGGACGAATTCGTTGTGATGGCGCGCCGACACGATGTCGTTGGTGAAGTGGCCTTTTTTGTCCAGTTCGGCGTTCGCCTGGGCGATGGTGAACTTGCCTTCTTCGATCGCGGACAAATAATCGACTTCGTCAGCCACCTTGCCTTTGGTCACCTTACGGTACGGCGTTTCGATGAAGCCATACTCGTTGGTGCGTGCATACAACGCCAGCGAGTTGATCAGACCGATGTTCGGGCCTTCCGGCGTTTCGATCGGGCACACGCGACCATAGTGGGTCGGATGCACGTCGCGCACCTCGAAGCCGGCGCGTTCGCGCGTCAGGCCGCCCGGGCCCAGCGCTGAAATACGGCGCTTGTGGGTAATTTCGGACAACGGATTGGTTTGATCCATGAACTGCGACAACTGGCTGGAGCCGAAAAATTCCTTGACCGCAGCCGAGATCGGCTTGGCATTGATCAGGTCATGCGGCATCAGGTTGTCGGTTTCGGCTTGGCCGAGGCGCTCCTTGACGGCGCGCTCCACGCGCGCCAAACCGGCGCGGAATGTGTTTTCCGCCAACTCGCCGACGGCACGGACACGACGGTTACCGAGGTGATCGATGTCGTCGATTTCACCACGTCCATTGCGCAACTCGACCAGAATTTTTACGACATTGACGATATCTTCGTTGGACAGGATCGATGCGCCGGTCAACTCTTCACGCCCAACACGGCGATTGAATTTCATGCGCCCAACCGAAGACAGGTCATAGCGTTCCTCGCTGAAAAACAGCCCGTTAAACAAGCCTTCGACGGCGTCTTCGGTAGGTGGCTCGCCAGGGCGCATCATGCGGTATATCGCCACACGCGCCGTCCATTGATCGGTGGTTTCATCGGTGCGCAGGGTTTGCGAAATGAATGCGCCGTGATCCAAATCATTGGTGTATAGCGTGTAAATTTTGCTGATGCCGGCGGCTTGCAGGTTTTGCAGCAACGCCTCGGTGATTTCATCGTTGGCATTGGCGATGATTTCGCCGCTGTCCTTGTCCACGATATTGGTCGCAATTACGCGGCCGATCAGGAACTCTTCGGCAACAGCCAGTTTGTCGATGCCGGCCTCCTGCATTTCGCGGATATGGCGCACGGTAATACGCTTGTCCTTGGCTACGATGATCTTGCCTGATTTGCCGACGATATCGAAACGCGCCACATCGCCGCGCAAACGCTCGGCCACCACCTCGAACTGGATGCCCTTCTTGCCCAGGTGGAATGCATCAAACTCGAAGAACATCTTGAGCATGTCTTCGTTGCTGTAGCCGAGCGAACGCAACAGGATGGTGACCGGCATCTTGCGGCGGCGGTCGATACGGAAGTACACGTAGTCCTTCGCGTCGAATTCGAAATCCAGCCAGGAGCCGCGATACGGGATGATGCGCGCAGAGAACAACAGCTTTCCGGACGAATGCGTCTTGCCGCGGTCATGCTCGAAAAATACGCCGGGCGAACGATGCAACTGCGACACGATGACGCGCTCGGTGCCGTTAATCACAAACGAACCGGTTGGCGTCATCAGGGGCATTTCGCCCATATACACTTCCTGCTCTTTCACTTCCTTGACCGTGGGCTTGGATGCTTCCTTGTCCATGATGGTCAGGCGAACGCGCGCGCGCAGCGGAGAAGCATAGGTCAGACCGCGCTGCTGGCATTCCTTTACATCAAACGGCGGCATGCCGAGCTGGTAACTGACGAAGTCGAGACGCGCATTTTTGGAATGGCTCTCAATCGGGAAAATCCCGTTGAAGGCGGCCTGCAAGCCGTCATTTTTCCGTTGTTCCGGTGGAGTATAGGCCTGCAAGAATGCGGCAAAGGATTCCAATTGAGTGGACAGCAAGAAAGGAACCGGCAACGCACCGACTCGTTTGGCAAAACTTTTACGGATGCGTTTTTTTTCGGTAAAAGAGTAGCTCATATAATCTCCACGATTGAGGAAAAAGACAGGGGCTAGAAAGCATCACATACTTTCTGGCCGCTGACTTCTTAAAGCGGCAAAAGGCTGACGGAATACCGTCAGCCTTTCAACAACGTACAACCTTACTTGAGTTCAGCAGATGCGCCAGCTTCGATCAGTTGTTTCAATGCAGCCTCGGCATCGGCCTTGGACACGCCTTCCTTAACTGCCTTCGGTGCACCGTCGACCAAGTCCTTGGCTTCTTTCAAGCCCAGGCCAGTAATGGTGCGAACCACCTTGATCGTGTTCACCTTGTTGTCGCCAGCGGCCTTCAGGATCACGCTGAATTCGGTTTGTTCAGCGGCAGCAGCGCCAGCAGCAGCACCGCCAGCAGCGGCTGGAGCAGCCATCGCAGCAGCAGAAACACCGAACTTCTCTTCAATCGCCTTTACCAACTCATTGAGTTCCAGCACGGACATGTTGTCCAGAGCAGCCAAAAATGCGTCTTTATCGAATGCCATTTTGTTTTCCTAACTTTAAAAAATTAATCGGATCAAGCAGTAGCAGGTGCTTTTTGCTCGGCAATCGCGCTGAGCACGCGAGCCAAGCCAGAGACCGGCGACTGCAACAGACCGCACAGTTGTGCCAGCAGCACTTCCTTCGACGGCACGGAAGCCAGCGCATTCACGCTCGCGGTATCCAGCACCTTGCCGTTGTAGGATCCTGCCTTAACTACCAGCTTGTCGTTCGTCTTGGCGAAGTCATACACCACCTTGGCGGCAGCGACGGCGTCCGCACTGATGCTATACACCAGCGGGCCAACCATTTTTTCAGCCAAGGATTCGAACTGAGTGCCTTGCACAGCACGGCGCACCAGCGTGTTCTTCAACACGTGGAAATACACACCCGATTTGCGTGCATTAGCGCGCAACTTGGTGATGTCGCTGACCGTAATGCCACGATACTCTGCCAAGACGATAGTCTGGGCCTGCGTAACCTGTGCACTGACTTCCGCAACCACTGCCTGTTTTTCTTGCAGATTGAGACTCAAGTCTTCCTCCATTTTTCCAGAATGCGCTTGCACGCATTCCATCGGTTACAACAGCGACCTTGAATCAGGAAAACAACTCCTGCTCGCGGGCACACCATCTACGTGGGTAGACGGATCGCTCCGCCAATTAAGTCTCGGGCCAACAACTCCTTTGACACCTACGGTCTTTGATGCTGCCAGCACGCCAGCAGTCCAAAGATTAGAGGCAACAGGATCTGCATCCTGTCGCCAAATTTTAAATATTATGCAGCCAGGCTGGCCTGTTCGACGCGAATACCGGCACCCATGGTACTGGAGATGGATACCTTCTTCAGGTACACCCCTTTGGAAGCAGCAGGCTTAGCCTTGTTCAGCGCATCGACCAACGCCAGCAGGTTTTCGCGCAATGCTTCCGGCGTAAACGAAGCACGGCCAATAGTGCATTGCACGATGCCGTTCTTGTCGGTGCGATATTGCACCTGGCCGGCTTTGGCGTTCTTCACTGCACCCGCCACATCGGCAGACACCGTGCCCACTTTCGGGTTAGGCATCAAGCCGCGCGGACCGAGAATCTGACCCAGCTGGCCGACCAGACGCATTGCATCCGGGCTGGCAATCAGCACGTCAAAGTTCAAATTGCCGCCTTTGATTGATTCGGCCAGATCATCGAAACCCACGATGTCCGCACCGGCAGCCTTGGCTTCTTCGGCCTTCGCGCCCTGCGCGAATACTGCCACGCGCACCGTCTTACCGGTTCCTTTAGGCAACACCACTGAACCGCGCACCAATTGATCCGACTTGCGCGCATCGATGCCGAGGTTTACCGCGACATCAATGGACTCATCGAATTTTGCCACGGCAGTTTCTTTAACCAGGTTCAACGCATCATTCAGGGGGTACAGCTTGTTGCGGTCGACCTTGGCTGCAATTGCTTTATAGCGTTTGGACATGTTATACGCCCTCCACGGTGATACCCATACTGCGCGCGCTTCCCGCAATGGTGCGCACTGCGGCGTCCATATCGGCAGCCGTCAGGTCAGGCATCTTGGTTGTTGCGATTTCTTCCGCTTGCTTGCGGGTCAGCTTGCCCACCTTGTCGGTGTGCGACGTTTTGCTGCCTTTTTGCACACCGGCGGCCTTCTTGATCAGAATGGTCGCGGGCGGGGTCTTCATAATGAAGGTGAAACTCTTGTCCGCAAAAGCGGTGATCACCACCGGAATCGGCAAACCGGGTTCCATGCCTTGTGTCTGCGCATTAAACGCCTTGCAAAATTCCATGATATTCAAACCGCGCTGACCCAATGCCGGGCCAATTGGCGGGCTTGGATTTGCCTTGCCTGCAGGCACTTGCAGCTTGATATAGCCAATAACTTTCTTTGCCATGATGCACTCCTGTCAAACGGGTACCAGCGAAACGTTTCGTCTCTCCCCAACATGAGAAATAGCATAAGGGAAACTGCATCTGCATTTTTTGCAGACTGCGTTCCCCATCCGCATTTCTCGCTCTTCAGCCCTTCTCTACTTGGCCGAAATTCAGTTCCACGGGGGTCGAGCGACCGAAGATAGTCACCGCCACGCGTATTTTATTCTTGTCGTAATTGACATCCTCAACCGTGCCATTGAAGTCCGTAAACGGACCTTCCTTGACACGCACCGCCTCACCCACCTCAAACAGCACTTTTGGTCTTGGTTTCTCAACCCCGGCCTGCATTTGCTGCATGATATGCTGCACTTCCTTTTCGCTGATCGGCGTAGGTTTCATCGCCGACCCCCCCAGAAAACCGGTTACTTTGGGAGTACTCTTCACCAAATGCCAGCTTTCGTCAGTCATTTCCATTTCGACCAGCACATAGCCGGGAAAAAACTTGCGCTCGGTAATGCTCTTTTGCCCTGACTTCAGTTCCACCACCTCTTCAACGGGAACCAGAATCTGGCCAAACTTATCCTGCATCCCCTCGCGCTGAATACGCTCGATTAATGCGCGCTGTACGCTTTTCTCAAACTGCGAGTACGTATGAACAACATACCAATTCTTGGCCATCACTCACCCCGCCCCATCAGTTTATTCACTACCAACATCAAACTGGCATCCACCGCCCACAGAAACAAAGCCATGATGATGGTAAACAGGATCACCACACCAGTGGTTTGCAGTGTTTCCTTGCGCGTCGGCCAAACCACACGCTTCGCCTCCGCAACGGAATCCTTGGCAAAAGCAAAAAAACGTTTGCCCGGCTCGCTGGTCCACGCCACTCCTGTAGCCAACAACAGACCTGCCAGAACCGAAGCCAGCTTCAATACTGCCGCACTATCGTGCAGGTAGTAGAAGCCTGCGATGCCCGCCACAACCAGCAGAAAGGCCACCAGCAACTTAATTTTGTCTGCCATGCGCAATTATTCCAATCAACTTTTACTTACTTTTGGCAGGCCAGGAGGGTTTCGAACCCCCAACCCTCGGTTTTGGAGACCGATACTCTACCAATTGAGCTACTGGCCTAATTTTCGGAAAGAGGACAAAGAAAAAACACCCTCAACTCCATCCCTTTCCTATCTTCCTTACTCAATAATCTTTGCAACCACACCTGCGCCGACGGTGCGACCGCCTTCGCGGATCGCGAAACGCAGGCCTTCTTCCATCGCGATCGGGTTGATCAGGCTGACGGTGATGCTGACATTGTCGCCGGGCATGACCATTTCGGTGCCCGCCGGCAATTCAACCGCGCCGGTCACATCGGTGGTGCGGAAGTAGAACTGCGGGCGGTAGCCTTGGAAGAACGGAGTGTGGCGGCCGCCTTCATCTTTACCCAGCACGTAGATCTCAGCAGTGAACTTGGTGTGCGGGGTGATCGAGCCGGGCTTGGCCAATACCTGGCCGCGTTCGACGTCTTCGCGCTTGGTGCCGCGCAACAGGACACCGACGTTGTCGCCTGCCTGGCCCTGATCGAGCAGCTTGCGGAACATTTCCACGCCGGTGCAGATGGTCTTCTGGGTGGGCTTGATGCCGACGATTTCGAGTTCTTCGCCAACCTTGACGACGCCGCGCTCGATCCGGCCGGTCACAACGGTGCCGCGGCCCGAGATGGAGAATACGTCTTCAACCGGCATCAGGAAGGCGCCGTCCAGGGCGCGCTTAGGCTGGGGAATATAGCTGTCGAGCGCATCGGCCAGACGGAAGATGGCTGGTTCGCCCAGGTCGCCTTGGTCGCCTTGCAGCGCTTTCAGTGCGGAGCCTTTGATGATCGGGATGTCGTCGCCAGGGAAGTCGTATTTGGAGAGCAGTTCGCGCACTTCCATTTCAACCAGCTCGAGCAGTTCTTCGTCGTCGACCATGTCGCATTTGTTCAGAAACACGACGATGTAAGGTACGCCTACCTGGCGTGCCAGCAGGATGTGTTCGCGCGTTTGCGGCATCGGGCCGTCGGCGGCGGAGCAAACCAGGATCGCGCCGTCCATTTGCGCGGCGCCGGTGATCATGTTCTTGATGTAGTCGGCGTGGCCCGGGCAGTCTACGTGGGCATAGTGGCGGTTGGCCGTTTCATATTCGACGTGGGCGGTGTTGATGGTGATGCCGCGCGCTTTTTCTTCCGGTGCCGCGTCGATCTGGTCATAGCCCTTGGCTTCGCCGCCAAATTTCTTGGCCAATACGGTGGTGATCGCCGCGGTCAATGTGGTCTTGCCATGATCCACGTGGCCTATCGTGCCGACGTTGACGTGTGGCTTCGTGCGTTCAAATTTACTCTTTGCCATGATTTTTCCTTATCAATGTCAAACGTTAACAATAAAAACTAAATGGTGCCCATGGCGAGAATCGGACTCGCGACCTCTCCCTTACCAAGGGAGTGCTCTACCACTGAGCCACATGGGCAAAAATCCAAACTGGAGCGGGTGAAGGGAATCGAACCCTCGTCGTAAGTTTGGAAAACTTCTGCTCTACCATTGAGCTACACCCGCGTGCTTTCCAACTAAACAACGGCCCAAACAGCGGTTGTCGCAACGCCAGCCAAGCTAACCAAAAGCCAAAACATTTGGTGGAGGGGGAAGGGTTCGAACCTTCGTACTCATAAGAGGGCAGATTTACAGTCTGCTGCCTTTAACCACTCGGCCACCCCTCCAAACAGAACTTGCGATTATGTCAATAATCGCATTGGATGTCAAACCAAAGGCGGTTTGTTTACTTACTAACACATTAAAGCGGTAACATTTTTACCAACAGGGGCGTTGTTGCTCACAGGCAATTGATGCCAGCCATGAGCCTGTTGGAAGGTATACCACTCAGGTGGCGCCTTGCCGACTTGTGAGGCAATAAGCTTCAACAAACCCCAAAAACAACAACGCCCTCAGTGACGAGGGCGTTGTTGTTTGTAAGGAGTCTGACGATGACCTACTTTCACATGGGTAATCCACACTATCATCGGCGCGGAGTCGTTTCACTGTCCTGTTCGGGATGGGAAGGAGTGGGACCAACTCGCTATGGTCGTCAGACAAACTGTTCGGTCAGCTGCGCTGTTCTGCAGCCAACCCTGTTTGTGGTTCCTTGCCCGAGTTTTGACGCTCGATCAACGAACCGTATCTGGAAGAAGTAAAGCTGTGTTTTGATTGTACTGCGTCACACGCTATAAACAACTTAATGTTATAGGATCAAGCCTCACGAGCAATTAGTATCGGTTAGCTTAACGCATTACTGCGCTTCCACACCCGACCTATCAACGTCCTGGTCTCGAACGACTCTTTAGGGGGGTCGAACCCCCAGGGAAATCTTATCTCAAGGCGAGTTTCCCGCTTAGATGCTTTCAGCGGTTATCTCTTCCAGATTTAGCTACCCGGCAATACCACTGGCGTGATAACCGGTACACCAGAGATCTGTCCACTCCGGTCCTCTCGTACTAGGAGCAGGTCCCTTCAAATTTCCAACGCCCAAGGCAGATAGGGACCAAACTGTCTCACGACGTTTTAAACCCAGCTCACGTACCACTTTAAATGGCGAACAGCCATACCCTTGGGACCGGCTACAGCCCCAGGATGTGATGAGCCGACATCGAGGTGCCAAACTCCCCCGTCGATATGAACTCTTGGGAGGAATCAGCCTGTTATCCCCAGAGTACCTTTTATCCGTTGAGCGATGGCCCTTCCATACAGAACCACCGGATCACTATGACCTACTTTCGTATCTGCTCGACTTGTCAGTCTCGCAGTTAAGCATCCTTTTGCCATTGCACTATCAGTACGATGTCCGACCGTACCTAGGATACCTTCGTACTCCTCCGTTACAATTTGGGAGGAGACCGCCCCAGTCAAACTGCCTACCATGCACGGTCCCCAACCCCGATCAGGGGTCTAGGTTAGAATCTCAAACACACCAGGCTGGTATTTCAAGGTTGGCTCCATAAGGACTGGCGTCCCTACTTCACAGCCTCCCAGCTATCCTACACAGGTTTATTCAAAATCCAATGCAAAGCTACAGTAAAGGTTCATGGGGTCTTTCCGTCTAGCCTCGGGTAGATTGCATCTTCACAAACATTTCAACTTCGCTGAGTCTCGGGTGGAGACAGTGTGGCCATCGTTACGCCATTCGTGCAGGTCGGAACTTACCCGACAAGGAATTTCGCTACCTTAGGACCGTTATAGTTACGGCCGCCGTTTACTGGGACTTCAATCAAGAGCTTGCACCCCATCATTTAATCTTCCAGCACCGGGCAGGCGTCACACTCTATACGTCCACTTTCGTGTTTGCAGAGTGCTGTGTTTTTATTAAACAGTCGCAGCCACCATTTCACTGCAACCCCATCGAGCTTCGAGAGCAAGTCTCTACACTCTACCGGGGCGCACCTTCTCCCGAAGTTACGGTGCAAATTTGCCGAGTTCCTTCACCCGAGTTCTCTCAAGCGCCTTAGAATTCTCATCCTGCCCACCTGTGTCGGTTTGCGGTACGGTCCCAATACAACTGGAGCTTAGTGGCTTTTCTTGGAAGCTTGGTATCAGCAACTTCGCGCCACAAGGGCACTCGTTATCACGCCTCAGAATTGACCCTCCGGATTTGCCTAAAGGATCTTCCTACACGCTTGAACCGGGACATCCAACACCCGGCTTGCTTAACCTTCTCCGTCCCCACATCGCATTGTATTGAGGTACAGGAATATTAACCTGTTTCCCATCGACTACGCATTTCTGCCTCGCCTTAGGGGCCGACTCACCCTGTTCCGATGAACGTTGAACAGGAAACCTTGGGCTTTCGGCGAGGGAGCCTTTCACTCCCTTTATCGCTACTCATGTCAGCATTCGCACTTCTGATACCTCCAGCAGCCATCACCAGCTGCCTTCGCAGGCCTACAGAACGCTCTCCTACCATATGTACAAGTACATATCCGCGATTTCGGTGCATAGTTTGAGCCCCGTTACATCTTCCGCGCAGGACGACTCGATCAGTGAGCTATTACGCTTTCTTTAAATGATGGCTGCTTCTAAGCCAACATCCTGACTGTTTTAGCCTTCCCACTTCGTTTTCCACTTAACTATGTCTTGGGGACCTTAATCGGCGGTCTGGGTTGTTTCCCTCTTGACACCGGACGTTAGCACCCGATGTCTGTCTCCCATGCTCGCACTTCTCGGTATTCGGAGTTTGCAATGGTTTGGTAGTCAGCAATAGACCCCTAGCCATGACAGTGCTCTACCCCCGAGAGTGATACATGAGGCACTACCTAAATAGTTTTCGGAGAGAACCAGCTATTTCCAAGTTTGTTTAGCCTTTCACCCCTATCCACAGCTCATCCCCTAACTTTTCAACGTTAGTGGGTTCGGACCTCCAGTTGGTTTTACCCAACCTTCATCCTGGCCATGGATAGATCACTTGGTTTCGGGTCTACACCCAGCAACTATCGCCCTTATCAGACTCGCTTTCGCTGCGCCTCCCCTATTCGGTTAAGCTCGCTACTGAATGTAAGTCGCTGACCCATTATACAAAAGGTACGCAGTCACGGAACAAGTCCGCTCCCACTGTTTGTATGCATGCGGTTTCAGGATCTATTTCACTCCCCTTCCGGGGTTCTTTTCGCCTTTCCCTCACGGTACTGGTTCACTATCGGTCGATTACGAGTATTTAGCCTTGGAGGATGGTCCCCCCATGTTCAGACAAGGTTTCTCGTGCCCCGCCCTACTTGTTGCAACTCTAGTTCCACTCCTGAATTTTTGCGTACGGGGCTATCACCCACTATGGCCAGACTTTCCAGACTGTTCCGCTAATTCAGAAGCTAAAGGTTGCAGGCTGTTCCGCGTTCGCTCGCCACTACTTACGGAATCTCGGTTGATTTCTTTTCCTCCAGGTACTTAGATGTTTCAGTTCCCTGGGTTCGCTTTACCCCCCCTATGTATTCAGGGGGGAATGACTCTTGCGAGCCGGGTTTCCCCATTCAGAGATCTACGGATCAAAGCTTTTTGCCAGCTCCCCGTAGCTTATCGCAGGCTAACACGTCTTTCATCGCCTGTAATCGCCAAGGCATCCACCACATGCACTTATTCGCTTGACCCTATAACGTTAAGCCCTCGACATCGCTGTCAAGGCGTTATAAGTGTTTCGCATTTTTAACTTTTACTTCCACCGGATTGATTTAAGGATCCGGCTTTCGCAAAGGTTTGTGACCAATTCACAATGACTAATCATGAATTGGCTTGATACAATCAAAACCCATTGTTTTTCATACGCTCACGCCAATGGGTTGCCCCGTCAACGCTTGCGCGTGAATCACTTTCTTTACTTCTTCCATATTTTTAAAGAACTGCTTATCGGCAAAAGCCAATACCGAAGCCGCAATGGCTTGAATATAGGTTCTCGCTTATTTTTCCAAGGTGTTGGTGGAGGTTGACGGGATCGAACCGACGACCCCCTGCTTGCAAAGCAGGTGCTCTCCCAGCTGAGCTAAACCCCCCATTTTTCCTTGCTCTGGTGGGTCTGGTTGGACTCGAACCAACGACCCCTGCGTTATCAACACAATGCTCTAACCAGCTGAGCTACAGACCCATAACTTCAGGACTGAGTACCGAGAAACTCAGGACTGAGTGTTCCGCGTGGCTGCGCCACCGCTTTAACTCAGCACTTAGTCCTCGTTCCTCAGTCCTGCTTTCGAACAACCGATGAGTGTAGGCACTCAGCCTTTGGATTCTCTAGAAAGGAGGTGATCCAGCCGCACCTTCCGATACGGCTACCTTGTTACGACTTCACCCCAGTCATGAAACCCACCGTGGTAAGCGCCCTCCTTGCGGTTAGGCTACCTACTTCTGGCAGATTCCACTCCCATGGTGTGACGGGCGGTGTGTACAAGACCCGGGAACGTATTCACCGCGACATGCTGATCCGCGATTACTAGCGATTCCGACTTCATGTAGTCGAGTTGCAGACTACAATCCGGACTACGATCGGCTTTCTGGGATTGGCTCCCCCTCGCGGGTTGGCAACCCTCTGTACCGACCATTGTATTACGTGTGAAGCCCTACCCATAAGGGCCATGAGGACTTGACGTCATCCCCACCTTCCTCCGGTTTATCACCGGCAGTCTCATTAAAGTGCCCAACTGAATGATGGCAATTAATGACAAGGGTTGCGCTCGTTGCGGGACTTAACCCAACATCTCACGACACGAGCTGACGACAGCCATGCAGCACCTGTGTTCAGGTTCCCTTTCGGGCACAATCCCATCTCTGGAATCTTCCTGACATGTCAAGGGTAGGTAAGGTTTTTCGCGTTGCATCGAATTAATCCACATAATCCACCGCTTGTGCGGGTCCCCGTCAATTCCTTTGAGTTTTAATCTTGCGACCGTACTCCCCAGGCGGTCAACTTCACGCGTTAGCTGCGGTACTAAAGAAGTCTCCTTCCCCAACACCTAGTTGACATCGTTTAGGGCGTGGACTACCAGGGTATCTAATCCTGTTTGCTCCCCACGCTTTCGTGCATGAGCGTCAGTGTTAACCCAGGGGGCTGCCTTCGCCATTGGTATTCCTCCACATATCTACGCATTTCACTGCTACACGTGGAATTCTACCCCCCTCTGCTACACTCTAGTCTGACAGTCACAAACGCAGTTCCCAGGTTAAGCCCGGGGATTTCACGTCTGTCTTACCAAACCGCCTGCGCACGCTTTACGCCCAGTAATTCCGATTAACGCTCGCACCCTACGTATTACCGCGGCTGCTGGCACGTAGTTAGCCGGTGCTTCTTCTTCCGGTACCGTCATCTACTCCTAGTATTAATAGAAGCAATTTCTTTCCGGCTGAAAGAGCTTTACAACCCGAAGGCCTTCTTCACTCACGCGGCATGGCTGGATCAGGCTTGCGCCCATTGTCCAAAATTCCCCACTGCTGCCTCCCGTAGGAGTCTGGACCGTGTCTCAGTTCCAGTGTGGCTGGTCGTCCTCTCAGACCAGCTACGGATCGTCGCCTTGGTGAGCCTTTACCTCACCAACTAGCTAATCCGATATCGGCCACTCCGAAAGCGAGAGGTCTTGCGATCCCCCCCTTTCCCCCTCAGGGCATATGCGGTATTAGCGTACCTTTCGGTACGTTATCCCCCACTTCCGGACATGTTCCGATATATTACTCACCCGTTCGCCACTCGCCACCAGGGTTGCCCCCGTGCTGCCGTTCGACTTGCATGTGTAAAGCATGCCGCCAGCGTTCAATCTGAGCCAGGATCAAACTCTTCAGTTCAATACCTGTTTTGTTCCATAAATGGAACGGTCCTACTCAAAGTAAATCACTTGCATGATTTGTTTCGACTTCGCGTAGGTTGTTGCTATATTTTAAAGTCGTTCCCATATCCCGAAAGATACAGAAACTTCCCAAAAACCAAGCACCTACACTCGTCGATTGTTCGTTTGTTTTTTAAAGAACGGCTGCCGTGGCAGCGAAGAGGTGCGCATTATAGGGACTAAAACTTTACTGTCAACTAAATTTTCGCACTTCGTTTCATCTGCCACCGAGGCTGGGGAAACGTCATCAGATAACTGATTATTAAGCGACTTTTTACCTTCACATCGCTTCGTTTCAACCCCGCCACAGCGAAGAGGTGCGCATTATAGGGAGTCAAAAATCCCCGTCAACACATTTCGTAATATTTTTTAAAAAAACATCGCGCACCCATGCTCAGACGGTGGATTGACTACAATGCGCACTCTTGCACAGAGGTAACAATGTCACTGATTACACTTGGAATTGAATCATCTTGCGATGAAACCGGTATCGCGCTTTACCAAATGGGGCGCGGGTTATTGGCACATGCGTTGCATACCCAAGTCGCCATGCACAGCGAATATGGCGGCGTCGTGCCGGAGCTCGCCTCACGCGATCATGTCCGGCGCATCATCCCACTGCTGCGCCAAGTCATGCATGCCGCCGATGTGTCGCTAGCCCGGATCGATGCCATTGCCTATACCCAGGGGCCGGGCTTAGGAGGCGCATTATTAGTCGGCGCCAGCGTTGCCAACGCACTGGCCTACGCGCTCGACATTCCCGTCATCGGCATCCATCATCTGGAAGGCCATCTGCTTTCCCCTTTATTATCCGATCCCGCACCGGAATTTCCCTTCGTCGCCTTGCTGGTTTCCGGTGGGCATACGCAATTGATGCGCGTGGACGGCGTGGGACAATACACTTTGCTCGGCGAGACATTGGACGACGCGGCCGGAGAAGCCTTCGACAAGAGCGCGAAGCTGCTGGGCTTGGACTATCCAGGAGGGCCTGCATTGGCCAAACTCGCCGCTTCGGGCCGCTCCGGACAATACAAGCTGCCACGCCCGATGCTGCACAGCGGCAATCTGGATTTCAGTTTCAGCGGATTAAAGACGGCGGTATGGACGCTGGCAAAGCAAAGCGACCACCATGAACAGACACGCGCCGATATCGCCTGCGCTGTACAAGAAGCCATCATCGATGTACTGACGCACAAGGCGCGCGCCGCTTTGGCGCAGACTGGGTTGAATCGGTTAGTCGTGGCGGGCGGTGTGGGCGCAAACCGGCTATTGCGCAACCGCCTGAATGAAGACATCGGCAAACGTGGCGGCGCCGTGTTTTACCCTGACCTGGAATTTTGCACTGACAACGGCGCGATGATCGCCTTTGCCGGAGCGCTTCGCTTGGCGCAACAGCAAGGCGACAAGGATTATCGCTTCAACGTCAAACCGCGCTGGAATCTGGCAGAAATCACCAATTAACTTTAGCTTAGCGGCTTCAAGTTATGTCATCCCTGAAAGACCGAGCCCCGGAAAATTTCGCCCAACTGCTTTCAAAAACTCCACCGCCGATTCAAATCTATGGGCGCGACAAATTGCCGCGCGGCATCATGTCACATTCCCAAACTGATTTTTTTAATCAACAATCCACCTTGCCAAAAGCACTGCATCATTGTTTCCAGCGATAGCGTGTGATGTGTCCTCTCCCGATCGACACTTCAATTTGCCGGGAATGCGATACGGGCTTTTGGCACCTAATTATTCATTCATGCAATTGACTTGCACAACAACCAAAGTAAGGGGAAACATGTTTGCCAAACTGAAAGAAAACAAATTTTTCAAGCTGCTGTCTGCGGCCCTTTGTTCTATTGAGATTGTCGAAACAAAAAACAGGATCCCCGCGCCCCGCCATTATCCCAACCTCCCCTCGACTTCAACCCCTCCCCCAAATGGCGCCGACAAAGCAATCCATAGGGTTCCGTAACACCCCACAAACATCGAGTGCGCCCTGTACTTATCGGTGCAGTCGAACCGTTCAAGATGATGGGTGCGGCAATTTGCCGCGCGACATCATGTCGCATTCCGCAAATAATTTTTTGTCTGTAATATCCGAACAAGCTTAAGGTAAAAATCACCCTTGGGCTTTATTTGGATTCCGCTGTATTTCGCCGGCTGATTTGAAAAAACCAAAGGGTAAAATCTTTGATGCAGGCAGGGAATTGTTTGACAATTTTAACTTGGGAGACAAGATGAAAAAGAGTTACAAAAACACACTGGCGGCTTTAGCCGTCCTGGCCGCTTTACCGCTGGCGATTGCCAATACCTATGCTGCTGATGCGGCGGCCCCAGCAGCACCAGCAGCAGTTCCGGCTGGCGCTCCGGCGATGACCGCAAATGAAATAACACAAGCGAACCAGATCTATTTCGAACGTTGCGCAGGCTGCCATGGCGTATTGCGTAAAGGCGCGACTGGCAAGCCGTTAACGCCAGACGTCACCTTGCCAAAAGGCACTTCTTTCTTGAAGAAGACTATCGCGAACGGCACGCCGGGCGGCATGCCGAACTTCGGCACCGGTGGCGAACTGACCGCAGAAAAAGTCGACTTGATGGCGCGCTACATACAGCAAACACCCGTGGCTCCACCTGAAATGAGTTTGAAGGATATGGAAGCTACGTGGAAGGTTATCGTGCCGGTGAAAGACCGCCCAACCAAGAAGATGAACAACTACAATATCTCCAACGTCTTCTCCACCACGTTGCGCGATTCCGGTGAAGTGGCGCTGATCGATGGCGATACCAAAGAAATCATTGTCGTACTCAAGACCGGTTATGCAGTCCATATTTCCCGCTACTCCGCATCCGGCCGCTACCTGTATGTGACCGGTCGCGATGCCAAAATCAATCTGATTGACCTGTGGATGCCGACACCCGCAATTGTGGCTGAAATCAAGACCGGTGTTGAGGCGCGTTCGGTGGAAACCTCCAAGTTCAAGGGCTATGAAGACAAGTATGCGATCTCCGGCACTTACTGGCCGCCACAGTTCGTAATCATGGATGGCGACACGCTGAAACCGATAAAGATTGTGGTAACCAGCGGCATTGCCTCCGAGACCAACGAATACGTCAAGGAAGCACGCGTCGCGGCTATCGTAGCTTCTCACTTCAAGCCAGAGTTCATGGTCAACGTGAAAGAAACCGGAAAAGTAATGATTGTTGACTACTCCGACCTGAACAACCTGAAGACGACAACGATCGACACACCGCGCTTCCTGCATGACGGCGGCTTCGAATCAACCAAGCGCTACTTCATGGATGCCGCCAACGCCTCCAACAAGATCGCGGTGATCGACATCAAGACCAACAAGCTGGCCGCCGTGGTTGACGTGGGCAAGGTCCCGCATCCGGGCCGTGGCGCCAACTTCATCGATCCAAAGTTCGGGCCGGTCTGGGCCACCAGCCATCTGGGTGACGACACCATCTCTGTAATCGGCACCGACCCGGTTAAACACAAGCAGCATGCTTGGAAAGTGGTGCGTACCATCAAGGGCTTGGGCAGCGGATCGTTGTTCATCAAGAGCCATCCGAAGTCAACCAACCTGTGGGTCGATGCGCCGCTCAACAAGGATGCCAAGACCAGCCAGTCGATCGGGGTGCTCGACATCAACAATCTCGACAAGGGCGTCACCGTGTTGCCGATTGCCGAATGGGCCAATCTGGGTGAAGGCGCCAAGCGTGTCGTCCAGCCGGAATACAACAAGGCCGGCGACGAGGTATGGTTTGCAGTCTGGAACGCCGCTGACAAGAAATCAGCCATGGTGGTGGTTGATGACAAGACGCGCAAGCTGAAGAAAGTAATCAACGACCCAAGGCTGATCACGCCTACCGGTCACTTCAACGTCAACAACACGATGCACGACATTTACTAAGATTCTTTTAGTAAATTCCGCTTCCGCCGTTCCGGCGATCTTGGCTGGAATGACGGAGCGCAGCGATTCATGTTGGAAAAACGTGCAGTTGAAGGGCGGGGCGACCCGCCCTTTTTATTTTCAATCCACAAGTTTGTAGAAAAACACAATGAAAACCCAGCTAAACAAAGGGCAGTTGCTATTAACGTTGAGCTGCCTTTTTGGCCTGACCAATGCGGCGGGCGCAGCGGAAAGCGTGAAAGAGATGGAGGTGGTGGCGGCGGCAACCAGAACCAGCGCTTCGCTTTCCGCTGCGCCTGCCGCCGTAACGGTGATCAATACCAGAAATATTGAAACAAAAAATGCGCCGCGCCCCGGCGATATGCTGGATCAGGCGCCCAGCCTCTATTTGCGCGGCGACACGCTCGGCCATGATGGGAGTATTTAATAAATATCCGGCTTTGCCGGATGCATTTAACTTGTTTTTGGCACAGAGCAAAAAGATGTCAAATAACCCTTTGCAGTTTTTCCGGATCGGCATTCTGCCGTTATTGCTCGCACACTCGGGTTTGGCGTGGAGCGATTCTGCTGCCAAAGAAGTTGTCATACCTGCTCCCGCGCGCCAAGCTGAATTGCTCAATCTTGTTCGCCAGGACTGCGGGTCATGTCACGGTTTGCGCTTCGAGGGCGGGCTTGGTGTGCCGCTTACCCCAGCGGCACTGAAGGGGAAATCGCCCGATGCGCTCAGGAATACCATCCTGTATGGACGCAATGACACAACGATGCCGCCGTGGAACCCGTTTTTAACCGGGGCCGAAGCCGACTGGATTGTAAAAATGCTAATGAAAGGATTACCTTGAGATGCGATGCTATTTAGCTTTACCCTTGCTCCTTGCAATATATTTACTGACGGGATGTGCTACCACGCCGCCGCAGCGCGGCACGGGCGATCTGGGCGTGGTCATCGAACGCGCCACCGGCAGCATCCAGGTGGTGGAAACCACACATCGCACCAGGCTCGGCCAGATCGCCGGTCTGGGCGACCTGTCGCACGCTTCCCTCAATTACTCCCGCGATGCGCGCCATGCCTACATATTCGGCCGAGACGGCGGCCTGACCAAGGTGGATTTGCTGGAAATGCGCATCGTCAAGCGCGTGATGCAGTCCGGCAACAGCATCGGCGGCGCGATTTCCCAGGATGGAAAGCTGATTGCAGCGGCCAACTATACGCCCGGCGGCGTCAAGATTTTTGATGCGGAAACACTCGATCTGGTGACCAATATTCCCGCCATCGACCAGACCGGAAAATCGTCCAAAGTGATCGGGCTGGTAGATGTGCCGGGCAACCGTTTCGTGTTCAGCCTGTTCGAGGCCGGCGAAATCTGGGTGGCGGACATGCGCACGCCGTCCAAGCCGGCTGTGACCAAATTCAGGAATGTTGGCAAGGAACCCTACGATGCGATGATTACCGCCGATGGCCGCTATTATCTGGCCGGGCTGTTCGGCGAGGATGGCTTGGCCTTGCTGGATTTGTGGAACATCGAAGCGGGCGTGAAGCGTGTCTTGAACGGCTATGGCAAGGGTGAGCAGAAGCTGCCGGTATACAAGATGCCGCACCTCGAAGGCTGGGCGGCGACCGGCAACGAGCTGCTGGTGCCGGCGGTGGGGCGGCATGAAGTGCTGGTCATTGATCAGGGCAAATGGGCGGAGGTCGGGCGCATCCCTGTCCACGGCCAGCCGGTATTCGTCGTGGCGCGCCCCGACAATCGCCAGGTATGGGTGAATTTTGCCTTTCCGCACAACGACACGATTCAGGTGATCGATGTGCAGAGCCGCACGATCGTGAAAACGCTGAAGCCGGGCAAGGCGGTAATGCACATGGAATTTACACCGCGCGGCGAACATCTCTGGCTCTCCGCGCGCGACGAGGATCGGGTGGGTATTTACGATACCGAAACCTTCGAGAGAATAGGCGAATTGCCCGCCGATAAGCCCAGCGGCATTTTTTTCACCCATCGCGCACATCGCACCGGGCTGTAATTGCCTTTAAATACGCATGATTGTTTTGACATGACCGACCTTGAATTTCATTTGCTTAACGATTTCCAGCGAGACTTCCCGCTGGTGCCTGCCCCCTTTGGCGTCATCGCCGGGCGTCTGGATACCAGCGAAGCCGGGGTGCTGGAGGCATTGATTCGCCTTCAGGCTTGCGGGAAAGCAAGCCGGGTGGGCGCCGTATTCAGGCCGCACAGCGTCGGCTCCAGCACGCTTGCCGCACTGGCCATTCCAGCGGAGAAGCTCGGTGAAGTAGCGCAACTGGTCAGCAGTTATGCCGAGGTGAATCACAACTACGAGCGCGAGCATCGCTACAACCTGTGGTTTGTCGTCACCGCACCGGACGAGGCGCGGGTACAGGAAGTGCTGGGCGAGATCGAATCCGGCACCGGCTATCAGCCGCTGCATTTACCGATGCTGGAAGATTTTCATATCGACCTTGGTTTCGACCTGTCACAGCCGCATAAAGGATGCAATACCGCCGCCCCGAAGAAAGCCGGCAGCGCATTTCCCCCACCATACCGTACATTGCCGCAATCATCCGAAACCGCGCTGATTGGCGCAATCCAGCAAGGCTTGCCGCTGGTGCCATATCCCTTTGCCAAAATCGGGGCAGGTATCGGGCTTGCCGAAAATGAAGTCATCTCCGGTTTGGCGAGTTTGGTGGAGCGAGGTGCTATCAAGCGCATGGGCGTGGTGGTGCGCCATCATGAGCTGGGCTATCGCGCCAACGCGATGGTGGTATGGGATATCCCGGACGATCAGGCGAGTGCGCTGGGACAGCGTATCGGCAGTTTCGATTCCGTTACCCTGTGCTACCGGCGGCCGCGCCGTTTGCCGGCTTGGCGTTACAACCTGTTCACCATGATTCATGGCCGGCACCGCGATGAAGTGTTGAGCCTCGTGGCGCAACTGAAGGAGCACTGCGGCCTGGAAAATGTTGCGCATGAAGTTTTGTTCAGTTGCCGACGCTTCAAGCAATGCGGGGCGCGTTATGTGGCAAATCCGGTCGAGGAACGGCGTGCCGTATCCACCCTTGCAGGCTGACCATTAAATGGACGAACTGGATCGCGCCATCATCAACGAACTGCAGGGTGGTTTTCCGGTCTGTGACCAGCCTTTTGCCGAGGTTGCGGTCCGGCTGCATACCACTGAGCAGGAAATTATTTCTAGGATTGGCCTGTTGTTGAAAGGCGGAACCCTGTCCCGTTTTGGCCCGATGTACCATGCCGAACGCATGGGCGGAAGCCTGAGCCTGGCGGCGATGAAAATACCCAATTCAGATTTCGGGCGGGTGACGGAGATCGTGAATGCGATGCCGGAAGTGGCGCACAATTATGCGCGCGACCATGCGCTCAGCATGTGGTTTGTGCTTGCCACGGAAACACCCCGCGAACATGCGGCGGCACTTGAAAGAATCGAGCTGAAAACCGGCTATCCGGTATACGACATGCCCAAGATCAAGGAATACTTTATCGGACTGAGGTTTGCGGCATGACGGCCGAAGCCTCCCTTGACGAGATCGACCGCCGCATCGTCCTTGCCACCCAGTCCGGCTTGCCGCTGGAGTCGCAGCCTTACCACGCGGTTGCCCGACAGGTGGGCATTGCCGCCGAAGAGGTGATGGTGCGTATGCGGCGCATGCTCGAATCCGGCGTGATCCGCCGTATCGGTGTGGTGCCCAACCATTACGCGCTGGGCTACAAGGCGAACGGCATGACGGTGTGGGATGTCCCGGATGATCGGGTAGACGAACTTGGCGAAAAGGTCGGTGCGCTGGACTTCGTCAGTCATTGCTATTGCCGTCCGCGCCATTTACCGGACTGGCCATACAATTTTTTTGCGATGGTGCATGGACATGACCGTGGCGAGGTTGAAGAGTTGGTTCGCCGCATTACCGGATTGATCGGCGACGCCGATCGCGGCCATGAAATTCTTTATAGCACGCGCATCCTGAAGAAAACCGGTTTGCGCATCGGAGGTTAAACGTGTTTCGTATTTCCCAATTCATGCAGGAAATTGCCCAGCAGACGCCGCTGGCCGCCAAGCGCAATCCACCCGGGCCGGTGGTGATCTGGAACCTGATCCGGCGCTGTAACCTGACTTGCAAACACTGCTATTCGATCTCGGCGGACAAGGATTTCGCGGGCGAGCTGTCGACGGAAGAAATATTCGCCACGATGGACGACCTGAAGCGTTTCCGCGTGCCGGTGCTGATCCTGTCCGGTGGCGAGCCGCTGCTGCATCCGGATATTTTCGAGATTTCCCGCCGTGCAAAAGGGATGGGCTTCTATGTCGGCCTGTCGAGCAACGGCACGCTGATCGACGAAAGCAACATCGAACACATCGCGGCGGCGGGCTACAACTATGTCGGGGTGAGTCTGGACGGCATCCAGAAGACCCATGACGAGTTCCGCCGCATGGCGGGCGCATTCGACAAATCAATGCATGGCATCCGCCTGTGCAAGGAGCGCGGCATCAAGGTCGGCATCCGCTTCACCCTGACCCAGGATAACGCGCACGACTTGCCGAACCTGTTGCGCCTGATGGAAGACGAAGGGCTGGACAAGTTTTACCTGTCGCATCTCAACTATGCCGGGCGCGGCAACAAGAACCGCAAGAACGACGTGTTCCACCAGGCCACCCGTCAGGCGATGGATATGCTGTTCGATACCTGCTGGCAGTACCAGCAGGAGGGCAAGCCCAAGGAATTCGTCACCGGCAACAACGACGCGGATGGCGTCTATCTGCTGCTCTGGGTGCGGCGTAATTTCCCGCATCTGGAAGACCATATCCGCGCGAAGCTCGGGCAATGGGGCGGGAATTCGTCCGGTGTGAATGTCGCCAACATCGACAACCTGGGCAACGTCCATCCCGATACCATGTGGTGGAACTACAACCTCGGCAACGTGCGCGACAGGCCGTTCTCGGCGATCTGGGCGGACACCTCCGACCCGATCATGGCCGGGCTGAAGGCGCATCCGCGCAAGGTCGGCGGTCGCTGCGGCGAATGCCGTTATTTCAACATCTGCGGCGGCAACACACGGGTGCGCGCCTGGCAGGTGAGCGGCGACCCCTGGGCGGAAGACCCGGCGTGTTATCTGGATGACGAGGAAATTGGCATAACCGATTCGATAATGACCGAAGGCTGAAAATGATGAAGAAATCCCTGTATACCTGTATCTCCGTGGTGGGCTTGCTGCTGGCATTCGAGGCAGCGGCGGGCCAACCGGTCGAAAAAAACTATGCCGATTTCTGCGCGACCTGCCATGGCGCCGACCGCTTGGGCGGCGCAGGCACGGCGCTGCTGCCGGAAAATCTGGCACGCCTGCGCCGCACCGAAGCGTTCAAGACCATCGCCGACGGGCGCAACGCCAGCCAGATGCCGGGTTTTGCCGGCAAGCTTGCCAAGGAAGACATCCAGGCGCTGGTGGATTTCATCTACACGCCTTTGCCAGAAGTGCCTGCATGGGGAGTGAAAGAGATCAACAATTCCCATCTTCAGCGCGTGCCGGACAGTAGCTTTTCCGATAAGCCGGTATTCAGCGCCGACCCGCTCAACCTCTTTGTCGTGGTGGAACTGGGCGACCATCATGCCACCATTCTGGACGGCGACAAGTTCGAGCCGATCCATCGCTTCAAGACGCGCTTTGCCTTGCACGGCGGGCCGAAGTTCAGCCCGGACGGTCGTTATGTGTATTTTGCGTCGCGTGACGGCTGGATCAGCAAATTCGATATCTACAACCTGAAGGTGATGGCCGAGATACGCGCCGGCATCAACACCCGCAACCTCGCCGTGTCCGGTGACGGCAAGACCGTGCTGGTGGGCAATTACCTGCCGCATTCCCTGGTGCTGTTGAACGCGGAAGACCTTTCGCTGATCAAGGTGATCCCGACCGTGGGACAGGACGGAAAAAGCTCACGGGTGTCCGCCGTATATCAGGCCGAACCGCGCGGCAGCTTCGTCGCGGCGCTGAAGGACGCGAAGGAGGTATGGGAGATACCTTACGGCGACAAGGATTTCCCCATACGCCGCATTGCCACCGATGACTATCTGGACGATTTTTTCTTCGATCAAGCTTATCGCCATTTGATCGGCGCCGCGCGGGACGGCAAGAAAGGGCTGGTGATCGATCTCGATTCCGGCAAGAAAGTGGCGGAACTCGACTTGCCTGGAATGCCGCACCTGGGTTCAGGCATTACCTGGGAGTACCAGGGACACCCGGTGATGGCGACGCCCAACCTGAAGGAGCCGCTGGTGAGCGTGATCGACATGACCACCTGGAAGACGATCAAACAGATCAAGACACTCGGCTCCGGTTTCTTCATGCGCAGCCATGAGAATTCGCCCTATGCCTGGACCGACGGCTTCAACAGCACGGACAACCGCGACGTGATGCACATCATCGACAAGCGCACGCTGGAAGTGGCGGAGATCCTGCGCCCGATGCCGGGCAAGACGGCGGCGCACGTCGAATTCACCCGCGACGGGAAATACGTGCTGGTCAGCATCTGGGAAAATGACGGCGCGCTGCTTGTCTACGATGCGGCCACGCTCAAGGAGATCAAGCGCTTGCCGATGAGCAAGCCCTCGGGCAAATACAACGTCTACAATAAAATCATGCGCTCGGCGGGCACCAGCCACTGAAACCGGGTGCCAACGGCAAGCAAACTTAAAGGCTCGACATGGATTTTTTACCGATTTTTATGGATGTCAAAGGCCGCTTGTGCCTCGTAGTCGGCGGCGGTGAAGTCGCCCATCGCAAGGCATCGGTGCTGCTGGCGGCGGGTGCGGCGGTCAGGGCGGTCGCACCGGAATTCTCCGCTGCTTTTGCCGCCCTGCCCGGTGTCGAATGTATTGCGGGGCACTTCCAGCCAAGCCATCTGGACGGAGCGGTGCTGGCCATTGCCGCGACCGACGATGGCGCCGTCAACCGGGAAGTTTCGCAACAGGCGCGTGCGCGGAACATCCCGGTGAACGTGGTCGACAACCCCGATTTATGCACCTTCATCATGCCGTCGATCCTGGATCGCTCGCCGCTGATGGTGGCGTTTTCCAGCGGCGGCGCATCGCCGGTGCTCGCCCGGATGCTGCGCGGCAAGCTGGAGACGATGATCCCGCAAGGTTACGGCCGCTTGACCGCGTTCTGTGCGCGGCTCCGCAACACCGTCAAGGCGCGTGTCGCCGAACCGGCGATGCGGCGCATCTTCTGGGAAAACGTGCTGGAAGGCGCAATCGCCGAAAAGGTGCTGGCGGGCGACGAAGCCGGCGCGGAAACCATGCTGCTCGGCCAATTGGAGAATGGAAGCGCAGAACAACGCGGCGAGGTCTATCTGGTCGGCGCAGGCCCCGGCGACCCGGATTTGCTGACTTTCCGCGCCTTGCGCCTGATGCAGAAGGCCGATGTCGTGGTGTATGACAACCTGGTAGCCAAGCCGATCGTCGAAATGACGCGGCGTGACGCGACGCGGATTTTTGTCGGCAAGCAACGCGGCAATCACACCCTGCCACAGGAAGAAATCAATGACCTGCTGGTGCGGTTCGCCAAGGAAGGCAAGCGCGTGTTGCGCCTCAAGGGCGGCGACCCGTTCATTTTCGGGCGCGGCGGCGAAGAAATCGAAACCCTCGCCGAGCACGGCATCCTGTTCCAAGTCGTGCCCGGCATCACGGCGGCCTCCGGCGTTTCCACCTACGCGGGCATTCCGCTGACGCACCGCGACTATGCGCAGTCCTGCATCTTCGTGACCGGCCACCTGAAAGACGGCAGCATGAATCTCGACTGGGATGCCCTGGCGCGCCCAAAGCAAACCATCGTGATATACATGGGACTGCATGGCCTCGAAATGCTCTGCGCCAAGCTCATCGAACACGGCCTGCCGGACAGCACCCCTGTGGCGATCGTGCAGCAGGGAACCACGCAAAATCAACGCGTCATCGCCGGAACCTTGGCAACGCTGCCCGGCATCGCGCAGGTTGAAAAGCCGCAAGCGCCGACTCTGATCATCGTCGGGGGGGTCGTTACGCTCAGGGAAAAGCTGAACTGGTTTGACCCGAAGAAGCCCGTGGCATCGCCAGGTTAAGGAATAATTTGATCCGCATTCCCGGCTGCGCACCGCCATCCTGGCTTAGGATGAACAAGCCAGGCGCTGCGCCAAAACCGCCATAAGGCCGGGATGGCCCATTTTTTGTTATTTCACCAATCAATCCATAGAAAAACACAATGAAAACCCAGCTAAACAAACGGCCGTTGATATTAACGTTGGGCTGCCTTATTGGCTTGGCCAACACGGCGGGTGCAGCGGAAAGCGTGGAAGAGGTAACGTTGGGTGAGGTGGTGGTGACAGCAACCAGAACCAGCGCTTCGCTTTCCGCTGCACCTGCGGCCGTAACGGTAGTCAATGCCAAAAATATTGAAACGAAAAATGCGTCTCGCCTCGGCGATGTGCTGGATCAGGTGCCCAGCCTCTATTTGCGCGGCGGCGCGCTCGGCCAGTCGCAGGGCACCATAGGGACGAGCGGCATGTCGCTGCGCGGTATCGACCAGACCAGAACGCTTATTTTGCTTGATGGGCAGCCCATTCAGGATGCAGGTTCCGGGAAAGTGAACTGGCGGGTTCCGTTGATCGAGGATATTGCCCGTGTCGAAGTCGTGCCCGGCGCGTTCTCTTCGTTGTATGGCAGCAATGCGATCGGCGGCGTGGTCAACATCATCACCAAACAGCCGGACAAGCGCGAGTTCACCGCCAAGGTCAAGAAAGGCTGGAGCGATGCCAGCGGCGAGGACGGCAGCATTTATTTCCGCGACAAAATGGATAACGGGCTGGGCATTGTGGCCGGGCTCGGCTACCAGAGCCGCGACAGCTATATCAATGACTTTGTTGTCAGGTCGCCCGTTGCGGGCGCACCCGGAACGGCGGTGACAGGCGCTCAGGCGACGGCCACGACTGCGGGCGCACAGGCCTATATCGTGGGCGACAAAGGGGTTGCGCCATGGCGGCAAATCAATGCGACAACCAAGGTTTCCTATGACCTGTCGGGCGTGGGCAAGTTGTTTGGCGGCATCGCCTACAGCGAAACCGATCTGGGTTATACGATGTTTAACACCTACTTGCGGAATGCAACGACCGGCGCACCGGTTTCTGCCGGCACACTCAACATTAACGGGCGGCGGGTCACGCTGTCAGAATCCAATTTTGTGAACAACTCGCCCTTGTATGAATCGACTGCACGGTATTTTGCCGGGTTCGAAGGCGCGGTCGGAAATGGCTATCTGCTGAAAATTGATCTGGCGCAGATCGAACGCCAGTACCGGTTCGTCAATGCAAATACGGCCTCTACCTGGGGGGCAGGCACCGGGACGCAGACGAATGCGCCCAACAGCGGGACGGATGGAACCGCTCAATTGAGTTTCCCTGTCGGTGGCAGGCACTTTATCGTCAGCGGCATTTCGCTGCACAACGAGAAAGTTGAGGGGGCAACTTATACGCTATCGAACTGGCGTGACCCCGCCACCCGAACCGGCATAGCCGACGGCTATAGCGGTGATTCGACTACTGCTTCGTTGTTCGCGCAGGATGAAATCAGCGTGATCGATAAGCTCAAGGTTTATATCGGCGGGCGCTTCGACAATTGGCAGACCAAGGGAAACTATTACAAGAATACCGCGCCTGCCTCGGCCGTTACTTACGCATCGCGTAGCGCTTCATCATTTAATTCCAAGCTGTCGGCAGTTTATCAGGCGGCAGCTCCCGTCACCCTGAGGGCATCGTTCGGGCAGTCCTTCCGCGCGCCAACCAATAACGACCTGTATTCCTATGCGAACATTTTTGGCATTACCAGCATTGGAGATCCTGATCTGAAACCGGAGCGCGGTAAAACATGGGAAATCGGGGGGGAGTGGCGTGTGTCGGACAAATTCAAGGCCAATGCCACTTATTACCAGACTATCCTCAAAGATTTAATTACCAACTTTCGCCTGAGCAATGTGCCCATTGTGTCAAAGCGCATCAATGCGGGGAAAGCAAAAATTGACGGTGTCGAGTTGGCGGCAGAAGCCGGGCTGACGAACTGGCTGACGCTCAACGCCAGCTACGCCTACATAGGTTCCGAGATGCTCGAAAATAGCGTAGATCCTTTGAGTGTGGGCAAGCGGCTGATAGATTCGCCGAAAAATATTGTCAATATGGGTGTTACCGCTCAGCAGGGGCCTTGGACAGGCATATTGAACGCCAGTTATTCCAGCAAGGTTTTTTCTACCGCCCAGAACACCGACACGACGGAAGGCGTACCGGGCAGCTACGACGCGCACACCATGGTGAACGCCAAGGCCGGTTATGCGTTCTCCAGGATGGTGAAGGGGTCGGTTGCAATCAATAATCTGCTGGATAAAAAAGCCTATTCGTTTTTCCTGCTGCCGGGCCGCAATGTGACCGCAGAGGTGGGTTTCTCCTTCTAGCGCCGTGCAGCACACCTTCCCGCCAAATAAATTATCAGCTTGCCTCCCATATTCCATCTTGCGAGCCGGAGGAAAATCGGTTCAAATACCGCGCATGGAAAAAAACGACCTGCAAGGTTTCATCATCCAGACGCAGGTAAATTACCTGCCAGACCAATCCGATGAAGCGAGTAATCGCTTCGTATTTTCCTATACCATCAACATAACCAATCTTGGCAGCGTCGCCGCCAAACTCATCAGCCGTCACTGGATCATCACCGATGCCAACAACCACGTTCAGGAAGTGCGCGGACAAGGCGTGGTGGGTGAGCAGCCCCTGCTCAAGCCGAACCAGAATTTCGAATACACCAGCGGCACAGTGCTGTCCACCCAGGTCGGCACGATGCGCGGCAGCTACCGGATGCATGCCGACGACGGCACGCAGTTCGATGTTGAGATTCCACAATTTGTATTGAGTGTGCCGCGTGTTTTGCATTAGCAGGTTAATGGATAACGCCAGGAATGCAGGGGCACGGGGAACTTTTGTTCCGGCACGGCGCACCGCGCCACTGTTGCTGATTTTTCTGGCCGCCTGTGCCGCACCGCCCAAGCCGCTGGTCGCACCGCCAACTGTCGCGCCGGTCGCGCTTCCCGCCGCGCCGTTTGCGGTAAGCAAATGGGAGATGCTGCCGGACTGGCAGACGACGGATTTGCAGCCCGCCTGGACAGCCTTTTTGCAAAGCTGTCGCGCGCTGAAGAGCAAGCCGAGCTGGCAAACGGTATGCGCGCGCACCGTGGAATTGGCGCAACCCGATAACGCCGCGCTACGCACTTTTTTTGAGGAAGGCTTCACGCCCTACCAGGTCTTCAACCCAGATGGCTCTTCGCAAGGGCTGATCACCGGCTATTACGAACCGAAGCTGGCCGGTAGCCGCATCAGGACCGAGCGCTTCCGCTATCCGCTGTATGCCGTGCCGGACGATCTGCTGACCATCGATCTGGGCGAGGCCTATCCGCAACTGAAGGATCTGCGCTTGCGCGGGCGGCTGCAAGGCAAACGCGTCGTGCCTTATTACAATCGCGCCGAGATCGAAGCAGGGAAGACCGCACTGCAAGGGCGCGAATTATTCTGGGTGGAAAATGCGGTCGATCTGTTCTTCCTGCAAATCCAGGGCTCGGGGCGCATCGAATTGCCGGGTGGCAGCCTGGTGAAAGTCGGTTACGCCGAGCAGAACGGTCATCCGTATATTTCCATCGGCAAAAAACTGGTCGAAATGGGCGAACTCAAGATCGAGGAGGCCTCGATGCAGGGCATCAAGGGTTGGGCGGAACGATACCCGGAAAAACTCCCCGCGCTGCTGGCGCAAAACCCCAGCTACGTGTTTTTCCGCGAATTGCCGAATGGATTGTCCGCGCCGCTGGGCGCACTGGGCGTGCCGCTGACCGAGACCTACAGTATCGCGGTAGATCCGCGCACCATCCCGCTCGGCGCGCCGGTATTCCTCGCGACCACTTACCCGAACACCGCCGAGCCGCTGAATCGCCTGATGGTGGCGCAAGACACCGGCGGCGCAATCAAGGGTGCGGTGCGCGCCGATTTTTTCTGGGGCTTCGGCGAGTTGGCGGGCATTCAGGCGGGACGCATGAAACAGGGCGGCCAGATGTGGGTGCTGTTTCCCAAGGGCGCAGAGCCTGCGCTCAGCCCGTAGAAGCGGGGGTTTCCGGAATGGTCGACAATGCTGGCTAAGCAACGATATGAGCACGGTTGCCTCCGCCCTGCTTGGCGGCGTGCAATGCCTGGTCGGCCAGTTTGACCGGCTCTGCCTCGGTGGATTCCCGGCCGGGCAGGCGATGGACGCCGCCGATGCTGATGGTCACAACGCCGTATGCCCCTATAGCGGATTGAACTACGGCTTTAAGGGTTGATCGTGGCGCTCATGCAAACCCCCTATTTTTTGCCATCCTCACCCAGGCGTTTTTCCAATTCTTCGGCAGGCAAATATCCGGGGACCTGCATCCCATCGCCAAAAATCAGGTTTGGCGTGCCAGTAACGCGCAGCTTTTTGCCCAACGCCAGCACTTTATCGGTAGGCGTCTTGCAAGACGCGCCGGCCGGCGCAATGCCGTTCAGCATCAGGTCGCCCCACGCCTTGACCGGATCTTTGGCGCAGTACACATTGCGCACTATCTCATCCGAGCCCTGGAACATCGGGTACAAAAACACATACAGGGTGACATTATCGATTTTGCTTAATTCTTTCTCCAGACGTTTGCAAAAACCGCAATTAGGGTCAGTAAAATAGGCCAGCTTGCGCTTGCCGTTGCCCTTTACTTTCTTCACCGCGAGGTCGAGCGGCAACTTGTCGAACTCGATCGCAAACAATTGGCGGCGGCGCTCTTCCGTCACATCGCGGCGGCTTTTTACCTCGATCACGCTGCCATCGAACAGGTATTGTCCTTGCGCATCGGTATATAAAAGCTGATCGTTGACGATCACTTCATAAAGCCCGGCATAGGGTGTCTTGACGATATGTTCAAGCTTGCCGATATTGGGAAATTTGCTTTGCAGCGATTGGCGAATCTCGTTCTCTCCGGCTTGCGCGGAAGACAGCCATGCAAACAAAAACAGGGCGAGCCACTTCGGCAAGGCCTTTAGTCCTGAGCGAAGCCGAAGGGTCAAGGCAGGAAATTTTTTAGTTGCGGCATAACGCCCGCCTTGGCGGGCATTAGCCTTCTCTGAAACTTCGCTTTGCTTCGTTTTCATGGATATTCTCTTGGGTTAATTGAAGACGTATCGTGCTGACAAGCAGTTACTTTCCTTGCATTTTCGTTCACACCGGCTGCATTCGGGTGGAGCGGTCAAACCGGCTTCCGCCTGACAGAACCTGGCATCGCGATTTCAAAAATCCATGGAGGCAATCATAGCATGGCATCCAGTTTCATTTATAATCGCACCCCCCGCGAAAAATCATCATGCATATCGGCCCATACCAACTTAAGAACAATCTCATCGTTGCCCCTATGGCAGGGGTAACCGATCGCCCTTTCCGCATGCTCTGCAAACGCATGGGCGCGGGCATGGCGGTGAGCGAGATGGTGGCGTCCAATTCGCTGCTGTACGGTTCGGAGAAGACCAAACGGCGCGCCAATCACGAAGGCGAAGCCGGGCCGGTCTCGGTGCAGATCGTCGGCGCGGATGCCAAAATGCTGGCGCAGGCCGCAAAATACAACGTGGATCACGGCGCGCAGATCATCGACATCAACATGGGTTGCCCGGCCAAAAAAATCTGCAACGTGATGGCCGGCTCCGCGCTGTTGCAAAATGAGCCGCTGGTCGCCCAATTGCTGGAAGCGGTGGTCGGCGCGGTGGATGTGCCGGTCACGCTGAAGATTCGCACCGGCTGGGACAAACAGAACCGCAACGCAATACGCATCGCCAGGCTTGCCGAAGCCGCGGGCATTCAGGCCTTGGCGATCCATGGCCGCACCCGCGCCTGCGCCTATACCGGCGAGGCCGAGTACGACACCATCGCGGCGGTAAAAGCCAGCGTGAGCATTCCCATCATCGCCAATGGCGACATCACCACGCCGGAGAAAGCCAGCTACGTGCTGAAACATACCGGCGCGGACGCCGTGATGATCGGCCGCGCGGCGCAAGGCCGCCCTTGGCTGTTCCGCGAGATCGACTATTTCCTGAAAACCGGCGAATATTTGCCCGCGCCGGAAACCGGTGAGATCCGGCGCGTGCTGCTGGCGCATGTGCTTGAACTGTATGACTTCTACGGCGAGCACACCGGGCTGCGCGTGGCGCGCAAGCACATCTCCTGGTACACCAAAGGGCTGGCCGGTTCGGCACATTTCCGCCACCGGATGAATCAATTGGAAAGCCCTGCCGGACAATTGGCGGCAGTAGATGATTTTTTTGCCGAGCAGGCGCAGCACGGAGCACAACTGCATTACGTTGAGGAACTGGCAGCATGAACAATTGCGAAATAAACGAAAATGACATAGCGCGCTGTGTGCGCAAGGCACTCAAGGAATATTTCAAAGACCTCGACGGCGAAGAGCCATGCTGCGGCATGTATGACATGGTGATGGACTGCGTCGAAAAACCGCTGCTCGAAATGGTGCTGGAACACGCCGGCGGTAACCAGTCGCACGCCTCGGAGATGCTGGGCATCAACCGCAATACGTTACGCAAGAAGATGTTGCAGCATGGAATTGCGTAGGAGCGCTCCACACAAAATTCTTTTTTAAACTGGAATCATCATGGCAACCATCAAACAAGCACTCATCAGCGTGTCGGACAAATCCGGCGTCCTCGAATTCGCGCAAGGCTTGAACCAGCTCGGCGTAACCATCCTCTCCACCGGCGGCACGGCCAAACTGCTCGCCGACAACGGCGTGCCTTGCACTGAAGTGGCGGATTACACCGGTTTCCCCGAGATGCTGGACGGGCGCGTGAAGACCCTGCAACCGAAAGTCCACGCGGGCATCCTGGCGCGGCGCGATCTGCCGGAACACGTTGCCACGCTGAAGAAGCACGGCATCCCGACCATCGACCTGGTAGTGGTAAACCTGTATCCGTTCGCGGCGACCATCGCCAAGCCCGGCTGCACGCTGGAAGACGCCATCGAGAACATCGATATCGGCGGCCCAACCATGGTGCGCGCGGCGGCGAAGAACCACGGCCATGTCGCCATCGTCACCGACCCGACCGATTACACTTCGGTGCTGGCCGAGATGCAAACCAACAACAGCGCGGTGAGCGACGCGACACGTTTCGATCTGGCGAAAAAAGCCTTCTCGCACACCGCCGCCTACGACAGCATGATCAGCAACTACCTCACCGCCATCGACAGCGATGGTACCAAGAGCGCATTCCCGGCGCAGATCAACTTCAACTTCGCCAAGGTGCAGGACATGCGCTACGGCGAAAACCCGCACCAAAGCGCGGCGTTCTATCGCGACCTGAATCCGGTAGCGGGCGGCATCGCCGACTACACCCAACTGCAGGGCAAGGAGCTCTCCTACAACAACATCGGCGACGCCGATGCCGCGTGGGAACTGGTCAAGACCTTCGATCAACCTGCCTGTGTCATCGTCAAGCACGCCAACCCGTGCGGCGTGGCGATCGCGGATAGCGCGCTGAATGCCTACAAGCTGGCCTATGCGACCGACACCACTTCCGCGTTCGGCGGCATCATTGCCTTCAACCGCGAACTGGATGCCGAGAGCGCGACGCAGATCACCGCCAACCAGTTCGTTGAGCTCATCATCGCACCGAGCGCATCCGAGGCCGCGCTCAAGATCACGGCGGCGAAGCAGAACGTGCGTGTGCTCACCGCGCCGCTATCCAACGCGCACAACCAATATGACATGAAGCGTGTCAGTGGCGGGCTGCTGGTGCAATCACCGGACGCGCTCAACGTGCAGGCATCGCAGCTCAAGGTGGTCACCAAGGCGCAACCCACCAAAGAACAACTGCAAGACCTGTTGTTCGCGTGGCGCGTCGCCAAATATGTGAAGTCCAACGCCATCGTGTTCTGCAAGAACGGCCAGACGCTGGGTGTGGGCGCGGGGCAAATGAGCCGCGTGGACAGCACGCGCATCGCCTCGATCAAGGCGCAGAATGCAGGCCTGAGCCTGAAGGATTCCGTGGTGTCATCCGATGCCTTCTTCCCGTTCCGCGACGGCATCGATGTGCTGGCGGCAGCAGGCGCAAAAGCGGTGATCCAGCCGGGTGGCTCGATGCGCGACACGGAAGTGATCGCGGCGGCGGATGAACATGGGATTGCGATGGTGTTCACCGGCTTCCGCCACTTCAGGCATTAACAGTCAAAATTTACAAACGGAAAAATCTTATGCCGACGATCAGCATGTTTTACGGCATCTTGGTTTTGATGTTCTACCGTGACAATCGGCGGCATCATCTTCCGCATATTCATGTTCGCTATCAGGATGACGAGGCTGCAATATTGATTGATGACGGCAGTATTTTGGATGGGAAAATTCCACCAAAACAACTCAAGATGGTTCAGGCTTGGATAGAAATTCACAAAGAAGAATTGATGGTGGATTGGGAATTGGCCGTTAATGGTGAAGACCCGTTCAGAATTGCTCCGCTCCAGTGAGGTGAAAAATGCTGCTTGATGTTGTGAAAGTTAAAACCACACCTGACTTTCAGCTAGAGCTGGATTTCAAAAATGGCGAACAGCGGCGTTTTGATATGCGTCCTTTGCTGACCATGCGCCCTTGGAACCGCATTGCCGCCGAACAATTGTTTCATCGTGCGGCAGTCGCTTATGGGACAGTGATCTGGCCGGGGGAAATCGACATATCGCCCGAAACGCTTTATGACGATTCTGTGCCGTTATAAGTATTGCTAGTCTGACCCAGATTGTTCTCCGATTATTCTTGAATGTGAATTGATTGAACGCTATGACGCTAGCTATTTCATTAGTCGCAATACTAATTTCAATAGCAAGCTTTGCTTTTAATCTTCATCAATACAAACATTCAAAAACACTTAAATATCTGGAGAAAAGCAATGAAATCCTTCGAGGGTTCCATAGATTAAGAAATTTATCTCAAGATTTAAGCAATAAGATAAATTCGACGGACGACCTTGATGTAGGCACTGTTGAACATAGTCTTGCTATGTTTAATGAATTTGTGGAAATTCAGTTACCAAAGATTATGGAAAATGATAACGCCACAATTTCCGAGCTATATAAATTAGAAAGAAAGCTGTCGGAATTTGAATTGGGGCTCGAATTGTTTTCAAAGCAAATTGATGTGTCCATCGATTTCCATAAGCAAGTTGATGCTCTAAAAAAATAAGTAATGTAGGGTCAATATGAAAATTTTAGTAATCGGTTCCGGCGGACGCGAGCATGCGCTGGCATGGCGTCTGGCGCAGGGAGCGAAGGTGCAGAAGGTGTATGTCGCACCGGGCAATGCGGGCACGGCGCTGGAGGACGGTGTGGAGAATGTCGCCCTCAGCACCATTCCCGAGCTGATCGAATTCGTCCAGCGTGAAGACATCTACATGACCGTGGTCGGCCCGGAAGCGCCATTGGCGGCGGGTATCGTGAATGCGTTCCGCGCCGCCGGACTGAAGATATTCGGCCCGACCAAAGCCGCCGCGCAGCTGGAATCCTCCAAGGATTTCGCCAAGCGCTTCATGACGCGCCACCACATCCCCACCGCATTCTTCGAGACCTTCAGCGACATCGTGGCAGCGAAAGTCTATGTCGAGAAGCACGGCGCGCCCATCGTCATCAAGGCGGATGGCCTCGCGGCGGGCAAGGGCGTAGTCGTCGCGAGGAACAAACAGGAAGCGTTCGATGCGATCGACATGATGCTGTCCGACAACAGGCTCGGCGACGCCGGTGCGCGCGTGGTGATCGAGGAATTTCTTGCCGGCGAAGAGGCCAGCTTCATCGTGATGGCGGACGGCAAAAATGTACTGGCGATGGCGACCAGTCAGGATCACAAGCGCTTACTGGATGGCGATAATGGCCCCAACACTGGCGGCATGGGCGCATATTCGCCCGCACCCGTGGTCACACCGGAAATCCATGCGCGCGTATTGCGCGAAGTGATCCAACCGGTGGTGCGCGGCATGGAAAAAGAAGGTATCACTTACACCGGTTTTCTCTATGCCGGTTTGATGATCGACGCGCAGGGCGGTATCAAGGTACTGGAATTCAACTGCCGCATGGGCGACCCGGAAACCCAGCCGATCATGCTGCGCCTGAAAAGCGACTTTGCCGCCATCCTCGAACACGCCATCGACGGCACGCTGGATCAGGTGGAAGCCGAATGGGACCGGCGCACCGCGCTCGGCGTGGTGATGGCCGCCGCCAATTACCCCGACACGCCGCGCAAGGGAGATGCCATCACCGGCTTGCCAAAAAAACTGGAAGACGCGCATGTGTTCCATGCCGGCACAACGATGCAGGACGGCAAGGTGGTGACCAACGGCGGGCGCGTGCTGTGCGTTACCGCGCTGGGCACGATGGTGAAAATGGCGCAGAAACGCGCCTATGAAATCGCCGACGGAATTCACTTCGATGGCTGCCAGATACGCCGCGATATCGGCTGGCGCGCGATTGCCAACAGGAAGTAATTGTTCCGCCATAGCGCATCGTCTCGCCGCATCGCCGCTTACCTCAGGCGCGGCGGCCTGATCGCTTACCCCACCGAATCCTGCTACGGCCTGGGCTGCGACCCGGACAATCGCGCTGCCGTGCAGCGCCTGCTCAAGCTCAAGCAGCGCCCGCAACGCAAAGGCCTGATCCTGATCGCAGCGCACTACCGGCAAGTGGCGCGCTATCTGCAACCGCTCACATCAAACCAGCAACAGCAACTGCAAGAAGCGGGCGCGCAAGTGACCACCTATCTCATGCCGGCCCATCACTCCGCGCCGCGCTGGTTGCGCGGCGTGCATAACACGCTGGCGGTACGCCTTACCGCGCATCGGCAAGCCGCGCAGCTCTGCCGGGGCGTGGACAGCGCGCTGGTTTCCACCAGCGCCAATCGCAGCGGACAGCGCCCCGCCCGGACTTACGCGCAATGCCAGCGTTTATTCGGGCGCAAGGTGTGGGTATTGCCAGGACGCGTGGGCAAGCGCAAAAAACCTTCCACGATCCGCGCCTGGGCGGATGGCCAAATCATTCGCGGTTAAACGGGGGGAAATCATGAGCAGCTTCGATTCCGCAGCCGTCAGAGAGTATCTGCTTGAACTGCAAGACCTGATCGTCGCGCGGTTGGAACAGGTGGACGGCAAACTGTTTCGTCGCGACAACTGGGACAGGCCGGAAGGCGGCCCTTCGGCTGCGCTCAGGACAGGCTCCGGCATAAGCTGCATCCTCGAGGAAGGCAATGTGCTGGAACGCGGCGGCGTGGCGTTTTCGCATGTGACGGGCGACAAGATGCCGCCTGCCGCGACCGCGCACCGCCCCGAACTGGCTGGCCGCCGCTGGGAGGCGCTGGGCGTGTCGCTGGTGCTGCATCCGCGCAATCCCTACGCACCCACCGCCCATGCCAACGTGCGCATGTTTGTGGCGACGAAGGACGGGGAGGCCCCGGTGTTCTGGTTTGGCGGCAGCATGGATATGACGCCGTATTACGGCTTCGAGGAAGACGCGGTGCATTTCCATCAGGCCTGCAGGAACTCGCTCGCGCCGTTCGGTGAAGACTTGTATCCAAAATACAAAAAATGGTGCGACAAATATTTTTATCTCAAGCACCGCAACGAGCAGCGCGGCATCGGCGGCATCTTTTTCGACGACCTGAGCGAACCGGATTTCGCCACCGCGTTTGCGATCCAGCAAAGCGTCGGCGACCACTTCCTGTCCGCCTATGTGCCGATCCTGGAGCGCCGCAAGGACACGCCCTACGGCGAGCGCGAACGCGATTTCCAGCTCTACCGGCGCGGCCGCTATGTCGAATTCAACCTGGTGATCGACCGCGGCACCATCTTCGGCCTGCAAACCAACGGGCGCACCGAGTCCATCCTGATGTCCATGCCGCCGCTGGTGAAATGGCGCTATGACTGGCATCCCGAGCCGGGCACGCCGGAGGCGGAGTTGTATGAGGAATTTCTTGTGCCGCGAGACTGGGTATAAGGAAAATCGTAATCAGGCTCGCCTTGCTTACCCTTAAACTTTCCGCAGCACGATGCCGCGAAACCAGCCTCCGGCGAGCAGCGGCCTATCGCTGACTACTTGCAGTTGCGGCACTTCACGCAGCACGTCTTCGAATACCACATCCATCCTCGTGGCCAGACGGCGCGTCAGCGGGTTGAGTGCGCGGCGCAGCCATGCATGTTGCTGCGGACGGAGAAATTTATCGAAGACGAGGATCGTACCGCCGGGCTTGAGCACGCGCGCCGCTTCGCTCAGGCATTTTTCCGTATGCGGCACGACGGCAAGGATGAGGTGCAACACAACATGATCGAACTGCGCGTCGGCAAACGGCAGCGCCATGCTGTCGCCCAGCACCCAGTCGATATGCAGGTGCGCGCCGCGCGGCCGGGCGCGGGACAGCATTGCCGCGCTGAAATCGAGCGCGATGTAGCGGTGCATCGCCGGCAACAGCGGCAAGTCCAGCCCCGTGCCGACCCCGCTCACCAGCACGCGCCCCGGCATCTCCGCCGGCAGGCTGTGCAGTGACCGGGCACGCGCCTTCAGCAGCGGACGCTCTATGACCAGATCGTAGAACGGCGCAATCAGGTTGTAGCTCCGTCTGAGCAGCGGGTTTTCGCAGTAGGGTTGCTGGGTGTGCATATGGAACAAGTGTAGCGGAAACTTCGAGCTACGGGATTTCCCAGGCAGAACGCCTGGATGCCGTATACCCAGCCGTAAAGGGCAGGTTACCGGCTGTTTACCAAATAATCCAGCGCAATACCCGCGAACACCGCCGCGCCGAACCAGTTGTTATGCAGGAACGCCTTGAAGCATTCTTTGCGGCTTCTGTCCTTGATGAGGGTGTAGTGATACAGCGCAACGCCTGCCGCAACCAGCAGCCCAGCATCATATATCCAGCCCAGCCCAACCATTTGCCCTGCCACTACCAGCAAGGCCAGGGTAATGGCATAGCATGCCATTACCGCCGCCACGTCGTATTTGCCGAAAAACAGCGCCGAGGAGTGGATGCCGAGATGGATGTCGTCGTCGCGGTCCACCATCGCGTATTCGGTGTCGTAGGCGATCGCCCAGAACACATTGGCGAGCAGCAGCAGCCACGCCACCGGCGGCACATCGCCGAGCTGCGCGGCAAACGCCATCGGGATGCCGAAGCCGAAGGCGATGCCGAGATAGGCTTGCGGGATAACGAGGAAGCGCTTGGTGAACGGATAGCTGGCGGCAAGAAACACGGCGGGAAAGGACAGCAGCCAGGTCAGCGGGTTAAGCGGCAGTATCAGCAGGAAGGCGGCAAACGCCAGCCCGGCGGCCAGCCACACCGTTTCGCGCTCACTGACCTTGCCGCTGGTGAGCGGACGCTCCTTGGTACGTTCGACATGCTTGTCGATGTGGCGGTCGGCATAGTCGTTGATGGCGCACCCGGCAGAGCGCATCAGCGCGGTACCGAGCGTAAAGATCAGAATGATAAGCCAGGCCGGATGCCCCTCGCCCGCGACCCATACGCCCCACAGCGTCGGCCACAACAACAGCAAAATGCCGATGGGACGGTGCAGACGGGTGAGCTGGATATAGAGCGAGAGACGTTTGGTGAGGGTCATTTCTTGTTTAAATGCGATCTTTCAATTTCCAGACACCTTAATATGGGCGCCTCGTATCTGCAATAGCGGGCGCCGCAAATTTCATATTGCATCCGGCTAACAGAATTGTGTTGCAAAAAAACAACATAATTTAAAGCTTAGTTTGCATTCCACTTTCCTAATAAGGACAATTCGTCATGGAACTCCCGAATATTGAGAGTTTTTTGGATTCGGTCGATATCGCCATCAGTTTCAAGATATAGCAATAAGCAGCAAAGTATTATTTTTATAACATTAAATGGAGAAAACCATGTTACTCAAGAAACACCCTATATCGAGCATCGCCGCCCTGTCGGCACTTCTGTTCGCACAAAGCGCTTTGGCAGCGGATACGCTGACCGACGCTTTGACCGGCGGCAAGGCTTCGGCCAATCTGCAATACCGCTATGAAGATGTGCGCAACGCTTCCGTTCCTGCTGCTGGAAAAAACACGAATATTGCAACTGCAAACACATTGCGCTTGCGTCTCGGCTATGAAACAGCCACTTTCAACGGCTTCGGCGCGATGGTAGAAGCTGAACACACGACAGACTTGGGCAATAAAAAGTATTACAGCCAAAACCCTTTTAATGCCGCGCCTCAGTATGCAACGATACAAGACCCGGAAGTCACCGAAATCAACCAGGCCTATTTGAGCTACAGCGGCATTGCCAATACAAACGTGAAATGGGGTCGCCAGCGCATCAAGCTGGACAATGACCGTTTCATCGGCAACGTGGGCTGGCGCCAAAATGAGCAGACCTTTGATGCCTTCACGCTGGTCAACAAGTCGTTGCCCAGCACCACGATCACGGCGGGTTACATCACCAACGCCAATCGCATTATTGGCGATGGCGATGGCAATGCGGATGCAGGCAACGCCCATATGAAATCCCCGATCTTCAACGTGAGCTACAAGGGCTTGAGCTTCGCAGAAATAGTCGGTTACGCTTACCTGCTGGACTACCGCACTGTCGGTGCCGCTACCACCAATGCCAACTCAGCCGATACTTACGGCCTCCGCTTGAATGGAAGCACGGCGATGGGTGGCAACAAACTGCTGTACACGGCAGAATTTGCGGAACAGCGTGATGGCAGCAACAATCCAACCAACTTCAAAACCACCTACACCTTTTTGGAAGGTGGCGTAGACGTTACCAATATGGCGGTATTCAAGCTGGGCTATGAAGTACTAGGCGTAGATACTGGCGCTACCACCAAAGCTACCGCTGCTGCTACAACCCGTTCCTTCGCAACTCCGCTGGCTACACTGCACGCCTTTAACGGTTGGGCGGATATGTTCGCTGCGGCCACACCTGGGCGAGGCCTGAAGGATACCTATGTATCAGCAGGAACCAAGTTGGCGGGCATCAATCTTGGTGCGGTCTACCACGATTACCGTGCGGACAAGTCCACCGCTAACATCAACAACCTTGGTAAGGAATGGGATTTGGTAGCAACCTACGCGTTCGGCAAGAACTACGCACTTGGAATGAAATATGCAGATTACAAAGCTGGCGATGCAGCAGCGGGCTATGTCAACACCCAGAAGACATGGCTGTGGGGTGAAGTCAAGTTCTAATCAGAACTGCGGCTGAGTTAGATTCTTAACCCACGAAACAGAAAAACTAACGGGCATCCTCGGATGCCCGTTTTTTTATTGCCGAAGAAATGCAAAATGCGCAACAAACCCCTGCAATCCGCAAGGAGTCAAACCTGCATGTTCATGATGTCGTTGTAAGCCTGCACGACCTTGTTGCGCACCTGAACGGTAGCCTGAAAATTGATGCTGGCTTTCTGCATCGCGATCATGGTGTCGCTCAAACTGACGCTGTTATCACCCAGCACAAAAGCTTTTTGCATGGCCTCCGACTGGGCCTGTACCCGCGCCACCCCGTCCAACGACGATTTCAGCACATCCGCAAAATCCATTTTGCCGGCTTGCGCTGCCTGGCTCGGTTCGCGCAATCCTGCTGCCGCCGCCGCAACGCGCATTTGCGCCAACAAGTTATCTACTGCCGAGGTATTCATCTCGCGCCTCCTTTTTTAGGTAAATGCACAATATCTGATAGACCGCCGTCTTTATAATGGAAACAAGCATGGGTTTTTCCTTTTATTCAGCTTTTCAAAGGACTATGTGCCGCTGGTAATATGCTAAGTGTACAAGTGGCTTTAAGGTATGGTTCCAAATCATTATGGCTGAACAAAAAAACAAGGCGGTGAATCTGTTGGATCAGCTCACCCTCCAGCAAAAAATGGGGGTGGTGGTTGGCGTTGCGGCTTTGTTCGCGCTCATCGCCGGTGCGTGGATGTGGGGACAAACACCCGACTACCGTGTGCTGTACAGCAATCTGTCCGACCGCGATGGCGGAGCCATCATCGAGTCGCTACAACAGATGAATGTCCCCTACAAGTTTGCCGAGGGCGGCGGCGCCTTGCTGGTGGCTTCCAATCAGGTGCATGAAGCCCGCCTGAAGCTGGCTTCGCAGGGTCTTCCCAAGGGGGGGAACGTCGGGTTCGAATTGATGGAAAACCAGAAGTTCGGCATCACCCAATTCGCCGAGCAGGTCAATTACCAGCGCGCGCTGGAGGGTGAACTGGCTCGCTCGGTGGAAAGTATCGGGGCGGTAGCCACCGCACGCGTTCACTTGGCCATCCCCAAACCCAGCGTATTTGTCAAAGAACAACAGAAACCCAGCGCATCCGTGGTGCTTTCCATGCAAGGCGGACGATTGCTCGATTCCGCGCAGGTCAGCGCAATTATTCACCTGATTTCGAGCAGTGTGCCGGAAATGTCCGCCAAGAGTGTGACGGTAGTGGATCAGAACGGCACGCTGTTGAGCGCCAGCCATGACGGCAACACCAACGAAGGACTGGATGCAAACCAGCTCAAATATGTGCAGCAAATTGAACAAAGCTATATCAAACGTATCGAAGCCTTACTGACCCCCATGCTCGGTGCGAATAATATGCGCGCGCAAGTATCCGCCGATATTGATTTCTCTCGCACCGAACAGACATCGGAAAGCTACAAGCCGAACCAGAACTCGGCTGACAGCACGATACGCAGCAAACAAAGCTCTGAAGCGATGAATGGTTCCGGGCTTAATGCGAGTGGCGTCCCCGGTGCGCTGACCAACCAGCCTCCGGTTCCAGCTACCGCACCTATCGTTGCCGACACAGGAACGCAGACAGGGGGCGCAACCGCGAACAGCGGAAACATCTCCAATCTGCAAAAGGAATCTACCGTGAATTACGAAGTGGACCGCACCATACGCCACACCGTGCTGCCGGTTGGCTCCATCAAACGCCTGTCGGTTGCGGTGGTGGTGAACGGCAATCGCAAAGTGTCCGACGCCAAAGGAAAAACCAGCACCAAAACTTTGACCGACGCGGAAAAAGAACAGATCGACAATCTGGTCAGGGATGCGGTGGGTTTCGACCAGGCTCGCGGCGACAGCCTGAACGTGCAGGTTGCGGCCTTTACCGAAAGCAAGGAAATTGTCGAGGAATTACCGCTCTGGGAACGCCCCGACACCATCGAGCTGGGGAAAGAGCTGCTTAAATATGCGCTGATTGCCGCAGTCATGCTGTTTGTAATATTTCGCGTTATCAAGCCGGCGTTGGATACTTTACTCACCCTGAAAAGCAATACGGGCGGTTTTACTGCCGCCCAGGAAAACGAGGAGATTCCCGAAGCGACTTATGCACCCTCCAACCCGTCCTATGAGCAAAGCCTGCAAACAGCCCGGCAAATTGCCCAGCAGGAGCCGATGATCGTCGCCAGCGTGATTAAAGAATGGGTTGGCGGCAATGGTTGACGGGGTTGAGAAAAGCGCAATTTTCCTGATGACGCTCGGCGAAAATGATGCCGCCGCCGTCCTGAAATACCTTGAGCCCAAGGAGGTGCAGAAGATCAGCGCCGCCATGATAAAACTGAAAAACCTCAACCGCGACGAGATTGCGGAAGTATTCCGCGATTTTATAGTTTCCGCATCAGGCAAAACCACCATCGGGATGGATTCCAACGATTACATCCGCAACATGCTCACCAAGGCGCTGGGGGACGACAAGGCTAAGGGTTTGCTGGATCGCATCATGCACAACAGCGATACCAGCGGGATCGAAAGCCTGAAATGGATGGATCCGGGCGCGGTAGCCGAAATGATCGGCAATGAGCATCCGCAGATCATCGCGACCATTCTGGTTCACTTGGAACCGGATCAGGCGGCCGATATTCTTAAAATGCTTACCGAGCGCACCCGCAATGATGTGCTGCTGCGCATCTCCACGCTGGATGGAGTGCAGCCGGTTGCGTTGCGCGAACTCAATGACGTGCTGGGCAAGCTCATGGCTGGCGGCGGCACCGGGAAAAAGAATCTGCAAGGTGGCGTAACTACTGCCGCAGAGATTCTGAATTTCATGGGCGGCACGCTGGAAGCTGAAATGATGGAAAACGTACGCAGTTACGACCCCGAGTTGGCACAAAAAATTGAAGACAAGATGTTCGTCTTCGAAAACTTGCTGGATATCGATGATCGCGGCATTCAACTCGTGCTTCGCGAAGTCCAGTCTGAGTCGCTGATTATCGCGCTTAAAGGAACGAGTGAAGAATTGCGTGAAAAGATTTTCAAGAACATGTCAAAACGCGCTTCCGAAATGATGCGCGAAGACCTGGAGGCCAAAGGGCCGGTAAAACTCAGCGAGGTCGAAGCCAATCAAAAGGAAATCCTCAAGATTGTGCGGCGCTTGGCCGATGAAGGCCAGATTACTTTAGGCAGCAAGGGCGAGGAAGACGCTTATGTCTAGCGTGATCATCACCAAAGAACAACTGACGGCGTTTGAACGCTGGGAGTTGGCCTCGTTCGACCCGCATCCCGGCGGCAAGCATCAAAACAACGTGCTCGCCACCGTCGCGGAACTGGAAAATATCCGCCAACAAGCGCATGACGAAGGCTACGCGCAAGGCCGCGAAGCAGGTTATGCCGCCGGCATCCAGCAAGCACGCACCGAGGCGGCGCAAATGCACATGCTGCTGCAAAACTTGCAGGGCGCGCTCAATCAAATGGATGAGCGTTTGGCGCAATCCTTGCTCGACTTGTCGCTGGAAGTTGCCCGCAAGATGACGGGTGAAATCCTCCAGGAAAAACCGGAAATCATCCTGAAAATCATCAATGAGGCAATCAGCGATCTGCCGCATTTCAATCAGAATGCCCATTTGATCCTGCATCCGGACGATGCCGAATTGGTGCGCAAGAACATGGGCGAACAGCTATCGCACGCCGGATGGAAGATATTTACCGATGCGCAGATCGAGCGCGGCGGGGGTCGCGTGGAAACCGCACACAGCCAGGTGGACGCCACCACGGAAGCGCGCTGGAAGCGCGTTGTCGAATCAATAGGGCAGGACAAATCATGGCTGCCATGACCCCCCATAGCGCCAAATGGCGCGACTTTCTCGATGAAGGCCGCAGATATGTGGCGGAATGCGACCCCATGCCGTCGAGCGGCCGTTTGACCAAGGTGACCGGCATGGTAATGGAAGCGGTCGGCCTGAAAATGCCCGTCGGCAGCACCTGCGCAATCCACCTGCCAGGCCACGTGATCGAGGCGGAAGTAGTCGGCTTTGCCGGCGAAAGATTGTTCCTGATGCCGGAAAACGATGTGCATGGTTTGGTGCCAGGCGCGCGCGTGATGCCGGTTGAACCGGCGCATGTGCTGACGCTGGGCGGCAAACGCAAGCCGGCGCGCCGCATAGCCGACCGCGCCAAGCATCTGCCGGTCGGCAATATGTTGCTGGGCCGCGTACTGGATGGCGCCGGCAAACCACTCGATCAACTTGGACCACTGCTGGACACGGAATCTGCACCGCTGCAAAGCCGGCCTTTCAATCCGCTGGAGCGCGCTTCGATCGATACAGCTCTGGATGTCGGAGTGCGCGCCATCAACAGCATGTTGACCGTGGGCCGCGGTCAGCGCATGGGATTATTCGCCGGCAGCGGCGTCGGCAAGAGCGTGCTGCTCGGCATGATGGCGCGCTATACCAGCGCGGATATCACGGTAGTCGGATTGATCGGCGAGCGCGGCCGCGAAGTCAAGGAATTCATCAACGATATTCTTGGCAAGGAAGGCATGGCCCACTCGGTGGTCGTTGCCACGCCGGCGGACACTTCGCCGCTGATGCGCCTGCAGGGTGCGGCGTATGCCACCACCATCGCCGAGTATTTCCGCGATCAAGGAAAAAATGTTTTGCTGATCATGGATTCGCTGACCCGTTTCGCGATGGCACAACGTGAAATCGCATTGGCAGTCGGTGAACCGCCCGCCACCAAAGGATATCCGCCGTCCGTTTTCGCCAAGCTGCCGCAACTGGTAGAACGCGCCGGTAACGGACTGGAAGGCAGCGGCTCAATCACCGCCTTCTACACCGTGCTGACCGAAGGCGATGACCAGCAGGACCCGATTGCCGACAGCGCGCGCGCCATTCTCGACGGTCACATCGTGCTGTCGCGGCGCCTGGTGGAACAGGGTCATTATCCGGCGATCGATATTGAGGCTTCGATCAGCCGTGTGATGTCGCGATTGGCGTCACCGGAGCATCTGTCCTTGGTGCAACGCTTCAAGCATATGTATGCCCATTATCAGCGCAACCGCGACTTGATCAGCGTCGGCGCCTATATCAGGGGCAGCGACCCATTGCTGGACGAAGCAATCGTGCTCTATCCAAGAATGGAACAATTTCTGAAACAGGATATGTTCCAGCGCGAACCTTATGCGGCCAGCATTGCGCAATTGACGGCTTTATTCGAACCGGCGCATTAACGAGCTTATTATGACCAAACCATTCTCTTTGCAGACCCTGATGAAACTGGCGCAACACCAGAACGATTCGGCAACGAGCAGGCTCGGCCAATTGAACAGGCAGCAACAGGGCGCGCAGCAAAGTCTCGACACCCTGCTGGAATACCGCAAGGACTATCAGGCCCGTTTGCAGGAAGCGGCGCGGAACGGAATGAACCCGGCCGACTGGCGCAATTTCCAACAATTCATCAATAAACTCGATGATGTCATCAGCCAGCAACTCAAGCTGGTCGAGCAAAGCAAAGCGTCAACCCAAGCCGGGTGCAATGAATTTGATGCAGCGCGACGCAAACTGAAATCGTTCGATATGCTGCAACAGCGCCATATCAAAGAACAAAAAAAGATTGCCGAAAAATCCGAACAAAAAACGCTGGATGAACATACCAGCAGAGTTGCCGCCTACAAGATGAGCAATCTCGAAGAGCAGAACAAGTAAATTGAACGTGAAGAAGATGGGGTAGCAAGCAATTTTTCCGCTCCCCACACACTAGACACAGGAGAACTACCATGACCAGCCTGCCGATCAGCAGCAACAAGCCTCAGCCATCCGGTAACGGCGCAAACGCATCACAGGCAAACATCGCGACGGAGACCTTGGCGATGGATGCCCGGCCTGCCGAGCCTTTCGCAATTTTACTGGCGCGGCAAATCGGCGAGACCGACTTGTCCGCCCTGACTGCCGCCCTGGCTGCCGCACAGACTGCCATCGCCATTGATGGCAATGCAGCGGATAGCAAACTAGATCCGGCTCTGAAGAATGCGCAGGATCAGGCAGCGGCTGTCGCCAACACCCCAAGCGATCCGGCAAACACGCTGGCTGCGATACTGATGCAGCTTCCCGCTCCGGAAGACAGGGCGCAGAAAACCGATGTCAAGCAGCCAACACAGCCTTTCGTTCTCGATTCTTCCCAAGAGGCAAAATACAAAAAACCCATTGTGAGTCCAGAAAACAGTCAAATAATTCAATTCCAAGCCATTAACCCCCTGCCATCGGAAGCGGTTAAGTACGCGGAATTACCATCCGGCTTGACTCAGCCAACTCAAAACACGACTCAAGCCATCGCCTTGCAAACGATGCCTGCCGCAATGCCGAACATATTGGCCAATAACCCATCAGTCAGCACCTCGCCGACCATTACCACTCCGCTAGGCAATAATGGCTGGGCGGACGAGTTCTCGCAAAAGATCAGCTGGGTAAGCACGCAGCAAAATCAGGTCGCCGAACTGCACTTGAACCCGCCAAATTTAGGGCCATTGGATGTAGTGCTGAAAATCTCCGACAATCAAGCTACCGCCCTATTCACCTCACCGCATGCCGCAGTACGCGAGGCGGTGGAAAATGCCCTGCCTAAACTTCGCGAAATATTGGCCGATAACGGCATTATGCTGGGGAATACTACCGTCAGCGACCAGTCCCCGCGCGACCGCAGTTCGGATGGGTTTATGAATCAAGGTTCCGGCACGGCGGCACAGCATGAAGTTTCCGACACGATGCCCGAACTAGCCGGATTACTGCCGGCAGTTGTACCGGTACGCCGCCATAATGGAATGGTGGACACTTTTGCCTAAGCACTGACAACGGCTTAAGTTAATGGGAAATTTCAGCGCCAATCGGGTTATCATTAGCGCTAGATTTTTCGACCGTCAATAAGGAATCAAATATGGCAAAAGCCGCAAAACCCGCAACACAGGCCACCGAAGCGGAAGAGGCGGATGCGCCGCCCAAGAAAAGTAAAAAAAAGCTCATTCTGTTCATCACAGCCGTGGTACTGCTGATGGGCGGCGGAGCAGCGGCATTCCTGTTGCTGAACCCGGCGCCTGCGCCAAAACGTGGCGGTGCTGCAAGCGCAGAGGTAGCGCGCCCGGAAATACCACCAAAATTCATTGACTTGGGACAGTTTACCGCCAACCTGACGCGCGAAGATCAGGATCGTTATTTGCAAGTTGCGATTTCACTCAAGGTAACAAAACCGGAACTGGAAGAAAAAATCAAGGAAAGCAAACCGGAAATCCTGCACCGTGTGAACATGCTGCTACAAAGCAAACGCCCTTCTGAACTTTCTACTTTTGATGGCAAGGAAAAGCTTGCCCAACAAATCAAGGCGCAAGTGGAATATGTGCTGGGTTTGCGCAAGATCGCTCCTGTCATAAACTCTGAACAGGGGGCTATGCCAATTGAGACCAGTGCCAGCAAAAGTGGCATAACCGACGTGCTGTTTACTTCATTCATTATTCAATAGCAAAAAATGAGCGAATTTCTCTCACAAGACGAGGTTGATTCCCTGCTCAAGGGAGTGACCGGCGAAACTGATGATGATCTTGGTCATCAGGAAGTCGCTCCTGGCGAGGTTCGCTCATACAATCTGGCATCACAGGAACGCATCGTGCGTGGGCGTATGCCCACCATGGAAATCATCAACGAGCGTTTTGCGCGATTGTTTCGCATCGGGCTGTTCAATTTCATTCGCCGCACCCCGGAGATTTCAGTCGGGCCGGTGCGGGTATTGAAATTTGGCGAGTTCATCCGCAACCTGCATGTGCCGACCAACCTGAACCTGATCCAGGCCAAGCCGCTACGCGGCAACGGCTTGTTCGTTTTCGATCCCAATCTGGTTTTTCTGGTGGTGGACAATATGTTCGGCGGTGATGGTCGTTTCCATACCCGCGTCGAAGGGCGCGAGTTTACCCAAACCGAGCAGCGCATCATTCAAAAACTGCTTGGGGTGGCATTTGAGGCATACGGTAAATCCTGGGAAGCCGTCCACCCGCTGGAATTTGAGTTTGTACGTTCGGAAATGAACCCCCAGTTCGCCAACATTGCCACACCCAATGAAGTGGTTATCGTCACCACCTTCGACATCGAGCTAGGCGGCAATGGCGGCGCGTTCCACGTTTGCATGCCCTATTCCATGCTCGAACCACTCAAGGATTTGCTCTATAGCACCATGCAAGGCGAACATCTGGCAGTTGATAAACGTTGGCTGCAACTGCTTTCCAAGCAGGTGCAATCTGCCAACATCGAACTGGTTGCCACGCTCGGTCAAGCCGACATGACGTTTGAGCAAGTATTAAAAATACGCAACGGCGATATCATCCCGCTGGAAGTCGGTGAAAGCATCATCGCTTCGGTAGATGGCGTGCCGGTGATGGAATGCAAATATGGCGCTTTCAACAATCAATATGCATTGAAAGTTGAAAAAATGCTCTCGACTAACGAAGGAGAAGGACATGCCTGACGAAACTGCAATCAACGAAGATGCCATCACTGCCGACGATTGGGGTGCGGCCATGGCCGAACAGACTACGATTGCCGACGATTGGGGTGCAGCATTGGCCGAGCAGACAACCGCTGCAAGTCCGTCGGCGGCATCCGCCAAGCCGCATGTACTGGAGCAATTCGGAGCAGGCGGTACTGCGGCCGCCACAAACGACCTCGACATGATCCTGGATATCCCGGTACAACTGACCGTTGAACTGGGGCGCACCAAAATGCCGATCAAGAATTTGCTGCAACTGGCACAGGGCTCGGTCGTCGAGCTGTCCGGCATGGCCGGCGAACCATTGGACGTAATGATCAACGGTTTCCTGATCGCGCAAGGCGAAGTCGTGGTGGTAAACGACAAACTCGGTATACGCCTGACGGACATCATCACTCCGTCCGAACGGTTGCGGCGCCTCAACCGATGACAAAAAGCAGAAGGCATAAAACAAATTCCTCCATCTACCCCTTGTTGCAATGGCGGAGGAAGACTTGTCTGCTTTCTATTCTCTGTCTTCTGTTTTCCATCACAGCCCCCCTGTCTTCCGCATACGCCGCGGAGGTAACACGCCCCGCCTATACTCCACCACCTCCCGCAGTCAGTTCGGGCAGTATCGTGCAGATCATTTTCAGTTTGCTCCTGGTGCTAGCCGCCATCGTGCTGGTGGCATGGCTGCTCAAACGCATGAATGTGGCGCAGCAGGGCTCGGGCCATCTGCTCAAGGTATTGGGCGGTGTATCAATAGGGCAACGCGAGCGCATCGTGTTGGTCGAAGTGAAAGACACCTGGCTGGTGGTCGGGGTGGGTCCCGGACAGATCCGCACCTTGCACACGCTCCAGAAGGCAGAAACCCCAGTCGCCGATCTTCAACCCTCCGAAACCCAGCCCCCTGAAAACAAATTTGCAAGCCTTCTGTCCTCGATCATCAGCCATCGAAAACACGGCGCAGAGAACAAATGACAACGTTTCAGCAAATGAAAAACAGGCGGCAAAAAACAGCGGATAAGCCATTGGTTATAGCCACTCGACTAGGCTGTCAAGAGGCTTTGCATAGCCATTCGGCTAAATCACAAAAACACGGTGACATAAGCCGCTGGTTAACGATAATAGCCAAGTCGCTGGTTATGTTTTTCGCCTTCAGCCTTCTGTCCAGCCCAACTGCTTATGCGGAAGTCGGATTGCCTGCATTAACCAGCACACCCGCCCCGGGCGGCGGCCAAATTTACAGCCTGAGCCTGCAAACGCTGCTGCTGCTCACCTCATTGAGTTTTCTGCCGGCAATTCTGCTGATGATGACCGGATTCACGCGCATCATCATCGTATTAAGCCTGCTGCGCTCCGCGCTCGGCACCCCTTCTTCGCCGCCCAATCAGGTGCTGATCGGCTTGGCATTATTTCTCACGTTCTTCGTGATGTCGCCGGTGTTCGACAAAATTTATACCGATGCCTACTTGCCATTCAGCGAAAATAAACTTGATTTCCAGCATGCCGTAGAGAAAGGCAGCGTGCCGCTAAAAACCTTTATGCTGCGCCAAACTCGCGAGGCGGATCTCGCACTATTTGTCAGAATCTCCAACAGTGAGCCGCTGCAAAATGCCGACCAGGTGCCGCTACGCATTCTGGTGCCGGCTTATGTGACCAGCGAATTGAAAACTGCCTTCCAAATCGGCTTCGTGATATTCATCCCGTTTCTCGTTATCGACATGGTAGTGGCCAGCGTGCTGATGTCCATGGGTATGATGATGGTATCGCCGGCCATCATTTCGTTACCCTTCAAGATTATGCTGTTTGTGTTGGCCGATGGCTGGAATTTGATAATCGGCTCTCTGGCGCAAAGTTTTTATACTTGAGACAGTCGCTAGACGTTCGTTTTTAGTTAAACCCAAAACTCCGTGAAGCGACTACACCAGCTAACGACTATCGACTATTAACTAACAACTTCTTTATGACTCCCGAAACCGTCCTCACCATCGGACAACAAGCCATCGAAATGACACTGATGCTCTCCGCCCCGCTGCTGCTCAGCGCGCTGGTCATCGGCTTGGTGGTAAGTATTTTCCAGGCTGCCACCCAGATCAATGAAATGACCCTGTCTTTCATTCCAAAGCTGCTGGGAATCTTTCTGGCGCTGATTTTGACCGGCCCATGGATGGTAAACACAATGGTCGATTACATCCAAAGGCTGTTCGGCAATATCCCCTGGATGATCGGTTAGCCGCCATGATCAGCTTCACCAGCGCGCAGCTTGATACCTGGCTCGCCGCACTGATTTTCCCGCTGACGCGTATCCTGGCCATGATTGCCAGTTCTCCGGTGCTCGGCAACAAGCAAGTCCCGGCACGCGTCAAAATCGGCTTGTCGGTGCTCCTTGCCATCATCATTGCGCCTACCATCGGCGAGATGCCGCCAGCGGCTATCGGCTCTCCGCAAGGAATGTTGCTAATGATTCAGCAGGTCATCATCGGCGTGGCGATGGGATTCACCATGCGCCTGATTTTTACCGCTGTTGAAATGGCGGGCGAATTGGCCGGATTACAGATGGGGTTGGGGTTCGCTAGTTTTTATGATCCAGTCAATGCCGCTCACTCTCCAGTCGTTGCCCAATGGCTAGGAATGATCGCAGCACTGGCCTTTTTGGCCATGGATGGCCATTTGTACATGCTATCCGCCTTGGCCGAAAGCTTTCGCACACTACCCATCGGCAGCATGATACCGGCTAAAGGATTCTATGGAGTGGCCAGTTGGGGAGGAAGCATCTTTGTCTTCGGTTTGCAAATTTCTTTGCCGCTACTGGCCGCATTGCTGACCACCAATATCGCGCTTGGGATACTCACCCGCGCCGCGCCACAGCTTAACCTGTTCGCAATCGGTTTCCCCATCACACTGGCAATTGGCTTTCTCGTATTGGCACTTTCCATGCCCCATTTCATCACGCTGCTGGACAGGCTCATTCATGAAGGGTTAGGCACGATGCTTAATGTGGTAAAACTGCCGCACTAACGATTCCCATCCAACCGTATTGGTAGTGGCGTAATTTATCAGCGCGGTGAGGTATGCGTTCCCACGCGGAACGTGGGAGCGATGAAATAAATCAAATATAGTTAAACAAGGAAAGACCTTTGACTAAAGCAAAAGACTGCTGTGCAGCCTGCAAACTCAACTTCTGCTGTGCCAAATCGCTTGCTGCCTTGTTGTAATCGGTATCCTGCAACTTTAACAAGGTCTGTTTGAACTGCAAGCCCATATTTTCACCCGCAACCTGTAGCGCATCAAGCTCATTAAGGCGCAAACCCAGTGTGGCGCGGGTAGTCACCACATTATTCAGCGCATTATTCAGATTGTTGAGCCCGCGGCTCACACTGTTCGCCAGATTAGCTCCAACCACCGGGGCGTTCAGCGCATTGATCAAATCTGAAATTGTCGTAAATAGACTCTCATTGGTGCTGGGTGCAACGGTAAAGGTATCGCCATTAGCGGGAGCTCCCTTAATGTCGATTTGCATTCCATCAAAGCTGATTGCTTGCCCGCTGACATAGGGAATACCTGCCATAGCAGGCGCCAGTGCAGTAGGCGCTCCAGTCACCGTATAGCTCGTCACGCCAGCCGCAACACTGAAGGAAACAGTATACGAATTACCTGCCACGAGCGCGGCGGGGTTCGTAACTGACCCGGAGCTGATTACGCCCGTGCCGGCATTAGCAGCAGTGGCCTGAGTGGCGAACGTGCCATTGCCATTCTTGATACGCATAAATACATCGGCCCCGCTATCAGTCGTAGCCATTTGCCGATTTGACGCAACTTGCACCAAATGCTGTCCGTCATCACCAAAAAACCCCACCCCGGTTGCAGTGTCCGCAAAAGGCTTGGTTCTGGATTGAAATCCAGCAAACAAATAATTACCCAACCCATCCGTGCTATTTGCCAAACCAACCAACTCTTGCAACCTTGCAGTCAGATCCGTTGCAATAATCTTGCGGCCACTAATGGTGAGCGAACCATTACCCGCAGCCATCGCCGAATCATGTGCATCCTGTATTAAAGAGGTGACAGCTTGGAGCGTGCTTTCAGCCGTCGTCAAAGTATTGCGCGCAGCATCCCTGTTTGAGGCATATTGCGTATTGGTCGCATCCGCCTGGCTAATTTCCAATGCACGAGTTGCCGCCACCGGGTCATCCGACGCGGTCAAAAGCCGGCGCCCGCTTGCAATCTGCTGCTGAGTCTGTAACAGACGGGCCTGCTGCTGATTCATCGCGGCCACATTGCTGTCAAAAATTGTATTGGAACTGATACGCATCACACACCTGCTTTCCTATGGATTAATCGCCAGGATGGCATCAAACATGGTTTGAGCAATTTGCATCGCCTTGGCCGCCGCCTGATACGCATTTTGATAACGTATCAGGTTGGCCCCTTCCTCGTCCAGATTCACACCCGAAACCGCCTGCTGCGCCGCAACTGTTTGAGCCACCATATTGTCCTGCGCCAGACTGGTCACAGCCAGTTCACTGGTCTTGACAGCAACCTCACCAACCAGCTGACCGTACACTCCCTGCAAGCTGGCCGTGCCATTCGCCATCAGGTTCTGCGTCTGCAAACCAGCTAAAAGCGAAGCATTACGGCCGTCGGTTCCACCAACATTTGACGCGATAGTAAATACATCGGATGTAGCCGGCGTTCCGGTGATTTGCACCGTCCAGCCGTTATAACTGATGTTCTGCCCCGAAACATACGTTTGTACGCCAACTGCTGGATTAGCACCTGCCACGGTAAAAGTGGTGGAGCTGGTGAAAGTGATAGTGACCGTATCCTGCAAATTCAAATGCGTCATCGGATGTGCAGGATTCGGAATTGCGGGGGGCGGCGGGTTAACCGTTCCACTGCTGATTGTTCCAGCTCCGGTTTTAGTCGTGCGTATTGGCGCCGCAGCGGCAACCTTGTTGGAATCATTGGTAACCAATGCAATATCACGCGCGCCGTTCGCGGTGGGGCGGATCAGAAAACTATCGCCTGCCGTAACGGGAGCTGGCGCAGTGATGGTCATGCCATCCACAGTCTGCGGCAAACTTGCGTAACTGGTCGTTGTGTTGTCCGACAGACGCAGCAAGGTGTAGCCGGCACCATTGAACGTCAGCCGGTAATCACTGGTCGTCAATCCTGCCAGGTTTGCAATCGTAACGGATGGTTTGCCCGATGCCGGGTTATTGTTCGCATTCTGGTCGACACGCGGAACCGCCATATTGAAAAGATTACCGCCCAGCGCACCTGTTGGAGGCGGCTCCTGCCCCAACTGGTTTTGCTGATTGACGCTGACGGCCATTCCCAACGCCACGCGGCCAAGCGCATTACGCGCTGGCTCCAAGGTTTGATCACGAAAGGTGAGATAAGCGCCCATCTTGCCGCCTTGCAAGCTGCTTTGCTGCAAGACAACGCTCCTACCATTATTCAGATAGGCGATATCTACTTTGCTCGGGTCGTTTGCTGATTGAACAACCTGCAGCCGCATCGCTTGCTCATCCAACACCAAGGCTTGGCCGTTGCCGACAAACACGCTTGCCGTTCCATCCGCTTGCCGCAACACGGTTGTTTTAATTTCCTGGTTCAATTGGCTGATCGCCTGATCACGCTGATCAATCAGATCATTAGGCTGCTGCCCCTGCCCGCTGGCGATAGCCCGCTTAATATTGCCGTTCAGGACAGCGATTTGCTGGGCATAGCTATTGACAGTATTGACGCTGCCAGTAATCTGACTGGTAAGGCCATTGGCCATATCTGTCAGACTTTGATCAATGGCTTGAAATCTGTCGACTACAGTTTGTGCACTGCTGAGCAAGTCAGCACGCGCCGTACTGCTTGTCGGCGCACTGGCAACCGCATTCATCTTATCGAAGAAACTCTGCATCGCCGGCGCAGCGCCGGCAGCAGGGTCGGCAATCAGAAGATCGATCTGCGCTATTGCGGAGTGGTAAGCAGTCAAATAACTGGCTTGATTCTGCTCTTGCAAAACCTGGGTGTTCAGAAATTGGTCGTAGATACGTATTACACCTGTGACATCGACCCCCTGCCCAATAAACCCGGCGCCGGTCTGCTGCCCGGCGCGCGAACTGACCAGGATTTGCTGCCGCGTAAACCCGGGAGTGCTTATATTGGCAATATTGTGCTGAGTAGTCGCCACCCCCAATTGGGCAGCGTTCATACCGCTTAATGCCGAGGTAAACAGGTTTGCCACAATATTTCCTTCAATCGCCCACACGGGCTCAGTTAGGTTATCGGCACATTTAAAAAATTCTTTAGGTAAGCCGATTAAATCCATTCATATTAAGCCTGAAAAGCACACTCAATATGAATCAATAAGTTAGCAAAGGTTGGGCAAGAAATCCAAACGCGTCAAATAGATCGGCGTTCCGTTAAGGCCATCAACCCGTCAGATCGATCTTGCCCATGATGCTCACCAGTTTGTCGGCGTATTTCGGGTCTGTTGCATACCCTGCCTTTTGGATGGCCTGCGCCATTCCAGCCACATCACTGCCCTGCTGTAACACGTCTGCGTAACGCGGATTATTGCTGATCAAACCGGCATAATCCTGGAATGCCTCGGCATAAGAAGAATAGGCACGGAATTTTTCGACCTGCTTGTATGCCACGCCGTTTTTATACTCGGTGGTCATCACCTCTGCCACCTTGCCGTTCCAGCTCGCATTGGCCTTGATGCCAAACAGGTTAAAACTGTTGCTACCGTCCGCCATGCGGATTTCGCGCTTCCCCCAACCGCTTTCCAGCGCGGCCTGCCCCAACATCAACTGCGGCGGCACGCCGCTTGCCTGGCCGGCCTGCCTGGCAAATGGCAGCATACGATTCACAAAATCCTGCTGGGCATTTTCGCTATACGCAGAAGGCAAAACACTCATCGTCGTTGCAGGCGGAGCGGTCAATGGGGGGGGGGGTGCAAAAACCGCAGAAGACGATTTGCTAAGGCTGTCCACGTTGGGCATTTGCCCACCCATGTTGAGACTCAGCTGCTTGACCATGATGTCAGCCAAACCCACCCCCCGGCTGGACATGCTTTGCGCCAACTGCTGATCCAGCATGCCGGTGAACATCTTGGTTTGTTCGCTTTCGAACATGCCGTCCTGCGGCGTCGCTTCGCGCATGCTCTTCAGCATCATGTTAAGGAACACCGACTCGAACTGTTGCGCTGCCGCCTTGAGCGCCTGATCCGGCGAGTGCTTGGCCTGCGCCCGCAATTGTTCCAGGCTCTGCGTATCGAGAGCCAGCTTTGAGGAGGTATCCAGCGGCTTAACCATCAGATGATCTCCAGCTCGGCATGCAGCGCACCGGATGACTTCATTGCCTGCAGAATCGCCAGCAAATCCTGCGGGGTCGCGCCTATCGAATTGAGCGCCTTGACCACCTCGCTCAGCGATACCCCTTTCTGTAGCTGCACCAAGCCACCCTGGTCGGCTTTGACATCAATGGTGGTTTTGTCGGTTTGCACGGTTTGGCCTCGGGAAAGTGCATTCGGCTGACTCACCGCACTGTCGGTGCTGATTACCACGGTCAAATTACCGTGTGCCACAGCACAAGTATCCAGCGTCACGGCCTGATTCATCACGACCGACCCGGTGCGCGCATTGATGATGACTTTGGCAATGCCCTGTGCCGGGCTGACCTCAAGGTTTTCGATCCTGGATATGAACGCCACGCGCTCATTGCCTGCCGGCGCACGCACCTGTATTACCCGTCCGTCCAGTGCTGAAGCCAGATCCGGGGCGATCTGCCCGTTGATAACCTCAACTATCCGCGCGGCAGTCGTGAAGTCCGTGGCTTTCAATTCCAGATGGATAAACCCGCCTTGCCCTAAAAGCGTCGGTACATCCCGTTCCACCGTCGCGCCGGACGGAACGCGCCCCACACTCAAATGATTCACCTGCACCGAGGCTCCGCCTGAGGAAGCGCCCACTCCGCCCACCAACACGCTGCCCTGCGCCATCGCATATACCTGACCGTCAGCACCCTTCAACGGCGTCATCAATAACGTGCCGCCGCGCAAACTTTTAGCATTGCCAATCGAGGAAGCGGTCACATCTATGGTTTGCCCGGGCTTGGAGAACGGCGGCAACGTGGCCGTCACCATCACTGCCGCGACATTTTTGAGTTGCAAGCTGGTGCTTTGCGGCAGATTTACGCCCATTTGCGACAGCATGCTGATGATGCTTTGCACCGTAAATGGCGTTTGTGTGGTCTGGTCGCCGCTGCCGTCCAAACCGACCACCAGACCGTAGCCAATCAACTGGTTATCGCGCACACCCTGGATACTGGCCATATCCTTGATGCGATCCGCCGATGCCGTAAACGGCAACAACATCGCCAGTATCAAAATAAGTTGTTTCATCATCTTGCTCCTCAAGCAGGACTGGGGAGCGAGGAGCGAGAAGCAGGGAAATCCAACGCGCCACCTTTACTCAACCCTCAACCCGCCATCTTCAATCCTAGAAAGGCAACACCGACATGAAGAACCGCCCCAAAAACCCCAAGGACTGCGCATCGTTTATTACCTCGCTCATTGCGCCTGCACTCTTATACTCGATATGCGCATCGGCGACTTGGGTAGATTGCACAGTGTTCAGGTTGGTAATTGTAGTCGGATTAACCACACCGGAGAAACGAATAAATTCATCGCTCTGATTCAGGGCTACCTGTTTTTCACCGCTGACCAGCAAATTACCATTCGCAAGCACCTCAATCACCGTCACTGAAATCGTACCCGTCATATCTTCGCTGGCAGCGCCCGCCCCGGTAGTCGCCGCCTTGTTGCTGCTACTGCTGGTTGCTGAAAATGCTTTCAGCAACATCCGGGCAGGCGTCCCCACTGTCACGCTCGGCGTGTTCGCGTTGAGGCTGTTTGCAGTGCTGGAACTGCCACTGGACTTTTTGTTGCCGGTAGTTTTTTCTGCGATATTGATAGTCAGAATGTCACCGACATTACGCGCACGCTTATCCTCAAACAAGGGACGTTCATTGATTCCGGCATGAAAAATCGCCCCGTTCGCCGGAGCAACCACTTTTCTCTCAACCGGCTTGACGGTCATCGGCTGATGCACACTGGTCGGCGGATTGCTGACGCAACCAGCCAAGCCCAGCAGCAATCCAATCAGAAAAAATGTTCTAAATAGCATTCAACCTCACCAATGTGCGGGCTAAAACCTGCCCTTCACTCAAAATTAAATCTGCGTTAATTTCTGCAGCATCTGATCCGAAACTGTAATCGCCTTGGAATTGATTTCATAGGCACGCTGCGTCTGAATCATGTTCACCAATTCTTCCACTACATTAACATTAGATGTCTCTACATAGTTTTGGTTCAACAAGCCGCTGCCATTTGTTCCGGGCACATTGGTGCTCGGCGTGCCGGAAGAAGCTGTTTCCTGATATAGATTTTCGCCTTGGCTCATCAAGCCTGACGGGTTGATAAAGGTTGCCAGTTGCAAGCTACCCACCTGCACCGGTGCAACCACGCCGGGCTGGGTAACGCTGACTACCCCGTCGCGCCCTATCGACACAGTAATGGCATTCGCCGGAATGGTAATCGCGGGCTGAATAGCAAAACCGCTGGCTGTCACTAGCTGCCCTTGGCTATCGGTCTGGAATGAACCATCGCGGCTATAAGCCGTCGAGCCATCCGGCATCAGTACTTGAAAGAACCCGGCTCCCTGAATCGCCACATCCAACTGGTTGCTGGTCAGTTGCAGATTGCCTTGGGTATGAATCCGTTCCGCAGCCACCGGACGCACCCCGGTGCCAATTTGCAAACCTGATGGAATCTGGGTTTGCTGCGAAGATTGCGCACCCGGCTGGCGAATGGTCTGATACAACAAATCCTCGAATACCGCCCGTGAACGCTTGAAGCCGGTAGTGCTGACGTTGGCCAGGTTATTGGATATGACATCCATCTGGGTTTGCTGCGCATCCAGACCAGTCTTGGAAATCCATAAAGAACGTATCATGATTTTATCCTTATCAGTTATGGTGAGTGGATCGGCACTTCGTGCCTCAGTGGGAAGTGGGAAGCCTACTCCCTACTCCCTACTCCCTACAATTTACTTAGCCAGTAAGATTCATTATCTGGCTGGCCCTTTGCGAATTGTTATCCGCACTTTGCAGCATTTTCATTTGCATATCGAATTTGCGTGCCAGCGAAATCATGGTCACCATCGCCTCTACGGTATTCACATTACTGCCTTCCAGGCTGCCCGGCACCACCCCCACATTTGCGTCCGCAGTGGCCGTCGTGCCGTCTTTCAGGCGAAACAAACCGTCGCCGCCGCGTTCCAGTTGCTCTGGCGGCGGATTAACCAGCTTTAATCTGCCGACCACAACCACCGAAGTTGCCTGGCCGTTGCTGGGTACGGTTGAAATTGTGCCATCCTTGGCAAAGGTCACTTCGATATCGGGCGGAATGGTGATCGGGCCGCCATCACCCAGCACATCCAGGCCGGTGCGAGTTTGCAGCACACCATTGGGCGTAACCTGAAAACTGCCATTGCGTGTATAGGCCTCTTTGCCATCCGGACCCTGCACCGCAATCCAGCCCGCACCGTTCACCGCCACATCCAGATCACGACCGGTCGGCTGGAAAGCCGCCGGAGTGAAATCCGAACCTGCCGTGGAATCCACCACAAACGTGCGGGTTGGCAAACCTTCGCCCACCAGCGGTACGGCGCGGAAGGTGTTCAACGCGGCACGAAACCCCGGCGTGCTGGCATTAGCCAGATTCTCCGACACCGCTGCCTGCTGTTGCAGTACGTGTGACGCCCCGGTCATCGCGGTATAGATTAATCTGTCCATTATTTCCTCCTAATTTGGGGAGTGGTAAGTGGGGCGGCACTTCGTGCCTTAGTGGGAAGTGAAAAACCTACTCCCTACTCCCTACTCCCTACTCCCTACTCCCTACTCCCTACTCCCTACTAGCGCATGCTCACCAAGGTCTGCAGCACTGCATCCTGCGTCTTGATGGTCTGTGCATTCGCCTGATAGACGCGCTGCGCAACAATCATGTTCACCAACTCGGCGGTCAAGTCCACGTTGGAATCTTCCGTCGCCGAAGATTGCAACACCCCCAAAGCGCTCGAACCAGGTGTGCCAATCAGCGGGCCACCGGATGTGGAGCTTTCCACCCACTCATTGTTGCCCATCGGTTGCAAGCCCTGCGGGTTGGTAAAGTTCGCCAGCAGCATCTGCCCCAAGGCGCGTGATTGTCCGTTGGAATAACGCCCCAGTATCGTTCCGTCGGCGCTGGTATTAAACCCGCTCAACCGGCCGGAGGAATAGCCATCCTGAGTCAGGCTATTCACCCCAAAATTGCCGCCGTATTGAGAAGTTTGGGCAAAATTGAAAGTCAGCGTCTGAGCCGCAGCCGCCGTTGGCGTGAATGGTGCTGATGACATCGTTCCGACCGGAACGGAAGCGGGCGTGGTAGAAGCCAGTTGACCCAAGGTATTAAAGGTAAGCCGGGTCATCGGTGTACCAGCAGCAGGCACCAGCACCCCATCTATCGCCAGATAAGTATCCCAATTGGCCGATCCCGCATTGGAAGTGACGGTAGCTGCTGCAAGCGTTGCGGTCGTCGTCGCCGGGGAAAAGGTCACTACATTACCGGCAATGCCCGTGATTGTGGTCGTTAGCGCTTTTGTAGAGGTAATAGCCTCACCCCCAACAGGAGCTGCCAGAGCAGGCGCAAAGGTCAACACATTGCCCGCAATCCCCGTAATCGTGGTTGTCCCAAGTGCGCCGATAGTAATATTGTCCCCAGCTGCCAACCCTGCGGCAGAAGCAACAGTCACCGTAGTTGTAGTGCCTGCGCCGACAGCAGTAGTAGCAGGCCCGGCCGCTCCCGCACCGGGAAGCGTGATGGTATGGCCAATAGCCATGCCGGCAACGGAAGCCAGCGTCGCCGTGGTCGCACTGGCGGGAATGATTGCCGCAGATGTGGTAGGTGCAATAGGCTGCCTTTGAAAATACAGCGATCCAACATGGCTGGTTCCCAGGCTGTCATACACTGTCGTCGAAGTCGAGCTATTGTAGGATGTCGGATCAAGGGTGTTAAAGACTGGATTTGACGGCGTTGCGGCGCGCGAATCAAGATTCGCCCCAACCACCACGCTGGCTGTCTGCTTGGGCGCCAAATCGGCCGAATTGATCAGTATTGGCAATGGCTGCCCGGGAACAATTGCCCCTGTTGCGTCCGGCAAATAACCTGACAGCTTATGCCCCTGGTTATTAACGATGAAACCGTTTTTATCTACCTGAAATTGTCCGCTGCGGCTGTAAAAAACACTACCACTCGGATCGATCATGCGGAAGAATCCCTGTCCGCTGATTGCCGTATCCATCGGATTGCTGGTATTGGTGATATTCCCCTGGGTGAATTGTTGCACGACCGCCGACACCTTGCCGCCCGTACCTACCTGCACCGCACCACTGCCGGAAAGGGATGCCGCATACATATCGGAAAATTGCGCCTGCGATTGCTTGAAGCCAACCGTGCCAGAATTCGCCACATTATTGCCGATTACATCCAGTTGCTTGGCCGACGAATTTAGACCGCTCAAACCTTGCTGAAAGCTCATGATGTTCCCCTCGTGATTAACATACTAGGGTGCTGCGCGCACCCTGCAATGGATTGCCGCATTTCAAAGAATCTGCCTGACTTGCGACAGCGCGATACCGTCCAACTGTCCGACACGCAGCGCAACTCCCTGTTTACCCTGCGTGACGCTGTTCACCATGCCGAACTGCAATGCCGCCGCATCCACCGCGTTGCCTGCCTGGGTGGCGTTCACGACAAAAGTATAACTACCGTCCGCCATGCTGGCGCCGGCATCGTTGCGGCCATCCCACTGCCAGTTGACCAGCCCGGCCGGTTGCGCGCCCAATTGCATGTTGCGCACCAGCGCGCCCGCTTGGTCATAGATGGAGATATCCACCTTATCCACCGACTGCGCCAAGTCGATGCCGCCGTATCCGTTGCCACTGCTCAAATCTATACCCTTACCCGGCACCAGCACGCCATGGCCTATCATGGTGGCCGCCTGCAGCGACTGACTGGGCAACATACTGTCACTCAACGCCTGCAAGGTGACGTTCAGTTTGTCGATACCGGTCACCGTGCTGAGCTGCGCCATCTGTGAGGTCACTTGCGCGTTGTCCATCGGATTGAGCGGGTCCTGATTCTTCATTTGCGTGACCAGCAGTTTCAGAAAACGATCCTGTGTATCGGCCGCCGTCTGGATCTTCGCGGCAGAACTGGAGCCTGCATTCAATGAGGCGAACAATGCCGCAGCCGACCCGGTGTCTTGTGTGCTGTTAATCATGGTGATTTCCTTTCATTGCTGTTACTTTTTAATATTACTGGCCGATGGTCAGCGTCTTGAGCAACAGTGTTTTCGAAGTGTTCATCACATCCACGTTGTTCTGATAGGCGCGCGAGGCGGAGATCATGTTCACCATCTCTCCCACTACATCCACGTTGGGCATGGCGACGTAGCCCTTGCCATCGGCCATCGGATGCTTGGGGTCATAGACCATTTTCATCGGCGAATTGTCTTCGACCACCGCCGTCACTTTCACCCCTTGCGCACCACCATCCATCGGTATTGCACTGAACACCACCTGCTTGGCGCGGTACGGTCGACCATCGGCGCTGGTGGCGCTGTCGGCATTCGCCAGATTGCTGGCCACCACGTTCAGGCGTTGCGACTGCGCCGCCATCCCCGAACCCGCCACATTAAAAATGTTAAATAAAGACATAACCCACCCCCGTTAGTTTCACAAACCACTCGACTAAGCTGCAAAAAACCGCAGCAAGTCGCTGGTTTGCCCTGCATAGCCATTCGACTAAACTGCAAAAAACTGCAGCAAGTCGCTGGTTAACCCTGTATCGCAGTGAGCGTAGCCTTCATTTGCTCGCTGACAAACCTGACACTAGCCTCATAACGCAAAGCGTTATCGGCGAATTGCGCGCGCTCCACATCCATATCCACCGTATTGCCATCAGCGCTCGGCTGAACCGGCTTGCGGTACATCACCGGCGCGCCCAAAATTGATCCGCCCGTTTTTCCCTCCAGATGCATGGGCGAAGTTTTCACAACCGGCAACTCGGCGGATGTGCCCGCCAAGGCATTCTGCAACGCACTGGCAAAATCGATGTCCCTTGCCTTGTAGTTCGGCGTATCCGCGTTCGCAATGTTGGAAGCCAGCAACTCCTGGCGCGCGGCGCGTAAACTCAGTGCGGTTTGCTGAAATCGCAGCGCATCGTCCAATTTATTGACCATCTTGTTTCCCTCTGTTAAAACACGGCAGCTCTACCAGAATACCCATTTACATGAACAGCATGCTAAACCTGCACATACCTCCGCTATCCACCGATAAGCGGTAAATTCCCCCTCCAATTCCAGCGCTCCGACACTTCCCTTAACAGCCTGCAACACGCACAATGCGTCCCATGAATAAGCTTTTATTGATTGTCTTTCTCTTGTTGCAATCCGTTGCCGCCGGAGCAGCACCTGCAAGGGATACGTCGGCGCTCCCCCCATTGCGTAACGATTCTTCCGAAGCACCCGCAGGAGGCACGTCGGCGGGTATCCCGCAAAACCACGCGCAAATAAGGGATACCGTTGCAGCCTTCGTGCAACAACAAACCGCAGGCCTGCCCGGCAAGACCACCTTCCAAATAGATGAGATAGACCGGCGTATCATTCTGCCCAAATGCACCGAACTTGAAGCCTTTCTGCCCGCCGGCAGCCAGTTAATTGGCAAAACCTCGGTTGGCGTGCGCTGCGCCCCCTCTCCTCGCAAGGAAGAAGCCAATGGCCGCTCTGATCGCACGAACGGCTGGCGCATTTTTGTTCCGGTGCAAATCAGGCTCAACCTGAATTTATTGACCAGCGCACACCAATTGTCGCCGGGGCATACGCTGCAAGAGCGGGATCTTGCCAGCCAGTCGACAGAAACTTCCCAGCCAGGAGGGTTTACCGACCCCAAACAAGTGCTTGGCAAAGTATTGCGCTACGGCATCGCCGCCGGGCAGGTATTGCGCGAAGACATGCTGCGCCAGCCCTATAGCGTAACGCAGGGGCAAATCGTGCAACTCGCCGTGCAAGGCAACGGCTTCAGCATACGCAACGAAGGGGTTGCCTTGAACAATGCGAGTGTAGGGCAGACCGTGCAAGTTCGAGTTGGACCGGGCCGCGTAGTTAGTGGGGTTGCACGTGTCGGTGGCGTAGTGGAAATCCTGCCTTAGCACGCCTCAGGATTATGCCCAACATCCGCCTGCACTATAAAAACCCGTTCAAGACCTAAAGTTTTTTGGATTTTTACCGATATAATGGCTGAGGCAGGAAGTTAAGCGTAGTCAGACCGAAAGGATAACCGTGAAAATCGACAAACCAAGCAAGCCGTTACCCGCCAGCGGGGCAGGGGAAGGTGTGGCGCAAGCCGCAGCCAAGGGAAGATCCAGCCCGATGCCCGCAGCGGCACAGCGCAGCGACACCAGCGTTTCGCTCGGCTCTGCAGCGACGCAGTTGCACAGCATGGAAAGCAGCATGGCGAACACCCCGGTTGTGAATGCGGCTAAAGTTGCGGAAATCAAGCAAGCCATCAGCGAGGGCCGTTTCAGGGTCAACCCGGAAGCCGTTGCCGGCCGTCTGCTTGATACGGTACGCGACCTGATTGGCAGCAGGGCTTAATACTTGAAGCAATCTTCCAGCCCGCAATTACTTTCCGTTTTAACCGCCGAACGCGCGGCTTTGCTGAATTTCATAGCCCTGCTGGAACGCGAACAAGGAATGCTGGTGGAAAACCTTACCGACCAGTTGCTTGAGCTGTCCGAACAGAAATCGACTGACGCACTAAATCTTAACGAGCTTGCCGAAACGCGCCGCGCTTTATTGCGTAAAAACCTCCCGCAACTTGGCGCCGATGCAATCCGTGCCTGGCTGGGAACGCACAGCCCGCAGGCTTTAACCATCTGGCTGGAAATCCTTGCTTTGGCAGAACGCGCCCAACGGTTCAATCAAACCAATGGCGAGTTGATCCAGATGAAGCTGCGCCGCAACCAGCAGTTGCTCACTGTTTTAAGCAATGCTGTGAACAAAGCGAATCTTTACGGCCCCGATGGTCAGACCAGTTTTTCGCCGGGGAGCGGCAGATCGCTGGGAAGCGGCTAAACAGAAGACGTCTCGCCGTTGTGCAGCACGCATACGAATCCCGCACGAATCCCCCCTACTCCTCGATGCCCACCCCCCTCTCCACGTTGGGTGACATTATCGTAATGGTTACACGCCGATTCCTGGCACGGTTTTCCGAACTGTCATTGGGCACCAGCGGTTGATTCGAGGCCAAACCTACTACAGCCAAGCGCTTTGCCGGCACTCCGTTATCGATCAGCATTCTGACCACGCTGCTGGCACGCGCGGAAGACAACTCCCAATTGGAAGGAAATTGCGCGGTCGCAATGGGTATATCGTCGGAATGCCCTTCCACCTCGATTGGCAGCTCTTCCTTGCCCAACACAGTAGCCACTTGGCGCAACACATCCGACATACCCGGTTGCAATGTTGCTTCGCCTGTTCTGAACAATGTACTCGCACTGATATCGATAACCACTCCGCGCTTGGTTTGATTGATATTGACCGTGCGTTGCTTAATCAGCGGAGCCATCACTTGGCTCAATCCGCTGGTCAGATTTTTCATGCGCTCCTGTACTTTGCGCTGCTGCTCGCCCAGGCGCACGGTACGCATATCCACCAACGCCTTGAGCGTCTGATCCTGCTGGTTGGCCACGACACCGGTCGAAGCGCTAACAGGCTGCTTGGCAAAGGCGGTGCTTAACGAATTACCGAAGGTTTTGTACTTTTCCTCGTTCACCGATGAAATGGAATACATCACCACGAAGAAGGCAAACAACAGGGTGATGAAGTCGGCATAGGAAACCAACCATCGGTCATGATTGTCATGCTCGATGCGTTTTGCCCGGCGTGCCATTCGAATAAGCCCTAATCGATGTAGCTTTGCAGCTTGATTTCAATCAGTCGCGGATTATCCCCATTGGCAATACCCACCAATCCATCCACGACCATTTCGCGCATGTGCGTCTGCTGCATGATGATGGATTTCAGCTTGTTCGCAACCGGCAGAAACAACAGGTTGGCAAAGGCCACACCATAAATCGTCGCGACAAATGCCACGGCAATGCCGCCACCTAATTTGCTCGGTTCGCCGAGATTCTGCATGACGTGCATCAAGCCCAATACCGCGCCGATGATGCCGATGGTAGGAGAATACCCGGCAGCCGCTTCCCAAACCCGCGCAGATTGCCAGCGCAACTGCTCCCAGGAATGAGTATCCACATCCAGCACCTCACGGATCTTTTCGGCGCTGTTGCCATCCACCAGGAGTTGCAGCCCTTTTTTCAAGAAAGGGTCGTCAATATCAGAAGTGCGCGCTTCCAATGCCAATATACCTTCCTTGCGTGCCAGCACGCTCCATTCCATCAATTGCCTGGCCATGTCCCGGCTGTGCAACCTCGGCGTAACGAACGCCCAGCGGCTCATTTTGATCGCCATAAAAAACACTTTGGTCGGGCATTGCACCATCACCGCCCCGAGCGTGCCGCCGAACACAATCAGAAAAGCCGCGCCCTGAAACAGAATGGAAAGATCGCCACCTTCCAGTATCTGCCCGGCCATGATACCGGTCAGGCCAACCACCAGTCCCAGCAGCGTAAGCCTGTCCATCAATAGCCTTTCATCGAGCTGCGCAACCGCGCAACCGCCTGGCTATGCAACTGCGAAACGCGCGATTCGCCCACGCCCAGCACCTCGCCGATTTCGCGCAGGTTCATCTCTTGCTCGTAAAGCATGCCCATCAACATGCGCTCGCGCTCCGGCAAATTTTCGATCGCACGCACCAACTCGGCCTTGAAACGCTCGTCCTCAAGCAAATCCAGCGGGCTGGCATCATCGCCGAGATCGAAGCGCTCGAAAAAATCTTCCTCGTCCTCACTATGAAAATCTTCGTAATATACCAACTGCGCACCGCGCGATACCTGCAGCATCTGCTGGTATTCGGCGAGGGGCACTTCCATATCTGCGGCGATTTCAGTTTCACTAGGCGGCCTGCCCAGTTTCTGCTGCATGCGGCTGACGGACACTTCGATGCGCCGCATATCGCGGCGCAGGCTGCGCGGCAGCCAATCCGCTTCACGCAGCTCGTCCAGCATCGCGCCGCGAATGCGTTGCGTCGCATAAGTCTCAAACTGCGCGCCGTGAAATTCGTCGTAGCGGCTTGCCGCATCCAGCAAACCCATCATGCCGGCCTGGATAATGTCGTCAACCTGCACGCTGGAAGGCAGCCTGGACATCATCTGATGCGCAAGCCGTTTCACCAGATGGGAATGTTCCCGCAGGCATTGCTCCTTGTCGTTTAATCCGGTGGCCGTGTACATGTTCGTCAGTTTACAACGTGCGCAATTTCCATGCTGTGTTGATGTAGCAACACGGCGGGGCGCAGCCCTCTAGTGCGGGAGTAATCGCTGCCGCTCACCCCGCGCCGGATGCTTCGCAATACCGTGTCAGGACGGCCGGTTGTGACACCTGCCTCATCAGGTTTTGTATGATAGCGGATATACCGCCCTTCGCTTCATCCCGCTGCATTGGCAAATACAGCAATTTTTGCGACAGTTCCAGATAGGATTTCGCCGAAGCAGCGTCTGGAAAGGCTTCGACCACCGATTTCCCCAACTGCATCGCACATTTGAGTCTTTCGTCGGGCGGGATATAGCCCAAATACTCCAAACGCACCGAGAGGTTGCGCCGGGCGACCTTGGCCATGTTTTCAAACACCGTCATCGCTGCCTTCTCATTGCCCGCCCTGTTTACCGCAATCCCGAACTGTTGGCGCGCATTCTTCAGCGCCAGCCGCTTAATCAAGGCATAGCTCTCGGTAATGCCGCTGGGAGTAGCATCAACCAGCACCAGCAACGCAGCTCCGCTTGCCAGGCTCGGCAATACTGCCGCAGATTTTCCGGCCAGTCCTTCGGCTTGGCCCAGCGCAGACAACGCGGCATCCACCAGCACCACATCCGCACCGTCGCTGGCCTCAGTCAGCGCATTTTCCAGCCGCTGTTGCGCGGCCTGATCCAGTTTCGCCAATGCCTGCATGGCGCGCGCGGTCGACAATATGCCAAATCCGTTGGTGGTGTTGATCGCCTCGCAAAGCCCGTATTTTCCCTGCGCGACATCCAGCAAATCATGCTTGGCGGACAACCCGATGCGATCCAGCAAATTATTCGGCCCATGATTTTCATCCAGCACCAGCACGTCCTTGCCGGAGCGTGCCAATGCCGCCGCAAGATTGATGGTCGCGCTGGTGCGTCCCACCCCGGCTTTGCCGGCCACCACGGTGATCACCTGCGTCTGGTTGAGTACCAGCAGGCGCCGCAGGCCTTCTGCCTGATCCGCCCCGCCGTCAGAGCGCACAGGACATCTCCTTGCCCGGCGCATTCGCCATCAATACCGGGAAATCCAGTTCGCGCAGAGTAAACGGGGTTTTTTCCTCCGCCGGTTTGAGCGCGCGGTGCAACATATAGTCGAGATTGATCGGGTGCAAATCTTCCGGCACACGCTGGCCGTTGGCCATGTAGTGCATCACCAGGCGATGGCGCACCGCCACATCCAGTACCGTGCCGAGATTGACCGCCTCGTCCAGCTTGGTGGGAATGCAACCGACCACTTTATTGCTGCGATACATGCGCACCACATCTTCCAGCGTATCGCCGCCGCTGGTGGCGTTCAGCAACAGCAAGCACTGCACGCCGGTCGCATCGAACATCTCGTTCTGGTCGCCGACGCGCTCATCGCGCTGCCCCATCCCCACCGTATCGATCAGCACCAGATGCTTGTGGCGCAATGCGGAAAGCGTCAGGCGCAAATCATCGGTGTCCTTCACCGCATGCACCGCCACGCCGAGTATCTTTCCATAAATCTTGAGCTGTTCGTAAGCGGCAATCCGGTAACTGTCGGTCGTCAGCAACGCCACCTTGTCCGCGCCGTAACGCACCACCGCACGCGCCGCCAGCTTGGCTGTGGTGGTGGTTTTTCCCACGCCGGTCGGCCCGATCAGCGCGTACACCCCGCCCTTGGCGATAATGTCGTCCGCCTTGCCCGCCACCTGCAAATTGCGCTTGAATACCTGTTTTATCCATGACTCGCCCTGCACTTCCCCGGCGGGCATCTTGTCCAGCAACTGGCGCGCCAGTAACGTGCTGAATCCGGCATTGAGCATTTTGCGCAACAGGCCGGCACGCTGCGGATCGCGCAGTTGCACATCGTTCCAGTACAGCGCCGCAAACTGCTGCTGCAGCATGGCGCTCATTGACTTGATCTCACTGAGAATATTTTCTTGCCCTGAATTTTCTTGCGCTGAATTCTCTTTTTTGGACATGGCCGGCCCAGGCTGCGCCTCGGCCGGCCGGATGGAGTTAGCCTGCGGCGCAGTTCTGGCTTGCGGCGCGTGCTCAGGCTGCGGCAACTTCCCTGGGTGCCGCAAAGCGCCGGACAGGTGCAACGGCCCGGAATGCTGCGACGATCCGGCTGGTTCGGCAGCCTTGTGCTGGAACTGGAGCGGCTGCCTGGGCTGAATTGATGGCCCGGCTTGAGCCAATGGCCTGACCGGTTGCACAAAATGATCTTCCTCGACTGACTTTGTCCATTCGTCCGCCGTTATCTCAGGCCACTCGGTTTTTTGCGCGGCGGCGCCGGTAGTCAGATGGGCGAAGTCGCCATTCGCGATGGCAACGATCTCTACACCCCGCTCAGTCTGCCGGTTCGACAGGATCATCGCGTCGGGGCCAAGCTCGTCGCGAATCTCCTTCATTGCCTGGCGTGTTGTCGGGGCGATGAATTTTCTGATGCTCATGCTCTACCTCCTACCATTGCAGTCACCCGGATAGTTTTGAAGTCCGGTACTTCATCATGCGAAATCACTCTGATATTCGGCACTGCGCGCTTCAGGAAGCGCGCCAGCAAATCGCGCAACTGCGCCGGCACCAGCATCACTGCCGGCAAGCCCATCTGTTCCTGCGTCTCGGCCGCGACGCGGGTTTCGCGCAGCACGGTGTCGGCCAACCCCGGCTCGATGCCGATACCGTTCTGGCTGGATTGCATCGCCTGGATCAGCAGGTATTCCAGTTCCTTGTCCATACCGATCACCTGCAACTCCTGCGCAGACGGGTAGAACTGCTGCACAATGGCCGGGCCGAGCGCGACACGCACCAGCGCTGTGAGCTGGTAGGCATCCTGGGTACGCGGCGCATTTTCTGCCAGCGTTTCCACGATGGTGCGCATATCGCGGATGTGCATGCCTTCTTCCAGCAGGTTTTGCAGCACCTTCTGCACCACGCCCAGCGGCAATGTCTTGGGCACCAGGTCTTCAACCAGCTTGGGCGAAACTTTGCCGATATGATCGAGCAATTGCTGCACCTCTTGCCGCCCGAGCAGCTCTGCGGAACGCGTGCTAAGCAGGTGGCTCAGATGGGTCGCCACGACCGTGCCCGGATCAACCACGGTGTAACCCATGACCTGCGCCTGGTCGCGCAACACGCTGTCAATCCAGACTGCGGGCAGACCGAAGGCCGGGTCGCGCGTCTGCATGCCGGCCAACTCACCCGTCACGCTGCCCGGATTGATCGCCAGCAACATATTCGGATAGGCCTCGCCGCTGCCGACCTCCACCCCCTTGAGCGTGATGCGGTAACCGTTCGGGCGCAAGTCCAGATTGTCGCGAATATGCACTGCCGGCGGCAAAAAGCCGATATCTTGGGTGAATTTTTTGCGGATGCCTTTGATGCGGCGCAACAAGTCACCATCTTGCGCCTTGTCCACCAATGCGATCAGCCGGTAGCCCACCTCCAGCCCCAGCACGTCGACCTGCTCGACATCCTCCCATCTCGCTTCTGTGGATTCCGCGATAACCGGTGTCTCCGCAACGGCAGCCTGTTCCTGTTCGGCCGCTTGCGCGCTCTTTTGCGTCAGGTAATAAGCCAGCCACGCCATCGCGCCGGCCAGCAGCAAAAAGGCGAAGTGCGGCATGCCGGGAATCAGGCCCATTGCGCCGATAATCGTGGCGGTCAGCATGATGACCTGCGGCTGCTTGAACAGTTGCTGGCTTAGTTGCTGGCCGATGTTTTGGTCGCTGGCAACGCGGCTCACCACCAGGCCGGCGGCAGTGGAAATCACCAGCGCCGGAATTTGCGCCACCAGCCCGTCGCCGATAGTCAGCAAGGTATAGTATTTGGCGGCGGTGGCAATATCGAGGTCGTGCTGCAGCACACCGATGATCAGGCCGCCGATGATGTTGATGAACAAAATGATGATGCCCGCGACCGCATCGCCGCGCACGAATTTGCTGGCGCCGTCCATCGCGCCGTAGAAGTCGGCTTCCTGCGCAACCTCGGCACGGCGCTTGCGCGCCACGTCTTCGCCGATCAGCCCCGCATTCAAATCGGCATCGATCGCCATTTGCTTGCCGGGCATCGCATCCAGGGTAAAACGCGCGCCCACTTCGGCGATACGCCCGGCGCCTTTGGTGATCACCACGAAGTTGATAATCACCAGGATCGCAAACACCACCAGGCCGACGGCATAGTTGCCGCCTACCAGAAAATGGCCGAACGACTCGATCACCTTGCCCGCCGCATCCGGCCCGGTGTGGCCTTCCATCAGCACGATCCGCGTGGAAGCCACATTCAGCGACAGGCGCAACAACGTGGTAATCAGCAGCACGGTAGGGAATATCGCAAAATCCAGCGCCTTGTTGGTGTTCATGCTGACCAGCAACACCATGATGGAAATCGCGATATTGAAAGTGAACAAAATATCCAGCAGCAACGGCGGCAACGGCAGCACCATCATCGCCAGAATCATCACGATCAGCACCGGGCCGGCCATACCGGCCAGTCCGGCGCGCTTGATAAAGTTTTGCAATAGCAGCAGGTTCATAATTCAGCTCTTCATGCGGCAGCCGGGGCGGCGGCCGGATCCAAATCAACCGGCACCGGCAAATGCTTCGGCTCCTGCGGGCGCGCCCCGCCTTGTTTTTCGTAGCGATGCAACTGGTAAACGTAGGCCAGCACTTCGGCGACAGCGGTGTACAGCGCTTCCGGAATGGATTCGCCCAGATCGGTATGCTTGTGCAGCGCGCGCGCCAGCGGCGGCGCTTCCAGGATCGGCACGTGATTTTCCTCGGCGATTTCGCGGATGCGCAACGCCAGCAGATGCGAGCCCTTCGCCACTACCACCGGCGCGCTCATACCCTTGTCGCCGTACTTCAGTGCCACCGCATAGTGCGTCGGGTTGGTCACCACCACATCGGCAGCCGGGATCGCCGCCATCATGCGGCGGCGTGCCGCCTCGCGTTGCAGGCTGCGGATACGCCCCTTGACCATCGGATCGCCTTCGGTTTCCTTGGATTCCTGGCGCACCTCTTCCTTGGTCATCATCAGCTTCTTGTTGTGATCCCACAACTGGAACGGCACATCGATGGCTACAATCAGCAGCATCGCGCCGGCGATCGTCATGAAACTTGCGCCGACCAAGTGCCCAATTTGCGGGATCGAGGCAGCGGTGGCCTGCATGCCGAGCGCCATCACCGCATCCTTGTTGCTCCAGATCACCCATGCTGCGACACCGCCCACCAGCGTAGCCTTGCCAATCGCCTTGGCCAACTCCACCAGCGCAGTTCCGGAGAACATGCGAGCAATGCCGGAAACCGGGTTCAGCTTGGAAAATTTCGGTTGCAGCGCCTGGAGACTGAACAGCCAGCCGTTCAACAACAACGGAGAGAATGCCGCGGCAATCATGACCACGAGCAAAAAGGGGAAAAATGTGATTAATGCGTCCAGCGAAAGATCATACAAACGCGGGATCATCAGGTCGGGGTTGAATGCCAGTTCCCGGTCAAGCGTCAGACCATCATGCAACAGCTTTACCATGTGCTGGGTGAGCGATGCCCCCATGAACCACAGGACACCGCCACCCGCCAGCAATACCGCAAACGTGGACAACTCACGTGAGCGCGCAACCTGGCCTTTTTCCCTTGCCTGGTCAAGCTTCCTCTGTGAGGGCTGTTCGGTTTTTTCTAGGTCGCTGTCTTCTGCCATGATGGATTCCGCGGGTCATGGCAATGATAGGCAGTTTGTGCAATATTCAATCACGTGAATAGCGGGGGGATTTCTTATCTATTCAGCCACCTTCACGTCATTCTTGCGCCTGCTTGGCAGCGTTGGGTTTGCATGCCCGGCAAGGTTCCCGGTTTAGCCGGGTTAGGCGCAAATGTAGTACGCGGTAACCTCGCTCCCGTTGCCCGCAAACTCGAGTTTATAAGCCATGCTTTCCACCAGCGTAATGCCGCGCCCATGCTGGCCCTGTTTAACAGCGTTTTCGGCATTCGCCAACATTGCCGCATAATCAAACCCGTTCCCGCTGTCGGCAACCCGGATTTTCACGCCATATTTCCCCTCGATCACCACCTTCTCGATCTCAAGGCCGATTTTCCCGTTATCAAGCGCATGCAGGCGCTCATCGCGCAATTGAAGAAATTTATCAAACCCGTCTGCCCCATGCTTGATAGCGGAATCAAGCCGCAGAATGCCGTGATCCAGCGCGTTATTGAACAGCTCGGACAAGATCATGAATAACGGCGCGGCAAATTCGCTGGTTACATGGATTTTTTCGATGATGCCGGTCAGCATCGGAACGATATTTAGGTATTTCAGCTCGGCGGCGCCGAGGCTGATCTCGATTTTCCAATTGCTGCCGCCTGCCGGCATCGCCTGAATAGGCGCATGGGCAGCCGGAGCCGGCTCCGTGCGAAGATAGGTTGGAATCTCGACCATCGCCAACGAAATATCGTCATGCGCCTGCTGTCCAGCCAGATGCGAATCCAACAGGTTCACCAGATTTTCGAACCGGCCCTTTGGCTCGCTGTCTTGCAACAATCTCCGAATCCGCTCTTTGCCGAACGGCTCGCCCAGCGGGGATTCGGCCTCCGGCAAACCGTCCGAAAACAGGCACAAGCGGCAATTCTCTTCATATTGAAAAGCCTCCGGTTTTCCGGAAAAACTTTCACCCGGCAATATGCCCAGCGGCAGATTAGTGGATTCCCATTCGTGCAGAATCTTTCCATTTTTATTGACCAGCAGAGGCGCGGGGTTGCCGCCGTTCCATACTTCAATAACACGATTGCGCACATTGACTGAAATCAATGTAGCCGCGACGAAACGATCCACCGGCATGAACCGGTTAATTTTCAGATTCAGCTCTTCCGCGATCTGGGCAATGCGGAACCCCTTTTCGGTCATGGCATAAAACGTCTGGCTGAGCGGCAATACATTGACGGCTGCAACCAGCCCATGGCCTACCGCATCGGCCAGCAGAATATGCAGCGCATCGTCCGGCGTGCGCGCCGCGAGCAGCATGTCGCCACTCAAATGTTCCGCCGGCCGGATGAGATGCCGGATAAGCGGGTCCAGCGTGCCGTGGACGTTGGTAATATGTCCCATGATGTAGCTGCCGATGCGCTGTTCCTCATCGATGCGATCGTGATATTCCTCGAGCACCAGGATTTTTTCGAGGAACTGCTGTTGCAGTTGCACCACCCTGTCCAGATTGCTGCTGGCGCGGCGTATCGGCCTCAAGATGCCGACGATGAACCAGATGGATAAAACCAGCCCGCCCAGCGCGAACGCAACCAATATCGCGGCGGAACGATCGCTTTGGTCGTTATGGGACTTTTCCAGCGCTTCATTCAAATCCCCCAGGCTGTGAAGTTGCGCTTCCCGGATCGTTGCAATGATCGCGTTGAACTGCCCGGTTATTTGCTGATCGACTCCCTTGGACAGAGCATCGAGAGCAGGAATATTTTCCAATTTTGACGCTTTACCGAATCCCAATGCCGAGCGATATTCCTTGTTCAGCAGGATATGTGTTTCCAGCAACGCATCGACCTCATCGGTGGGTAAGCCGATTTGTTGCATGATCGGGATTAACTGCCCTGCCAGTATTTGCTCGACCTCCTCCCCTCGCTGGTCGAATTCCTTGAGGTGTTGCTTATATAAAGCTGCATTGCGGCCACGGATTAAAATATTCTTCCACGCATGCCGCTGCTCCTTGAAAACCGACTCCGCGCTGCGCGCAGTTGTCAGCGCGTAGGCTTGCACACTGGCGGTTGCCAACCCCTCCATAGTGCGTTCGTGGGCTTTTTCGGTTTCATACAGATTGAAAATGCCGGTCACGACCAGCGCGCCGAGCAGGATGAAGATGAGCGCAAACAACCGGGCTTTGACGCTGGCGACGCTCAACCAGTGCAGCAGCGGGCTCTTTACCCGGATGACATTGCCTTCCTCGATGCGCAGCTTGCGCGACCCCTCGCGGATTTCCCGGTAAACGGCCGAGGCTGACTCGATTTGCTCTTGTGTGGCCTTGTAACGGAACGCGACATAGCCGATGGCTTTGCCCTTTTCCAGCAGCGGGGTGACATTGGATACCGCCCAGTAGAAGCTGCCATCCTTGCGCCGGTTTTTGACGATCCCCTGCCAGGGTTTGTTGGCTTTAATGGTTTTCCATAAATCGGCAAACGCCTCGGGCGGCATATCGGGATGGCGCACGACATTGTGCGGCGCGCCGATAATTTCCTCGCGGCTGCGCCCGCTTATTTCGACGAACGCTTGATTGCAGTAGGTAATGACACCCTTGAGATCGGTTTTGGTGACAATGATCACCCCGTCCGGCAATGAAAATTCGATGTTGGAGACGGGCAGATTTAATCGCATAGCCGTTCGTTATTCACCTGCGGGGGCACAACGCGCCGTACCCCTGCTATGCCTGCTTGATATTGAAAATCTTGCTGAAATTGGCGACTCCCAGCACCTGCGACACCACGCCGGAAGTATTGAGCAGCGTGACCGGCTTGTTGACCGCCTTGGCGCGTTCATTCAGCAGCATCAACATGCCCAGCGCGGAGCTGTCCAGATAATCCACCTTGCTCATTTCGACCTCGATCTCGCGCACGGCAGGATTATCGAGCAGCGGCGTATAGGCCTCCTTGAATTCGCGATGCACCTGAAAATCGAAACGGCCATGCATATTGATACGCCCCGCCCGATCCAGAATTTGTACATTAATAGCCATGATTACTCCCTTGTTGATGAAAGATTAAACGCGATTGCCCTTGCCGCTGTGCGATGCCAGATATTCCAGCGTACGGCGCGCGATATTCTGCAACGGCAGCACTTCGCTTGCACCGCCTACCGCAATCGCCTCCCTGGGCATGCCGAAAACCACGCAACTCGCCTCGTCTTGCGCGATGGTATGCGAACCGGCTTGCTTCATTTCCAGCAAGCCTTGCGCGCCATCCTTGCCCATGCCGGTAAGAATGATCCCCAGCGCATTCGCACCGGCGACATTGGCCGCCGAGCGGAACAACACATCCACCGACGGGCGATGACGGTTCACCGGCGGCCCCTGGTTCAGTTCGGTCATATAGTTCGCCCCGCTGCGCTTGAGCAGCAGATGCGAGTGCCCCGGCGCGATGTAGGCGTGGCCCGGCAGGATGCGCTCGTTATGCTCCGCTTCCTTGACTGAAATCTTGCACAGGCTGTTCAGGCGTTCCGCAAATGACTTGGTGAAATTTTCCGGCATATGCTGGGTCACCAGAATGCCCGGCACATCGGCCGGCAGGCTGGCCAGCACCTCCTTGATCGCTTCGGTGCCGCCGGTCGACGCGCCGATGATGATCAGTTTTTCCGTGGAGGAATACCGTCCCGCGACACTGGGCAGAATTGCATCCGCAGAAAACTTCTCCTGGACTAACGGTGCGACGGCAGTTTTACGCACCCGCGCCTGTGCAGCGGCGCGGATTTTATCGATGATCTGGCCGGCATATTCATCCATGCCGCGCGCGATATCCAATTTCGGTTTGGAAACGAAATCCACCGCACCCAACTCCAGCGCGCGGAAAGTGATATTGGAACCGCGCTCCGTCAGCGTGGAAACCATCACCACCGGCATCGGGCGCAAGCGCATCAGCCGTTCCAGAAAGTCCAGCCCGTCCATCTTGGGCATTTCCACATCCAGCGTCAACACGTCCGGATTGAGCGACTTGATCATCTCGCGCGCCACCAGCGGATCGGGCGCGGCCCCTACGCACTCCATATCCTTTTCCCGGTCGATCAACTCCTTCATCACGCTGCGGATCAGCGCGGAATCGTCAATCACCAGCACTCTTATTTTCCGGTTTTCCATGCCTGCCTTTATTCGAGCCATCTTTAAGCGAACAACTCCACATCGCCTTCCATCTTCGAATAATGCAAGCGCGTGCTGTATTCGGTTTCGCGGGTGATGATCGTGTCGTTGTGCACTTGCTTCAGTTTCTTTACCCTGACCAGGCCAGTATGGGGAAAGTAATATACCTTGCGCGGATAGATATCGAGCAAATCCTGCGCGGCAATGGGAATTTTTTCCGTCTTGAGAAATTTCAGCACAAACTCGGCATTTTTTTCGCCGACATTGGCGACGGTAAAACCGCGCAACACTGCGCCGCCACCGAACACTTTCACCTCGAAGTTACTGCGCTTCGCGCCCATCTTGAGCAATTGGTTAATCAATATTTCCATCGCATAAGTGCCATAGCGCGCCGACTCACCAAACGGATTGTTTTGATCCTGGCCGTTATCCGGCAACATGAAATGATTCATGCCGCCGATTCCGCTGACCTTGTCGCGTATGCACGCGCAGACGCATGAACCGAGCACCGTCACCAGCAACATATCGCGCGCCGTCGCATAATATTCGCCGGGCATTATCTTGGCTGCCTCGGTGTTATGCAGCCGGTCAAAATACAGGTTCGGTGCCAGGAATTCTTCGAAACCATGTTCAGCCATGCCGGGCCATTCCTTTTCGATCACCCGCCAAGATTATTTTGGCGCGTGATGGGCATGATGATGCCCATGCGGTTTAGGTTTGGCCAATTCGTACACCGTTTTGCCGCGCAAACTGAATACATGGCCGGCATTATGAAAACTCTCCGAATGGCCGGCGAACAACAAGCCATCCGGTTGCAATAGCGGCGCAAACCTTTCCAATATCTTGAGCTGGGTTGTCTTGTCGAAATAGATCATCACATTGCGGCAGAAAATCGCATCCAGCGGGCCGCGTATATGCCAATCATCACTGAGCAAATTCACCTGCCGGAAAGTAATCATCGCGCGCAACTCCGGTCTCACCCGCACAAAACCCGCCTGCGCGCCCGTCCCCCTGAGGAAGAAACGCTTTACCACATCATCGGAAAGTTTCTCAATACGCTCGACCGGATAAACGCCGGCTTCCGCCTTGGCGAGCACATTGGTATCCAGATCAGTCGCGACGATGGTAACGGGCGGCGTAAAACTGCCGAAGGCATCCACCATGGTCATCGCCATCGAGTAGGGCTCTTCCCCGGTTGAAGCCGCCGAGCACCACAGCGAAATGGGATGCCGCCCTTTTTGTTTAAGCACATGTTCGGCCAGCAACGGAAAATGGTGCGGTTCACGAAAGAATGAAGTCAGATTGGTGGTGAGCGAGTTTACAAACGCCTGCCACTCGGCTTCATTGTTGCTTTCCAGCAAGGCCAGATAATCCTTGAAATTATTGATGCCGGTTGCCCGCAGGCGGCGCGCCAAGCGGCTGTACACCATATCCTGCTTGGAGGGGTTAAGCGAAATGCCGGCATGGTCATAGATCAACTGCCGCACCCGTTCGAAATCCTTGCTCGTGAATACAAATTCACGGTCATGGCCGCCGCTGGATTGAAGATTGCTATTCATGGCATCCTAAATAGTTTCATTATGTACGGGCGCGGCACGCCGTGCAGGTGCCCGAACAAAAGTTTTTCGTGCCTCTTCGAATCAAAACTCTTCCCACTCCCCGTCGTCGTCCTGCTGCGGCTTGGCTTTGGGCTTGGCCAGCGCCTTGCTTGCCCCCGGCTTGCCCAGCGCAACAGGTTTGCGTGCCGGTGCGATATGCCGCGCAGGCGCCGTTGCGCGACGCGCGATGGCGGTGCTGCCTGAGCCTTCTTCCACCTTGAAGGTCGCGACCGAGACCGACAGATTCTGCGCCTGCTCTTCCAGCGCTTCCGCTGCTGCTGCGGCTTCTTCCACCAGCGCGGCATTCTGCTGGGTCACTTCGTCCATCTGGGTGATGGCGAGATTGACCTGCTCGATACCCTGGCTTTGTTCCACCGACGCGGCGGTGATCTCGGACATGATGTCGGTCACGCGGCGGATCGAGCTGACGATTTCTTCCATGGTCTGCCCGGCCTGCGCGACCAGTTTGCTGCCGTCCTCAACCTTGCCTACCGAGTCGCCGATCAGGGTCTTGATTTCCTTGGCGGCGGCGGCGGAACGCTGTGCGAGGTTGCGCACTTCTCCGGCCACCACGGCAAAACCGCGCCCTTGTTCGCCCGCTCTTGCCGCTTCCACCGCGGCGTTAAGCGCCAGGATGTTGGTCTGGAAGGCGATGCCGTCGATCACCGAGATGATGTCCACGATCTTGCGCGAGGATTCGTTGATCGAGTCCATCGTGGTGACCACCTGGCTGACCACCGCGCCGCCCTTGCCCGCCACGTCGGACGCGCCGATTGCCAGCTGGTTGGCCTGCTTGGCATTCTCGGCGTTCTGCCTCACGGTGGAGGTCAGTTCTTCCATGCTGGATGCGGTTTCCTCCAGGCTGGAGGCTTGTTCCTCGGTGCGCTGCGACAGGTCGCTGTTGCCGGCGGCGATTTCCTTGGAGGCGGTGTTGATGGTGTCGGTCGCGTCCTTGATTTCGCCCACCAGTTGTTTGAGGTTTTCTACCGTGCCGTTTATGCCGGTTTTCATTTCATCGAAGGAGCCCGGGTAGTCTTTGCTGATGGTCTGGGTCAGGTCGCCCTTGGCCAGTGCATTGGCCACGCGCACCACGTCGCTGATGCCGGTTTCGGTGATATTGGAAAGCTGGTTGAGCAGTTCGGACAACTCCTTGGTGTAGCCTTGCTTTCCGGTTATATCCATCTTGACGCCGAAGTCGCCGCGCACCGCCGCCGCTTCGACGATGTTCTTGATTTCGGCCACAATCGTGCGCAGGCTGTCCTGCATCACCTTCAGGGAATACAGCAGGCTGCTGGTGTCGCCAGGCTTGAGGGCCAGGGTCATCGACAGGTCGCCGGCGGCGATCTTGCCGACCGCATCCGCCGCGTAATCCGGTTCGCCGCCCAGTTGCTTCATCAGGTTGCGCACGATCATGAAGGCGACGATCACCCCGATCACCACCGCAATCAGCGAGAGGACGATGATGAGGATCAGGGCGCTTTTCACTTGCTGATTAGCCTCCCCGCCAATTTCTATCATCCGGTTGCTTTGCAGCGCAATCAACTCGTTCACGGCTTTAATATAGGCATCTTGGAGATCCATCGTCTCTGCCATCAGCAGGGCTTTCGCTTCCGCCTGCTTGCCTTCCTTCTGCAATTTAATGAAGACATCCTGGGAGCTGACGTACTTGGTGCGCGCGTCCATCACTTTGCCCAGTACAGCCTTGCCCTTTTCGGAGGTAATCGAGGCTTGCAGTTTCTCCAGATTGTCCTTGATAATTATGCGTTTTTCCGCCATGCCGTCCAGTTCCTTCAGGACGTTTTCATGGCCTGTTACCAGCAGGGAATCGCGCATAAAGATGCCGATGGCGTTAATACCTTCCACTATGCTGTTCGCCTGAGCCGTCTTGGGAAATTCGTCGTTAACAATATCGTCCAGTTGCGTTTGAATGCCGCGCATATTGGTGATGCCAAGAAGCGCGACGATGATCAGCAGCACAATCACCGCACCGAAGCCCAGCCCCAAACGGGTTCCCACTTTCATACCAGCCATGTTATTTCTCCTCAAAAATTCAAATCAGATGTTTATGCCGCCGCCATTTCGACCAGGTCCATGTCGCGGCTGGTCATCAGTTTTTCGATGTCCATCACGATGATCATGCGCTCATCCACCGTGCCCAGACCCATGATGTACTGCATATCCAGCGAGGAACTGAATTCCGGTGCGGGTTTCAACTGTTCTGCGGTCAGCGCGATCACGTCTGATACGCCATCCACCACGATGCCCACCACGCGGTTGGCGACGTTGAGGATGATGACTACCGTGAGTTCGTTATACGTGATATTGCCGAGTTTGAATTTGATGCGCATGTCCACGATCGGCACGATGATGCCGCGCAGGTTGATCACCCCTTTGATGAAATCGGGCGAATTGGCTATCGTGGTGACCGCATCGTAACCGCGGATTTCCTGAACCTTGAGGATATCGATGCCGTATTCCTCGTTGCCCAGAGTAAAAGTCAACAGCTCGCGGCTATTACCATCTGCCGCCTGGCCTTCGTTTGCTTGCATGGTGCCCTCCCTTTTGGTTATTTAACGGCTATTCATTTAGTTGTGATGCCCCTGCGGTACACCGGGCAAACACCTACGCTTGGGCAAACTTGACCAGCGCGCCGACGTCCATGATCATCGCCACCCGCCCGTCGCCCATGATCGTGGCGCCCGACACTCCAACCACTTTACGGTAATTGGTCTCCAGGCTCTTGATCACCACCTGATGCTGCCCGACCAGATCATCCACGAACAGCGCAACTTTTTTACCCTCCGCCTCCAGCAACACCAGGATGCCTTCCGCCGGATTGGCGACTCTGGGCGTAATGCCAAACACCTTATGCAGCGCAATCAGCGGCAGATATTCGCCGCGCACATGAATCACCTGCCCCTGCCCGCTGATTTCCTTGATGTCTTCGGCCTTGGGCTGCAAGGATTCGATGATGAAGCTGAGCGGCACGATGTAAATCTGGTCGCCCACCGCGATAGACAAGCCGTCCAGTATCGCCAGAGTCAGCGGCAGACGGATGGTGATGGTGCTGCCTTCCCCCGACTTGGAGGCGATTTCGACGCGCCCGCCGAGCCCCTCGATGTTCCGCTTCACCACGTCCATGCCGACCCCGCGCCCGGAAACATCCGTGATCACGGCGGCCGTAGAAAATCCGGGCGCAAAGATCATTTGCCAGACATCGGCATCGCTCATGTTGTCGCCGACCGGGATGCCTTTTTCGTGCGCTTTGGCGAGGATCCGTTCGCGGTTCAGCCCGGCGCCGTCATCCACCACCTGGATGACGATGTTACCGCCCTGGTGCGCGGCACGCAGGGTGATGGTGCCTTGCGGATCTTTGCCCTTGGCGATGCGTTCATCCGGCATTTCGATGCCATGATCCAGGCTGTTGCGCACCAGATGGGTGAGCGGGTCGCTGATTTTTTCGATCAGCCCCTTGTCCAGTTCGGTGCCCTCGCCGACCATCTTGAGCTGCACTTTCTTGTCGAGCTTGCCGGCAAGATCGCGCACCAGGCGCGGAAAACGGCTGAACACAAAATTGATCGGCATCATGCGCACCGACATGACGGATTCCTGCAGTTCGCGAGTGTTGCGTTCCAGCAGCGCCAACCCGCTGATCAGATTTTCATGTAACACCGGATCCAGATGAGATGCGATTTCAGCCAGCATGGACTGGGTAATCACCAGCTCGCCGACCAGATTGATCATCTGATCGACTTTTTCCACGCTGACGCGGATCGAGGTTTCGGCTGCGGCGGCAGCGGTCGGCGCCTTGTCGGCAGCACGGCGATGTGGCTCCTCCGGCTGAACAGCAGCAGGTGCGGGCGGCGCTGCCTTGCTTTCCACATCGACGAAGAAGCCATAGCCCTGAGCATCCTCAACTCCTGACTTGACCGTCTCCGGCTCTACGAAGAAACCATAACCCTGTGCATTCTCCGCCTCTGACTTAATCGCTTCCGGCTCCACGAAAAAACCATAGCCTTGCGCCTCTTCAGCTTCCGACTTGATCGCTTCCGGCTCCACGAAAAAACCATAACCCGCGTCATCTTCGCTGCCGGCATTGCCGCCGGGGACGCTGTCACCAAGCGATGTAATGGTGAGTTGTTCCGGCTCCAGAAAGAACGCGAAGGTCTCGCGCAATTCAGCTTCGGATGCGTAACTGGTCAGCGATAAAGTCACCGATTTGGCGGCGACTTTCTGGTTTTCAATTTTGCCGATATTGCTCAGCTCATCCAGCAGGTTGCTGAGGTCGGTTTTTTTGGGAAAGATGGCGGGCGATTTTGCGAACTTGATCTGATAACGATGCTGCGCGGAGGGTTGCGGCGCTTTTGCCGTTGCACCGGGAGCGGCACTGCCCGCGATCGCGGCAATCGCCTGGCCGCTCTTCTGCCCCGGCGATCCTTCCGCAGTCAATTGCTCCAGCCTGGCGCGGATTTCGAGCGACGCGGCCGGATCGGCGATGGTTCCATTCTGGTGCCCCTCCAGCAAGCCGCGCAGCACGTCGCCCGCCTGCAAAAAAGCATCGACCATATCGGCGGCGATCGTGATCTCATTCTTGCGTATGCCATCCAGCAGGGTTTCCAGAATGTGCGTCACTTCGGTCATGTCGTTGAAACCGAATGTGCCGCTGCCCCCCTTGATGGAATGTGCTGCGCGGAAGATGGCATTTAGCTGATCCGGGTCAGGCGCATCGAGATCCAGCGCGAGCAGCAGGCTTTCCATGCTCGCAAGGTGCTCGGCAGATTCCTCGAAGAACACCTGATAAAACTGGCTCATGTCGATGGACATTGGCTTTTTCCTAAAGTGGTAAGTGAATTTTTTGGCTGACACCTAATGCAGGTCGGGCTGCGCTCATCCTACGTTTTAGCCGATCACTTTTTTGACGACCTCCAGCAATTTTTGCGGGTCGAACGGCTTGACCAGCCAGCCGGTTGCGCCCGACGCCTTGCCCTGCGCCTTCATGGCATCGCTGGATTCGGTGGTCAACATCAGGATCGGCGTCGCCTTGTATTGCGGCAGGCCGCGCAGGGTTTTAATCAGGGTCAGGCCATCCATCCTGGGCATGTTCTGGTCGGTCAGCACCAGATTAACCGCATTGGCTTTGGCCTTGTCCAGTCCATCCTGACCATCGGCCGCCTCGATAACGGTGTAGCCCGCAGATTTGAGGGTAAAGGCCACCATCTGACGGATGGAGGCGGAATCATCAACAGTTAATACGGTTTTGGCCATTTGATTGAGCTCATCAGGTTATTAAAATACCCCGACAGACTACACTATGCGGCGCGGAAATTGAAGGGCTTGGGGATGATTGAGGAATGGGCGCCCATCTGGCAGCAGGACTTCCGGCGCTGCCAGGGTAGCGAGGCTAGAATAACTCGATGTCGCCGGTAGCGAAGTTGTCCTGCGCGACGGGGTTGGATTTCTTTTCGTCCAGCGACACGACATGTTCGTGCAGCGAGCGATTGTAGGCGGCAATTTGCTCGAGGTATTCGCTGCGATCCGGGCGATCCGTACCCTTGCACATTTCGTTGGCAACCTCCTGCAACGCGATCAGGCGCATCTGGGCATGCGCAAGCAACTGTGAGCTCATATCCTGGAATTGCAATGTGGAGACCGCCACCGCCACGTTTCGCTCGACCTTTGCATTGATCAGGTTCAATTCGACGGCATTCCCGGCAATGGTTTCATTCAGCGCGGCGAGGTCTGTCATCATGACCTGCACCCGTTGCTTCGAGTCCATCACAAAAGTCATGTCGGTTGCCGCGAGGCTGTTGATGGATTGCTCCGCAGAAATCAGCGAGTCGTTGACATTGCCGACCAGCGCGCGGATCTGTTTGCTGAATTTATTGGTGTTTTCGGAAAGGTTGCGCACTTCATCCGCAACCACGGCAAACCCGCGTCCGGCTTCACCCGCGCGCGCGGCTTCAATCGCCGCGTTGAGCGCCAGCAAATTGGTTTGCTTGGCAATGCTTTCCACTTCGCTCAGGATGCCGAGAATGCCGGAAACCTGCTCGTTAATGGCATCCATTTTTTCCACCAGCTCCATTGCACGCTTGCTGTTCTGGACGGTGCTGTCGACAAATTCGTTCATTGCGTCGGAAGTGGACTGAACGAAATGCTCGAATTTTTGCTTCGCACTTTGCCCCTCGTTACCCGCTCCGCCCTCCGTAATAAACAGCGTCAGTGCCTGCTGCGCGCGCACCTCTTCGGCCATCGCGGTAAAGTTATCGATCAGTTTGGTGATGGCTTCGCTGAGAATATCCTGAGTGTTGCCGAGCTCGGTATGCGCCGAGGAGAGCTGACTGGAAAGCTCCTTGCCCAATTGCACATGGAACGTGTTGCTTTCATGGATGATGGGCATATCGCCCTGCGCTGACAGTTCGGCGCGACCCGTCCGTTCTTCGCTGGGAGTAGCGCATTTGAGCAGATAACTCCAGCCAGACACGATAACCAGAAACAACAGTGTATCGGCCAGGGCAATGCCCATGCCGCCAAAATACAGTGCGTGCCCCCCCAGCAGGACACCGCTCACTAATGCGCCGGTTAGGGCAAGGCGAAAAAAATTTGTCATGGTTTGTCAGTTTTTAGGTAGTGGGGAGTAGGAAGTAGGGAGTGGGTTTCCCACTTTCCACTGAGGCACGAATAACCAACGACTTGGTGAGCGTTGTTTGCTCGCTTAGTCGGATGGCTAGTAGTTCCATCAGTGCCGTTCCACTTCCGACTCTCCACTCCCTGACTTTCTAATGCCCCCGCACATCGCTGAGCAGTTCCTTGATATCGAGAATCAGCACGATATCGCCCTCGCTGGACATGGTTACGCCCGCCACGCCTTTGGGGCGGAAAGTATCCAGCGACTTGATCACCACATCGTCGTGCCCGGCAAAACCGTCCGCCGACAGGATGAAACTGTTGTTGCCAAACTGCATCAGCACGCCGACTTCCGGGTTGGCGCTTTGTTCCCAACCGATCAACTGCGCCAGCGACAGCACCGGCAGCACTTCGCCGCGCACCACCATAGTCGCCCTGCCGGAAACCCGCTGCAATTGATCGGGCGTGATGGACAGGATTTCCCGCACCATGGACAGCGGCACGGCGAAAGACTGCTCCCCGAGACGCAAAATCAGCACCGGCAGGATCGCCAGCGTGAGCGGCAAGGAGATGGTCAGCACGGTTCCCTTACCCGGCTCGGACTGGATGTTGACGACACCGTTGAGTTTCTGGATATTGGTTTTCACCACATCCATGCCGACACCGCGCCCGGAGACGCTGGAGATTTCATCCTTGGTCGAGAATCCCGGCAGGAAGATCAATTCCAGACACTGGCTCTCATCCAGCGTATTTGCCACCTCGGTGGTGATCAGGCCTTTTTCGATTGCCTTGTTGCGGATCACCTCGGGGCGCATGCCGCGCCCGTCGTCCGCGATGGTAATCAGGATATGGTCGCCTTCCTGGCGCGCGCTCAGTTCCACCAGGCTTTTTTCCGGCTTGCCGGCGGCGATGCGCCCCTCGATGGTCTCCACGCCATGATCCACCGCATTGCGCACCAGATGCACCAGCGGATCGTTCAAGTCCTCGATCATGGTCTTGTCCATTTCGGTTTCTTCGCCGGACAGCACCAACTCCACATCCTTGCCCAATGACCGCGCCAGATCGCGCGCCAGGCGCGGGTATTTCTTGAACAGGCGTCCGATCGGCTGCATCCGCGTCTTCATCACCGCGTTCTGCAGATTTACTACCAGCATATCCAGTTGTGTGACCGATTGGTCGAGGTCGCGCAAGGTATCCGCATCGTTGCGCCCCTGCATGATGTCGGAACGCAAATGCGTCAGCCGGTTTTTGGTCAGGCCGATTTCGCCGGAAAGATTGAGTACCTGGTCTAGGCGGACGGTATCCACGCGGATCGTCGATTCCTTGGCTTCTTTTGCCGGCACATCGCCGTCGCGCCGCCCGACCGTAGCGCCCGGCACATCGCTGGCGCGGCGGCCAAATGCCTTGTTGGTCGCTTCCTCTTCTGAAATGGCTTCGGCGATCTTTTCCGGATCACGCGCCACACCCACTTTTGCGGCGATGTCAGTACCGCCGGTTAATGCGTTATACAGCGCATCCCAATCCACCCCGTCTATCGCCTGGGTAGTTTGAGCAGCGCCCGCTGCCGGGCTGGCTGGCTTTGCCGAAACCGCAACAACAGCCTTTCCGCTCAATGCCGCCTTCAAATTATCCAGTATTTCAGCAGGGGCCGCACCCGGTTGCAAGTTTTGCTGCAGCGCGCCAAACATCCTGCGTACTTCGGCGGTCGCCGCAAAAATCACATCCATGAGTTCGGCACTTAACGTCAACTCATGGTTGCGCAGTTTATCGAACAGATTTTCGGTAAGGTGGCACAGCGTCACCAGCTCACCGGCATTGAGAAACCCGGCACCGCCCTTGATGGTATGGAAACCGCGAAATATCTCATTGAGCAACTTGCTATCGTTAGGATATTTCTCCAGCTCCATCAATTTGCTGTCCACATCCGACAGCATTTCGCCCGCCTCCAGCAAAAAGTCGCTTAATAACTCTTCCATGCCAGCAAAGTCGTTCATTTCATTCTCCCCCATCTGGTAAGTAGAAAGTGGAACGGCACTTCGTGCCTCAGTGGAGAGTGGGAAACCCACTCACCACTCACCACTTTCCACTCCCTATTAAAATCCCAAACTTTCCAGCAAGTCATCCACCTGATCCTGGCTGGTCACCACATCCGTGCGCCCCGCTGCATTGATAACCGGGCCATTCAACAGGCCCGAATCAAACTCCGCCTTGACCGAAGCGGGCGCATTCTCCAGCAACAACGACACCAGCTGCTGCTCCATGCTCTTGGTTACCTCGATAATCTTCTTGATGACCTGGCCGGTCAGGTCCTGAAAGTCCTGCGCCATCATGATTTCCATCAGGCAGGCATTGGTCGCCTTGGTCTGTTTGGGCACTTCATGGAGAAAAGCCTGTGTTTGCAGAACCAGATCCTTGAATTGCATCACATCCAGCTTTTTCTCGAACAGCAACTGCCACTGCCCCGCCAGGCGATGCGATTCGACTTCCACCTTTTCCAGAATCGGTTGCGCCGCATCGGTGGCGTTCAATACCTTCTCCGCCGCCTGTTGCGTCAGGGTCGCCACATAATTCAGGCGATCGCGCGCATCGGGAATGGAAGCCGCCGCCTTTTCGATTTCCTTGTTCAGCCCCAGCTCGCGCAACGTGTCATGCAAAGTCCGCGCCATATGGCCAATCTGATTGATCACCTTCTCCGAGCCGGCTTCAGCGCTGCTTGCTGCGGAAGGGGGATTGGTTTCAGCGGCGTTGGCCGCCACGATGCTATCGAACAACGATTCGAGATCGTCTGAATCCCCCGTATTTGTAGTCATGACATCACTCACTTTTGTAGATTTGGAAAGTTTTGAAAGATTTTCTTCAGCTTCTCATCCAGCGTGGCGGCCGTGAACGGCTTCACCACATAGCCGCTCGCGCCCGCCTGCGCCGCTGCAATAATATTTTCCTTCTTCGCCTCTGCCGTCACCATCAACACCGGCAGGTGTTTGAGTTTGGCGTCCGCGCGAATTTCCCGCAGCAGATCGATTCCCGTCATGTTGGGCATGTTCCAGTCGGATACCACAAAATCGAACTCGTCCGCGCGCAGCTTGGCCAATGCATCCACTCCATCTTCCGCCTCCTGGACGTTCAAAAAGCCCAGCTCCTTGAGCAAATTGCGCACAATGCGGCGCATCGTGGAAAAATCATCCACCACCAAAAACCTTGTATTTTCTATTCCCATAACAATCCCCTAATTTGGAGAGTGGAACGGCACTTCGTGCCTCAATGGAAAGTGGGAAACCTACTCCCCACTTCCTACTCACCACTCCCTACTTTCCACTCACCATCAACTCAACAACGGACGCAGTACTGACGACAAAATAATCGAATCAAATTTCGGCACATAATGATCCACCCCGACGCGACGCCCCATTGCGCGGTTCGCATCCGAAGACAGCGAGGAATGCATTACCACCGGTATGCCGTCAAAACGGCGGTCCGATTTGATATGCTGGGTCAACACATAACCATCCATCTCCGGCATTTCCGCATCGGTCAAAATCACCTGAAACTGGTCGTGCAGATTCGCCCCGGCAATCTGCGCCGTGTCCGCCATAGCCTTGAGCCTTTCCCACGCCTCGTGGCCGTTGGTCGCCTGAATGTGCTTGACGCCCATCTTGTCCAGCACCTCGGCAATTTTCCTGCGCGCCACCATCGAGTCGTCGGCAAAGAAAATACACAAATCATGCTCTGACTCTACGCGCTCGACATTTCCGACGACAGCATCGCCAAACGCATTGGCTAAAATCTGCTCCACATCCAGAATCGAAATCAGCGATCCATCCGGCAACTCGGTGATCGCGGTGATGAGCGCACCCTTGTCGGAGAGCATCCCCTCGGTCGCGCGCACCTTGTCCCAATCTACCCGGATGATGCGGTCTACCCCTTGCACCAGAAAACCCAGAATGTGGTTGCTGTATTCAGCCACCATCATGGTCTGGTGTTTCTCGGCCGGCTGCAACCCCATGAAATTCGCCAGACTCAGGACCGGCATCACATGCCCGCGCAACGATACGATGCCCTCCACCCCGTTCGGCATATTCGGCGTGCGCGTGATCTTGCCGGCCTGGCAAATTTCCTTGACCTTGAACACATTGATGCCGAACTTCTCGCCGCTGCCCAGGCTGAATAGCAGGATCTCCATCTTGTTGGTGCCGGCCAGGCTGGTGCGTGCATCAACATGGTCCAGCAAACCGTCCTGGTTATGGCCCGTCATTTCTTCTGTGTAACTCATTTCTCTCTCCCTGTCTGGAAAGTGGGAAGTGGGGAGTGGGGAGTGGGGAGTGGGTTTTCCACTTTCCACTGAGGCACGAAGTGCCGTTCCACTTTCCACTCCCTACTACCCACTAAGCCAACAATCGCGCCAGTGTCTGCGCCAGCTTCTGCGGTTCAAACTTCGGCACATACTCATCCACTCCAACCGTCTTGCCGAGCTGCTGGTTGGATGAGCTGCTCAACGACGAGTGCATCAGCACCGGTATGCCGACAAACCGCTTATCCGCCTTGATCTTGCGCGTCAGCATATAGCCGTCCATCTCGGGCATTTCCACATCGGTCAAAATCACCTGCACCATGTCCTTGAGCGGCGTGTGCGAGTCGTCGGCATAATCCGCCATCTTCGACAATTCGATCCACGCCTGACGTCCGTTGATTGCCGAGATATGCTTCACCTGCATCGCATCCAGCGTGCGTGCGATCTGGTTGCGCGCTACCGAAGAATCGTCGGCGAAAAACACCGTGCGCTCCTTGCCCAGCGGCTTCACGCTCTTGAAAATCAACTCGTCGGTATCGAAACGGCTGGTTTCGGAAAGCACCTTTTCCACATCCAGCATCATCACCAGGCGGCCATCCTTCAGCTCGGTAATCGCCGTGACCAGCCCACCCATTTCGGCGACCAGCATCGCCGGCGGAACGCGCATCGCCGCCCAATCCAGGCGCAGAATATTGTCCACAGCCTTGACCAGAAAGCCCTGGGTGTGGCCGTTGTACTCGGTGACAATCATGATCTCCGCCTTGTCATCAGTCTCGATCCCCGTGTATTTGGCCAGATCAATCACCGGAACCAGCGCCCCGCGCAAACTCACCATACCTTCCACCGAGGGCGGCATTTCCGGCGCACGGGTAATTTTCGGGATACGCATCACCTCGCGCACCTTGAACACATTGATACCGAAGGTTTCCTCGCGCCCGGTTCGATTGTCCAACCCGAGCGAAAACATCAGGATTTCCAGCTTATTGGTCCCCGCCAGCTTGGTGCGGGCATCAATATTTTTTAACAGGTCCGACATTTATTTCTCCTCATTCGTAGGGGCGTATGGCATACGCCCCTACTCTCCCTACAAGGGCGTATGCCATACGCCCCTACGAATTATCCCATCGCACATTTAGTCAGCGGGTACCCGGCCTTTTTCAGTTCATTGGCCGACTCGGCCAACTCTTCTGCGGCCAATTTGGCATCCTTGGCGGATTGCGCATTGTTGTCCACCAGGCTGGTGACGCGCTCCAGGCTGTTTGCCACACTCTCGCTCGCCGCAGACTGCTCTCTCGATGCGGTCGCAATATGTTCCATGCGCTCATCCACTTTGACCATTGCGACCCTGATTTTTTTGAGCCCTTCGCTATTGATATGAACCAATGCGACCCCGGCCTCAACATCGGTCATCGCGCCCTGCATGGATTTTACGGCGGCCTCCGAGATTGCGTTAATCTCGCCGATGGTGCTGGCAATATCCTTGGTGCTGGTTGCGGTGCGCTCCGCCAGCTTGCGCACTTCATCCGCCACGACCGCGAAACCGCGCCCCTGTTCGCCGGCGCGCGCCGCCTCAATCGCCGCATTCAACGCCAGCAGGTTGGTCTGTTCGGCAATATCCTTGATCGCATTCGCAATTACGCCGATCTTCTGGATGGCCGCGCTGAGATCGGCAATCGTCTTGCCGGAAGACTGCACGGTATCCACGGCTTTGCTCATGGCGGGGTTAATCTGGCCTTGCATCCTGTCGGCGTTGGCATTGATAACTTCCTGCATCGCGCGCGCATCGTTGAGCGAATCCGCCGCCATGCTCGCCACTTCGGCGATCGATTGGCTGAATTCCTCCATCGTGCTGGCTATCTGCTGGATATGATCCTGCTCGTCAACCGCATTATCCGCCACGCTGGACACCCTGGCGTCCATATCCACGATGCGCTGCTGCATCTGCCCGACCGGCGTGGCAATCTCGTCTACCATGGTGCGCAAATAGCATTGCATGGTCTGGATTTCGCACAACAGCGACCCCATTTCATCCCGGAGAGAAAGGTCCAGTTCGGTGTCGAGATTGCCCTCCATGATATTCCTGAACTCATTACCCACTGCACGAACCGGGCGGCGCACATACCTGTCGACACAGTAGCCGATGAAAAAGAACAGGAAAACTTGCAGCGCAAGCTGCCCGCCCAGCATCAGCATCTCCATGCGATCGACTTTGGCGCTATCCGACTTCATGTCGATCACCACATCCGAAGCGCCCAGCACCGTCCCTTCCGGCACCGCGTGACAACCCGTGCAATCGGTGCCGTGAAAATCCTTGCTCGCCAGATAAGGCGTTATCACCCGCATCACCGTCGCGCCGTCCCCGTTGCTCGTGAAGGTAATGCTTTGCTTCTTGCTTTCGATCGCCTGCCGCTGGGCATCGTCCTTGACCTGTTCTTCGGGCAGGCCGGAACCATACGTATCCGCCACCGCCCTGGTGCGTACCAGCTGTGCGGACTTGACGCTACCGGATGAACGCACCTTTTTAAGCAGCAATTTGCGATTTTCCGCATCGCTGAATTGCCCGACCACCATCAGCATGTTCGCGCTGTCGATGATTTCATTGGCGAGCTGGGTTCCCTTTTCAATCGCCAGTTTTTTTGGTTCCTCCCGCATATCTGCGGAAACAAGAATTTGCGCGATGGCCAGGACAACGATGAGCGTGGCCTGGATCATGAACTGCAATTTGGCCTTCAGCGACCAGTTCTTGAACTTGAAGCGCTCGTATTTCGACACAATCTCCGCGCCGGACTGGTTCAATTCCCGGTACAACACTTCCGCTTCGGCAATCTGATTGCGCGTCGGCGCTTTGCGCACCGACACATAGCCGGTGATTTTGCCGCCTTCGACGATCGGCGCAACGGTGGCGCGCACCCAGTAGTGGTCGCCATTCTTGCAGCGGTTCTTGACCATGCCGCGCCACGGGCGCTCTTCTTTCAGCGTATCCCACAGCCATTTGAAGGCCGATGGCGGCATATCGGGATGGCGCACGATGTTATGGCTTGTGCCGACCAGCTCTTCGCGCGAATATCCGGATAACGCCACGAACGCGTCGTTCGCATAGGTGGTGATGCCCTTGGTGTCGGTTTTTGAAACCAGCACCGCACCGGACGGAAACGGCACTTCCTTTTGCGAAACGTAAGCGTTCTTATTTTGCATTGTTGCAGCCCCTTTTTATAAATCGCACCCCTACACCTTGAATTTACTCGCCGCAGCCTGCAACTCATTGGCCAACTGTTCCAGGCGCACGATACCCTCGGTATTCGATTCCACCGCAGCATGATTCTCTTCCGACATTTGCGCGATTTTCTCCACGTTGCGCGCTATCTCGGTGCTCGCCAGGCTTTGCTCGCCCACCGAAGCGGCGATGTCGCTCACACCGTGGCTGGATTGCGTGACCGCTTCTCCCGCTTCGTTCAATACGATCGAAACCCGCTCGATATGCTCCTGCGTAGTCTGCAGCGAGCGCAAGCCCGCTTGCACGGTCGCCTCGACGTGGGTGGATTTCTGGTTCAGCGAATTGGTCACGCGGTCGATTTCATTGGCCGACTGCGCGGACTTCTCCGCCAGCTTGCGCACCTCATCCGCCACCACCGCAAAACCGCGTCCCTGCTCACCGGCGCGCGCCGCTTCGATTGCCGCATTCAATGCCAGCAAATTGGTCTGGTCGGCGATCTCCTTCACTTGCTGGGTCATGCCGGCAATGGCGCGGGTGCTATCAACAAATTCTTTTACCGAGTTGGCGATTTGATTGACTGCCTCTTGCACGCTATGAATTTCGCCGACCATTTCGGTCACATTCTGGTTACCCTGCCGGGTTTGGCTCAAACTCCTCTCGGACAGCTTGCGCACATCCTCGGTGTTAGCGGCGACCGAATTAATGCTCACGGTAATCTGTTCTACCGCCGCCGCCGTGGAAGCGGCCGCTTCACTTTGCGCCTGCGAGCTTTGCGCGATTTGCGACGAGGAGGTGGACAGTTGCGCCGCGGTGCCGGACACCGTAACGGCATGGCCGAGCACCTGCCTGATGATGCCAGCGAAACCGTCGATCAGCCCGTTGAACGCCGTTGCTGCCTGACCGATCTCATCCTTTCCGTATACCTTGGCGCGTGAGCTCAAATCGCCATCCGCCGACATCTTGACCATCACGCCGCGCAATTCGCCGATCGAACGGTTGATGCCGCGAATGATGGAAAACCCCAATGCGCCGCCCAATGCCGCACCGGCCAGGATCAGCGCGATGAGCAGCATATGCGTGGTTTCGTAAGTAGCGGTCGATTCCTTGTGCAGCTTCTCGGCATCGCGCTTTTCCATCTCGATCAGCGCATCCAGCGCCTCGAACATCGGTGTATATAAGGGATTGACGTGCTCTATCTGTATCCGCCTGATCTCGGCCACGTTATTGGCGCGCATCGCCGCCACGGCCGGCTTGATGCCTTCTTCGACAAAGCGTCCGCGCACCTCGGCAAATTTCGCCGCCAGTATCCTGTCTTCCTCGTCGGTCAACGAGGTCATGAAGGCTTCCCATTGCTTGTCGATTTCGGCCTTGTTCTTTCCTATCACCTGAATGTAATCCGCCATATTCTCGGGCTGGATAATCGCATTGGCGATGGCCAGCCGGTTGCCCAGATTCGCCTTGGCGATGGCAGTCAGTTGCACGATGGGCGTCATTTTTTCGTCAAACTCCGACTCCAGCGCGCTTACTATCTTGCCGGCGGCATACAGCCCCACCGCACCGACTACCACAAGCCCTGCCAGCAAGATGGCCAGCAGAATCATCAACCGTGAACTGATTTTCATATTATTTAACATCGTCAACTCCCATGTGCCAAATTTACCTACTTATGCTTCCGCTGCCGTACTGTTGCCGAACATCCGGCGCAATGCCGCAATACCCAAGGCGGGAAATCCACAGTCCGGCGAACTGGACAAATAGACGTCTGCGTTTATTTTCACTGCTTCTGCCGTTATGGGGCAGCCCCGCCACAATCAGCACTTTAAATGGCGAGCCTTGATTTGTTTCGGGAGAACAGAGAAATAAACACCCACCAATTCGCGGGATTAAGGCCGGCGCGCTGCCGGCGCGGCGGGGACGGCAGAAGCGGCGTGCGTCGCTGCGGTGTTTTGCGAGTTGCCGCTTGGCGGCATCGCTGCTTGAATCGATTCTGCGCCGGCGACGCCGGATTCTTCGTCATCCGCAGCGACGTTTTCACCGACCGTACCGCCGTCATGGCTGGCTGCCTCTTCGGCCTTTTTGTTCATCACGATCATGCTGATGCGGCGATTGATCGGGTTGAGCGGCTCTTCCTTTTTGAACAGTACCGCAGAAGACAAACCCACCACGCGGATGATTTTTTCCTCCGTCATGCCGCCCACGATCAATTCGCGGCGCGAAGCATTGGCACGGTCTGCGGACAACTCCCAATTGCTGTACCCCTTGGCACCCCCGCCGTAAAGGGCTGCGTCAGTGTGACCGGAGATGCTCAGCTTGTTGGGCACTTCGTTCAGCATCTTGCCGATCTCATGCAGAATTTCTTTGGTATAGGGCTCCAGCTGGGCACTGCCGATCTGGAACATCGGACGGTTTTTTTCATCCACAATCTGGATGCGCAGCCCTTCGCTGGTGATGTCCAGCAGTATCTGATTCTTGAATTGCTGCAACTTGGGGCTGCTCTCGATGGCTTTCTCGATGCTGGCTTTCAGCTGCTTAAGCCTTTCGACTTCCTCCTTGCGCTGACTGCGCAATACCTCGGCTTGCACTTTCTTAAGATCGACTACCCTGCTTTCAGCAGACTTCCCGCCCATCTTCACCTGTCCTTCGGCACGCGTAATATCGTGGCCGCCGCCCTGAATGACGCTAGTAGTCTCGCCGGAGACCTTGCCGCCCGACAATGCCACCTTGAGCGGCATCTTGAAATATTCGGCAATACCTTCCAGATCGCCCTTGTTGGTCGTGCCAAGCAGCCACATCAGCAGGAAGAACGCCATCATCGCCGTGACGAAATCGGCATAGGCAATCTTCCACGCGCCGCCGTGTGCCACGCCCACCACTTTCTTGATGCGCTTTACAACAATGGGTTTTTTGTTTTTATCTTCGGCCATGGTCAGAAATCAGAAGGCAGATGGTAAGTAGAGAGCAGGGAGTGGTGGGTGGTTTCCCACTCCCTACTTCCCACTTACCACTTGCCAGTCCTGTTTAGCGTTTTTGCTTGACATGCTCTTCCAGTTCGGCAAAACCTGGACGCTCGGTGGAATCCAGCACCTTGCGGCCAAACTCGACCGCCATCGCCGGCGCATAACCGTTGAGGTTGGCCAGCAGCGTCACCTTGATGACGTTGAGTATCCTGGTGCCTTCTTCGGCTTTCTGTTCCAGTTGCGTGGCCAACGGACCGACAAACCCGTAGGCCAGCAGAATGCCAAGGAAGGTGCCAACCAGCGCGTGGGCAATCAATATACCCAGTTCGGCAGGTGGCAGGCCAACCGATTCCATGGTGTGCACCACGCCCATTACCGCCGCGACGATACCGAAGGCCGGCATCCCGTCGCCCAGCTTGGCAATCACATGGGAAGGCACCATCTCCTCGTGATGATGCGTGTCGATTTCCACATCCATCAGGTTTTCGATTTCCATCGCGTTCAGGTTGCCGCTGACCATGATGCGCAGGTAATCGGTCATGAATTCGATCACATGATGATCCGCAATCACCTTGGGGTATTTGACGAAAAGCGCGCTTTCCGCCGGCTCTTCCACATCGCCTTCGATAGACATCAAGCCTTCCTTGCGTACCTTGTTCAGCAACTCATACAACAAGGCCATCAACTCCATGTAGGTTTCCTTGTTATATTTGGATCCCTTCATGATTTTCGGCAAATTCTTGAGCGTCGCCTTGATCACCTTGCCGGTATTGCCGACAAGAAAGGCACCGGCTGCGGCACCCCCGATCATGAGCAGCTCAATCGGCTGAAACAATGCGGCCAAGTGGCCGCCAGCCATGGCAAAACCGCCGAAGACCGAAAAACACACCACCACATAACCGATGATTACCAACATACCCGCATTCCCTGTTGTTGTTTATCCCCGCAAGGGGGAGGCCGGTGGATACCCCGCCGCTTACACGACGACCCTTCCGCTCTCCCCGCAAGGGGGAGGCAGTAGGTTCCTAATGCCTTCGACTCACGCGCCCCGCGTTGCAGCCGGCAAAGCCATATGCGCATTCTAGATTAATTCAGCAGGATTGGGAGCAGATGTATTGCGCATTGGCGCAGTTTTTGGTCGGATTGGGCCGCAAGGCCATGCCGGCCCGCCAAATTTATTGGTCTTGGCCTAATCAACAAGCGGTTTGCGCAGCGGCAATCGAGGCCTGCTTGGCAGCCTTGGTCTTGCCGGCGCGCGCGGGAGGATGACAGATGCCGCACACATAGTTGCCGTGCAGTTCATTCGCATGAGCCACAAAGTATCCGCCGCATTCCTTGCAGGGAGAAAGCTGCATCATCCCCGCCTTGAAAAAGCGAACCAGAAACCATGCGCGGGTAATACTCAGTGCGGGTTCGGCGTCTTCGATGCCTTGCACCTGATCGAGGTATAAACGATATGCGGTAATCAGCGCCTGCACGCCATCGATTCCGGCATTGATGACCAGAAACCGGTAAATATCCATGAACAGGGACGAGTGAATATTCGGCTGCCAGCTCATGAACCAGTCGGTCGAGTAGGGCAGCATCCCCTTGGAAGGCGACTCGCCCTTGATCTCCTTGTAGAGCCTGAGCAAACGCTCGCGGCTCAGCGAGGTTTCTTCTTGCAACAACTGCAAGCGCGCACCCAACTCGATCAGATCAATCGCAGTTTTGACTTGCCGTGCTTCACCCGCTACGGTTTTGACAGTCAGATCAACCGCCTTTCTACACCAGCTCTTCAACGGGTTGAGCCGACATCAGAATCGCCGCATGCGCCTGGGACATCATGCGATCCTTGCTGTAGCCGGTCACCATATTGAGCAACAGATTTTCGTCAAAACGAAAACGGCACAGCAACATATTGGAAGCCGCCATCTTGATGATCTGCGCGGGTGTCAGGCCGGCAATAATATCCACCAAATCCTGACCGATACCCAAACGGAAAATTGCTGCTGGCCGATCCTCCTTGATCATTTGCTGTGCGAGCATCAGATAAGTCAGATTGATATCACGGATACCTTCTTGCAATTGCATGGTGCTCATGTAACCCCCTTATAGGCCAGTGTAGAACGAATAATCTGGAACCGGCTGCGCATTCGATTCATGCTTTGCAAACTCTGCCTGCCGAGCTTCAGCGATCGCATTATCACAAGCAATGCGTGAGGATAAAATTGGAAGCCTGCTGATTTTTTTGTAAGCATCCGAAGACAGCCGCTGTAGGATTAATTCTTACAAAAACAAACCCTCCGCCTTTGGGTAAAAACGGAGGGGCGATTGATTTATACGTACCGGCCAACCGATTTTTTCAGGGGCAGGCCATTGCGGTCTCGGGCGGGTTATTTTTCAGCAACTGTCCGGTTTCGCCCGCCCTGCTTTGCCGCATACAGGCATTCATCGGCGCGGTTCAGCAATTTCTCTATCGAGGCGACGCCCTCTTTTTTCTCCGCAACGCCGATGCTGATAGTCAGCCTAATGCCGGCTTCCTGGTTCTTGAACTTCAGCGCGGCCACGTTCAGGCGCAGCCGCTCGGCGCATTGGTAAGCCGCATCGATGCCGGTATCCGGGCAGATCACGACAAACTCTTCCCCGCCATAGCGGCACACCACATCCTGCGTGCGCGCCGACTGGCGCAGGGTGCTGGCGACAAGTTTCAACGCCTCGTCGCCCGCCGGATGGCCGAACTTGTCATTGATCGGTTTAAAGTAGTCGATATCCACCATCATGCATGACAAGGTGCGGTCGCCGCGCTTGGACAAGGCCCACTCCTGCTCGAGACGCTCCATCGCAAAACGGCGGTTGGGCAATTCGGTCAGCGCATCGGTCAATGCCAATCGCTGCAGGCGTTCATTGGATGCCGCCAGGTCTTTGGAAAAACGCAGCAACTGCTCGCGGTCAAAGGCCAATTCCTCTTGCAGTTGCACCACCCGCTGCGCGGCGCGCAGGCGCGCAAAAAAAACTTTTTGCGCAACCGGCTTGACCAGGTAATCGTCCGCGCCCGCCTCGAATGCCTCAACCAATCTATCCACGCTCTCCTGTACGGTGAGGATAATCACATACACATTGCGCCGTTCGGGGTTTTCGCGCAGCTTGCGGCATAGCGTAATGCCATCCATCTGCGGCATCGTCCACCCGGTAATGACCAGTTGCGGATGGTGTTGTTCGACTAGGCCCATCGCTTCCACGCCGTTGCGCGCTACCAATACTTCGTGGCCGGCCGCCTTCAGCATGGTTTCCAGCAACACCCGCATGGCGCGATCCTCCTCAACCAGCAGCACACGCATCCTGTAATTGGCTTGAGCGGCATGCGCCCATTGCGGCACCTCGACTGCGGCATTTGCTGCATCTGCCGCATCCGACTGGTTCAGCAACTCCGCGAACTGCGGAATATGAACCATCTTCATGTTCAACAATTCCAGCCACTCCAGCCAGTCCCGCACACACGCATCGCCGATCTCGATGAGATGATCCGTCTCGATTGCTACGCGCGCAGCATGCAGCCTTAGTTTTGCCACCAGCTTGCCGCGTTCTGCGGGGCTTGCCAGACATGCGTCCGCCAGCAGCGATGCCACATGCAACAAATGCAACAAGCGCCACTCGCGCGTACCCTCGACCATTTTACTGAGTTCGGGCTGCCGGAAATCACGCACCAGCGCCTGGAAAATCTTGGGGAAATGCATATCGGCGAGTATCGCCTCGCTCAACTCTGCCTGATCGCAATCGAATTTATCCTGCTCCTGCCGGCATAGCTCATCCAGCGCCTTGCCCTTCGCCTGTTCGAGCACATCGCCATATTCATCCGGGTATGCCGTGGCCAAGGCCAGTTGCCCGATATTGCCGAGCAGGCCCAGCACAAAAATTTCCTCGGCAACGGCCAACCGCGCGCGCGCCGCCAGATGCTTCGCGGCGATGCCGGCCAACAGCGAATGTGTCCAGAAATGCGGATAATTGAATTGCTTGCAGGGGCCGTGGCGATAATCCACGATCAGCGCGATGCCCAGCACCAGCTGGCGCAACGCGCGCACCCCCAGTACCGTCACCGCATCGGCGATAGTGGCAATCGGCCTGGAAGGATTGGTAAGCAGCACATTGGCCGCCTTGATGACCCGCGCGCTCAACGCCGGATCGGCGCTGATCATCCGGACAATATCGTGATTGGAAGCATCCTCGCGCTGCGTCAGGTTAATCACCTCCAACGCCACCCCTTTCGGCGTGGGCAGGCGATTGCCGATTTTCAGGCGGGACAGTATTGGGCTTTCGGCGACATCCATCAAATGACTCCCTAATTTCCCGACAGTTTACCGCAAGTAAACACGAGCGATGCAATGGGAAGCAGGAGAAATTTTAGGCCGGTCAACGATGAGAAGCGCTAGCCGCCGGCCATGCTGTTGGATTTTCCGACACAGGGTATCTGGTCGCATCAGAACCGCAAGCGCGGCATCAACATTTGCGCCAGTCGCGCAGAAGCAACATCCAAGGCGGTTAAGCTGGTATCGATGGTCACCATCGGGTTTCCCGGCGGTTCGTAAGGTGCGCTGACCCCGGTGAAATCGGCAATCTCGCCTGAACGTGCGCGCTGATAAAGCCCTTTCACATCGCAGGGGAACAGGGGACAGACCACGGTTTTCTACCCTAAAAGCAACTCGCCAGACTGCGTCGCCACCAATTTGCGCGGTCGCCCCGACTGCCCCGGCACTACCCGCCTGCCGATCATCTCCGCCACCTGTGCTGCAAAACGTTCACCACCCAGCGCGAAATTGCCATTGGTCGCGCGACGAATCTCATCCGCCATACCGGGCTCTAACTCATAGCGAAACAACTCGCGGTAAGCTGTTTGCCGGGTAGCCGCATCGCTTCCCAGCGCGGCATATAGCGGATGCGGCTGCACCAACGGATCCGCCTCGCCCTGCGCATTGGCGCGATAGCTTGACCACCGATAATCTGCCGGATGCGTCACCATGCTCGCCCGCACCGGATTCAACTCGATATAACGCTGACACCCCAGCAAGTAGCTTTCCTCCTGCACGGGACACGAGCGAAAGCGCCCCTCCCACAATGTCCCGCTACGCTGATAGGCACGGTTCACATACTGCACATAACGCTGCCCCAACAACTTCATCAAAGCCCCACCGGCGCCCGCGCGGTCGGAAGAAAGCAACAAATGCACATGATTCGTCATCAACACATAAGCATGAATCTGGCAGCCAGTCTTGCTGGCGCACTCAGCCAGCCAATCCAGGTAGCGGCGATAATCTTCATTGGCGAAAAAACAAGGTTGGCGGTTATTGCCCCGCTGGATGAGATGAATGGGGACATTCGGCAGCGCAATGCGGGCACGGCGAGGCATGGTGAACTCCGTTTTCGTCCTAAGGAGCGGTGCAGTCTAGCAGAAATTAATAACCGTGGTCTGTCCCGTATTACCCAATAATTGTTGCAAGCGCAAAAAACAGGGGAGACCGAAGTCTCCCCTGTTCGTTACATCAACAGCCTTTCAGCTTTTGTTGATGGGTATCGCTTGCGCTCAACCCATCCTATACAAGCTTTGACTTACCAAGCCACTTCCAGCATCAAGGTGGTGAGGTTCTTGCCAGCACCGCCAGCTAACATGTTAGCAGCCCTAGTTCCAGTTACGCCATAAGCACTGCCGCTCTGCATCGTATGAACTGCGTGCAGTGCGACGTTCTGGTACAGATCATAGACGGCTTGCAGAGTAACTGCATTGTTCTTGTCAGGAACGCCCACTGCGCCGCCATCATTGGCAGAACGGTATGAGGCTGCGAGGGACAACACATGCGGGATCACGCTGTAATCAGCCGCGATAACAAAGGCCTTTTCGTCGGTTACAGCTGCATTCCAAAGGTTTGCAGTTGCACCCACTGCCGAGCCAGGAACCTTGGCATAGTTTGCATAGAAGCTGATATCCTTGCCGCCCAGTTGCCCTTGCGCTTGCAAGTCAAGTGCAGTAGCTTTGGTTTCGCGCAAATTGGCAGCAACTGGTGCGGCAGCTACAGCAACATAGTTGGAGCCGCTATAGAACGAGCCACCAACCAGCATTGTCCAATCGCCCACTGTTGGAGTAGCGGCAATACGGAGCAGATTGGATTTCATCTGCACGCCACCGTTCAAGCCCTGGTTCATCGTATGATTTGGCGTGAAGCGCGTTAAAGCGACATAGCCCATATCATTGGATGCACTGAATGCCAAGCCAGTCGCTGCGCCAGAGGCGATACCCACGAAATTATGCGCGGATGTGGCATTGCGATCTTCAGACCAACGCGAGGCACGTACTTGGCCGCCGCTGGCTTGTTCGTAGCCGTAAGATGCACCTTGCGAATCGGTCAGGAACGGGGTCACGCCGATCTTTGCAGCGCCAATATCATAGATGAAAGGCATCTTGAGGCCGCCCAATGTTGGAGAATTGGCATTGGTATTGGCGTTAGGAGCACCGTTACCGGCCACTTCTGCCATGAAACCAACATTTTCACCGATGCGTCCACCAAAAATAATGGCGAATTCGTCAGGCAGCTGCCATTGACCACCATTGGCGGTAACGCCGGAAATCGCGCCAGCTGCATCGGAACCGCTGGTTTTTTGATAACGCGCCTTCAGCAACAGGGAAGCATTCAGCGTGTCAGGAATCGACAGGTGCTCGCCTTCCACCTTGCCTTGCGAACCAACCATGGTGTAGCCGGATGCGCGGAAAGCGCGGCCGAACGAATTCAGCACCGGGAAATGCTGGAAGTGGCAAGCGGTACAAGCCATGCCGGTTTGACGTGCAAATGCTGGCAGAGCCATTGCTTCTGGGGCAAATGCGGTTGCTGCCAACACGCCTGCCAGAGAGAGAACGATTTTCTTCATTGTGTTTTTCCTTTAAAAGAAAAGTTAGTTTAATGTGTACGACTCGAAGTGGTGACAAAACCCCCCTGCTACCACTGGGACGGACTGTATAGAGAGGGGGGAAGAGCTGTCAAAAGTTTATGTGGGAAGTGTGGTTTTTTTGCAACAAAGGGAATTTATCCAATCTCTAATCTTGGCCGCCAAATGTCATATAATAATCCATGAATTTCTGCTTGACTCTACATGCTCGGGCTCGCATTGCCGAGCGCAATGTTCCCGCTGACTGGTTGCAGTTGGTGTTGGAATACCCACAACAAAAGTCTGTGGGTAATTATGGACGAGATATTCATCAGTCGGTTTTTTGCGTGACGGCAAGCCGTGGTTACTGCGCGTCATTATTGAGGATAATTTTGTTTTAACCGTAATGCTTACCAGCAAGGTTTCTAAATATGGAGGTTGCCATGAAGGTTGAATATGATGCGCAAGCTGATGCAATGTACATTCGGCTTGCCTCTGGCACTATCGCTGATAGCGATGAAGTACGCGAGGGTGTAGTGCTGGATTACGACGATGGCGGACGAGTGCTGGGCATCGAGATTCTCGATGTAAGCCGTCGCACGGACAACCCCCGTGAAATGGCATTTGAAATGCTGGCGGCAGCCTGATTGGCATATGCAACTAGCAACGATTAAAAAACGGTTAGCAAAAGGCCGCAAACAACCATCCGGCGCGGCGCGCACGCTGACCAACATCGCCAGGCACAACCCCGAAGTGTTGCGTCATCAAGCGGCGTGATGGCCATTTCAGCCCGCAAGGCCACTTCATGATTGTCCAAATTTGAACAATGCCCCATAATTCAGACACAAGCCCTTGCAAGGCCGGATTTACTTCAAAGACAGGCAGTCCATCACACCATTGATGCGGCATTTGCTGCAACCTTGGCGCGGCATCCAAAATCTGATTGGGAGGGCACCATCATGAAACGCCATCAATCCGGCTTTACCCTGATCGAAATCGCCATCGTGCTGGTCATTATCGGCCTGCTGCTCGGCGGCGTGCTGAAGGGGCAGGAGCTCATCAACAGCGCCAGGGTCAAGAACCTTGCTGCGGATTTCAAGAATGCCCCGGTATTCATCTACGGTTATCAGGACAAATTCAAGGCGCTGCCGGGGGATGATGCCAACGTAAACACCCACCTTGGAACCGTGTGTACCACCGCGCCCATCGCCACCTGTATGGCAACCACCGGCCCCACGGGTAACGGCGTCATCAACGGGATGTGGGATTCCATGACGACCACTGATGAATCGGTAGCATTCTGGCAGCATGCACGCCTCGCCGGGCTTGCGCCGGGCGAGACCGTCGTCAACCTTACCACCTATCTGCCTACGAATACGGTGGGAGGAAGAATCGGCATTACCAATGGAACCGCAACCAATCTGCCCATCACTGGATTGAGGGGCTCGCACATCATCTGCTCTGGCGGGATTCTTGGAAAATCTGCCAAGCAGTTGGACGTCACGCTGGATGATGGCAACACCGCGACTGGCTCCATGATGGTCATGGCGGACGCAGTTCACCCAGCCGCCGTACCCGCAAACGCCATAGCAACAACAGTCATTGATGATGCAACACCATACACAGTGTGCATGGGCGTTTAATGAATTACCCGGCGTGACATTCAAGCCCGCTTCGGCGGGCTTTTTTTATTGTAGTTATCCCGGCGATGCAGGGCTGGCGCGCCTTAGTTTCCGCTACCCTTTATGCAGCTTTTCCTCCGCCTGCTGCAACGCTTCCGGCAACCCCAGCAGCACCAGCACATCGCCTGCCTGAAGCCGCATTTCTTTGCTTGGCTGCGCACCGCGCACACCGTGGCGGCGCACCGCGTTCACTTCGACGTTCAAGGCATCCAGGCCAACCTCGCGCAATTGTTTGCCTACCGCGACGGAATCTTCCTTGAGCAACACGCTCAAAAAACGCTGCTGCAAACGGTCGGTTGCCTCACCGACTTCGTATTGTGGTGTGCGCAAATAGCCGCTGAACACCGCATAGCGGCGCGCGCGGCTTTCCTGGACGCGGCGGATCACGCGGTTCAGCGGCACCCCCGCCATCAGCAGGGTTTGCGAGGCGAGCATCACGCTGCCCTCCAGCACTTCGGCGACCACTTCCGCCGCGCCTGCTTCCTTCAACGCTTCCACATGGGTGTCGTCGGTGGTGCGCACCACGACCGGCAAATCGGGGCGCAGCTCCTTGACATGGCGAAGGATCGCCAGCGCGGAATGCTTGTCTTTGTAGGAAATGACCAAAGCCTTGGCGCGCATCAGCCCGGCGGCCATCAGGACTTCGCGCTTGGCGGCATCCCCGTACACCACGCTTTTCTTCGCGGCAGCGGCTTCGCGCACGCGACGCGAATCGAGATCCAGCGCGATAAAGCTCAGCTTCTCCTCTTCCAGAAAGCTGGCCAGCGTCTGCCCGCTGCGCCCATAGCCGCAAATGATGATATGCCCGCTGCTGCTCATGCTTTGAATGGCGATCTGGTGCATCTGCATCGCGCGGTGGGTCCATTCGGCGGCGGAAAAACGCCGCGCAATCGCCTCGCCGTGCTGGATCAGGAAGGGCGCCGCCAGCATGGAAAGCAGCATCGCCGCCAACGTGATTTGCATGGTCGCATCGTTGAGCAAGTGCGCGCCGTCCGCCAGCGTCAGCAGCACGAAACCGAATTCGCCGGCCTGCGCCAGACCGATCGCGCTGCGCAGCGCCACCCCCCAATCCCCCTCGAAGGCGCGCGCGAGCAAGGCCACGATCAATACCTTGAGCAGGATCAGCGCCAGCAAGGCCAGCATTACCCAGCCGAAATCCGCCAAAACGCTGCCCAGATCGAGCTTCATGCCGATGGTCACAAAAAACAGGCCGAGCAGCACGTCGCGGAACGGTTTGATGTCTTCTTCCACCTGATAGCGGTATTCGGTTTCGGAAATCAGCATACCCGCGACAAACGCGCCCAGCGCCAGCGACAAGCCCGCCAGCTCGGTGAAATAAGCCAGCCCCAGCGTGATCAGCAGCACGTTGAGCATGAACAATTCGGAGGATTTCTGCCGCGCCACGACGTGGAACCACGGCCGCATGACATGCTGCCCGAACACCAGCAGCACCAGCAGCACCGCGACTGCCTTGAGCGCCGCGAAGGCCAGCGTGGACGAAAGATCGTCGGGGTTCGAGGCCAGCGCGGGAATGATGATCAGCAGCGGAACCACGGCGAGATCCTGAAACAGCAGCACGCCCATCATCTGCTGGCCGTATGGCAGATTCAGCTCGGCGCGCTCGACCAGCATCTTGCTGACAATCGCGGTGGAAGACATCGCCAATACACCGCCCAAAGCCAGCCCCGCGCGCCAGTCCAGCCCGAACAGTGCCGCGACCGCCATCACCAGCAATATGGTGGCGATCACCTGCGCGCCGCCCAAACCGAACACCGTGCGCTTCATCGCCGTCAAGCGCGTCAAACTGAATTCCAGGCCGATGCTGAACATCAGGAACACCACGCCAAACTCGGCAAGATGCTGCGTTCCCGCCGCATCGGGCATCCACGCCAACGCATGCGGGCCGATCAGGATGCCGACCACCAGATAACCCAGCATCACCGGCAAATGCAGGATGCGGCACAGCACCACCACCAGTACCGCGGTAGCAAGCAGGATAAGGACGAGCGAGAGTGTGTTTTCCATTTCCCTGGAAGAATGTTGTACTTGGAGTTTGAGCACACTCCTGAAAAGCTCCCGCGGATTATGCGTAGCGGGTGCGCCGCTTGTCAATTTAACCTAACCGCAGTTAGCCACAGATTTACACGGATAAAACAATACATTGCGAGGTGTTGGCATTTAACCCAAATGGTGCAGTTAAAAATAACCCTAAAAACCTCAGTTGAACGCTTCTATTTCAGTTGAAACCCACGTGATGATTAACTTTATCGCTATTGGTTCACCTTTTGGGCGAGTTCGAGAATGGATACTTGGAGCGCGGACATCCTGTCCGCCTGCGGGCTGGAAGCCCGCGTTCCAGTCAAACCGTGGCTTGAACTGAGTTTTCCAGGTTAACGCAACTCATTGTTCATCTGTGTCAATCTGTGTTCATCCGTGGCTCAATTGCATTTTCTAGGTTTAACGCACCAACAAAAAAGCCGGCTCGCGCCGGCTTTTTCGAGAACTCCTACTGCCTTCTTACTTCAGGCCCAGAACGAAGTCCACCAATGCACCAGCATCAGCTTCGCTAAGCTTTGGACTGGCAGGCATCGGCATCGCGCCCCATACACCGCCACCGCCCTTGATCATCTTTGGAACCAGCTTGGCCTTCGCGCCAGCATCGCCCTTGTACTTCTTGGCAACTTCCGCCCAAGCCGGTCCAACCACCTTTTTGTCAATTGCATGACATGCGGTGCAGTTGTTCTTCTTGGCCAAGTCTGGCATATCAGCTGCCAGCGCGCTGCCTGCAACCATCAAACCTGCTGCTGCAACCATGCTTACGATAATAGATTTCATATTCTCTCCGTTTCGTGATTAAAAAAATCTTAAACTATATGAAGGTCTCGCCTTCGCTGTCGATTCTAAACAACTCCGCCTGCTTTGCCAATCAACTTTTAGGCGGCAAGGCAATAACGCAATCCCACTCTGCGGCGTTGACACGTTTACTTTAAAGACAACACAAATCTTGCCAGAATCTGGCGATCCGCCTCACTAACTTGCGGGCTGGCCGGCATCGCCATAGCACCCCACACGCCGCCGCCCCCTTTGGCGATCTTATTCATCAACCTGGCTTCGGCTCCGGCATCGCCGCGGTATTTGGCCGCCACATCCTTGAAGGATGGGCCGACCACTTTCTTGTCGACTGCATGACAGGCAAGGCAGTTGCTCTTTTTGGCCAATTGCAGGGCATCCGCTTCGGATACCGCCGGTTCGGCCTTCGCAACCGGCGCGGTAGTCGCCGGGATGGTTGCCGGTTTTTCCGCAACGGCCGGTTGCGGCGCTTGTTCTTTCACCACCGCCGCTATTTTTTCCTTGGTCTGTGCGGCTTTTTCTGCGGGTGCGTGTTCGATCTGCTGAACTGGCGCGGGCGCTTCACTTGCTACCGGTTGTGCAGCCTGCCCTGCCTGGGCCGGCAAGGCGGATGACTCCGCAGGAGCGGCAGCCGTTGGTTTAGGCGCCTCCGGCTGGCAGCCGTACAGCGAGACCAGCAACGACACCAGCAAGATATTTTGTGTGCGCATAATTTTCTCCCCAATTTTGAGTATTTTCAGAAGCCGCAATGATTCGGCGCGGCACTCGACGATAAAGATTGCGGTTCCTGCTGCAACTTTATTGACGGCATTATCAATGCATTTGTGCTTTCTCGCACACCGTTCTGTGCCAACCGCCCTGCCGCCCATTTCTATCGAGAAACTTTCATCCTTAAAACCGCAGTTCAATCCGCAGATTACGCAGATTCACACAGATTTGAAGCAGTTACCGCTAATTGATGCATCACCCGAATGGTTATCCAATTCATCTCAATAATCCTTTGTTTAATCTTGTGTAATCTGTGTAATCTGCGGACAACTGCTTTTTCTGGGTTCATTCAATGGCGGCACCCATCGATCCCGGCGGATACACCGCCTTCTCGCCCGGTTTTTCGGTTTCTTCGCGCCGCTGCCGCTCAACGGATGGCCAGCGCTGTGCCCCCAGAATACGGTTCGCCACGGCATGGCCGCAGGCAAGGCGGTCGCGCACCGACACCCCTCCCCGGTAGTTGGCCTCGAGGTGGAGGCCGGGAATATGTTGCAGGCGGGCCGTAATGGCCTGCATGCGCGCCTGGTAGGCGCCGTGATACACGGGCAGCGCCTGCCGGTGCCGGTCGACACGCACCATCTCCGGATCGCCTGTTAAATCCATCAGCGGGCGCAACGTTCCGAGCACCTCATCGACGACGCGCCCGTCGTCCCAGTCCGCCACCTGGGGTGCGCGCGCACCGCCCAGGTAGGAAGTCAGCAGGACTTTTCCCGGAGGCGCGCGATCCGGGAACAGGGTGCTCATCCACAGATTCCCCGTCAGGGTTGCGCTTTCTCCCTTCGGCGCCAGAAAGCCGCTGCCGTCGAGCGGATGCCCCACGGCATCGCGCGCCATCCCAGCATGCACGACGGTCACGCCGGCGTAGCCGATGCCGCGCAGCAACTCGACCAGTTCGCTGTCCAGCGAGTTGACCAGCACCGCCGCCGCAGGAGCGGGGGTTGCGACGATCACATGGCAGGCGGACAAGGTGCGCTGCCCTTGCGGCGTTGCCGCCGTGGCCTGCCAGCCGCCCCGCCCGCGCACCAGCTCTGCCGCAATATGGCCGGTGCGCATCCTGATTCCGGGAGTATTGGCCAGAGCCTCCACCAGCGTACCCATGCCGCCGCCAAAGGAAAAACTTTCGGTAGTGCTGGCGGTGCGCCGGCGCAATACCCGGTTGACCAGAACTCCGGCAGCGATGCTGCCGTAGCGCCGCTCCAATGCGACCAGGCGCGGCAGGACGGCCGCGGCGCTGGCCTGATCCGCATCCGCCGCCAGCACGCCGGCGATGAAGGGCTCCATGGCTTTTTCCAACACCTCACGGCCGAGCCGGCGGGTGATGAATTCGCTGACCGACTCGTCGGCCCGCCCGCCGGAGAACACGAACGGTTCGGCCAGCAGGCGCAATTTGCCGCGCAGGCTCCACAACGGCGAGGCCACCATCGCGCCCAGGCGCATCGGCAGCGCTTTCAGATGGCCGCGATGCAACAGGTAACGGTGTGCCTCGGCGGCAGGCAGGCGGGCTGTCTTGGCCGATTCCAGCCCCGCCCCGCGCACCAGTGCCGCAACCTCGGGGCGAAAATTCAATACCATGGATGCGGCGCGTTCGGTGAGGTAGCCGTCCTGCCGGGTGCTCATGATCTTGCCGCCTGGTCGCTCGCCGGCCTCCCATACCTCGACGGACAGGCCGCTGCGCGCCAGCCACCACGCCGAGGCCAGCCCCGAGATGCCGCCGCCGATAACCAGTACGTCAACCTTGTCCATCGCCGTTCTGCTTGTTTGCGTTGAGTTGCGCCTTCATCTTTTCGAGCAAATCCTGGCCCAGCAAATCGCCGGGATGTTCTCGCGCCGCAACGAAATTTTTGATGGTCTCAAAACGCTTGTCGGCCTCGGGATTATCCTTGAGGCGCGGCACGCAATCACGCGCGATCGCGTAGGCGTCGAAGTTCAATTCCTGCATCCCGAAGCCCTTCATGCGCTGCACCGCGCGCATCATCGCGCTGTTGCGGAAGCGCGTCAGGTCGGCGGATGCAATGCGTGCCAACCCTTCCTTGCGCGCATTGAATTCGGCGGCTTTCTTGATGCCTGCACGGATGAAGTCCGGCGCAGACAACACGCGCGCCAGCGCATCTTCGTCCCACTCCACTCCGCCGGTCAGTTGGGCGATGGCTGCCTCGACATCGGCGCGCTCCACGGTTGCGGCGCGCCGTTTTTTTGCAAATTGCTCCACGGCACTTTCCAAGGCAGGTGCAATAAACATCCGCACTTGTGGTTTCTTCTCGGCGAGAAACGCAGTGAGCAGCCGATCCGATTCATCCGTCCACGGAAAGCTGCGGCCGGGCTGCTGTTCCGATTCCAGGCGATCCAGAAGTTTGATGTTGACCTCCAGCCTGCCCTCGGAACGGGCGACATCCTCGGCAATCGCGCGCACCCCTTGCTGCAAAAAGGCGGGCATGGCGGCGAGGCGCTCTTTTGCCTGTTCGCTCCACGGCAACGAGTCGCTGGCTGCCTGCTGAGCTTTTTCCTCGTTTGTATTTGGCCGGGGCGGCCCGTTGCTGCCGAAGCGTCTGGCGGCCAGGGTAGCCAGGTGTTCTTCCGTCACCATCAGCAGGCCCTGCTCATGCACATAACTTTCGGCGCGGTTCCTGACCATCTTGCGCAGGAAGGAGGGAACCCGCGACAGGCGTTTCTCCGCCTCCTCGCTCCACGCAAGCTTCCTGGTCTGCTCGATCAACGGTTCGATGACGGCAGAACCATCGGGCGTATGGACGCACCAGGGGTCGGTATCCATCAGGCTGCCGCCCATCGCGAGAGGCCGCGCGCGGCAGCCGCCGCACAACTTCCGGAATTCACAGCTGCCGCATTTTCCTTGCAGCATCGGGTTGCGCAGGGATTGAAAGGTCAGCGATTGATCCCAGATATCCCAGAATTTTTTGTCGCGGATGTTGCCTTCTTCCTCGGGAATATAAGGGCAGGCCGTCACGCCGCCTTCCGGCGTGATGCGGCAATAATGGATGCCCGCGAGGCAGCCGCCGCCTTCATAGCCTGCGGCGCGGGTAAGCGTCGAGGCGGGATTGCGCTGGTAGGCGATGCGCTTGAAATGCGGCGCGCAGCGCGCGCGAATCAGCAAGTCCCGGCTTTGCTCCTGTGCGGCCACCAGTTGATTGAGCACCCGTTCATAGGTGACGGGACTGATGTCCGACATCGATTCGCCGCGCCCGGTGCATACCAGAAAAAACACGTTCAGCACCCGCGCCCCGGCAGCGCGGGCGAAGGCTATCATCGACGGGACTTCGTCGGCATTGGCTTCGGTGACCGAAAAATGGATCTGGAAGGGCAAGCCGTGGCGCTTGCAGGATTCAATTCCAGCCATGGTTTTTTCCCATGCGCCTCGCAGCCCGCGGAAGGCATCGTGCTTTTCCGGATCGAGCGAATCGACGCTGATACCGACACCCATCGCACCGGCGGCCTTCAGCGACTGCACGCGCTTATCGCTGAGCGCCACCCCGTTCGTTCCCACCACCATCGCAAGGCCGCGTCCGGTGCCATGCGCCACCAACTCTTCCAGGTCGTAGCGCATCAGCGGCTCGCCGCCGGTGAGCACGACCATGGTCTCGGTGCTGCGGCCCGCAATCTCATCCAGCAGGCCGCGCACCTCCTCCGTGGCCAGCTCGTTCTCGCCGCCATGCTGCATGGTTTCCGCGTCCATGTAGCAATGGGCGCAGGCGAGGTTGCAACGCTTGGTCAGGTTGATCGCGAGCAGGAACAGATCTTCTGCGGTGCTGGACGCATCCATTATCGGCCCGCATCTTGGGGGTTCTTGTTGCCGTAGCCGAACGGGCAACCGCCCGACTTTGGTTTGGAATCCGTCCCGCCTTGCCCCTGCATGGTTTTTTCCATCTCACCCCGGGCCTGTTTGAGACCGTTTTCCGCCACCTCCAAGGTGATTTCAGCGTGGCCATTTTTTCGGGCGAAATTCTCGATGCTCTGCTTGCATCGGTCGCGCATGAAGCCTTCGGGGATGCGCATCAGGCGGGCCAGCGCGGCGGCCTGCCAGTGAAGTTGCGCAGGACTGAGGGCTGAGGACTGAGAACCCTCTGGCGATTCAGTATCGAGGAACGGCTGAATGTGCCTTGCTTCCACCCTGGCGCATTTTTCCTGACGGGCTTTTTTCTCGGCGCGCATGCTGAGGTTGCCGCGCACTGAAAGATCTTCGATGGCGCGCAACAGCGCGACGGCCTCTTGTGACCAGCGCAGCGCATCTTCCGCCATCGGTTTGCGCTTCAGGTCTCCGGCATCGTAGGCGGCGACGATTTCTCCCATCGCCTGCTCCGCATGGTTAGGCATGAGTTGCGCGGTCGCTTCCTCGACGATCTTCTTGGTGATGACGGTGTGGCCGTGTTCCTGCGCATAGCGCATGATGGCCATGCGCGCCATGTTGCGGACGAAGGAGGGCACGCGTTCCATGCTGGCTTCGGCTTCATGGGTCCAGGAGGTGGTGACGCCGGACACGACATCGATTTGCGGCTGGTGTTCGCGCATGCTGAGCAAGATGGCGCAGTCCACGTTTTCCAGCAGATGCTCGCTGTTGCCGCCGATGTCGAGTTCATCGTCGGCATGGATGCCCAATTTGCCGATGATCAGCAGCGAAGGTTTGATCTTCCTGACATATTTTTCGATGGCGTCGTGGGGTTTGCCGGACAGCAATTCGGTTTCTATTTCGACACCAAAATCCTTGGAGATGGCGCGGGCGACCGCCAAATGGCCGTCATAGATTTTGGCCAGCCCCGAATCGATGATTTCTTCGTGCAGTTTTTCCTGTTCCTTGAACTTGAATACCTTGCCCGCCTCTTCGGACAGCACCCCGGCGATGCGGTTAAACGCAACGTAATGGTAATAAGGATCGAAGGCGGCAATGACCTTGACGGGCACCTGCCAATGTTTCGCTAAGGTCAAAGCGGTCAGCAAGCCTCCGTAGGCCTTGGCTGAGCCGTCCACCGCAACGATGATCGGACCTTCCTTGATCGGGCGACCGGGTTCCTTGATGACCAGCGTATCGATGGCCGAACGCCGCGCCACCCGCCTGCATACGCTGCCCAGCCGGCTTCCCTGTATCGCGCCGAGACCCAATGCGCCCATGACGAGCAGGTCATACGCGCCCGAATTGGTTTCTGTTGTGAGCGCGCGGTAATTTTTTCCTTCCAGTGAGCTGCGCCTGAAGTCGATGCCGAGTTGATCGCAATGGGTTGCGGCCTGGTCGAGATAGGAGTCGGTGATGATCGACAAACCGCGGGTAATCAGGTCGTCGTGCACGTCCCGCTGGCGCTCCAGTTCCTGTTCCTGCCGGAACTGCTCGGGCAGGCCGCCTTCCATCTGGCGGAAGCGCATGTCATGTAGCTTGGCGGCATAGACATGGGTGCCGGTAATCACGGAGTCATCGGCCAACCCTGCCAATTCCGCTGCGCTCCGCAGCGCGGCATTGGCATGATCGGACGAATCCAGCGCAACCAGGATACGTTGATGCAAGCGCATGCCGGGCGATGGGCGGAATTCTTCGGCAACGGCCAGAGATGCTTGGTGTGTCATGTGATGTGCCTCTGATTTGCTTTCGGCTTCAAGGATATTGAAGGATGATTTAGTATTAAAAAAGGAAAGGTTATTATGTTATATTCTGACCTAAAAGCGGCGTGATATATAGTCTGCACCAGTTTGGCAATGAAATTTCAGAAATAAAATATATAAGGGAGAATGATATGAGATTACTGGCAGTCACCGTTTCCATTGGAGCGGCTTTGCTGGTTATGACGGCAACGCCGAGCTACGCGGCTGGCGGGGATGCGATCTTCAAGAAGAGCTGCACCGGCTGCCATTACACCGACGGCCCGGCAAAAGAGAAGACGATTGCCGAGCAGCTGGCGAAGAAGGGACCGGAGCTGTGGTATGCCGGCAGCAAGTTTCAGAAGGATTGGCTTGCGTCGTGGTTGCAGAACCCCAAACCGATCCGCCCGCTGAAATACAACTCGCTCACCGAAAAGAATGCGGCCGACCATCCCAAGCTGTCGGCAGGAGATGCGGCTGCGATCACGGATTTCCTGATGGGATTGAAATCGTCAGAGGTCAAGGCGGGCGTGATCAAACCCGCCGAGTCCGCCCAAGCGCGGAATATCTACGCTAAAAAAGCGCCCTGCGGCGGGTGCCACGAGTCGTTGGTGAATGGCAAGCCCGCCGGTGGAAAGAGCGGGCCCAGCCTCGCCGGAGCCAGCAAGCGGTTGAACCCCGACTGGATTTACGCTTATTTGGCAAACATCAAGGCATTCAAACCGGTTCGCGATATGCCTGATTTTGCCAGCGCGCTTAACAAAAAAGATCAGATGAGCCTGTCAGCTTATGTGGCTACTTTCGAGTAATACGAACCAACGGAGGAATAAACTCGTGTCGAGATTTTTAATAGCAACCGCCACGCTGCTTGGCCTGACCTTGGGTGCAGCGGGTTCGGCGCAGGCGGCAGAGCCAAAACAGGTATACGATTTTTATTGCGCCCAGTGTCACGGGATTGATGGCAAAGGCAAGGGCATCAACGTCACGAAAGATTTTGCCACCGACCCGCGCAACTTGACCGACTCATCGGAAATGGCGAAACGTTCCGATGAGGACCTCAGGGGTGTCATCAAGGACGGCGGCCCGTCGATCAGCAAATCGGCATTGATGCCTCATTGGGGCTCGACCCTGACTACGGATGAAGTGGAAGGCCTGGTGAAATATATCCGCAAGCTTTGCGATTGCAAGGGCAAATAGGGTACGCGGTCTGAATGAAATATCTGAACAAAAAATATCTCGCCGACGGCGTCATTTTTTCCGGGATGCTGATGAATGCCGTTTTCATCTGCCTGATCCTGTACTTCCTGGTCCTGTAGTTGGCAAGGCGGTATCCGGGTGGGGATAAGGTTCCTCTTTCGGGGGAGCGCGCATCCGTAACAAGCAGATGAGAAGGACTGGGCATGAGCGCCGATGAAGGCAAGACACATGAAGGCGGAACAACCAAGTACCCTTGGGCGGGGCCGGCCTTGTTTACGTCGGTGCTGATTGCCGTGATTGTTTTTTTTGTATGGTTCCTGAGGGCATAACGGCATGAAAACTTATCTTGTGCCTTTCGTTACCGCGTTCCTTGTCTTTGGCATCGTATTTCTTGCGCTGGATTTTTCCGTGATGAAGCTTCAGGGGTTGGCGCTGATATACCGCCCTTAAGATCCCCCTGGATACATATATACGCTCACGCTCTAAAAGCATATCTTGCCAAAACAAAAAACAAGAATAATCGGCAGCGCATTTCTACTGGCAGTTATTGCCGCGTTGATGTTGCCCGCTTTCATGCCTGCCGCGAATGCATCCGAGGCTGTTTCACACGCATCGGTAACGGCTCCGGCAACTACGTTCCAGACTACCCCGGCAGCGGCTAACACAGCGGATGCTCCAGACACAAAAGCGGCCACTTACCCGCCCGCGCCAAAATTAACCGCATCGGACTACCCCACCATCAAGGGCGTGAATTCCCGCGTGGCGGTGTGGCTGGTGGCGCAGCTGCATCTCTGGTTCGGGGCATTTGTTCTGGCGGTGCCGATCTTCGTGTTTATCATCGAGGCCATCGGCATGGCGACCCGGGATGAGCGCTATGACAACATGGCTTTCGAGTTCATGAAGGTCAGCATCATTGCCTACTCGCTCACCGCCATTCTAGGCGGCTTGCTGACCTTCAGCCTGGTTCTCTTCTATCCCGATCTGTTCAAGTATCTGGCCACCATCTTCAAAGGGAGCATGTTTGCGTACGCGCTGCTGTTCTTCGCCGAGAGCGCGATTCTTTACATCTACTATTACGGCTGGCACTGGCTCCAGGGCGGGAACAAGAAATGGGTGCACCTGACCCTCGGGCTGCTGCTCAATGCGGTCGGTTGCCTGCTGATGTTCCTCGCCAATGCGTGGACGACCTTCATGATGAGCCCAGCGGCCGTGGATGCGGCGGGGGTATTCAACGGGGACACCTGGGCGGCGATCCACAACTTCCTGTGGAACCCGATCAACATTCACCGGTTTGTCGCCAATGTGGCGTATGGTGGCTCGATTATCGGTGCCTATGCCGCCTTCAAGTTCCTCAGCGCCAGGAGCAAGGAGGAGCGCGCGCACTATGACTGGATCGGCTACAACGCCAACTTCATCGCCATTTCGGCGCTGCTGCCGTTGCCATTCGCCGGCTATTACCTCACCGCCGAGATGTATGCCTACAGCCAGCAGATGGGCATCACCCTGATGGGCGGCGTGTTCGCGTGGATCTTCATCATCCAGGCGGTGCTGATCGGCGCGCTGTTCCTGTCGGCCAACTATTATCTGTGGTGCGGCATGGGGCGCAGCGAAGGCGCCTATCGCTACAACCCCAGGATCAAGTACATCGCCATGGTTCTGGTCGCGGCCTTCCTGGTGTGGTTCACGCCGCACACGCTGGTGCTCACCAATGCCGAACTCAAGAGCCTCGGCGGGCCCTATCACCAGTACCTCGGGGTGCTGGGCCTGATGCCGGCAAAAAACACTGCAGTGAACTTCCTGATCGTGTTTACCTTCCTGAGCTTCATGTTCTACCGGCGTGCCAACAAGATCGCCACCGTGTCCTGGGTGACGACGGGCAACGCGATCCAGATCGCGCTGTTTACCGTGGGCCTGATCAATATCACGCTGCTGGGCGTCTATTACGGCTATTTCACCAACAACGTATACAAGGTGGCGGCCTCGATCCCGCAGGTGTTGACCACGCTGACCATCCTCGTCGTCAGCACGATCATCGACACGCTCATGTACAAGGGCGCAAAAGAAGTGGCGCCGCTGCACTGGGGGCGCATGCCCGCCCGGTCGCAATACGCGCTGTTCCTGCTGGCTGTGGCCTTTACCTGGCTGATGGGCCTGATGGGTTATGTCCGCTCCGCAATTCGCCAGCATTGGCACGTGCAGGGCGTGTTCCGCGACAACTCGGTGGATGCCTTTACCCCGGATCTGGGCTATGCGGCCAACATCGTATCGATCGGCACGATTTTGTTCATGGTCATGGTCATGTTCATCTTCTGGCTGAATGCGATCAACAGCCGGCGCGTCGCGGCCAAAGGTTATTGGAAGAAGCCGGCATGACCATACATAGCGACATAAATCTACTGCGCGATTTCTGTCGCTATGTATAACGTTCTTAAAGTAACTGGCTTCAGCCTGCTGATGATCGGCGGATTTTCCGCGTATTCGAACTACGGGATTCCGCAGATAATCCCCGCGCCGCCGCCCGTCGAGGAAAAACTGGAGCTTAGCGCGATGACCATGGATCAGTTCGTCGCATTCGGCGGCAGGATTTACAACGGCAAGGGGACTTGCACCCTGTGCCACAACTCGATGGGCCGCGCGCCGATGCTCGACAGGATAGGCTCCGTGGCATCAGAAAACCTGAAGAACCCCAATTACCGAGGCACGGCAAAAACCGTCGAGGAGTATCTGCATGAGTCATTGGTGAAACCATCGGCCTTTGTGACCGCCGGATTCGGCAAGGCGGGGAGCAACGATACCGAAAGCCCGATGCCCGATGTCTCCGGCGGAGGGATCGGACTCTTCGAGGCCGAGATTGCGGCCGTCATCGCCTATCTCCAGGAGTCCAGCGGCAGCGAAGTGACGGTCGCCATCCCTGCGCTGCCCGCCGCAGGCGCAGGAACTTCCAACGCAGAGGAAGCAGCCCCGCTGAAAACCCCCGAAGAGGTTATCGCCAAATATACCTGCGGCGTCTGCCATGTTTTTGCGGGCCATGACCTTGAGAACCGGCCCGGCACGCTGGGGCCGAACCTCGCAAGAATCGGCGCGACAAGGAGCAGGGAATATTTGCGCCAAGCGCTGCTCGACCCCGATGCCGTGATCGCGAAGGGATATGCGGCGGGCATGATGCCCAAAACTTACGGCGAGCAATTGAAGGCGCAGGAGCTTGAGATGCTGGTCAACTACATGGCGAAATCAAAATGACCATGACACAGAAAAGACGCATTCCTCGCCTGTTGCAGTTCGCCCTCGTGGTGTTCGGGGTGTATTTCGGCTTCATCCTGATCTTCGACGTGCTGCTCGGCCAGTTGATCCCCCGTAGCCTGCTCACGATGTACATGGTCTTCGTGGTATCCGGGACGCTCATGGCATTCACGTTCACCGAGGAAGGAGCGCATGAACTGGTAGCCCCGATCAAGGCGCTGGTCGAGGATCCGTCCAGAAAAAGGCTGCGCAACGCGGTGTTTGTGATAGTTCCGCTGCTGGCCGGCTACTACACCTATACGAGCATGTCGCCCGGTTACGAGGCGCCGGTGGAACTGCGCACCATCCACCCTGCTCCGCCATCCAAGTTCAAGGCGTATGGCAAGAGCTACAACCTCGCCACGCTGGAAAATCCCTTGCGCAAATACCAGAAGGAAGACCCGGCGAAATATCGCGAACTGGTCAAGGCGGGCGGCGATGTTTACATCAAAAACTGCCAGTATTGCCACGGCGACAAACTGGACGGCAAGGGGCCTTACGCGGCGGGCCTGAACCCCACCCCGATCAATTTCCAGGACGTGGGCACCATCGCGCAATTGCAGGAATCCTTCCTGTTCTGGCGCATCGCCACCGGCGGCCCGGGCCTGCCTGCCGAAGCCGCACCGTGGATTTCATCCATGCCGGTCTGGGAAAATTTCCTGACCGAGGAGGAGACATGGGAAGTCATTCTGTTCATGTATGACTATACCGGCAGGCAACCGAGGTCATGGAAATGAATAGGCTAGCTCTCTTGGCTTTCTGCACTGCGTTATTCATTGCAGGCACGGCAACGGCGAAACCCGGCGATGCCGCCAAGGGCAAGGAGATATACGACAAGCGCTGTACTTGGTGCCACGGCGCGGAGGGCGACGGGACAGGCGCGGCGAAAGAGCTGCTCAATCCGCCGCCGCGCGATTTCACCTCCGGCAACTACAAGATCAAATCTTCCAGCTTCGAAGACATGGTGCCCAACGATGACGACATCTTCCGCATGATCCGCGACGGCATGCCGGGCACCGCGATGCCGGGCTGGAGCGATGTACTAAAGGAACAGGACATGTGGAACCTGGTGGCTTACGTCAAGACCTTCGCCGGTTACGACACTCCGCCTGCCGCACAGGTCGACTTCGGCACCCGGGTCGCGAGTTCGGACGAGAGCATAGCGAAGGGCCGGAAACTGTACGAAGAAGGGGATCGCTGCGTGGAATGCCACGGCAAGTCCGGCAAGGGCAGCGCCAGCAAACGGCTCAAGGGGGACGCCGGCGAGCGCACCTGGCCGCGCAACCTGACCAAGCCGTGGACCTTCGTCGGCAGCAGCGACCCGAAGGATATTTTTGCGCGCCTTTCCACGGGTATCGCCGGCACCGAGATGCCGTCCTTCGCCGACCCCAGAAGCAAGAAGAAGCTCTCCATCGAGGAACGCTGGCATGTAGCCAACTATGTGGCTTCGCTGGCCAGGACCGGCAGGAAAGTCGATGCGGAAAACACCGTCATTAAGGCGGACAAGCTGGAGGGTGATTTGCCCAATACTCCAGACGATGTGCGCTGGGAAAAAACCACACCGACCACTTTTTACCTAGTTCCGCAGCTCATCGCAGAGGAGCGCTACTTCAAGCCTTCCAATGACACCCTCACGGTGCGTGCGCTTTACAACGACAAGATGATCGCGATGCTGCTGGAATGGGACGATCGCACAAGGAGCATTCCCGGCGACGAAGCCGCGGAGAAACTTGCCGATGCGCCGATCGCGGAAGACGGCGTTGCCGTGCAACTGCCGGTTGCGATCCCGAAAGGAATGGAAAAGCCTTACTTCGGTATGGGCGATGCGAAACACGCGGTGAATATCTGGCACTGGAAGAGCGGCGCCAAGGACACAACGGAGAGCATCAACCTGGCCAACAGCCGCGGATTCAGGGAGATCGAGAAACGCGATGCGGCCAGACTCAAGGCCAACGCGAGTTACCGCGACGGAACATGGAAGGTGCTGATAACGCGCGCGCTCACGACCTCCTCGCCGGACAAAGATATCCAGTTCGCCGAGGGCAAGTTCATCCCGGTTGCGTTTGCCGCCTGGGACGGCAGCAATAACGGCGAAAAGGGCTCGAAGCACACCATGACGACCTGGTACTGGTTGCTGCTGAAACCGGCAACCGGAACCAGGCCCCTCGTTGCGGCACTGATGGTCATGGGCCTGTTGGCAGGCGGCCTGCTCTGGTGGGCACGCAGCGCCAAACCCGCCGTTTGACAGCCATGACAGAACAGGAGGAAGCCGGGTACGGCAGGCGCGGCGTGAAGACCCGGCTACTGGGTTTTATCCTGATGGTTCTCGGTGTATTGGATAGCTTGTTGACCCTGCGCGGCGGGATACCTGCTTATGAGTTCCTTCTCCTCATTTTATTGGGGGCTTGCGTGTTCGCCATCGGCGCGGTTCGTGGCGGACGGCGACCCTTTACCGAAGCGGATGAAGGATAAGCAGTGGAGCAACGCCTGCAACCACCATTGCTATTTTGATGGTGCTGCCAGCTGTAGTAAAATCGCTCCGGTTGAGCCCTTGTTTCATCCGGCCCAATCCACGCTTCCGAGCCAAAAATACAGCATTACGATATCAACCCACAGGAGAACAATGTGAAGGTGTTAAGAATTATCTTGATGGTACTGGCGTTCACCTCGCTTCCGGCTCACGCCAAAGAAGAGCGCAAACCGGTTGTAAAAGAAAAAGGCGGCTCCAGCATGGCGGCCGGCAAAATCATCAAGGACTGCGCCGACTGCCCCGAGATGGTGGTGATTCCGGCGGGGAGTTTCGACATGGGCTCAAGCAAAGGCGAGCCAAACGAAATGCCCGTGCACCGCGTAACCATCAGCCGCGCCTTTGCGATAGGCAAGACCGAAGTCACGCAAGGCCAGTGGAAAGCGCTCATGGGCAACAACCCCAGCAAGTTTGGCAACTGCGGCGACAATTGCCCGGTGGAGCAGGTGAGCTGGGACGACGCCCAGGCATTCATCGAGGCGCTCAACGCCAAGACCGGAAAAAAATACCGGCTGCCGAGTGAAGCGGAATGGGAATACGCCTGCCGCGCGGGTGCGCAGCAGGAATACTGCGGCAGCGACGATCTGGACAGCGTCGGCTGGTATGGCGGGCTGGCAAAACCGGCGGGCAACAGCGGCAAGTCGACCAACCCGGTCGCCACCAAGCAGCCCAATGCCTGGGGCTTGTACGACATGAGCGGCAACGTGTGGGAATGGGTAGAGGACGTCTATCACGACAGCTACAAAGGCGCCCCCGCAGATGGCAGCGCGTGGCAAGGGGATAGCACTTTGCATGTGCCCCGCGGCGGCGGCTGGAGCTATGCTCAGCCTGCGGCCAAACGCGGCGGAAGCGAGTCCGATTTCCGTTACAGCACCATCGGCTTGCGCCTCGCGCGGAAGCTGCCGTAAAAGCGGCAGGGGCACGGCGCGCCGTGCCCCTGCTTCATGATTGAGTAAACCTTCCCCAGCCTATTTCAACGACATAATATATTTGACCAGAATCTTGCGATTTGGCGTAGTAAGCAGGCTTTCATCGTAGGCTGGCATATCTTTGTCGACCCATGCGCCGGCGCCGCCATTGAGTATCTTGTTCATCAAGTGCGCTTCGGCATCCGGGTTGTTCCTGTAGCGCTCGGCCACAGATTCCCATGCCGGACCAAGCAAATTCTTGCCTGTCTTGTGGCACATAAAGCAACCGGTTTTGTCCGCCAACTGCCAATCGGCAGGCTTATTGGATGTGTCCGGCTGGCAGCCGTACAGCGCAATCAACAGCGATGCCAGCAAGATATTTCGTGTACGCATGATTCTCCTTGTTTCTGTTTTTTGATTTAAAAAACTATAACGATTCGGCGCGATATTCTACTATAAGCGTATGCCCGGTTCCCGCCGCGACCCTGACGGTATTTTCAATTGCATTGGCCGATTCCACGCACAGCATTTCGCGCCAGCCGTCCGGCTGCCCCAGGTCGCCCATCCTGTCGGCCTTCGCCGTCCACGGCGTCCACACCACGGTGGAAAGGCTGCCGGACTTGGCGACATGAATGCGCCGCTTCAGCCGTTCGTCCTCGATCACACACTCCGCGGCGGTGTTGATATACACGCGGTCGGTCTCGCCCGCAAATCGAATTATGTCATCTTGTTTTTTGAGCGTCGAGCCACCCACTTTGTCCCAGTAATCGCAACCTGCCAAACCGGCAACATGCACCGCGCCGATATCGCCGATCCGGAAATAAGCATGCAAGGCCTCGCTGACCGCGAAATCGGATGCCCCGGTGTTTTCGGTGGACAGCTCCATGCGCAGCCTTTCGCCGACGATCACGGTCAGATCGAGCGTGCAGGAATGCGGCCACTGCGCCCGCGTCTTTTCGCTTTCAACCAGGCGCAGCGTCAGGCGTGTCGCGCCATCCGGCTCAGTGCCGGATTCAACCACTTGCCAGGGAACCGTGCGCGCGTAGCCGTGGGCGGGAAAGCCGGGCTCGGAAGCATGCGCGCCGAACCACGGCCAGCATACCGGTACGCCGCCGCGTATCGACTTGCCCGCCGCCAGTTTGGCGTCGCGCGACAGCCACAGCACCGGCACGGCCTGGCTCCGGGGTTGCCAAGCCATCAGGTGCGCGCCCTGCAAGCACAGCGATGCAGTCGCTTGCGGGTTGCTGATTTCCGCGACGATCAGCCCGCTATAATCTTCGCGGAAGCTAAGTTGTTCGGGAATGGCGAATTGCGCATTCAATGACTGTGGTGTTGTCACCGCTATTTTCCTTCCACCTGCGCCACGTCGCGCACCGCGCCCTTGTCGGCAGAGGTGGTCATGGCGGCGTAAGCCCTGAGTGCGGCGGACACCTGGCGTTCACGGCTGGCAGGCTGCCAGGATTTTTTGCCTTTCGCCTCCATCGCGGCGCGGCGGCGCTTCATTTCCGTATCGGAAATCGCCAGCGTGATGCTGCGTTGCGGAATATCGATTTCAATCGTATCGCCCTCTTCCACCAAGCCGATCGCGCCGCCCTGCGCGGCTTCCGGCGAGGCATGGCCGATACTCAAGCCCGAGGTTCCGCCGGAAAAACGCCCGTCGGTGAGCAGCGCGCACACCTTGCCCAGTTCTTTCGATTTCAGGTAGCTGGTCGGATAGAGCATTTCCTGCATCCCCGGCCCGCCCTTCGGCCCTTCATAGCGGATCACCACCACATCGCCCGCCACGATCCGGTCGGCAAGAATCGCGGCCACCGCGTCGTCCTGGCTTTCGAACACGCGCGCCCGCCCGGTGAATTTCAGGATGCTTTCGTCCACCCCGGCGGATTTCACGATGCAGCCATCCACGGCGATATTGCCGTGCAACACCGCCAGCCCGCCATCCTGGCTGTAAGCATGTGCCTGGTCGCGGATGCAGCCGTTGCTGCGATCGGCATCCAGATCCGGGTAAAGCATGGATTGCGAGAAGGCGAGAGTGGTGATAATCCCGCCGGGCGCCGCGCGGAAGAATTTTTTCACCGCTTCATCAGTGGTCTGAGCTATATCCCACTGCGTGAGCGCATCGCGCAGGGTCGGGCTGTATATCGTTTTGGCATCGGCGTGCAACAGGCCGGCGCGATCCAGTTCGCCCAGGATTGCCGGGATGCCGCCGGCGCGATGCACGTCCTCCATGTGGTATTCGGAGTTGGGCGCAACCTTGCACAAGGTCGGCACATGGCGCGACAGCCGGTCCATATCCCGCATGGTGAACGCCACTTCCGCTTCATGCGCGATCGCCAGCAGATGCAGCACGGTGTTGGTCGAGCCGCCCATCGAAATATCCAGCGTCATCGCATTCTCGAACGCCTCGAACGTGGCGATGGAACGCGGCAGCACACCGGCGTCATCCTGCTCGTAGTAACGCCGGCACAGCTCGACGATCACGCGTCCGGCGCGCAGGAACAACTGCTTGCGTTCGGCGTGCGTCGCCACCAGCGTGCCGTTGCCGGGCAGCGACAGCCCCAGCGCCTCGGTCAGGCAGTTCATCGAATTGGCGGTGAACATGCCGGAACAGGAGCCGCAGGTCGGGCAGGCGGAGCGCTCGATGGCTTCGCATTCCTCCGCGCTGATTTTGTCGTCCGCCGCCGCGACCATCGCATCCACCAGATCCAGCCCCTTGGTCTTGCCCTGCCAAGTTACTTTGCCCGCCTCCATCGGCCCGCCGGAGACGAACACCACCGGAATGTTTAACCGCATCGCCGCCATCACCATCCCCGGCGTGATCTTGTCGCAGTTGGAGATGCACACCAGCGCGTCGGCGCAATGCGCGTTGACCATGTATTCCACGCTGTCGGCGATCAGTTCGCGGGAGGGCAGCGAATACAGCATCCCGGCGTGCCCCATCGCGATGCCGTCATCCACCGCGATGGTGTTGAACTCCTTGGCGATGCCGCCCGCTTTTTCAATTTCACGAGCCACCAGTTGCCCCATATCCTTGAGGTGCACGTGGCCGGGCACGAACTGGGTGAACGAGTTGGCGATCGCGATGATCGGCTTGCCGAAGTCGCCTTCGGTCATGCCGGTGGCGCGCCACAAGGCGCGTGCGCCGGCCATGTTGCGGCCATGCGTGGAGGTGCGGGAACGGTAAGCGGGCATGATGTCTCTCTTTGAAAATTAAACTTTGGAAAAACGTTTCAGTCCGCAGATTACGCAGATTATCAATCAAGCACACTGAAACTTTTGTGCTTGCACGGTGGCTACACACATTCCCGGCATGTGTTTTTAATCTGCGTTAATCTGTGCAATCTGCGGACGATTGCAGTTTTCGGAATAAAGCACACGTATAATCGAAGCTGCAATTTTACCCGATTCATACATGATCGTTCATCCACAATTCAACCCCGTCGCCGTGCAACTCGGCCCGCTCGCCATCCACTGGTACGGGCTGATGTACCTCGCCGGCTTCATGGCCTTCCTGTGGCTGGGGCGCAAACGCATCGCCGCGCTGAACCATCCGCAAATCAACACCAAACTGCTCGACGACCTGTTGTTCTACGGCGTGCTCGGCGTGATCCTCGGCGGGCGGCTGGGCTATGTATTTTTCTACAAAGCGTCTTATTACCTCAACCATCCGCTGGAAATCTTTGCGGTGTGGCAAGGCGGCATGTCGTTCCACGGCGGCTTTCTCGGCGTACTGGTGGCGATGGCGTGGCTCGCCCATAAACAGAAGCTGCGCTGGCTGCAACTGACCGACTTCATCGCCCCGCTGGTGCCGCCCGGCCTGGCTTTTGGGCGCCTCGGCAATTTCATCAACGGCGAATTGTGGGGAAGGCCGGCCGATGTGCCGTGGGCGATGGTTTTCCCGCAAGTGGACAACCTGCCGCGCCACCCTTCGCAGCTTTACGAATTCGCGCTGGAAGGCGTGCTGCTGTTCGCGCTGCTGTGGCTGTATGCGCGCAAGCCGCGCCCCGTCGGCGCGGTATCCGGCTTGTTTCTGATCGGCTACGGCGGCTTGCGTTTTATTGCGGAGTTTAGCCGCGAACCGGATGACTTTCTCGGTTTGCTGTCATTCGGCATGAGCATGGGCCAATGGCTGAGCCTGCCGATGGTGCTCGCCGGAGTGTTGCTGATGGTGCTGAGCACCCGGCGCGCCGCTTGACACCCTCACACCTCTGGCACACTATTCCCACCGTCAAATATCACTGAAACCCCAACTTGGAAGACATCTCTTTAGGCGCGCTACTCGGCGCATTGTTGTTGCTGATCATCTTTGGCGCATGGTTTTCCGCCGCCGAAACCTCGATGATGGCGATCAACCGCTACCGGTTAAACATGCTGGTGCGCAAGGGAAACAAAAGCGCAAAGCTGACCTCCCGGCTACTCGCCAAGGTGGACAAGCTGCTTGGCTCGATCCTGTTCGGCAACACTTTATTGAATGTGGCCGCCGCAGCCGTCACCAACGTGGTCATCATGCGGCTGTTCGGCGCCGAGGAGTTGACCCTGCTGCTGGGAACGCTGGGGATCACCTTCGTGCTGCTGGTATTCAGCGAGATCATGCCGAAAATCATTGCCTCCAGCCATCCGGAGCGCATCGCCTTGCCTTCCAGCTATCTGCTCGCCCCGCTCATCACCCTGTTCCATCCGGTTGTTTCGGTTGCGACCGCGATTGTCAGAGGGCTGCTGTGGATACCCGGGATCAAGGTGCAAACCGACCAGAGCAAGCAAAAAATGACGCTGGAGGAATTGCGCGGGCTGGTATTGGACGCGGAGCATTTCCTGCCGCACAAGCACCAGAAGATGCTGCTGAACCTGGTCGACCTGGAGCGCATCACCGTGAACGACGTGATGGTTCCGCGCAACCAGATCGAGGCGCTGGACATCAACGCCGGTGCCGACGAATTGCGCCAGCAGATCATTACCTGCCACCACACCTTGCTGCCGGTGTATGACGGCATGCCCAGCAACATCATCGGCATCCTGCATCTCAAACGCGTGCCGGCCCTGTTGCAGGAAACGACGCTGGATGTCGCGCAACTGCACGAAATCCTCAATGAACCCTATTTCATCCCCTCCGACACGCCGCTGCTCAAGCAGCTGCAACAATTTCAGGAACGACACGCGCGGCTGGGGCTGGTGGTGGACGAATACGGCGAACTGCTGGGTCTGGTGACACTGGAAAATATTCTTGAAGAAATCGTCGGCGAATTCACCACCCAATCCCCCGCGCAGACCGGCAAATTCCTGCGCCAGGAAGATGGCAGCATCATGCTGGAAGGCAGCAGCAGCCTGCGCGAGCTGAACCGCAAGCTGGGGTTGCACCTGCCGCTGGACAGCGCGAAAACGCTGAACGGCCTGATTCTCGAACATCTCGAGGATATGCCCGAGGCCGGCATCAGCCTGAAAATTGCGGGTTACCCCATCGAGATCATCCAGACACAGGATCGCATCGTAAAAGTGGCGCGTATTTTTCCGGCGCAATCGAACAAGCAATAAGGAATAGGAAGTGGTGAGTAGTTAGTGGGAAGTGGGGCGGGTTTTCTCACTCGCTACTTCCTGCTCCCTACTCTCCACTTCAGCTTTACAAGAGGCATAAAGCTCGGCATCATGCCCGTCAACATTTTAGAGAGTGACCCAAGGGAGCCCCTATGGCCGTTGCACCGAAAGCCGCGAAGGCAAAAGAATATTCCTATCTCTGGGAAGGCAAGGACAAAACCGGCAAGCGGATCAAAGGCGAGATGCGCGCACCCGGCGAGGCCAGCGTGTCCGCCCATCTGCGCCGCCAGGGCATCAACGTCTCAAAGGTAAAACGGCTGCGCGGCAGCACTCAAAAAGTCTCCGAAAAAGATATCTCGCTGTTCACCCGCCAGCTTGCCACCATGATGAAATCCGGCGTGCCGCTGTTGCAGGCATTCGACATCGTCGGCAAGGGGCACAGCAACCCCTCCGTGGCGCGGCTGCTGTTCGACATCAAAACCGACGTCGAAACCGGCAGCAGCCTGCAACAGGCTTTCAAAAAATACCCGCTGTATTTCGATGAACTGTATTGCAACCTGATCGGCGCAGGCGAGGCGGCGGGTATCCTGGACAGCCTGCTGGACCGGCTGGCAACCTACAAGGAAAAGATCCAGGCCATCAAGAGCAAGATCAAATCGGCGTTGTTCTACCCGATTTCCATCATCGTTATCGCCTTCGTCATCACCGCCGTGATCATGATTTTCGTGATTCCCGCTTTCAAGGAATTATTCTCCAGTTTTGGCGCGGATTTGCCTGCACCGACATTGTTCATCATGGCCATCTCAGATATCTTTGTGACTTACTGGTGGCTGATTTTCGGCGGGATCGGCGGCGGCTTTTACACCTTCTTCTACTTCTGGAAGCGCAGCAAAAAGATGCAGACTGTCATGGATCGACTACTGTTGAAACTGCCCATCTTCGGCGAACTGATCCGCAAAGCCAGCATCGCGCGCTGGAGCCGCACGCTTGCCACCATGTTCGCCGCCGGCGTGCCTCTGGTCGAGGCCTTCGATTCTGTGGCGGGAGCGGCGGGCAATGCGGTGTATTTCGATGCCACGAAATATATCCAGCGCGAGGTCACCACCGGCAACAGCCTGACCGTGGCCATGCAGAATACCGAAGTGTTCCCGAGCATGGTGCTGCAAATGGTGGCGATCGGCGAAGAAGCCGGCTCACTGGATGCGATGCTGAGCAAGGTAGCCGATTTTTACGAGGCCGAAGTGGACGACGCGGTGGAAGCGCTGTCCAGCCTGATGGAGCCGATCATCATGGTGGTGCTCGGCACACTGATCGGCGGGATGGTGGTGGCGATGTACCTGCCGATCTTCAAGATGGGCCAAGTGGTTTGATGAAGATAGTGAGTAGTAAGTGGAGAGTAGCAAGTGGAAGGTGCAACGTGGAAAGTGCAACCACTCGCCACTCACTACTCGCTACCCACTACTTTCCACTCCCCACTCCCCGCTCAAGCCAATGAGTTTCCTGGAACTCCTGCAAACGGTTCCCGCCGCATTCATTGGCGTGTGGATATTTCTCGGGCTGATGGTCGGCAGCTTCCTGAATGTGGTGATCCACCGCTTGCCGAAAATGATGGAGCTTGGCTGGCAACAACAATGCGCCGAACTGCGCGGCGAGGAACCGGCGGCCGCCCCCGCCTATAATCTCGTTGTTCCGCGTTCCGCCTGCCCGCATTGCAATCACGCCATCAGCGCGTGGGAAAACATTCCCGTCATCAGTTACCTGCTATTGCGCGGCAAGTGCAAGGGCTGCGGCGCGGCCATCTCGCCGCGCTATCCGGTCATCGAGGCGATCAGCGGCCTGCTGTGCGGATTTGCAGCCTGGCACTTCGGCTTCGGCTGGGCGGCAGCCGGCGCGGTGCTGCTCATCTGGGCATTGCTGGCACTCACGGCGATCGATTTCGATACGCAACTGCTGCCGGACGACATCACCCTGCCGCTGCTCTGGGCGGGCCTGCTGTTCAACCTGTCCGGCGTCTTTACCGATTTGCACAGCGCGGTGCTGGGCGCAATATTCGGTTATCTCGCGCTATGGTGCGTGTACTGGCTGTTCAAGCTCGCCACCGGCAAGGAAGGCATGGGCTACGGCGACTTCAAACTGCTCGCCGCGCTGGGCGCCTGGATGGGTTGGCAAATGCTGCCGCTCATCATCATGCTGTCCTCGATAGTGGGTGCGGTGGTCGGCATTACTCTCATTGTTGCGGCAAAGCAGGGCCGCAACATCCCCATTCCGTTCGGCCCGTATCTGGCGGGCGGCGGGCTGATCGCGCTATTCTGGGGGCAAACACTGACACAGGGTTACCTGCAACTGCTCGCCACCCCATGATCCCGATTATCGGGCTCACCGGCGGGATCGGCAGCGGCAAGAGCACCGTCGCCGCGCTGTTTGCGGAGCATGGCGCGGGCATTATCGACACGGACGCCATCGCCCATCAACTGACACAGGCCGGCGGTGTAGCCATCGCGGCGATCCGCGCCGCCTTCGGCGACGACTACCTCACGGATGACGGCGCACTGGATCGTGCCAGGATGCGCGCGCTGATCTTTTCGGATGCCGCCGCCAAGCAGCGGCTGGAGCATATCCTGCACCCCCTGATATTCGAACAGGCCAACGCGCAGTTGCCGCAATTGCAGGCCAAACCCTACATTCTCGTCATCGTGCCGCTGCTGCCCGAAAGCCGCACCTTCCGGCAACTGGTGCAGCGCGTGCTGGTGGTGGATTGCGACGAAAACACCCAGATTGCGCGCGTCATCGGGCGCAGCCGCATGAGCGAAGCGGAAGTGCGCGCCATCATCGCCCGGCAAACCCCGCGCGCCGAACGGCTGCAATTGGCCGACGACGTCATCCGCAACGATGCCGGGCTGGACAACCTGGCCGTGCAGGTTGCCGCGCTGCATAAACGTTATGCGAAAAACACAAAACAGTAATTGACGATACAAGGGAATCCCATATATCTTTCGCAACTGAAATTATCCGCCCATGCCGCCGTGATCGACTACGAGTTTCCTCTCAACGAAAAAGTGCGCACCCTGTTGCGCCTGGAGGACTTGTTCGCACGCATGGCGCACTTCATCGAATATGCGCAAGGCATGGATCACCATGCCGCGCTGATCACCCTGTTTGAAATCCTTGAGGTAGCCAGCCGCGCCGACCTGAAATCCGAACTGTTGCAGGAACTGGAACGCCAGAAGCGCAACCTTTCCGCCCTGCATAACAATCCCGCAATTTCCGAAGGCGCGCTGGATGCCATCCTCGCGGAGATTGAAGGCGCGTCCGCGGACATCCTCGCTATGCCCGGCAAAACCGGCCAGCATCTGCGCGAAAACGAATGGCTGATGGGCATCAAGCAGCGCGCCGTCATGCCGGGCGGCACCTGTGAGTTCGACCTGCCTTCCTATCACTACTGGCAGGAACAGGATGCCGGCACGCGGCGCGAAAATTTGCAGGCTTGGCTGGTTCCGTTCCTGCCCTTGCGCAGCGGTCTGGAAATCATCCTGCGCCTGTTGCGCGAAAGCGGCAAGGTGCTCCACTTCACCGCGCACCACGGCTCTTTCCAGCAAATGCAGGGCGGGCGCGTCGCGCAGATGCTGCGCGTCAGCCTGAGCAGCGATCTGGCTTGCATCCCCGAAGTCGGCGCCAACAAATATGCGATCAACATCCGCTTCATCGCCGCCAACTATGCCGCAAAAACCACCCTGTTCGAACAGGATGTGCCGTTCGACCTGACCTTCTGCAGCCTCCCGTCATAACCATAATGCCAGCCAAAGCACCGCCGATCGTCACCTGCCCGCATTGCGGCAAAGAACATCAATGGGACACCAATAACCGCTTCCGCCCGTTTTGCAGCGAACGCTGCAAGCTGATCGACCTGGGCAAGTGGGCGAATGAGGAATATCGCGTCGAACAGCGCGAACAGGAATTGCTCCCGCCCGATCACCAAGCCTGACGCAATAGAGAAATCCCGTGCGCGCCGTGCCGCCAAGCGGTCTGCATGTCACCGTGCGTCAAACCGCCCAGCGCATACACCGGAATGGATGAGCCCGCCGCGATAGCCGCGAAATTCTCCCAGCCCAGCGGCGGCGCACCGGGATGGGATAATGTCGGCAGCACCGGACTCAGCAGCGCAAAGTCGCAACCCAGCGCCTCGGCACGGCGCAATTCCGCCGCATCGTGGCAGGAAGCCGCGCACCAATCCACGGCAGGCCGCTCGCGCAATCCGGCGAGCTGCGTGGCCGTCAACTGCACGCCGTCCGCCCCCACCTCCTGCGCCAGTTCGGCATCGCCGTTAAGCAGCACCTTCGCGCCATGCGCGTGAGCCAGCGCCGTCACACGCCGTGCCAATTCGCGCAACTCGTCGTGCGCCAAATTTTTCTCACGTAACTGCACCAGCCGCAGCCCATTGCCCAGCGCGCGCTCCAGCCGCAGCAGAAACTCTTTCACACCCAGCTCTGTGGCATTGCTGATGGCATACAGGAAAGGCAACTCCAGCGCGCGCAGGATGGGGGCATTGGCGGGGAGGATGGGATCAACTGAAACCTCCGTCGCATGTTGCCAGGAGAATTGCTGGCCTTCATGCGGATGCAGCTCCCCGCGCCATTCCGTCACGCGGAAGAAATTCAGCTTCACCGTCGCGTGCGGATAGGTGAACACGCGGGTAAGCCACGGATACGCGGTCTCGACCTCGATACCCAACTCTTCGCGCAGCTCGCGCACCAGCGCGTGGTAAGGGGTTTCGCCGAGCTCGATCTTGCCGCCGGGGAATTCCCAGTAGCCTGCCCATATCTTGTCGGAGGGGCGTTGGGCGAGGAGGAAGGAGTCGTCGGGTTTTTGCAGGACGGCGGCGGAGACCTCGATGATTTTGGTGTTTTTGGTTTGCGTGTTCAATGTGGTCTTTCAAACAAGGCCGTTCGCCCATCAAAGGGCGTAGTGTGTACCAGCTAAATCAGGCCGTTCGTGCTGAGCTTGTCGAAGCATGAACGTCAAAAACAAATCAAAACCGCCGGGGGTAGCCCGGCGAAGTTGATTTTGGCTTTGCATTTGATGTTGGGTTACGCGGTGAAACTGCTAACCCAACCTACGCACTGCACCCTTCGACAGGCTCAGGGCGAACGGAGTTTATTGAAGCAATCTAGCTCCGATAGCTCGCGTTGATCTTCACATAATCGTAAGAAAAATCGCAGGTCCACAAGGTCGCCGCAGCCGTCCCACGCCCCAACACCACCCGTATCGTGATATCGCTCTGCTTCATCACCCGTTGCCCATCCTCCTCGCGGTAGCTGGCAGCGCGCCCGCCATTCTCGGCGACCAGTACCTCATCGAGATACAGCCTGAGCACATCGACATCGAGATCAGCCACGCCGGCATACCCGATTGCGGCAAGGATGCGCCCGAGGTTGGGGTCGGAGGCGAAAAACGCGGTCTTGACCAGCGGCGAGCGCGCGATGGCGTAGCCGATCTGCTTGCATTCGGCCTCGTCCTTGCCGCCCTCGACCTGTACGGTGATGAATTTGGTTGCGCCTTCGCCGTCGCGCACGATGGCTTGTGCAAGATAGGTCGCGACTTCGGTGACGGCAGCCTGCAATGCGGCGAAATCCGCGGCTTTGGCATCGCTGATTTCCGGCAGGGCGGTCTGGCCGGTGGCGATCAGCATCAGCGCGTCGTTGGTGGAGGTGTCACCGTCCACGGTGATGCAGTTGAACGAGCGGTTGGCGGCCTCAGTGACCATCTGTTGCAGCAACGGCTGCGCGATGGCGGCATCGGTGGCGATGTAGCCGAGCATGGTCGCCATGTTCGGGTGGATCATGCCGGAGCCTTTGGCGATGCCGGTGACGGTGATAATCACGCCATCTATGGCTACCTGTTTCGAGATCGCCTTGGCGACGATGTCGGTGGTCATGATCGCGTGTGCGGCGTCGTACCAGTTGTCGGCGCGCATGTTCGCCACGCAGCCGGGCAGGCCTGCGGCGATCTTGCCCACCGGCAGCGGTTCCATGATCACGCCGGTGGAGAACGGCAAAATCTGCGCCGCCTTGCAACCCAGCAGACCCGCCAGCGCCGCACAGGTGGTGCGCGCATCCTGCATGCCCTGCTCACCGGTTCCGGCATTGGCGTTGCCGGTGTTGACCACCAGCGCGCGGATACCATCGGGTTGTGCGAGGTGTTCGCGCGCGACGATCACCGGCGCCGCGCAGAAGCGGTTCCGTGTGAACACGCCCGCGATGCGCGCGCCTGCGCTTAACTGCATCACCAGCAAGTCCTTGCGGTTCTCGCGCTTGATGTTCGCTTCGGTGACGCCCAAAGAAACGCCCGCAACGGGCAACAGTTGTGCCGCGGCGGGCGGTATCAGATTGACCGGCATGAAACTTTTCCTAGTAGCGACCGTGCGTGCGGTAGATGTAGTTGCTGAGCTCTGTCGATTCGGTATTCATGCGCCGCACGATGCCGTGCATGTTGCGCGCCAAGCCACGCATGACGCGGTACACGATCATTGGATGGCTGTTGATCAGCGTCTCGAATCTGGACCGCTCCAGGCTCAACACCTTGGTGTCGCCGACGGCATAGAGCGTCGCACTGACCTGCGAAGCCGCACCGCCAACGAAGGTGATCATACCCGCCAAGTCGCCCGGTTTGAGGACGTGGATGGTGGATTTTCCTTCGGTGCTCTGGATTTTTACTTCAATATCGCCATGCGCCAGAATGTACAGGTTGTCCGGCTGAGGCTCGCCCGGCTGAACGATGGTTTCTCCGGACTTGTAATCTTGAACTTCGAACAGGCCCGAGAGAATATCCACCTCGGCATCGCTCAATTCCTCGGTAATCGTTGAGGTGCGCAGCGTATCAATCACTAATGACATGTTATCCCCCTTTCGCGTGTTAGTTTAATTATCAATTCAACTTGCCATGACACTGCTTGTATTTCTTGCCCGACCCGCATGGGCACGGATCATTGCGCCCCACCTTCTGCCCGTCGCGCATAAACGGTTTATGCTCTTCACCGGTTGACGCGGTATCGGCAGATTGCGCCAACGCCTCGTCATAATCGGCGTGATGATACTGCACATTTTCCGGCGCGGGTGGCGCTTCTACCGACTCGACATCCTCCTCGCTGCGCACCTGCACGGTCATCAATACCTGCGTCACTTCGCGCTTGACCGCGTCCAGCATCAGGGAAAACAGCTCGAAAGCCTCGCGTTTGTATTCCTGTTTGGGGTTCTTTTGCGCATAACCGCGCAAATGGATGCCCTGGCGCAGATGATCCAGCGCGGCCAGATGTTCGCGCCAGTGTTGATCCAGGCTTTGCAGCATCATGGCGCGCTCGTAGTGGTGCATGACTTCCGCGCCCACCGTATCGACCTTGGCCTGGTATTGCTGCTGCGCATGTTCGGCGACGCGGGCGCGCAGCGCCGCTTCATTGAACTGCTTGTCTTCCTCCAGCCACTGCACCAGCGGCAATTCCAGGCGGAATTCGGCGGCCAATACCTTTTCCAGCGAGTGCGCATCCCATTGCTCTTCCATGCTGCCCGGCGGAATGTACTGGCTGATGGTGTCTTCCAGCACCCCCTCGCGCATCGCCTGGATGGTTTCGGAAATATCCGTGCTTTCCAGCAGCTCGCTGCGCTGCTGATAGATCACCTTGCGCTGGTCGTTGGATACATCGTCATATTCGAGGATCTGCTTGCGCATGTCGAAGTTGCGCGCCTCGACTTTGCGCTGCGCATTCTCGAGGGCGCGCGTGACCCAGCTATGTTCGATGGCCTCGCCCTCCGGCAGCTTGAACCGGCTCATGATTGCCGCGACGCGGTCGGAGGCGAAAATGCGCAACAGCGGATCTTCCAGCGACAGGTAGAAGCGGCTGGAACCGGGGTCGCCCTGGCGTCCCGAGCGGCCGCGCAACTGGTTGTCCACACGGCGCGACTCGTGCCGTTCGGTGCCGATGATGTGCAACCCGCCGCTCGCCAGCACCTGCTGATGCAGCTGTTGCCATTCGGATTTCAACTGCGCGATGCGCTGTTCCCTGGTGGCTTCGTCCAGGCTTTCGTCGGCGCGGATGTGTTCGATCGGCTTCTCGGTATTGCCGCCCAGCACGATGTCGGTGCCGCGTCCGGCCATGTTGGTGGCGATGGTGACCATCTTGGGCCGCCCGGCCTGCGCGACAATCTCCGCCTCGCGCGCGTGCTGCTTGGCGTTCAGCACCTGGTGCGGCAGCTTGTCCTTTTCCAGCAAATGCGACAGCAGTTCCGAATTCTCGATCGAGGTCGTGCCCACCAGCACCGGCTGGCCGCGCTCGCAGCAGTCCTTGACGTCATTGATCACCGCCTGATATTTCTCCTTGGCGGTGAGATACACCTTGTCCATCATGTCATTGCGGATGGTCGGGCGATGCGGCGGAACGATCACGGTTTCCAGGCTGTAGATCTGCTGGAATTCGTAGGCTTCGGTATCCGCCGTGCCGGTCATGCCGGCCAGCTTGTGGTACATGCGGAAATAATTCTGGAAGGTGATCGAGGCCAGCGTCTGGTTTTCCTTCTGGATCGCGACGCCCTCTTTCGCTTCCACCGCCTGGTGCAGGCCGTCCGACCAGCGCCGCCCGGACATCAAACGCCCGGTGAATTCGTCCACGATGGTGACTTCGCCGTCCTGTACGACGTAATGCTGGTCGCGGTGATACAGGTTGTGCGCGCGCAAGGCCGCATACAGGTGGTGGATCAGCGTGATATTGGCAGGGTCATACAGGCTGCCGCCGTCCGGCAACAGGCCGGCTTGCGCAAGCAGCGCCTCCGCCCGTTCGTGGCCGGGTTCGGTGAGCAATATCTGGTGGTTTTTTTCATCCACGCTGAAGTCACCCGGCCCGTCTTCATCTTCTGCGGCCTGGCGTTGCAGCTGCGGGGCCAGCTTGTCCATGCGCTGATAGATATCGACATTGTCTTCGGCCTGGCCGGAGATGATCAGCGGCGTGCGCGCCTCGTCGATCAGGATCGAGTCCACCTCGTCCACGATGGCATAGTTGAGCGGGCGCTGGTAACGTTCGGAGACCTGCGTCGCCATGTTGTCGCGCAGGTAGTCGAAGCCGAATTCGTTGTTGGTGCCGTAGGTGACATCGGCGGCGTAGGCGGCCTGCTTGTCTTCCGACGGCATCTGCGACAGGATCACGCCGACCGACAGGCCGAGGAAGCGGTACAGCCTGCCCATCCACTCGGCATCGCGGCTCGCGAGATAATCGTTCACCGTCACGACATGCACGCCCTTGCCGGAGATCGCATTCAGGTAGACCGGCAGGGTGGCCATCAGGGTTTTGCCCTCGCCGGTGCGCATTTCGGCGATCTTGCCGTAATGCAGCACCATTCCGCCGATCAGCTGCACATCGTAATGGCGCATCCCCAATGCGCGGATGCCGGCTTCGCGCACCACGGCAAACGCCTCCGGCAGCAGCGCGTCGAGCGTTTCGCCCTGCGCAAAACGCTGCCTGAAGCTGTCGGTTTTCCCGCGCAACTCATCATCGCTCAATTTGGCGATATCGGCTTCGAGCTTGTTGATGGTTTGTACGGTAGCGCGGTATTGCTTGATCAAGCGGTCATTGCGGCTACCAAAGACACTTTTCAGTACACGGGAAATCATATTCTTCCAAACTACAAAATAATTAAAGGGAACCTCTATAAATCCGTTTTCCGGGCGAATCGCGGCGTCGCGTGCTCGCTCACTCCTCGCCTATCTACCCGATATGTTTCGTCGTTCGCTGCGCGGCTCCTTGCGCTTCATCCCGCAAAACGGATTTCTAGAGGTTCCCCAAAGCTTTCAACTGCAAATAATAAAGGGTGAGGCTAATCATCACCTCACCCTCACCAATATTCGCCGCCCTGTTAACTGGCGGTTTTTTGCAAGAAGCGCACGGGATTCTGGGCGATGCCTTTATAGCGGACTTCAAAGTGCAAATGGTTGCCGGTGGAACGCCCGGTACTGCCGACTTCGGCGATCTTTTCGCCGCGCCGCACCACCTGTCCGATTTTTACCAGCAATCGCGAAGCATGCGCGTAGCGCGTCACAACGTCATTGCCGTGGTCGATTTCGATCATATTACCATATTGCGGATGCAGGTCAGAATAGGCCACCACACCGCCTGCCGAGGCGCGAATGGCCGTCCCCGCATGGACCATATAATCGACGCCTTCATGCATCGCACTTGAGCCGGTGAAAGGGTCCAGGCGCCAGCCAAAATTAGACGAATAAAACCCCTCGGTGATCGGCGGTATCGACGGCAGCAACTTGCGGCTCAATTGATTCTGCAACAGCATGGTTTCCAGGGCCAACAGCTTGTCGCTGCGATCATTGACCGCCTGGGTCAGCTGGTTCAATTGCTGTTCCAGGCTGTTCACCGACATTTCCTGCGCAGCCAAAGTTACCAGCGGCCCGCCCTGCGCGGGCGGCTGGTCAAACCTGAATTCCTCCGGTTTCATGCCGGTCAGCTTGGCCAGGCGCGCGCCCAGCGCGTCCAGACGCTGCATCTGCGCCTGCATCTGCCCGACCCTGGCCGCCATCGCATCCAGGCTGTTATGTACATAGGACTGCTGTTTTTGCTGCTCGTCGCTCTGGATTTTGGACAGCAGGGTGCGCACCCCGTCGCTCAGCCCTTCCGGCGCGAAGCGCACCAGCGTGTACTGCAACGTGAACGCCGCAGCCCACACCAGCCCGGACAACAGCAACAGCATGAACAGCAACTGCCAGCCGCCCAGCGTAATACTGCGAGTTTTTGCCAGGCGATTGGAAACTAGAATAATATTCATGCCTCCCCCTTCTCATATAATCGTAAAAACTTGTGGTGCAACGATTCAAATCACTGTTAAGCGGCAATCAGGAATTACGTCCGCTCCTGACCAAGGCTCAAGCCTTATCGGCCCTGCATCGCCATTTTATCGGTGTCGCACCCCCCCATCTTGCGCAGTCCAGCCAGATATTGGGCCTGCAATCCGGCACGCTCAGCGTCGCCGTTGCCAACGCCGCCATCGCCGCGAAATTGCGCCAGCTTGTGCCGGAACTTGTTGTTATGTTGCAAAACAGGGGTTGCGAGGTTAGCGGAATCCGCATCAAGGTGCAAGTTTCCTTCAGCCGCAGCCAGCCCGCACCCACCCCCCGCAAGCTCGGCAAAACGGCGCGGGACGCGCTGACTGAGCTCAGTCAGACCCTAGGCGACTCGCCGCTCAGGCTCGCGCTGAAAAAGATGGCCGAAACGAAAGAGTAGGGGCACGTAAACCTTTTGTTCCGGCACCGGCACGGCGCACCGTGCCCCAAAAATTTTCTACGCCAATTTGTTAAGGCGCAGAATTTCCGGCAAAAAGACTTCCGTCACCAGCAGCGGTGCGCCATGCAAATAAAACAGCGAGCGGCGTGCCCATAACCTGCCCGGCGGATTGCTCAGCACCGCAGCCGCGCGCTGGTACAGCGGGTGCGTGCTGCGCAACGCCTTGTAATGCAGCGGTTTGCGCTCCACCAGCGGATGCGCGAACAGCAGCGCGCCCAGCGGCCTGTTACCCAGACCGCGCACGGCAGACCATGCGCCGCGCAGATGTTGCCGCGCGCACGCGCTGTGCGCGAACACCACGGGCTGGCCGTCAGCGTACAGGAACACTTCGCGCGAATAAGCGAGATGCTGCGGCGCGACACCCAGCAGGGCGGCTTCATCCGGCGCAATGCATGCCAGACCGCTGCGCACGCCGCGCACCGCGAAGCGGGTGCAGCGCTGCTGGATGCGCTGCGTCAGCGAGCCGTGATCGCGCAGCCAGGGCGCGAGATCGGCTGCGCAGCCCGGCGCCGCACCATGCCAAAATAAATCAGTTTTGTGAATATTCATTTCTTCCGTTCAAATACAGCGCTGTGGAACGAGTGCAAAACCCCCTCTAAACTCCCCTTGTCAGGTAGCTGCACCTCCCCTGACAAGGGGAGGATGGGAGGGGTTCTAAGCGTGCAAATAGTCATGTCTGTTTGCCATCCAGCGCTGCAAATGCCCTTGCGCCGCATCGGGAAAATCGCGCAGCAACTCATCGGCTGCCTGCCGCGCCTGGTTTAATAAATCCTCGTCCGCGTTGATGTCGGCAAAGCGCAGCATCGCCACGCCGCTTTGCCGCGCACCGAGCAATTCGCCCGGACCGCGCAATTGTAAATCCTGCTGGGCGATGACGAAGCCGTCGCTGCTCTCGAAAATGATTTTCAGGCGCGCCCGAGCCAGTTCGGAAAGCGGCTGCTGGTAAAGCAGGATGCACAGGCTCTGCGCCACGCCGCGCCCCACCCGTCCGCGCAGCTGGTGCAGCTGCGCCAGCCCCATGCGCTCGGCGTGGTCGATCACCATCAGGCTGGCGTTCGGCACATCCACGCCGACTTCGATGACGGTGGTGGCGACCAGCAGTTGCAACTCGCCCGCCTTGAATGCCGCCATCACGCGCGCTTTCTCGGCGCTGTCCAATTTGCCATGCGCCAGCCCGACTTTAAGCTCGGGAAAGGCGGCGCGCAAGGTTTCATGCGTCTCGATCGCGGTCTGCAATTGCAGCGCTTCGGATTCGTCGATCAGCGGGCAGACCCAGTAGGCCTGCCGCCCCTCGAGACACGCGGCGCGCACCCTGGCGAACACCTCGTCGCGGCGCGCATCGCTGGCCAGCTTGGTGACTACCGGCGTGCGCCCCGGTGGCAGCTCGTCGATCACCGACACATCGAGGTCGGCGTAATAGCTCATCGCCAGCGTCCTTGGAATCGGCGTGGCGCTCATCATCAACTGGTGAGGCTCTGTACCTTTGTTGCTGTCAATTCCGCACCCAGCTTGCCGGGTAGCGGGTTGCGTACCTTTGGCACGCAGCGCAAGCCGCTGCTGCACGCCGAACTTGTGCTGCTCGTCGACGATCGCCAGGCCGAGCCGGTGAAAGCTGACCTGCTCCTGAAACAGCGCGTGCGTGCCGATGGCCAGCAGCGTTTCGCCGCTGGCGATGCGTTCGGCGGCGAGCTGCTTCTCTTTTTTCTTCAGGCTGCCGGACAGCCACACCGGCGCAATGCCCAGCGGCGCGAGCCAGTCGCGCAGCTTGAGATAATGCTGCTCGGCGAGAATCTCGGTCGGCGCCATGAAGGCGACCTGGTAGCCGTTCTCGATGGCCTGCAACGCGGCAAGCGCCGCGACGACGGTCTTGCCGCTGCCGACGTCGCCGAGCAGCAGGCGCTGCATCGGGTGCGGCAGCGCGAGGTCGCGGCCGATCTCGGCGTACACCTTTTGTTGCGCGCTGGTCAGCGCGAACGGCAGGTCTTTTATGAGCTGCGCAGTGAGCCGGTGCTGCGGTGCGAGTCCGGGCGCAACACGCTTGCCGCGCTCGCGGTGGTGCGCACGCATCGACAGCTGCTGCGCCAGCAACTCGTCGAATTTGATGCGCCGCCACGCCGCATGGCTGCGCTGTTCCAGGCTGGCTGCCGAAACGTCCGGCGGCGGATTGTGCAGCAACCGGACGCTGTCGGAAAAGCCGGCCAGTTTCATCTTTTGCAGCAGCGCGTCCGGCAGGGTCTCGGCCAGCGGCAACGTGTCCAGCGCGTTGGCGATCAGCTTGCGCAGCGCGGCCTGCGACAGCCCGGCGGTGGTGGGGTAGACCGGCGTGAGGCTCTGTTGCAGCGGCGTGTCGTCATCCACCGCGCGGCACTTCGGATGCACCATCTCCAGCCCGTAATAACCCATACGAGCCTCGCCGACGGCGCGTATCTGCTTGCCTTCCGCAAGCTGCTTCTGCTGGCTGGGATAGAAGTTCAGGAAGCGCAGATACAGTTCGCCGCCGTTGTCCTGCAAGCGGCAAACCAGAGTGCGGCGCGGGCGAAAGGCCACTTCGCTGTGCGTGATGACGCCCTGCACCTGCGCGTTCATGCCGGGTTGCACCGCGGCAATCGGCGCGAGATGGGTCTCGTCCTCATAGCGCAACGGCAGATGCAGCAGCAGGTCGGAACGATGATGGATGCCGAGCTTGGCGAGCCTGGACAGCGTCGCGGGGGAGATTTTTGCGGGCGGCTTCATCGAAAATAAAAGGCCAGCGTTCGCAGCTTACGCAAATGGATTGAATCCATCGAGAGGCCATATTTCTTTCAATTTAGAAATCTGCGGCAATTTAGAAACCTGTGGCAATTTGCGAAATTTGTAGGATCTGCAAACGGCTTAGTCCTGCAAATACATCACCCCATCCGCCTCGATCAATGCGCCGCGCGGCAACGAAGCGACGCCCACGGCGGCACGCGCCGGATAGGGTTGGTGGAAATAGGTCGCCATGATCTCGTTCACCCTGGCGAAGTGGGCGAGGTCGGTGAGGAAGATGTTGATCTTCACCACATCATCCATGCTGCCGCCCGCCGCCGTCGCGACCGCGCGCATGTTCTGGAACACGCGATGGATCTGCGCGTCGATGCCCTCGACCATCTGCATGGAGGTCGGGTCGAGGCCGATCTGGCCGGAAAGATACACGGTGTGGTCGACGCGCACGGCTTGCGAATAGGTGCCGATCGCGGCAGGCGCATCGGGGGTCTGGATGAATTTTTTGTTTGCCATGGTTTACTCCGTCAAAAATCAGGGTGCGATTATAGCCGCTCAAAGGTTGTAGAAAAATTCGTCGCGAGCGCCGCCCGGTTCCAAGATGGCAAGCGCAGCAGAATTTTTCATAACCGTTCAGGTAATAACGGTAGGGCGTTCCCGCCCGGTGCGTTGCCTGAGTTCGGAAACTCCCAGCGCGATGCTGATGAGTGTGGCAAGCGCCTGCTGCGCGTCGAGGTGATGCTTGCTGACGTCCGGTTCATACGATTCCAGGTAGATGCGCAGCGTCGCGCCCTCGGTGCCGGTGCCGGACAGGCGGAACACGATGCGCGAGCCGTCGACGAACAGGATGCGGATGCCCTGCCCCTGGCTTACGCTGCCGTCCACCGGGTCGGTGTAGCTGAAGTCGTCGCATCGCCTGACTTGCAGGTGGCCGAATTGCGCGCCTCCCCGGCCTTGCTCGGGGCAGGCCTGCAACTCCGCGAAGCGGTCGTGCAACCGCTGCATCACGCCGTTGGCCGCATCGATGGGAATGCCTTCGTAGTCGTGGCGCGAATAAACGTTGCGCCCGAAGCGCGCCCAGTGTTCGCGCACGATGGCTTCCACCGGTTGCTTGCGTGCCGCGAGGATGTTCAGCCAGAACAGCACCGCCCACAGCCCGTCCTTCTCGCGGATATGATCCGAGCCGGTGCCGAAGCTTTCTTCGCCGCACAGCGTCACCTTGCCCGCATCCATCAGGTTGCCGAAAAATTTCCAGCCGGTCGGCGTCTCGTAGCAGGGAATGCCGAGCGCCGCGGCCACGCGATCCGCCGCCGCGCTGGTCGGCATCGAGCGCGCGATGCCCGCCAGGCCCTGCTGATAGCCCGGCACGAGGTGCGCATTGGCGGCGAGGATGGCGAGGCTGTCGGAAGGCGTGACGAAGAAATGCCTGCCGAGGATCATGTTGCGGTCGCCGTCGCCGTCCGAGGCCGCGCCGAAATCCGGCGCGTTGCCGCCATACAGCGCTTCCACCAGTTCATGCGCATAGGTGAGGTTCGGGTCGGGGTGGCCGCCGCCGAAATCTTCCAGCGGTTCGGCGTTGATCACGCTATCGGCAGGTGCGCCCAGACGATTGACGAAAATCTCGCGCGCATACGGTCCGGTGACGGCATGCATGGCGTCGAACCTGATGCGAAACCCATTCGAAAGCAGCGCGCGGATCGCGGCAAAATCGAACAGCGACTCCATCAGTTCGGCGTAATCGGAAACCGGATCGATCACCGACACCGTCATGTCGCCGAGCCTGCTGTCGCCCAGCTCATCGAGCGCGATATCGGGCGCATCGGCGATGCGGTACTGCGCGATCGTTTTGCTTGCGGCATAGATCGCTTCGGTGATTTTTTCCGGCGCCGGGCCGCCGTTGGCGGTGTTGTACTTGATGCCGAAATCGCCGTCCGGCCCGCCCGGATTGTGGCTGGCGGACAGGATGATGCCGCCGTGGGTTTTGTATTTGCGGATCACGCAGGAGGCCGCCGGCGTGGAAAGGATGCCGCCCTTGCCGACCAGCACCCGTCCGAAGCCGTTGGCTGCCGCCATTTTGAGGATAACCTGGATCGCTTCGCGGTTGTAATGGCGGCCATCGCCGCCCAACGCCAGCGTCGCGCCAGCAGGTACGTCGATAGTATCGAAGATGGATTGGACGAAATTTTCCAGATAGTGCGGCTGCCGGAAAGCCTGCACGCGCTTGCGCAGGCCGGAGGTGCCGGGCTTCTGATCGGTGAAGGGTGTGGTAGCGACCATACGGATCTGCATTGTCTTCCTCCCGTTTGCTGCGATTCGTCCGCAAAACGAATTTCTAGAAGTTCCCCTTTGGCATCTTACCACCGGAACGGTCCAGCATCTTACTACCGGAATGGCGCAACTTGCCCTGCCGTCTCCCCCAAAGCCCCGGATTCCTGCAATAATCCCAAATGAGTAATATTGAAAGAGGGCACGCAGCATGATGAGCCAGGACGATTTGAAGCGCGCGGTTGCGCAGGCCGCGATTGAATATGTGCCGTTCGACAGCATCGTCGGCGTGGGCACCGGCTCCACCGCCAATTTTTTCATCGATGAATTGGCCAAGATCAAACACAAGATACGCGGCGCGGTCGCCAGCTCGGAGGCTTCGACAAAGCGTTTGCGCGGGCATGGTATCGAGGTGCTGTCGCTGAACGATGCGGGCGACCTGCCGGTGTATGTGGACGGCGCGGACGAGATCACCCGCCATTTGCACATGATCAAGGGCGGCGGCGGCGCGTTGACGCGCGAGAAGATCGTCGCGGCGGCCAGCAGGAAATTTATTTGCGTGTGCGACGCCAGCAAGCTGGTGGATGTGCTGGGCAAGTTCCCGCTGCCGATCGAGGTGATCCCGATGGCGCGCAGTTCCGTCGCGCGCCAACTGGTCGCGCTGGGCGGGCAGCCGAAGCTGCGCGAGGGCTTCACCACCGACAACGGCAACGTCATTCTTGATGTGCACGGGCTGCAGATCATGAATCCGGTGGAGTTGGAATCCACGCTGGATCATATCGCCGGCGTGGTCACCAACGGCCTGTTTGCGCGCCGCGCCGCCGATGTGCTGCTGCTCGGCACGGCGGAAGGCGTGAAGACGATGACGGTGTAAACCCGGATTGAACGGTTCTTTCCGGGATAAACGTTCTTGAGGCGGGGATAGTGCGACTGTCATCTATCCTTCACATTGGCCGCTTACACTTCACAGTCAATTATTTCGAGGAATGACAGCATGGGCAGTAATTATCATATTTCCCGCCAGTTCGACGCAGAGCTAGAGGCCATCCGCGCCAACGTGCTGCAAATGGGCGGCCTGGTGGAAAGCCAGATCAAGAGCGCGGTGGAATCGCTGATAGGCGGCGACGTGGCATTGATGACCAGGGTGATCGATGACGATCATCGCGTCAACGCGATGGAAATAAAGATCGACGAGGCATGTAGCCAGGTGATTGCGCGCCGCCAGCCGACGGCGGGCGATCTGCGCCTGGTCATGGCCGTGGTCAAGACCATCACCGACCTGGAGCGCATCGGCGACGAAGCCGAGAAAATCGCGCGCATGGCCAAGCTGCTGTCGCAGAAAAGCACGCTCAACTTGCCGCGCTATCACGAGATCAAGCATGCCGCCGACCTGGCGCTGGACATGCTGCGCAAATCCCTCGATGCCTTTGCGCGGCTGGATGTGGCGATGGCCGCGCAAGTGGTGCGCCTGGACGAACAGGTGGACGACGAGTTTCGCGCCATCATGCGCTATCTCATCACCTTCATGATGGAAGACCCGCGCACCATTTCCACTTCGCTGGAAATCCTGTTCGTGGCCAAGGCCATCGAGCGCATCGGCGACCACGCCAAGAACATGTCCGAATACGTTATCTACATGGTCAAGGGACGCGATGTGCGCCATGTGACCGTGGACGAGATCGACCGCGAAATTCAGCAGTAAAGACCATGGGGGAGTAGTAAGTGGATCGGCACTTCGTGCCTCAGTGGTAAGTGGGAAAACCACTCACCACTCACCACTCACCACTCACCACTCACCACTCACCACTCACCACTCACCACTCACTTACCCTTATGCAGCAGCAACCCATCCTCGCCGCCGTTGACCTCGGCTCGAACAGCTTCCGGCTGCAAATTGCGCGGGTCGAGGGCGACCAGCTCTACATGCTGGACGGGCTGCGCGAACCGGTACACCTTGCCGCCGGACTCACCGCCGACAAATATCTCGATGCCGAAGCGCAACAGCGCGCCCTCGCCACGCTGGGGCGATTTGCCGAACGCCTGCGCGATCTGCCGCGCGAAGCGGTGCGCACGGTGGGCACCAACTCGCTGCGCGTCGCCAGGAATGCCGCCGATTTCATTCCGCAAGCCGAACATATCCTGGGGTTCCCGATCGAAGTCATCGCCGGACGCGAGGAAGCGCGCCTGATCTATCTCGGCGTGGCGCATGGCTTGCCGCAATCGCAGGACAACCGGCTGGTGATCGACATCGGCGGCGGCTCCACCGAATTCATCATCGGCAACGGGCTCAAGCCGCTCAAGCTGGAGAGCCTGTACATGGGCTGCGTCAGCTACAGCCTGCGTTTTTTTCCCGGCGGAAAAATCACCAAACAAAACCTCAAGCAGGCGGAACTCGCCGCACGCATCGAATTGCAGATCATTGCCGCCGACTACCGGGGGCAATGGCAGCACGCGCTCGGCTCATCCGGCACGGCACGGGTGCTGTGCGACATCCTTGAGCAGAACGGCTACAGCAAAAGCGGCATCACGCGCGACGGCCTGGAAAAATTGCGCGCCGACCTGGTCAAGGCCGGCGACACGCGCAGGCTCGCCCTGGCCGGGTTGCGCGCGGAGCGCATACCGGTTCTGCCCGGCGGTTTTGCGATCATGTACGCCGCTTTCTGCGAACTGGAAATCGAGCAGATGCAGCCCGCGCTCGGCGCGTTGCGCGAAGGCGTGCTGTACGACCTGCTGGGGCGTTTTCACGACAACGACATGCGCGATGTCACGGTGCGGCAATTCAAGCAGCGCTACCGCGTCGATGCCAGACAGGCCGGACGCGTGGCGCGACTGGCGCACCTGTTTGCGCAGCAATTTCTCGGCGATGGAGCCGGCGAGGCCGCGCTGCACATGCTCGGCTGGACGGCCAAACTGCACGAAATCGGCATCAGCGTCGCGCACAGCGGCTACCACAAGCACACCGCCTACATCCTCGCCAATGCCGACATGCCGGGCTTCTCAAAAAAGGAACAGGCGCGCCTGAGCCTGCTGGCGCTGGCGCAGCGCGGCAACCTGGACAAGCTGCAAGGGCAGCTGAAAAACACCGAAGACTGCGCGCTGGCGATGAGCCTGCGCCTTGCCGTGCTGTTCTACCGCAACCGCAGCGACATCGGTTTGCCCGCATGGCGCGGAAGTTTCAGCGGCACCAAATTCCACCTCGCGATAAACGCCGGCTGGCTGGCACAGAACCCCCTGACCGAAACCGCGTTGCAGGAAGAAATAAAACAGTGGAAAACCCTGGGTGTGAGCCTGCAAATACTGGAGGAATAGCACACCGGATGGAAGAAACCGCATTTGCAGTTGGGCGATGCGGCAATAGTGAAATATAATTCGCGGCTGTTTGTTATCGAAAGACCTGTACGCCATGAACATATCGAGTTACGAAGACTTACTGAACGCCGCCAATGCGCAGGCTGAGCCGCAACGCATGCTGTTTGTCTTCACCCAGGCCGAGTTGCCGGGCGACCACACCAAAGACCAGCAGGAACAATTCAAGGCGCGGAAAGGCGGCACCCTGACGCCGGTCATGTGTGTCGACAAACTGGCAAGCGAGCGCAGCAGCTTTGCCGCCCTGGTCGAGGAATCCCGCCAGACGGGAAAGGAATGGGATATCGCGTTTGTGGCCTGCATGTCCGGAAAACCCGGAATTGCGACGGGCAGCGACGAAGCCGAACAGCCGCTGAAAACGATGGTCCAGTCCATCAAGGACGGCAAGATCGGCAACTACCTCGCGTTCAACCGCGAAGGGGAACTGGTTCAGCTGAAGGCTTCCTAAAAAACTGGCCGGCTATTCGCCGTAAGGGAGCCGGTAGATCACTTTAATAACCCGCGTATGGCGTCAATAAGCCTGTCCTGAGCACAGTCGAAGGGCGAAGCGCATTGCGCCGGATGTGATCAATACATACGGCGCAATGCCCGTTAGCTCAGGAGAGCATTATCGCGCCCCACGGAACTTCCTGACCGGCTATTCGCCGTAGCCGATACGGTAGATCACCCCCGCCTTGTCGTCCGATACCAGCAGCGCGCCGTCCGGCATCACCTGCACATCCACCGGGCGGCCCCACGCGGTCAGCCCTCCCAGCCAGCCTTCCGCGAACACCTCATAGCTCGCCGCCTTGCCGTTGTTCAGCCGCACCAGCGTGATGCGGTAACCGATGGGCGGCAGGCGGTTCCACGAGCCGTGTTCGGCGATGAATATCTGCTTGCGGTAATTTTCCGGAAACATGCTGCCGGTATAGAAGCGCATCCCCAGCGACGCCACATGCGGGCCGAGCTCCATCGCAGCCGGGATGAATTCGCCGCAGGCGCGCCTGCCGCCAAATTCGTCGTCGGCAATGGCCTTGCCGTGACAATAGGGATAGCCGAAATGCATGCCGGGACGCGGCGCGTGGTTGAGCTCGTCCGGCGGCATGTTGTTGCCGAACCAGTCGCGCCCGTTGTCGGTGAACCACAGCTCGTTGGTGTCGGGATGCCAGTCGAAGCCCACCGTGTTGCGCACGCCGCGCGCATATTGTTCGAGTGTCGAGCCGTCTGGCTTCATGCGAAAGATCGCGGCATAGCGCGCCGGATCGGGTTCGCAGATATTGCACGGCGCGCCCACCGGCACATACAGCAGCCCGTCCGGGCCGAAGCGGATGAATTTCCAGCCGTGGCGAGTGTCGGTGGGAAAGCTGCTATTCACCACCACTGGCTTGGGCGGATTGCGCAGGCGCGACTCGATGCCGTCGAAGCGCAGGATGCGGTTCACCTCCGCCACATACAGCGCACCGTCGCGGAACGCCACGCCGTTCGGCGTGTCGAGATCGCCGGCAAGAACGATCACCTCGTCCGCCCGCTTGCCGAGCTTGCGATTGGGCAGCGCATAGATTTTGGAGCCGCGCGTGCCGACGAACAGCGTGCCGTCCGGGCTCAGCGCCATCGAGCGCGCGCCCGGCACGTCGTCGGCATAGAGGGAGATTTTAAAACCGGGCGGCAGCTTGATCCTGTCCAGCGGCAGATCACGTCCAAAGGCGGCATTGGCAGCGAGGAGCAACAGGAAGGCGAAAGTACCGGCAACGGAAAAGCGCATTGCATTCTCCTTATTCGGAAACGAACGATGCCACTGTTTTCAGGATGCCGAAAAAATCGTTGCCCCGCAACCCGCAAAACCGCATACTTGAAACGTACATTTTTCAGAACAGAATCATGAACGCTATTCATGCAGGAATCACCATCGGCGTCACCGAACTGCGCGAATCGCCCACGCGCATCCTCAAGCGGGCGGAAGACGAAGATCAGGCCGTCGCCATCCTCAACCACAACAAGCCTGCCGGTTACATCATTTCGCCCCGGATGATGGAAGCCATGCTGGATTCCATCGCCGACCGCATCGCCGAGGATCGCGCGAAGAGCCGCATGGCAACGCTGGGCAAGGCGCGCAAGGTCAAGCTGGATGAGTTATGAATCGCCATCCATCCTGACGCCGAAAAGGAATAGGCGAAACTGGATGGCAGCATCAAGCGCCGCTTCAGGGAAAAACTCGCCAGCGAACGCCTCAAATATCCGCGTGTGGCAAAAGATGCGCTGCGCGAACTGCCAGACTGCTACAAGATAAAAATCACCACGCCGCAATACCGCCTGATCTACCACGTCAACGACACCAAACGCCTGCTGACCATCTTGTCGGTGGCGACAAGGGAAGATGTGTATGATGAGTTGCGGGTGAGGCTAGGGGTGTAGTAACCGTAGCCCGGATGCAGCGTAGCGCAATCCGGGAGCGCACACGAAATTCGCGACCCCGGATTCCATTTCATTCCATCCGGGCTACCTTGCTTAAATCAGAGCATTAATTTACTTGCTCTTCGGCAAATGCCCGTGCAAGAGCTGCCTTAGATGACGTCGACGCCATACATCACGAACGGTCATGATAAAAAATATCCCGTAGATCAACATGGCAAATAAATACTCAATTGGGTATTCCGAAAAGGAAGTTATCCCTCCCCCATTTCGTCCGATAACAAGAACTTTACCTGTAAAAAGTCCGATCAAAAACGCTATGGACGCAACTATGAGCCAAAGGGAATAAGGTGATTTCCGACGTTCGTCCAAGTTACGCAACTCTCTTTCCTGCTTTTCTTGCTCGGTTCTTGGCGGTGGAAAGTCGCTAAGGATTATTTGGCATCTTGGACACTTCCCTGTTTCGATGGCTTTTTCCCATGATTTGTCGGTATGGGCCATGCTATACGCACAAGTACGACATCTATATGTATCCAACATAACTCTCCCTAACCTCAATCAATGGGGCTCGCAATAAATACATTCTCACATTTGAAACGCCATGATGCATCCATCTACAAATCTTAGTGCGCCGCTTCCCAGTTCGTACCTTCGCCCAGTCCCACCTCCAGCGGCACCTTGAGTTCGGCGACATGGCACATCAGGTCGCGCAGCTTTTCTTTCACATGCGGCAGTTCATCCTCCGGCACTTCGAGCACCAGTTCATCGTGCACCTGCATGATCAGGAGGCTGTGCAGTTTTTCGGTTTCCAGCCAGTGCTGCACCTTGATCATCGCGAGTTTGATCAGGTCGGCGGCGGTGCCCTGCATCGGCGCGTTGATCGCGGCGCGTTCGGCGCCCTGGCGCTTCATGCCGTTGCTGGCGTTGATCTCCGGCAGCCACAGGCGGCGACCGAATACGGTCTCGACGAAGCCCTGTTGTTTGGCCTGGTCGCGGGTGCGCTGCATGTAGTCGGCGACGCCGGGGTAGCGCGCGAAGTAGCGGTCGATGTAGGCCTGCGCGGCACCGCGTTCGATGCCGAGCTGCTTGGCGAGGCCGAACGAGGACATGCCGTAGATCAGGCCGAAGTTGATGACCTTGGCGTAGCGGCGCTGCTCGCTGGATACGTCGGCGGGCGCGACCATGAAGATCTCGGCGGCGGTGGCGCGGTGGATGTCCTCGTTGTTGGCAAAGGCTTGCAGCAGGCCGGCATCGCCGGACAGGTGCGCCATGATGCGCAGCTCAATCTGCGAATAGTCGGCCGACACGATGCGGCCGCCCGGCGGCGCGATGAACGCCTCGCGGATGCGCCGGCCTTCGGCGGTGCGCACCGGGATATTCTGCAGGTTGGGGTCGCTGGAGGCGAGCCGCCCCGTGACCGCGACCGCCTGCGAATAGCTGGTATGCACGCGCCCGGTTTGGCGGTCCACCATCTGCGGCAGCTTGTCGGTGTAGGTGGATTTGAGTTTCGCCATGCCGCGGTAGTCGAGCAGAATCTTCGGCAGCGGGTAATCGAGCGCGAGCTCCTGCAATACCTCTTCGTCGGTGGACGGATCGCCGCTGGGCGTCTTTTTCTTGACCGGCAATTGCAGTTTGTCGAACAGGATTTCCCTGAGCTGCTTGGGCGAATTCAGGTTGAACGGCTGCCCGGCGGCCTCATGCGCACGGGCCTCTAGCGCGATCAGCTTTTCGCCCAGCTCGCGGCTCTGGATTTTCAGCAAGTCGCAGTCGAGCAGCACGCCGTTGCGTTCCATCTGGTAGAGCACCTGCATGCTCGGCATTTCGATGTCGCGGTACACATGCTGCAACCCGCTCTGCACCGCAATCTGCGGCGCAAGCGCATGGTGCAGTTGCAGCGTGATGTCGGCATCCTCGGCGGCATAGCGCGTGGCGGTGTCGAGATCGACCTGGTCGAAACAAATCTGTTTTGCGCCCTTTCCGACCACCTCGGCGTAGCTGATGGTTTTGATATTCAGATGGCGCAGCGCGAGGTTGTCCATGTCGTGCGGCTTGTGGCTTTCCAGCACGTAGGATTGCAGCAGCGTATCGTCGTGTATCCCGGAAAGTGCGATGCCGTGGTTGGCGAAGATGTGCAGGTCGTATTTGAGGTTCTGCCCGAGCTTATGGTGCCGCGAACTTTCCAGCCACGGCTTGAGTTTTTTCAAAGCGTGGTCGCGCCCGAGCTGGTCCGGCGCGCCGGGAAAAATATGCGCCAGCGGCAGGTAGGCGGCGTGGTGCGGGATGATCGCGAACGAGATGCCGACCAGTTGCGCGTTCATCACGTCGAGGCCGGTAGTCTCGGTATCCACGCAGGCCAGTTCGGCGGCGAGCAGTTTTTCCAGCCAGGCGTCGAGCTGGGCGTCGGTGAGGATAGTTTCGTAGTGCGCGCCGTCGGTGCGGGTGGGTTCGTCGCCGAATAAATCATTAGTGGCAAAATTTCTTCCCTCTCCCTCCTTCGACGTGCTCAGGACAGGCCGAGCCTCCCCCTGCAATGAGGAGGAGGTAGAAAGCTCGCGCAGCCACGACTTGAACTCGAAGCGCTCATACAGGCTGCGCAGTTGTTCCATGCCCGGCGCAGGCGCGGCCAGCCCGCTGTACGGTTGCGGCAGCGTTACATCGCATTTCACGGTGAGCAGGCGGCGCGCCTGCGGCAGCCAGTCCAGCGCGCGGCGCAGGTTCTCGCCGACCACGCCACCGACCTCACCGGCATGCTGCATCAGGTTGTCCAGCGTGCCGTACTGGGCGAGCCACTTCACCGCCGTCTTGGGGCCGACTTTTTCCACGCCCGGCACGTTGTCCACTGCGTCGCCGGTCAAGGTCAGATAATCCAGGATGCGCTCCGGCGGCACGCCGAATTTGGCGTTTACGCCCGCGATATCCAGCGTTTCGTTGTTCATGGTGTTGATCAGCGTCACATGCTCGTTCACCAGTTGCGCGAGGTCTTTGTCTCCGGTCGCGACGATGCAGCGCACGCCGTCCCTTGCTGCCTGCTGCGCGAGCGTGCCGATCACGTCGTCCGCCTCCACGCCTTCCAGCATCAGCAGGTTCCAGCCGGACGCGGCGATGGCCTGGTGCAGCGGTTCGATCTGCCGCGCGAGATCGTCCGGCATCGCCGGGCGGTGCGCCTTATATTCGGGATACCAGTCGTCGCGGAAGGTTTTACCTTTTGCGTCAAATACGCACAGGCTATAATCTGCCGGGTAATCGTGGCGCAACTTGCGCAGCATGTTGAGCACGCCGTAGATCGCGCCGGTCGGTTCGCCGTGGCGGTTGCGCAAATCGGGCATCGCATGGAACGCGCGGTACAGGAAGGATGAGCCGTCCACCAGGAGCAATGTTTTGGCGAGATACATTTCGTTCGTTTTAGTGAAACTCACTTCGTTCGTTTTCATTTTCTAAAGGTAATTACATGAACATACCGTCCAAACTGCCCGCCTCCGCATTGCCGGAATCATGGAATTCCAAGGAGGCCTGGCGCGTGTTCGGCATTATGTCAGAGTTCGTCTCCGCCACTGAACGGCTTAACCACATCCATCCCGCGGTCAGCATCTTCGGAAGCGCGCGCACCAAGCCCGGGCAGCCCTATTACAAGCTCACCGAGGAAATCGCGCGACTGCTTTCCGATGCCGGATTTTCGGTCATCTCCGGCGGCGGCCCCGGCATCATGGAGGCCGCCAACAAGGGCGCGTTTTACGGCAAATCGCCCAGCGTCGGGCTGAACATCCAGTTGCCGCACGAGCAGGTCGGCAATCTCTACCAGAACATCAGCCAGACCTTCCAGCATTTCTTCGCGCGCAAAGTGATGTTCGTGAAATTCGCCAGCGCCTATGTGGTGATGCCCGGCGGCTTCGGCACGCTGGACGAACTGATGGAAGCCTTGACGCTGGTGCAGACCGGCAAGACGCGCAAAATGCCGATCATCCTGGTCGGCAGCCAGTTCTGGGGCGGCATGATCGAATGGTTTCGCACCACCTTGCTGGAAGAAAAAGTCATCAGCCCGGAAGACATGAACCTGGTCCAGGTGATAGACGAACCCGGAGCGGTGGTCAGCGCGATTTTCAAACACTACGAAACGCGCGGCTTCGAACCTTCGGAAGCGGAGCGCGAGCGGCAGCTTTACTTGTAGGATTTTTCCGGTTCATGCGGCACGTACAAAGTTTCGCGCCCATCGAAGATGCGGACGCCAAAACCCTCATCCTGGGCAGCATGCCTGGCGAGGCTTCGCTCCGGGCGGGCCAGTACTACGCGCATCCCCAGAACCTGTTCTGGCGCATCATGGGCGAACTGCTCGGCACCGATCCGGCTTCGCCTTACGAACAAAGAACCCAGACGCTGAAGTCGGCCAGGATCGCGCTGTGGGACGTGCTCCGGTCATGCCGCCGCAAAGGCAGCCTGGACTCCAATATCGATCACGAATCGCTCGCTCCGAACGATTTTGCGGCGTTCTTCCGATGCCATCCAAAAATCACCCGCGTCTTTTTCAATGGCGCCAAGGCCGAGGAGTGTTACCGCAGGCATGTGCGGCCCGTCACCGGAATCGAATCCATCGAGTACCTGCGCCTGCCGTCCACCAGCCCGGCGAACGCATCCATTTCCTACGGGCGCAAACTTGAGGCGTGGCAGGCGGTAACAAGATAAACCCGGGCTCCCTGATTACCACATGGCCGCACAGTCCCTCCCTACATCGGCTAAAATGCGCCCATTCCAATTCATCGAGGCTACTGCGATGCGCTTCCTGTCCTTATTGCTGCTGGGCTGTTTCTCCGTCACCGCCTACGCCCAGAAACCGGTTCCCGATAACCTCGAACCGCTGCCGCCACCGCCCGCCTTCGATGCCGCACCGGATGCCGCCGGCGAACCGGAAGTGACCATCACCAAGCAGGCCGAACAGACCGTCGAGGAATATCGCGCAAACGGCAGGCTGTACATGATCAAGATCACGCCGAAGCATGGCGTGCCTTACTATCTGGTGGATGACCGGGGCGACGGCAAATTTTCGCGGCAGGAAAGCCTCGATTCCGGCCTGCGCGTGCCGCGCTGGATCATTCATAAATTCTAAAACATGGCCGTTTTTACCAGCGTCTCGGAGGCGGAACTGACCGCCTGGCTGGGCGATTATTCCCTGGGCCAATTGCTGGAATTGCAGGCCATCGCATCCGGCATCGAGAACACCAATTACTTCGTGACCACCAGCAACGGCCGCTTCGTGCTCACGCTGTTCGAGAAACTCACCGCCGACGAGCTGCCGTTCTATCTGAATCTGATGGCGCACCTCGCGCGCCACGGCATCCCCTGCCCCTGCCCGGTGGCGAACCGGCGCAACCAGTTTCTGGGTGAGCTTAACGGCAAGCCCGCCTGCATCGTCAGCCGCCTGAGCGGCAAGTCCACCACCGCACCGAACATCGCGCAATGTGCCGCGATCGGCGCGATGCTCGGGCAGATGCATATCGCCGGGCAGAGCTTCAGCCAGATCATGCCCAACCCGCGCGGCGCGGCATGGCGCACGGCGACCGCGCCGCAGGTGCGCCCGTTCCTCGATGCGGAGCAGGCCGAATTGCTGGACAGCGAGGTTGCGCTGCACGCGCGGCACAACTCGGCGGCGCTGCCGCAGGGCGTGATCCACGCCGACCTGTTCCGCGACAATGTGCTGCTGGAAGAAAACCGCGTCGGCGGGCTGATCGATTTTTATTTCGCGTGCAGCGATGCGCTGCTCTATGACGTGGCGATCACCGTGAACGACTGGTGCATGGATGCCGATGGCTCGCTGGACGCGGCGCGCGCTCAGGCTTTTCTGCGCGCCTACCACGCGGTGCGCCCGCTGCTGGACGGCGAACACGAGGCCTGGCTGCTGATGTTGCGCGTCGCCGCGTTGCGTTTCTGGCTGTCACGCCTGTTTGACATGCACCTGCCGCGCGACGGCGAACTGATCCATGCGCATGACCCGCGCCACTTCGAGCGGATACTGAAAAATCACATCGCAACGGCGCGAGCCGTTTGGCTATAAGCGAGGACGACATGGAGATACGCAAACTGAACGCCGCGCGCGGCTGGATCTGGGTGAAGCAAGGATACCAACTCATCATGCGCAACCCGCTGATGTCCGTCACTTTCGCGCTGGTCGGCGCACTGGCCATGTTCGCCGCGCTCAAGGTTCCGCTGCTCGGCCCGCTGCTCGCCGTACTGTTGATGCCGGTACTTGTGGCCGGCTACATGCGCGTCTGCCGCGCGCTGGAAGAAGATGAGGAAATCGAACTGACGCACCTGTTCGAAGGCTTCCAGAAACACGCGGCACGCCTGGTCGCGTTGGGTTGCTTCGCCATGCTGGGCATTCTCGTCGCCTCCATCGCAATGGTATTCATCGGCGGTGAAGCACTCACCAAGCTGCTGGAAAGCTTTCAGTCCACCAGTGATCCTCAACTGCTGGCAGAAGCCATGTGGGCCGCGGGATCGGGCGTGGCACTCAGCCTGCTAGTCGGTTTCACGCTGGTGATCATACTGATGCTGGCGCTGCAATACGCGCCGATGCTGGTGTTCTTCAACGATGCGCCGCCATTTACCGCGCTACGCGCCAGCCTGTCCGGTACCTTGCGCAATCTCATGCCGTACACCGTGTACAGCCTCATCATGCAAGTCATCGCGCTGTTGCTCAGCATGCTGCCGTTCAACATCGGCTTGATCATATTGCTACCGCTCGGCTTCACTTCGCTCTACGTCAGCTACCGCAACATCTTCCCCTTTGCCGGAGAAATCCAGACCGCCCAACCGAGCTAATTACTCTCTGCTCGACGAACACCACCGCCTGCCATTGGCATTTTTCATGCCCTCGTTGGGTATTGCTGCACTGCGACTAATCTACACCGCCGTCAGCTTCGCATATTCCAGCGCCAGCCATTTGCTGCCCGCACGCTTGAAATTGACCTGCACGCGCGCATCCGCGCCGCTGCCCTCCACGCCGGTAATAACCCCCTCGCCGAACTTCTGGTGGAACACGCGCTGGCAATGGGGCTGGGATACCGTGTTTGCCACCTATCTCGGCACTAGTACGAAGTCGAGGGAGGTGTTGACCCGCGTTTTGCTATCAGCCGCCAGCATGGTGAAAGGAACGGCAAACGTTCCGTAGATCATTCCCTTTCCCATCGGCCACGGGTCGTGGATGCGGAACATCGTGCCGGTTCCGCTTCCGTCGCCGTCGCTATACACGCCGCTCACAACGACCGCATGCGCCCACCCGGCGCCGCCTCCGCTAATCCAGGCCGGAGTGCTTTGAATCAAGTTGACCATTTCCATCACTGACGGTGAACTGCCAAGCATCCTCCATCCAAGACTGTCGGCAAACGCCCGATAATTCTCAATGTTGACCGGAAGGCCGCCTGAAGGCGCGAGTCTTGCGCCGCCCGGCCCAACGCTTTCATTTCCCAAGATCATGGTGGCGGCCGCTGCCCAGCAACTGTGATCGCTAGGTTGGCCGAAAAGAATGACCTTTGCATGCTCCTTTTCAAAGCGAAGCCCCAGTTCTTTCCATGTTTGGCTTCCCGCGATACCGTCAATGACAAGCGGCCTGTGGCGGCCTTGAAAGGCGCGGAGAGCCATCTCAGTTTTCGGCCCGAATACGCCATCTTCCAGTAGTCGCACACCACGCGCGCCATCCCGGTCCGCCGCTTTATTCAAAAGGCGTTGCAAGAATTCAACTTCGAAGCTGCGGCTTCCGTTCTTTAGCGTCTTCATCGCCACTCCCCGGTACTGAAAATCGTTCCACCAGCTATTTTCACTTGCGGGCTTTCCTTAATGTTTCCGAAAGTTCTCGCTGCATTACGATCTTTCCATCCACATGGATCTCGGCAAGAATACAGTCCGCATTTTCCGAGATCCTCACGAAGGCTGCGTGTGGCGGTTCTCCCACCAGCGCGAATTCAGCTGCCAGTTCCGTCAACCGGTGTTTGTGTAGTGGTGTCATTCCCAGCGTGGGGATCAAGTCCGGGTCATCCGCCGCCTTGCCGGATGCCATGATCAAACGGTTTTCCCTGAGCGAGAAACCCTCACTGGCGTATTCCCCGTACCCTTCGGTCAATTCCTGCTCCCTCTGGGTAAGGCTCTTCCGGGCCGCGAAAAATGCTTCCGCCAGCACCCGCAACACCTCCTCCGCAGCAACGGGGTCAGGCGCGTATTTTGTGTCAGCCATTGTTCCCCGGCTGGTTTTGCGCGCCCTCTTCTTCAAGCCAATAGGGGGGTCTGGCGAAGCCAATATGGTACGTCAACCATTGCAGTACAACGTTATGTTCACCGACCTGCAAGATGCTGAAGCTCTTCTCGATGCCCAGTATCCTCCCCTTCGGCGTATCGGTAAGGCAGCGGTTCAGAAGGTTCATGGAAGCGGCGACTTGCTCCTCGCTTTGCATGTTGGTGGGATTGTTGCTCCCGATAACTACCCGCTTCACATAGCCTACTTCCGAAATATCGAGCATGACCTAGGTGAGAACTTTTTGGGCGATTTTTGCACTTGCCAGGGTAACCGCCGGGCCTGTGCTGACCGGCGCAATGGCCTTTTGCAGAATATCGAGCACGCGAGAAAGCCCTTCGGGCATGCCGTCATCGCGCGCCTGCACCTGCACATGGTATTTGGCCGACCGATCGGTGCTGCGGGTGTTCTCCTGCTTGCTTGCGACCGCCCCATGTATCTTGACCTCTACACTGAACGGACCCCAACCCGCCTTGGCCGAGGCATCCAAGCCAGCTTCCATGCTCGATTCGTCCTTATGCGATTCGGATGATTTGACCTCCATGTCGAAGGAGATATCGACCGTTTTCACCATCAGGGCCGGGGTATTGACGATGGCGAGGAATGGAACGGACAAGACAACTTTCTGGACTTGGGCAACGCTGTTTTGTGTTGTATCCGGCGAGGCAAGGGCTACGGCGGTGGCGCCAGTACCACCACCACTATCGGAGAAGGAAATCGTGGGAGCCGAGGTATAACCGGCGCCACCAGTGATTGTCACCCCTGTCACTTTGCCGCCCGATATGGTTGCGGTAGCGCTAGCACCAGTGCCTCCGCCCCCACCCAAATTTACGGTGGTAGCTGAAGTGTATCCCGAACCGGCATTTGTGACAGCCACTCCTGTTATATTTACAATTGGAACGATTGGCAGTGGTTTCCAGAAGGAGAAATCCACCTGCCTCGGCTCAAGTTTCCCCGTCGGATTGTTATTGGCATCTAGCACCGGATTGAACCCGACCGTGTTGATGAAATCCGCCGTGGCTTTTGCCAGGCGGACCTGCGCATCGCACGCTGCTTTAAGTGGTCCACCGATCAGTTCCGCAATCGGCAATCCGCTGAATTCATTTCCCATTACTGACATGATTGAGCCCTCCTTTTAGTTGCGGGTTATAAAGATTTATTGAGATGAACCAAAAGCCTCGCCAGCCCTTCCGAAGTTTCTTCGGCTGCGATCCTTAGGGTGATTTGGGCCGTGTTGCCTGCGCCCGGCTTCCCCACTGCCGTAGCTGCGGCGAGAGGCGCTTCTTGCTCGGCATGCGTCCACTTGTACTTGGCCTGCCTCCGCGTTTCCTTTGACTGGGGGGTATCATCATCCAAAGCGCTGAGATCAATCTGCATCGTTACCTGCATTTCCTTTATCGACATCTGGCTGGGACTGACCAAAGTGATTAGAGGTACGTTAACTTCCATGAACTCATCGCGGCCTGTTTCATGGTTCCTCCGGGGGATGCTTAATTTGACAAAGATCGGCTTGCCCTCACTATCGAAATAGTTGTGAAGGTCGCCAATGTGCGCTCTTTGGATATGGTTTTGCGCCTCCAAGGCTGCGCGAGAGATGGCACTGACAAGCTTGTCGAAACGAAGGGCCATAGGTTTCCCTTATCCTTCCAAAATAGATAAAAACCTAGATAACAGGTGCCAAGCACACACTGTTTTCAAGATTCCCAAACTCCCACTCCACCAATTCCATTCACCCAACTCGACGCGCAGTGTCACAATAACCCCGTCGTTCGTCAATATGCCGAAATGCATATATATTTCGGCCTAGCCGGCTTTGGAAGTTTCAGGTTTTTTAATACGGCAAACAGGTGAATGGCGCCGTCTGCGAGAGTTTTCCGTCAAACGGCGGTAAGCTTCGCATATTCCAGCGCCAGCCATTTGCTGCCCGCACGCTTGAAATTGACCTGCACGCGCGCATCCGCGCCGCTGCCCTCCACGCCGGTAATGACCCCCTCGCCGAACTTCTGGTGGAACACGCGCTGGCCGATGCGCCATAACCCCTCACCCCCAGCCCCTCTCCCGCTTGCGGGAGAGGGGTGCGCGTCAGCGCGGGAGAGGGTCGGCGAAGGAACAAATGAATCAAATGTTTTCCGTGCACTGAATCTCGGCGTCAGCCAATGCAACAATCCCTCCGGCAATTCGCGCAAAAAACTCGACGCCATGCCGTAACTCACCTGGCCGTGCAGCATGCGGCTCTGCGCGAAGCTCAGGTACAGCCTGCGCCGCGCGCGGGTGATCGCGACATACATCAGGCGGCGCTCTTCATCCAGCCCGCCGTCTTCGCGCTGGCTGTTCTGGTGCGGAAACAGGCCTTCTTCCAGCCCGGTGATGAACACGGTGTGAAACTCCAGCCCTTTGGCGGAATGCACCGTCATCAGGTGCAATGCGTCGTCCTGGTCGCCCGCCTGATGCTCGCCCGCTTCCAGCGAGGCGTGGGTCAGAAATGAGGTCAGGCTGTCGTCCTCGTTCTCATGCACGAACAGCGTCGCCGCGTTGACCAGCTCATTGAGGTTTTCCAGCCGCTCCTCGGCCTCGCGTTTCTTCACTCCGGTTTCGCTCTGGTAGTGCGCGGCCAGCCCGCTGTGATGCAACACATGCTCCATGATTTCGGGGAGCGGGAGTTCGCGCGTCGCGCCGCGCAGCGATTCGATCAGCGCGACGAATGCCGAAACCTTGCCGCCCGCGCGCGCCGCCGCGTCCCATAGCGTGGTCGAATTCATCTTCGCCGCTTCCTGCAACTGCTCGATGCTGCGCGCGCCGATGCCGCGCGTCGGGAAATTGATGATGCGCAGCAGCGCGTTGTCGTCGTCGGTGTTTTCCATCAGGCGCAGGTAGGCCAGCGCATGCTTGATCTCCTGCCGCTCGAAGAAGCGCAGCCCGCCGTATACGCGATACGACAATCCGGCGGACACCAGCGCATGTTCGAGCACGCGCGACTGCGCGTTGGAGCGGTACAGCAGCGCGATCTCCCTGAGATTAATCCCCTCGGATTTCAGCTGTTTGATTTCGTCGACGATGAACGCCGCTTCGTCCACATCGGTCGCCGCCTCGTACACGCGCAACTGCTCGCCGCCGTTCTCCGAAGTCCACAGGTTCTTGCCGAGGCGGTTGCGGTTGTTGCTGATCAGCACATTGGCCGCTTCGAGGATATTGCCGTGCGAGCGGTAATTCTGCTCCAGTTTGATGACGTTCTCGACGTGGAAATCGCGCGCCAGCGCCTGCATATTGCCGACGTTCGCGCCGCGAAACGCATAGATCGACTGGTCGTCGTCGCCCACCGCAAACAGCGCGTTGTTGCTTCCCGCCAGCAATTTCAGCCATTGGTATTGCAGCTTGTTGGTGTCCTGAAACTCGTCCACCAGGATGTGCTTGAAGCGTTCCTGATAATGCTCGCGCAATGCGGCGTTGCGCGACAGCAGTTCGTAGCAGCGCAACAGCAGCTCGGAAAAATCCACCACCCCTTCGCGCTGGCACTGCGTATCGTATTCGGCAAATATCTCCACCTTGCGCCGCGTGTAGGGGTCGTAGGCTTCCACCTCGCTCGCGCGCAACCCCTGCTCCTTGCTGGAGCTGATGAAGCTCTGCACCTCGCGCGGCGGAAATTTTTCATCGTCGACGTTCATCGCCTTCATCAGGCGCTTGATCGCCGACAACTGGTCGCCGCTGTCGAGAATCTGGAAGGTCTGCGGCAGGTTCGCCTCGCGGTGATGCGCGCGCAGCATGCGGTTGCACAGCCCGTGGAACGTGCCGATCCACATGCCGCGCATGTTGATCGGCAGCATCGCCGTCAGGCGCGTGACCATCTCCTTCGCCGCCTTGTTGGTGAAGGTCACCGCCAGGATGCCGTGCGGGCTGACCGCCCCGGTGCTGATGAGATACGCGATGCGCGTGGTCAGCACCCGCGTCTTGCCGCTGCCCGCCCCGGCAAGGATCAGCGCGGATTGGGCGGGCAGGGTGACGGCTAGTCGTTGTTCGGGATTGAGGCCGGAAAGCAGGGAGGAATTCATGGCGCAATTATCCCACAGGATAGCGCTGTGCCGCCTTGCCGCATCAACAAACGAAAACGGGGAACCGGTTGGCCCGATTCCCCGTCGTTGCAGCCGCCGGGATTTACAGTTTCTTCTTCTCGATCATCTCGTGCAGGATCGGGGTCAGGATGAGTTCCATCGCAAAACTCATCTTGCCGCCAGGCACCACCAGGGTATTGGGGCGCGACATGAAGGAGTCGTGGACCATGCTGAGGTAGTAACGAAGATCAATATAGTCGGATTGGAGGATATGTTTATTGAAGCGAATCACCACGAAGCTTTCATCCAGCGTGGGGATGTCGCGCGCGACGAACGGGTTGGAGGTGTCCACCGTCGCGACGCGCTGAAAGTTGATGTGGGTGCGCGAGAACTGCGGGGTGACGTATTTGACGTAGTCCGGCATGCGGCGCAGGATGGTGTCCACGGTCGCTTCCGCCGAATAGCCGCGCTCTTCCTTGTCGCGGTGGATCTTCTGGATCCACTCCAGATTGACCACCGGCACCACGCCGATGCCCAAATCCACGTATTTGCCCGCATCGATATCGCCGTCCGTTGCCAGGCCGTGCAGGCCTTCGTAAAACAGCAGGTCGGAATTCGCCTCGATGTCTTCCCATGGGGTAAATTGGCCCGGCTTCAGGTCGGTCAGGCCGAAGTGTTTGTTGTGCAAGACTGCCTCATCTTCGCTGTGCACGTAGTAGCGGCGCCGGGATGTGCCGGTTTCGCCATAGACCTTGAACGTTTCCTCGATCTTGTCGAAGTGGTTGGCTTCCGGGCCGAAGTGGCTGAACGAAAAGTCGCCCGCCTTCGCGGCTTCGGCGACGGCGGCGCGGAACGCCATGCGGTCCAGGCTGTGCAGGCTGTCGCCTTCGATGATGGCTGCGGCAATCTTCTCGCGGCGGAAAATGTTTTCGAAAGCGCGTTTGACGGTGGAAGTGCCTGCGCCGGAAGATCCGGTGACAGCAATGACGGGGTGCTTGCGCGACATGGTGATTTCTCCTGGGACAATATAAAAATTCTTGGATGACCGCGATTTTATAACAAAGCCCCCTGCACCACTACCTGCACTTGCCTCCAGCATGTCACAAACCGCCTTGAATTCCCCGTTTACACTCTCGTCGAGCCACGCTCCCGGCGGCGACTGTGCTTCGTTTCCGCCACCCTTCCTCTTTCCTTCGGCATCGTTTCCAAAGTTTTTCCAGCGCTTGGCTAACCCGAGCACGGCAAAGGCGATATCGCTATAATGCCGCATCCAAAAATCCAGGCCTCCACCCGTAAAATCATGCAACCAAACTACCAGCCTGCCTCCATCGAACAACAAGCGCAGCAACACTGGGAAGACCGTCAGGCATTCCGCGCCACCGAACCATCTGACAAGCCGCAATCCGACAAGCCCAAGTATTACTGCCTGTCGATGTTCCCTTATCCGTCCGGCAAGCTGCATATGGGGCATGTGCGCAACTACACCATCGGCGACGTGCTGTCGCGCTACCACCGCATGAAGGGCTACAACGTGATGCAGCCGATGGGCTGGGACGCGTTCGGCCTGCCCGCCGAAAACGCCGCGCTGGCCAATAACGTGCCGCCCGCCGCGTGGACTTACGCCAATATCGATTACATGCGCAAGCAGTTGAAGAGCCTCGGTCTGGGCATTGACTGGTCGCGCGAAGTGACCACCTGCACGCCCGAGTATTACCGCTGGGAACAATGGCTGTTCACCCGCCTGTTCAAAAAAGGCATCATCTACAAGAAGACCGCCTCGGTGAACTGGGACCCGGTCGACCAGACCGTGCTGGCCAACGAGCAGGTCATCGACGGATGCGGCTGGCGCTCCGGCGCACCGGTGGAAAAGCGCGACATCCCGATGTACTTCTTCCGCATCACCGAATATGCCGATGAGCTGCTGCAAGGACTGGACACGCTGGATGGCTGGCCTGAGCAGGTCAAGACCATGCAGGCCAACTGGATCGGCAAGAGCCACGGTTGCGAAATATATTTTCCCTACGATCAGGAAACCATGGGCTCGAGCGGAATGCTCAAGGTCTATACCACCCGCCCGGATACGCTGATGGGTGTAACTTATGTGGCGGTGGCGGCGGAGCATCCGCTGGCAATGCGCGCGTCGAAGATGTCGGAAAAACATGAACTTTCCGACTTTATTGACGAGTGCAAGCGCGGCGGTACTGCCGAGGCCGAAGTGGCGACCATGGAAAAGAAGGGTATGGATACCGGCCTGTTCGTCAGGCATCCGGTCACCGGCGAGAAGCTGCCGGTATGGATCGCCAATTACGTGCTGATGAGCTACGGCGAAGGCGCGGTGATGGCGGTTCCGGCGCACGACGAACGGGATTTTGAATTCGCGACAAAATTTGATTTGCCCGTCAAGCATGTCATCGCCAGCGCGGAATTACTGGGTAAATGGAAAAAATTTGCGGCGCAGTTCAAAGCGGATGGGCATGAAATAAGCGAGGAAGACCTCGACTCGATGGGGATGATTGCCTATCTGAGCAATATGCTGATGGATCTGGATGTTCCATCGGAAGCCCTTATTGAAGCAGTCCAGGAGTTTGCCGCGCAACTGCAGCTTGAATCTCCGTACACGGAACAGGGGACGCTGGTCTGCTCCATACAATATAACGGCATGGAATTCCAGGAGGCATTCGACGCGATTTCCGCCTACCTGCAGGCCCATGGACTCGGCAAGAAGCGCAGCCAGTTCCGCCTGCGCGACTGGGGCATTTCGCGGCAGCGCTATTGGGGTTGCCCGATCCCGATCGTCCATTGTTTCACCTGCGGCGATGTGCCGGTGCCGGACGAGCAACTGCCCGTGGTATTGCCCGAGAACGTGGTGCCGGACGGCGCGGGCTCGCCGCTGGCGAAGATGCCGGAATTCTATATGACCCCCTGCCCGCAATGCGGCAAGGCGGCGAAACGCGAGACCGACACGATGGACACCTTCGTCGAGTCGTCCTGGTATTACGCACGCTACGCCAGCCCGGATTGCACCACCGGCATGGTGGATAAAACAGCCGCACAACATTGGCTGCCGGTGGATCAATACATCGGCGGCATCGAGCACGCGATCCTGCACCTGCTGTATGCGCGCTTCTTCCACAAGCTGATGCGCGACGAGGGGCTGGTGCAGGGCGATGAACCGTTCCAGAACCTGCTGACCCAGGGCATGGTGGTCGCACCGACGTTCTATCGCGAGGATGCCCACGACAGGAAGCAGTGGTTCAACCCGTCCGAGGTGGACGTCAAAACCGACGAGCGCGGCCGCCCGGTCGGCGCGACGCTCAAAGCCGACGGCCTGCCGGTGTTTATCGGCAGCACCGAAAAAATGGCCAAGTCGAAGAACAACGGCGTCGACCCGCAGGCCATCATCGACGAATACGGCGCCGATACCGCGCGCCTGTTCATGATGTTCGCCGCGCCGCCGGAGCAGTCGCTGGAATGGTCGGACTCCGGCGTGGAAGGCGCGTTCCGCTTTCTCAAGCGAGTGTGGAAGGCCACCCATGACCATGTCGAACAGGGCGTCGTAACGGCCTACCGCAGCGGCGAGCTAAGTGCGGCGGCGAAAGCGCTGCGCCTGCAACTGCACCAGACCATCGCCAAGGTGGACGACGATTTGGGGCGGCGCAAGACCTTCAACACCGCGATCGCGGCGAACATGGAACTGCTCAACGCGCTGGCGAAGTTCGACGAACAGACGCCCATCGCGCGCACTGTGGCACAGGAGGTGCTGGAAGCCATCGCGCTGATGCTGAACCCGATCGTGCCGCATCTCTGTCAAGCTTTGTGGGCCGAACTGCGCCCCGGCAGCGACGTGCTGGATCAGCCGTTCCCCAGCGCCGACCCGAGCGCACTGGTGCAGGATGAAATCGAAATCGTGATCCAGGTGAACGGCAAGCTGCGCGGCAATCTGACGGTTGCAAAAACCGCCGATAAAGCGACGCTGGAACAGTTGGCGCTCGCTCACCCTGCCGTCGAGAAACAACTGGCGGGCGCGGTACCGAAGAACATCGTGGTCGTGCCGGGCCGCCTGGTCAACATTGTTGTGTAGCATTGGTGCGTAGGGGTGAAATTGTGCGTCTGCTTATATTATTGTTAATGTCTTTACTGCTGACTGCCTGCGGCTTCCACCTGCGCGGACAGGCGGGAATGCCGTTCAATACCTTATATCTGGATGCTGCCAACTCCGGCACGCCCTTCATCGCCGACCTGCGCCGCAATCTGGAAGCCAACAAGGTGAAGCTGGTGAGCACGGCCGAACAGGCCGATGTGGTGCTCAACATCGTCAGCGAGATTCCCGAGAAACAAATTCTCACGCTGGGCGGCAGCGGGCGCGTGAACGAATTCCAGTTGCGCTACCGCGTCTCCCTGCGCGCTTACGACCTCAAGGGGCAGGACTGGATCCCCGCCGAGGAAGTCATGCTGCGCCGCGACTACGTTTATGACGACACCAAGGTTCTCGCCAAGGAAGCCGAAGAAACCTTGCTCTACCAGAGCATGCGCTCCGACATGGTGCAGCAGATCGTGCGCCGCCTGAGCCGCGCCAAACCGCAGCCGCAATAACCCCATGCCGATCAGTAGCGAAGACCTGCCGCGCCACCTTGCCTCGGGCCTCAAGCCGCTGTATGTGGTGTACGGCGACGCGCTGCTGCTGGCGGTCGAGGCGGCGGACAGCATCCGCACGGCGGCGCGCGCGGCCGGCTACAGCGAGCGCGAGACCTTCATCGCCGAACAGCATTTCAAATGGGGCGAGTTGCGCAACAGCGCGCAAAGCCTGTCGCTGTTCGCCGAGCGCAAGATCATCGACCTGCGCATCCCGTCCGGCAAGCCCGGCACGGAAGGCGGGCAGGCGTTGCAGGACTATGTTGCCGACCTGAGCCCGGACATCCTGACGCTGATCTCCCTGCCCAAGCTGGACTGGAGCGCGCAGAAGAGCCAGTGGTTCGGCGCACTGGAGCGGCACGGCGTGATGGTTTCCGCCGACGATATTCCGCGCGGTGCGCTGCCGCGCTGGATAGCGGGGCGCATGAAGCGGCAGGAGCAGACCGCCGACGAGCCCACGCTGGAATTTCTCGCCGACCGTTGCGAAGGCAACCTGCTCGCGGCGTTCCAGGAAATCCAGAAGCTCGCGCTGCTGTTCCCGGCCGGGCAACTGTCGTTCGAGCAGGTCAATGATGCGGTGATGGATGTGGCGCGCTACGATATTTTCAAGCTCTCCGAAGCCATGCTGAGCGGCAATGCGGCGCGTTTCGCGCGCATCCTCGACGGGCTGCGCGCCGAGGGCACCGCCACCGTGCTGGTGCTATGGGCGGTCAGCGAAGATATCCGCACGCTGGGCAAGGTGCTGCAAGCGGTGCAGCACGGCGGCAACCTCGGCAACGCCCTGCGCGACATGCGGGTGCGCAAGGACCGGCAGCCCCTGATCGAGCATGCGGCGCGGCGCCTGAAGTTTCCGCATATCGAGCGCGCCATGCTTCAGGCCGCGCGGCTGGACAAGACCATCAAGGGCCTGCGCCAGGGCGACGTGTGGGACGAGTTGCTGCAACTGGGACTGCGCTTCGCGAAATAAACATGCAATTTAGCCACGGATTTACACGGATGAACACAGATTATCAATGGACCGATTCGTTATCTATCCTTGCATCCGGGCGAATGGCGGATTCTTCCACAATATTTTGTTTTATCGGTGGCAATCCGTGTATATCCGTGGCTAATCGCCGTTTTTAATATTATGGACGACGTTTTACTTGTCATTACCAACCTGCCGGATACGCAAGCCGCCGGGCAACTGGCGCGGCGGCTGATTGAAGAGCGGGCTGCGGCCTGCGTGAACCAGCTTGCGCCCTGCACCTCGACTTACCGCTGGCAGGGCAATATCGAGACCGCCACCGAAGTGCCGCTGCTGATCAAAACCACGCGCGCCGCCTATCCGCGCCTTGAGCAACTGATCCGCGCGGCGCATCCTTACGAACTTCCCGAAATCATCGCTGTCCCTGTAACAGCCGGTTTGCCCGCCTATCTGGACTGGGTAAGCCGGGAAACCATCGCTCCCAAGGAATAACCCATGCGTTTTGTATTGCTTCTGCTGTTATGTTTTATGGCTCCCGCCGCAAATGCAGGCTTGCTGGATCGCCTGGGCGGCAGCAAGCAGCCCAATTTCCTGCCGCCGGATCAGGCTTTCGCCCTGCAAGTCACGGTGCGCGATGCTTATACCCTGCAAGCCAGCTTCAACGTGACGCCGGGCTACTATCTATACCGCGACAAGATCAAGTTCGAGGCCAGCGATGGCACGGCCAAAATCTTGGCGGTGAATCTGCCGAGGGGCGAAATGAAACAAGACCCCTCTTTCGGCAACACCGAAGTGTTCCATCGCTCGTTCCAGGCCGAGATCACCCTGGATCGCCCGCGCGATGCGGCCACCGGCATGACATTGAACGCCACCTATATGGGTTGCAGCGAGGAGGGGCTATGCTACCCGCCGATCAAAAAGGCGATACCGCTTGATCTGCCGGATGCCAAAACCGGCCAGCGCACGCCGTCCGTCCCGGCGCTGACCGAAGCGCCGCCGCCCTCGGCTATCACGCCCCTGCCGGCCGCACCGGCTTCGGCAGGCTTGCCGGACAACGGAAACACCCAGAATGAGGGCACAAGGATCGCGCAACTCTTCAAGGGCGGCAGTTTCTGGCTGATCGTTTCCTTCTTCTTTGGCGCGGGACTGCTGCTCGCCCTGACTCCCTGCGTGTTCCCGATGATCCCCATCCTGTCCGGCATCATCGTCGGGCGCGGCCACAAGATCACCCGGATGCACGCCTTCATCCTGTCGCTGGCTTATGTGATGGGCATGGCGATCACTTATGCCGCCGCCGGGGTGGCCGCAGGGTTTTCCGGCAGCCTGATTTCGAACGCACTGCAAACGCCCTGGGTGCTGGGCAGTTTCTCCGCACTGTTCGTGCTGCTGTCGCTGTCCATGTTCGGGTTTTACGAGTTTCAGTTGCCGGCAGCGTTGCAAAGCAAACTGACCGACACCAGCAATCGCCTGCACGGCGGACACCTGTCCGGCGTGTTCGTGATGGGCGCATTGTCCGCCATCATCATGGGGCCGTGCGTGGCCGCACCGCTGGCCGGCGCGCTGCTGTATATCGGCCAGACGCACGATGCCGTGCTGGGCGGGGTCGCCCTGTTCGCGCTGGCGCTGGGCATGGGCGCGCCGCTGCTGCTGATCGGCACCTCGGCAGGCGTCTTGCTGCCCAGGGCCGGCGCGTGGATGGAAGCGGTGAAGAGTATCTTTGGCGTGATGCTGCTGGCCCTGGCGATCTGGATCGTCCAGCCGCTGCTGCCGATCGGCGTGCAGATGCTGCTGTGGGCGGCGCTGCTGATCTTCTCCGGGATTTACCTGCGCGCGCTGGACACCCTGCCGCACAACGCCGGCGGCTGGCACAGGCTGTTCAAGGGCATCGGCCTGATCGCCCTGCTGCTCGGTGTGGCTTATCTGGTCGGCGCGCTGTCCGGCGCGCGCGACCTGCTGCGCCCGCTCGGCAACCTCGGCCGCGCCGAAGCGCAGGCTCCCACCACGCTGCAATTCTCCCGCGTCATGGATGTCGCGGATCTCGACCGGCGCATCGCCCAGGCGCGCGGCCAGGCCAAAGGGCGCGGACAAACAGTCATGCTGGATTTCTACGCCGACTGGTGCGTCTCCTGCAAGGAAATGGAACGCTTCACCTTTGCCGATGCCGCCGTACAGGCCAAGCTCAAACCGGTGCTGTTGCTGCAGGCGGACGTCACCGCCAACAGCGAAGCCGACCAGGCCCTGCTCAAACGCTTCGGCCTGTACGGCCCGCCCGCCATCCTGTTTTTCGATGCACAGGGCAAGGAACTGGGCGATTTTCGCGTGACCGGCTACCAGGATGCCGCGCGCTTTCTGCAATCGCTGCAAGCTGCCGGAATTTAAGCCCTTCTCGGTTATCTTCGTCAAACTACTAGACAATTCGCCCCAATTTACGGCAAACTGCGCACATGAAAAGTATTCTTGTACTGCACGGACCCAACCTGAACCTGCTCGGCAGCCGCGAGCCGGATGTGTATGGGCGCGTCACGTTAGACGAAATTAACGCAAGTTTAATGAAATTAGCCGGCGCGAATGGCGCAAACCTGTTTTGCTTCCAGAGCAACTCGGAAGCCGCGCTGGTGGAACGGGTGCAGCAGGCGCGCGCCGACGGCACGCAGTTCATCGTCATTAATCCGGCGGCATTTACCCATACCAGCGTAGCCTTGCGCGACGCGCTGGCGGCGGTGGCGATCCCGTTTATCGAGGTACATCTTTCCAACGTGTTCGCGCGGGAAGCGTTCCGCAAGGAATCGTTTTTCTCCGATCTCGCCATCGGCGTCATCAGCGGCCTGGGCGCTGCGGGTTACGAATCAGCAGTGCAATACGCGCTGAACTACAAAAACTGAACTATAAAAACTAGCGTTTTAAGGAGGGCATCATGGATTTACGCAAGCTCAAAACACTGATTGAGCTGGTTGAAGGTTCCGGCATTGCCGAACTGGAGATCAGCGAAGGCGAAGAACGCGTCCGCATCACACGCACCGTCGCCGCCGCCCAGCAGATATATGCGGCTGCCCCGCAACCCGCCGCCGCGCCTGCCGCACCGCCACCCGCCGCTCCGGCAGCGGAACCCGCCAAACCCGCCGCACCTGAAGGCCATGTGGTGAAATCGCCGATGGTCGGCACCTTCTACCGCTCCGCCTCGCCGGGCTCCAAGCCCTTCGTGGACGTCGGCCAGAATGTGAACAGCGGCGACACTCTGTGCATCATCGAGGCGATGAAGCTGCTCAACGAAATCGACGCGGATCAGACCGGGGTCATCAAGGCTATCCTGGTGGAGAACGGCCAGCCGGTAGAGTTCGGCCAGCCGTTGTTCGTGATCGGTTAATCGTAATCAGGCAATCCGTAGGGCGGATGAGCCGCAGGCGTTATCCGCCGGAGGTGAACGATGCCAGGCAATTTTCAGCACCCGCCATGCGATGGATAACGCGGAGCCTGCCCTGAGTTTTTCGAAGGGCTCATCCGCCCTACTAGCTAAACCCAAGTTCGGAGCATTCGAATGTTTGAAAAAATACTGATCGCCAATCGCGGCGACCAGCTGCCGACAGGCAGCGCAGCGGCGCAGCCAAATCGCACGGCGGCTGAAAGCCGCAAACGCTATTTCACCGCGGAGGCAACACATGTTTGAGAAAATTTTAATCGCGAACCGCGGTGAAATAGCGTTGCGCATCCAGCGCGCCTGCCGCGAACTGGGCATTAAAACCGTCGTGGTGCATTCCGAAGCGGATGCCGAGGCCAAGTATGTGAAACTGGCCGACGAATCGGTGTGCATCGGCCCGGCGCCATCCAATCTGAGCTACCTGAACATCCCCGCCATCATCAGCGCTGCCGAAGTCACCGATGCGCAGGCCATCCATCCCGGCTACGGCTTCCTGTCGGAAAACGCCGACTTTTCCGAGCGCGTCGAAAAATGCGGCTTTGTGTTCATCGGCCCGCGCGCCGAGACCATCCGCATGATGGGCGACAAAGTCAGCGCCAAGATCGCGATGAGAAAAGCCGGCGTGCCTTGCGTGCCGGGCGTGGAAGGCGCGTTGCCGGACAACCCCGCCGAGATCATCAAGATCGCGCGCAGCATCGGCTACCCGGTCATCATCAAGGCATCCGGCGGCGGCGGCGGGCGCGGCATGCGCGTGGTGCATACCGAGGCCGCGCTGCTGAACGCGGTGACCATGACCAAGACCGAAGCGCAGGCCGCCTTCAACAATCCCATGGTGTACATGGAGAAATTCCTGGAGAACCCGCGCCATATCGAATTTCAGGTACTGGCCGACCAGCACGGCAACGCGGTTTATCTGGGCGAGCGCGACTGTTCGATGCAGCGCCGCCACCAGAAAGTCCTGGAAGAAGCTCCGGCACCGTTGCTCAATGCCCGCCTGCGCAACAAGATCGGCGAGCGTTGCGCCGAAGCCTGCCGCAAGATCGGCTACCGCGGCGCGGGTACCTTCGAGTTCCTGTACGAGAACGGCGAATTCTTCTTCATCGAAATGAATACCCGCGTGCAGGTGGAGCATCCCGTCACCGAGATGATCACCGGCATCGACATCGTGCAGCAGCAGATCCGCATCGCCGCCGGGGAAAAACTGCCGTTCCGGCAGCGCGACATCCAGTTCAAGGGCCATGCGATCGAATGCCGCATCAACGCCGAGCACCCGTACAAATTCACCCCTTCGCCCGGCCGCATCACCTCGTACCATGCCCCCGGCGGCCCCGGCATCCGCGTGGATTCGCATGTCTACAACAACTACTTCGTGCCGCCGCATTACGATTCGATGATCGGCAAGATCATCGCCTACGGCGACACGCGCGAACAGGCGATGGCGCGGATGCGCACCGCGTTGTCCGAGATGTGGGTGGAAGGCATCGACACCAACATCGCGCTGCATCGCGAGTTGTTGCAGGACGCCGCCTTCATGCGCGGCGGCACCAGCATTCATTACTTAGAGGAACGCCTCGCCGAGCGCACCAAGGGCAAATAATGCCGTGGCTGACTCTCACCGTTGACACCGACGCGCAGCACGCCGAAGCCCTGAGCGAAGCGCTGCTGGAACTCGGCGCGCTGTCGGTGGATCTGCTGGATGCCGATGCCGGTACGCCGGACGAGCAGGCGATCTTCGGCGAACCCGGCGAAGCGCCGCCCGGCGTGTGGCAGCACAACCGCGTCAGCGCCTTGTTCGACGACGATCAAGATGTCCCGGCTATCCTGCGCGAAGCCGCCAGCCGTATCGGCCTGAAAGACCTTCCCGAACACCGCATCGAGACGCTGGCCGATAACGACTGGGTGCGCCTCACCCAGTCCCAGTTCGAACCGATCCGGATTTCGGCGCGGCTGTGGATCGTGCCGACCTGGCATACCCCAAGCGACCCCGGTGCCATCAACATCGTGCTCGACCCCGGCCTCGCGTTCGGCACCGGCAGCCACCCCACCACGCGGCTGTGCCTGCGCTGGCTGGACGACAATCTCAAGGGCGGCGAATCGGTGCTGGACTACGGCTGCGGCTCCGGCATCCTCGCGATCGCCGCGCTCAAGCTGGGGGCTGCACGCGCCGTCGGTGTTGATGTAGACTCGCAGGCGGTGACCGCCAGCCGCGACAATGCTGCCGCGAACCGGGTCGAAAACGTGCAGTTCTACCAGCCCGACAACGCGCCGCAAGGCAGTTCCGAAAAACTTTTGGCCGGGCACCCGTACGATCTGGTGGTGGCGAACATTTTGACCAACCCGCTGCGCATGCTCGCCCCGCTGCTGGCGAATGCGACGCGGCAAGGCGGGCAGATCGTGCTGTCCGGCATCCTCGAGGAACAGGCGCAAGACGTGATGAACATCTACCGGCAATGGTTCGACCTGAACGCCCCGATTTTCGAGGAGGGCTGGTCATGCCTGTCGGGGCGGAAACGCTGATGTCAAACGGAACAACCCTCTGCCCGCACTGCGACACGCGCTTCAAGATCGCCGCAGCGCAGCTGGAGTCGCACCACGGCATGGTGCGCTGCGGGCACTGCCTGCAAGCCTTCAATGCGCGCCCCGGTTTCATCCCCGACCAACCCAACCCGCAGCTTGAATTGCCGATACTGGATGAGCCGGCCGCAGAGTTGCCCGCCGAAGAGCCGCACGCTGCCGAAGGCGCGGTAACCGTTGAGGAAGTCGCACCTGTTGAGGAAGCCGGGCCTGTTGAAGAAACGGCATCTGTTGAAGAAACCGGCCTGATCGTCGCGATTCCGTCCGCAGACGAGGCCGCCGCAGAAGCCGAACCGCCGGAAACTCCGTACAACGATCAGCTGGATTTCAACCAGCCTGACACCGCTGCCGTTGAACCCGATGAACAACCCATGACGCTGGCCGAGCAAGTCGCCATCGTGCAGGACGAGGAAGAAGGCGACCAACCATCCCCGCCCGCATACCGCCGCTGGCCTTGGGCGATTGCCGCGTTTTTGTTGCTGCTGGTGCTGCTCGCGCAGGCCGCCTATTTCTTCCGCGTCGACCTCGCCGCGCGCCTGCCCGGCCTGAAACCCGCATTGGCCGGCTATTGCAAGCTACTGGGGTGCAGCGTGCCGCTGCCGCAAAAACCCGACCTGATGAGCATCGAATCCTCCGACCTCGAAGCCGATCCCACGCATGTAAACCAGATCACCCTGAACGCCCTGCTGCGCAACCGCGCACCCTATGCACAGGCCTTCCCCAATCTGGAACTCACACTCAACGACACCCAGGACAAGCCGCTGGCGCGCCGCATCTTCAAACCGAAGGATTATTTGCCGCCGCCAGAAAACGAACAAACCGGCCTGCTGCCCAACCGCGAACTCAGCGTCAAACTGTACCTCAACACCGCCGACCTCAGGCCGATCGGTTATCGCCTGGTGCTGTTTTATCCGAAGCAGTAGCGCCGCGCTTGCCGATCTGCGGCTCTTTTCCCGCCAGCAGATTCTGAATATTCTTCTTGTGCCGCCAGATCAGCAGCACCAAGATGATGCCGGATGCCAGCACCCACTCGCGCGGCAAGCCAAGCACCAGCGCATACACCGGCGCGCCGGCGGCAGCGGTCAACGCGGCCAGCGACGAAAAGCGGAACAGCACGGCCACCAGCAGCCAGGTCACCAGCACACATAATCCCAGCCAGGCATTCAGCGCCAGCAGCACGCCCAGCGCCGTCGCCACTCCCTTGCCGCCCTTGAAGCGCAGAAAGATCGGGAAGATGTGCCCGAGGAATACCGCCAGCGCAACCAGCGCAACCAGCAGCGCGCCTTGCTCATCGCGCGTGGCAAACTGTATCGCCACAAACACCGCCAGCCAGCCCTTCGCCGCGTCGCCGAGCAGCGTCAACACCGCCGCAGCCTTCTTGCCGCTGCGCAGCACATTGGTCGCGCCCGGATTGCCGGAACCGTAACTGCGCGGATCGGGCAGGCCGAACGCCTTGCTCATCAGCACCGCGAATGAAATGGAGCCCAGCAGGTAGGCGGCAACTACAAAAATCAGGATCGTCATCTGAAATACCTTAAAATGCGAGCGGCGGATTTTACGCGAATGCTCCAGAGCCGCCACAACAAACCATCGAAATCATTCTGTTCGCCCCGAGGCATCGAAGGGCAAACGGCACAACAGGCTATCACATGGACATCATCTTTCTGCGCGAACTCAAGGTCACCACGCTCATCGGCGTCTACGAATGGGAGAAGCGCGCACCGCAGACCCTGCAACTCGACCTCGACATCGCCCTGCCCGACAGCCGCGCCTGCCAGACCGACAACATCGACGACGCACTGGATTACGCCAAAGTCGCGCAACACATCCAGACCGTGCTGAGCGAAGGGCATTTCTCGCTGCTGGAAACCCTGGCCGAGCACATTGCGCAGATTATCCTTAAGGACTTCAACGCGCCATGGGTCAAGGTCAGCGTCGCCAAGCTGCAGGCGATCAAAAATTGCAGGATGGTGGGGGTTAGTATTGAGCGGGGGCAGGTGAAGTAGCACGTAGGTTGGGTTAGCGGCTTTTTCGCGTAACCCAACATCAAATACAAAACCAAAATCAAAACCGCCGGGGGTAGCCCGGCAGCTAGTCACTTTTTCTTGCGTCGCCAAGAAAAAGTAACCAAAAAGAAGGCGACCCCGGTTTGCCGCCCCTGCGGGGGTGCCCTGCGTTGCTCGACTGGTCAGGCGGCTGCGGAACTCGCGCTACGCGCTCAGACAGTCCTCGCCGACACCCCCTGACCAGCCTCCGCTACTCGGCGGCGCACAGGGGAGGTAAAGCAAACCAAATCTTAAAATCGGGTGGGCAACAAGTTGCCCACCATACTGAGGCTAATAGGCAAAATAATTTAACTCCGGTACATTAGGGCGATTGCAATTTAAGTACGCGATCAAAGGAATCCAAAATGAATACTCTTTGTTTTTTGACCGATTTATCGAGCTCTGAATGGGCAGCTTGGGGGCAGGCTGTCGGATCAATCTTGGCAGTTGGCGCAGCATTTTTAGTTGGGTACAACCAAAATAAAACAGCCATGAAATTATTCATGGAAGAAAAGCAGCACACTCAAAAAGCGGCGAGCCAAGAACTTCACCAATACCAAATCGGTGCCGGAACTAGAGCGTTGTTCACGATGTGGCGCCAATTAAATCTTATTGCTCAGATTCAAGAAGATGTAACTAATAAATATCGTGACTATCCGCCAGCCCCTCTAGCAATGCCACCCATTATGAAGAAGCTCGATGACTCAATACGACTGAATATTGACAGCTTAGCTTTTCTGCTTGATCACGGAAAATCAGATTTATTAGTGAATATATGCATTGCAGAAACACGCTTTCTAGATGCGCTTGACATAATTCAACGCAGATCCGCACTTCATGCAAACGAAGTCCAGCCAATGGTAGATGGAAAGAAGCCTAGAGATCGTAATCTCACACCCGATGAGCTTCGAGAAATTATAGGCATTCGCTTATTTCAGCTTCTGATTAGCCAAACACATGAAATGATCTCAAAAACAGATGATGCCGTCGCTACAATTGAGGCCGTTGAAGCTGATTTGTATTCGGCATTAAAAACCATCTTTCCGGAGACTAACTTTCCACACCAAGCCCCGATGGATGGAGAGACTGCTAGCGCGGTTAAGCCTCCGCGCCCAACTGGATTGTTGTAGGTTGGATTAGCGGCCCTTTTCAAGTAAGTTCAAAAGTATCCATCAAATTTGATTTCAAGGCATGGTGAGCACAGCTCACCATGCCTTTGCTTTTGGGTTTCGCTTTTCCTCCCCTGAGCGCCGCCGAGTAGCGGAGGCTGGTCAGGGGGTGTCGGCGAGGACTGTCTGAGCGCGCAGCGCGAGTTCCGCAGCCGCCTGACCAGTCGAGCAACGCAGGGAACCGCGTAGCGGCGGCAAACCGGGGTCGCCTTTTCTTGGGTTACTTTCTTTTGGCGACGCAAAAGAAAGTGACTAGCTGCCGGGCTACCCCCGGCGGTTTTGGTTTTGTATTCAATGTTGGGTTACGCGAAAAAAACCGCTAACCCAACCTACATATCTACTGGATTCCGGCCTCCGCCGGAATGACGACCGCCCTTCGACTTCGCTTCGCTACGGAACTAATGGGGTCAGCGTCGCAATATGTTCAAAGCAGCCCACATAATCTACGCCGCAACCTGATTTTCAGGCTCCACGGAAAGCTTCATGCCGACGGCCTTCAGCACAGCCAGCAGCGTTTTCAATGTCGGATTGCCTTTGGGTGAAAGCGCGCGATAAAGCGATTCACGGCTGATGCCCGCTTCGGCAGCAACGGCACCAAGCCCACCATAGGCTTCTGCCACAGTGCGCAACGCCAGCAGGCCGGCGGCACGGTCATCCGGGTCATCCAGCGACTCCATTGCCGCCTTCAGATATTCCACCGCAAGCTCGCGGTCTGCGCGCAGTTCGGCCACTTCACGCTCATGGTGCGATACCACACCTGTCAATTTTTTACTCATACCTGCCTCCGTTTCCAATCTGCCCAATAATCCCTGGCGGTTTTGATGTCCGCCGCTTGTGTCTTCTTGGTGCCGCCGCACAACAGGATCACGATCATCTGACCATGCCGGCCGAAATACACCCGATACCCGGCACCAAGGTGTTCGCGCAGTTCAATGACACCATCACCGACCGATTCGCTGTCGCCAAATATCCCGGCTTCAAGCCGCTTGAGGCGTATGCGAACCTTGGCTTGCGCCTGTTTGTCGCGCAACGACTGGAGCCATTCAGTCAACGGCTCACGCCCATCGCCTGTCTGGTATCGGAAGACTTCGATCATGGAAATCAATGTAACTTAAAAGCTACTGCATGGCAAGCCGATGTGGCAGAAGCGAACCGAAGTTATTTTCCTTGCATCGCTCAACCGTGCCAAAATTCGACATGGCTTTTGCGCGAAACTGAGGTACAAAAATGAAACAACGCGTGTTGATCCTGGGCTATGGCGAGATGGGGCACGCCATGGAGTATCTGCTGGCGGCGCGGCACGATGTGCGCATCTGGAATATGGGTGTGGTGGTGAAGGGTTGCAAAGCGACGCTGGAGGGTGAGGTCGCCGAGGCGCAGGTGATCCTGTTTTGCCTGCCGGTGAATCCGCACCATGAGATCGCGAGCCGTATCGCGCCTTACTTGGTAGAAGGCAGCGTATGCCTTTCCATCGCGAAGGGGCTGGATGAATCGGGGCGGACGGCTGCCCAGGTATTTGAAAATGTATTCACAGACAGGCATCACTACGGGGTGGTGTATGGCCCGATGATCTCGGAGGAGCTCAGGGCGGGGCGCTATGGCTTTGCCGATGCGGTGTTGTCCGACGCGGCGGATTTCGGGGTGGTGCACAGCATGTTCCGCGGCAGTACGCTGGTGTGCCAGCAAGCGTCGGACATGCACGGCAGGAGCTGGTCGGTGATCCTGAAGAACGTGTATGCGATCCTGTTCGGCGTCGCGGATGAGCTGAAGCTGGGCGACAACATGCGCGGGCATCTGATGGTCGCCGCGATCGCGGAGCTGTCCGGCATCGTGCAGGCGTTCGGCGGGCAGGCGCACACGCCTTACAGCTATGCCGGGCTGGGCGACCTGATGACGACGGCCACCAGCGAGGATTCGCACCACCATGAACTCGGCCGCAAACTGGCTCGCGGCGAGTGGTCGGACATCTCCGGCGAGGGGGTGCATACCCTGCGCATGGTGGAAAAATATCGCCCGTTCGACTGGCGCGGCTATCCGCTGTTCACTTTGGCGCGCGACATCGTCACTCAGCCTGCGACGCTGCATGAGCGGGTGGAGGATTATCTGAAGCAGCTGCGCGAGACGGAGAGTTGCGCGATTTGAAGAAACGCTGACTATTGGACCAACCCTTCGACAGGCTCAGGGCGAACGGGCCTGAATAAATGGGAGTTGCTAGGCCGTTTTCACCGCAGCGGCGATAGCCGCGATCTTGCCGAGCGCCTCCGTCAACTCGTTGGCTTTGGCTTCCAGCGCGGCCGAAGCTTTTGTGCGGGCTTCCTGCTCGGTCATCATCTTGACCATCTCGGCTGTTTTTGCCTGCTCCTGCTGGAGGCTTTCCCTGAGCTGCTCGATTATTTTTATTTGTTCGAGCGATTTTTTCTTCTCTTCTTCAAGCTGGGCATTCTTGCTGGCGAGCTCATTCGTTTCCGACATGACCGATGCTTTTATCCGGGCTTCCTGCTCGGCCATCATCTTGACCATCTCGGCCGTTTTTGCCTGCTCCTGTTTGAGGCTTTCCCGCAGCTGCACGATCATTTTCAAATTTTCGAGCGACCGGCTCTTCTCTTCTTCCAGCTGGGCATCTTTCACCGCAAGCTGATTGGCATCCGGCCCGGCCGCGTTCTTCGCCATCCCGGCCATTCTGACCTGCTCTTGCTTGAGGCTTTCCTTGAGCTGCTCGATTATTTTTAATTGATCGAGCGACTTTTTCTTCTCTTCCTCAAGCTGGGCATTTTTCTTTACCAGCTCAAGAGATTTATCCTGATCTTCCGTAAGATTGCTTTGCGGGGAATTGTCCTTTGCGTCGCCGGGAAATGGGCGAAGCTTTACTGTTTTATCCATGATGTCCATTCCTGTGAATTCAAGCTTGCAGCGCGCATAGAATACAATAAATCCCGTGCAATGCCAGTTCGTTATTGTGCCCTGAGGACGCTTAGGGTGCAGGTTCGGTTTTGCTGCGAGCCCGCCCTAGCCGAACGTGAACGCATAAGCCTCCAGCCCCGGCGCGTCCGTCTCGATCTCGAGCAGGCCGTTCTTCGGGCTCCGTTGGTCGATCAGTTCATACAGCGTGTTGCGCTCGACGGTGACCACGCCCGCCGTCGCATCCTTGCCCGCATTGTTTCCAACGGCTTCGCCGTTCAGCTTGAGCGTGACACGCACCGGCTTGCCACCGGCCGTGCCGAGCACCAGGAACACCTTGCGCGCCTTGAAGTTAAGGCGCAGCGCTGCGCCCTGCCCGCCCGCGACGATCTTTTCGCGTTCCACCTGCCAGGTGCCGCTCAGCGCCCATGCGCCAGCGGGCAGGGTGGCGGGGAAGCGGTAGCCGCCCTGGGCGTCGCGCATTACGCTTTCCTTGCCGCCGAAGCTGTCCGCCCTGTCGTGGCCGAGGTAGGTTTCCGGCGTCTGCCCGGGCGCGAACGTCGGGCCTTCGACCTGGATGGTCTCGCCCTGCTCTTTCAGGCCGAGCAGGTAGCGGATGTTGTTCTCCGTGACGTTGTATTTGCCCTCGCCGAAATGGGTGTAGATCACCCGGCCTTGCCAGTCGATGAGGTAATGCGCGGGCCAGTAGCGGTTATGGAAATTCAGCCAGGTGGAGAGGTTATTGTCCAGCGCGACGGGGTAGCGGATGCCGTGCTGCGCGATCGCGTCCCGGACGTTGGCCGGCTTTTTCTCGAACTCGAACTCCGGCGAATGCACGCCGACGATCACCAGCCCCATGTCGCGGTATTTTTTGTCCCAATCGGTGAGATAGGGCAAGGTGCGCACGCAGTTGATGCAGGAGTAGGTCCAGAAATCGATCAGCACGACCTTGCCCTGCAGCTCCTTTATGGTGAGCGGTGCCGAGTTCTGCCACGCCTCGATGCCGGCGAATTCCGGCGCGGCGTAGGGCCTGCCCAGGCCATCCTGCAGCACCAGTTCGCCGCGTGGCGCTTCGGCGGTTTCTTTCGGCATGAACAGCGCCTCGATGTCCGCGCCTGAGGCGATGAAGGCGACCGACAGCAGGATGAGCACGCCGAAAGCCTTGCGCACGGCTTCGGCGTGGCGTGCGAAGAATCCGAGCTTGCCCATGATTTTGCGCCCGGCCAGCGCGATGACGAGCATCGGCACGCCCGCGCCGATGCCGAACGAGAGGATGACGAGGTTGCCGGCCAGGTCGCTCTGCTGGCGGATCACCTGCACCAGCACGGCGGCGAGGATCGGCCCCGCGCACGGAGTCCACACCAGCCCGATCAACGCACCGATGGCGATGCCGCCGAGCAGGCCTTCCCTTTTGGTCGCGGCGAGGTCGTTGCCGAGGTTCGCCAAGCCCTGCGTCAGCGCGCCGAATTTTTCCGACAATTTTGACGACAGCAGCACCAGCCCCAGCAGCGTGAGCAGCGCCAGCGAGGCATTCTTGACGAGGTCGAGATCGAGGCCCAGCAGCGAAACAAGCTGGCGCGCCGCGAGGGCGAACAGGGTGAACGCCAGCACGAAGCCGATGATGATGCCATACGGCCTGCGCCTGCCGCCGCCGGCCGAGGTGGCCAGCACCAGCGGCAGCACCGGCAGGATGCAGGGCGAGACGATCAGCGCGACGCCTTCGAGGAACGCGAGGCCGATATCGAGGGTGTTCATTTACGCCTGATCCGGGATGAATTTCAGCGCCACGCCGTTGTTGCAGTAGCGCAGCCCGGTGGGTTTCGGGCCGTCTTTGAACACGTGGCCGTGATGGCCGCCGCAGCGCGCGCAGTGGTATTCGGTGCGCGGCAGGATCAGCTTGTAGTCGGCCCTGGTCTCGACGTGGCCGGGCAGCACGTCGTAGAAGCTCGGCCAGCCGGTGCCGCTGTCGAATTTGAATCTGGAGGGAAACAGCGGCAGGTCGCAGGCGACACAGAAGAACATACCGCTGCGTTTTTCGCGGTCGAGCGGGCTGGAATATGGTCGCTCGGTGCCTTCCCGGCGCAATACCTCATATTGCTCGGGAGTGAGCAGCCGCTTCCATTCCGCATCGCTCTTGCTGAGTTTCGCGATGCGCTCGGCGGCGATGGCCTGCCCCGCCATGAGGAACCTCGACAATGCCAGCACACCGGCAGCGCCGGCTGCGAGCCTGATGAATGAACGTCTATCCATGGCATCCTCCTGATTGTGCGAAGCAGAAACTGCGCAAACACTCTAGAAGTCCCGAGCTACGAAGGGTATCTTACTACCCCTGAATGCCGGAGTCGAACCCTGCCGCGACTCACGGTAAACTCCGCCTCCCCGAGTCATTTGAAGCCGCCCGCTAAATGCCCCATCTCGTCGTTTCGATTTCCGGCCACGGTTTCGGCCATGTCGCGCAGACCGCGCCGGTGCTGAACCGGCTGCATGAAAGTATGCCGCAACTGCGCCTCACGGTGCGTTCAGCCGTGCCGCTTGCCCATCTGCATTCGCGCATCCACGTGCCGTTCGCTCATCTGCCCAGCGAGGGCGACATCGGCATGGCGATGTCTTCGGCACTGGACGTTCGCGCCGAGGAGAGCCGCGCGGCGTATCGCGCCTTTCATGCAGACTGGGAGGGGCGCGTCGCCGAAGAAGCGCGCCTGCTGCGCGATCTCGGCGCGGACATGGTGCTGTCCAACGTCGGCTACCTGCCGCTGGCGGGCGCGCGGCGCGCGGGCATCCCGAATGCCGCGCTGTGTTCGCTGAACTGGTTTGATATCTACCGCCACTATTGCGGCGATGGCGCCATCGCCGCACAGATCCACGCCTGCTACGCCAATGCCGATGCCTTTCTGCGCATCACGCCCGGCATGGCGATGGAGCACCTGCCCAATCTCGTTCCGGTCGGCCCCATCGCCGCCGTCGGCCATAACCGGCGCGATGAGCTTGATCGCTACTTGAGGTTATCAAAAGAAGAAAAGCTGGTACTGGTCAGCCTGGGCGGCATCGCCGGCCGCCTGCCCATCGAGCGCTGGCCGCGCATCGACGGCGTGCGCTGGCTGGTGCAGCAAAGCTGGCAGCTCGATCATCCGGATGCCGTCGCGCTCGAATCAATGCCGATGGGCTTCGGTGACCTGCTCGCCAGCAGCGATGCGATGATCTGCAAACCGGGTTACGGCAGCTTCGCCGAGGCCGCATGCAGCGGCACGCCGGTGCTGTATGTCAGCCGCGCCGACTGGCCGGAATCGCCCGCCTTGATCGAATGGCTGCAACGACACAGCCTGTGCCGCGAGGTATCGAGGGGTGCGCTGGAACAGGGAAATTTTGCTGGAGTGCTGGAAGAAATCTGCCATGCACCGCGCCCCAAACCGGTTATTCCGGAAGGTGCAGGACAAGTAGCGGATTGGATAGCTGAACAGTTGCAGAGATGGAAATGAAGCAAATTCGGCGCGATGACGGCGGCAATATCTGCCGCCATCAACGGAATATCTGAAGCGATTACTTGCGGGTGAAATCGATGATGATCTGACCTGGTTCGCGGGCGACATAGCTGATATCGATGCCTTCGCCGTAGCGGTCCTTGAGTTGTGCAAGCAGCGGCAGCGGATCATGGTCGTTGCAGAAATGCATGGTTTCGCCCGGATGCAGCGAGTCAAACGCGCCGAAAATAGCAGCATGGCGGAAGCGTTTGGCGACGCCACGGGCATCGAACGGGTAACGCATATCAGGCGAGGTAGAATTGGCGCAATTGTGAACCATTTTGTATTCCTTAAAAGAGTGAGTTGATCGAAAAATAAAGCCCGAGTATTTTAATGGGATATATTGAAAATGCAAGCCTAATTCTGGGCGCGTTGATTCCATACCCCGGCTTTCAACGGAATATGAGGGCAGGCATATTCGGCCGTTTAACGGCAGCCGTTGGGGAACTTGTCGCATTCCATCGCATCTCATTTCCGGCCTTGGCATGAGCGCTGACACGCTGGCTTTAGTCTCTTACCAGTCAAATGATGTCAAAACATGACAAGATTTTTGCACTTATCGAGTAGCGGCAATGAGTTAAATGATGGTGAACCTTGCCGGGTTCGTAGCCTGGATGCAGCGATAGCGGAATCCGGGGGGCATCGTATCCATCCCCGGATTACACTGTGTTTCATCCGGGCTACTTCTTTGGTTCCAGCTCGTCCGGCTTAGGGATATGCCACGCGCCGCGAACATCATGCCAATCGCTCTTCAGCCATTTCTGTTTTCCAATGGGTAACGTAGTCATGCAAAAACAGGTCTTGGCGGTTAGCGCGTTGCTTGCGCTTCTTTCCGGATGCGACAGCCGGGAGGTTGACGTGGCCGCGCCGGCCGCCGCCGAATTGCCGGGAAAAATATCAGCCGGTGAGAAGGTCTACAGGAACACCTGCAGCATTTGCCATCGGCTCGGGTTGAAGGGTGCGCCCCGCCTGGGTGACCAAGAGGATTGGGCGTTGCGCCTCGCGCAGGGCAATGAAACCCTTTATGTCCATGCCGTAAAGGGATACCGGGGCAGCAAGGGTTCCATGCCGTCGCGCGGCTCGAACGCCAAATTATCCGAGGATGAGGTCAAGGCAGCGGTGGACTATATGGTGTGGTATTCCATGCCAAAACCGCATGGGCCGTTCGGATCGCAGGTGTTTTCTGCGGCAACCAAACAATTTACAATTCGCTAACTGAAGGATTACAACCAACATGCAAAAACAAACACTGATCGTTATCGCATCGCTCGCGCTCCTTTCCGGATGCGGCGGCAAGAGCAAGGAAGTTGCCGTGCCCGCTGCGGCCGCAACTCCCGGCGTGGCAGCCGCCCCGAAGCCACTCTCTGCTCCGCAACCGAACGAGGTCAAACCGCAGACTGTCGCGCCCGCCCCCGACTTGGCAACCGGCGAGAAGGTGTACAAGGGCACCTGCAGCATCTGCCATAAATCCGGATTGAAAGGGGCGCCGCGTTTGGGCAAGAAGCAGGATTGGGAAGCGCGCCTTGCTCAAGGCAATGAAGTTCTCTATGACCGCGCGATAAATGGATACATAGGAAAGAAAGGTTCCATGCCGTCCCGCGGCTCTAACGCCAGATTATCCGAGGACGAGGTCAAGGCGGCGGTGGACTACATGGTTGTGCATGCCATACCGAGCTGGGACTGGGGAAATTGACATGACGCGCGGGATGAAGCAGCCCTCCCGCAGATTTTTCGAGCGGGTTTGCAGCCGGCCGGAAGAAGCGGTTTCCGGCGCGGACTGAGCTACAACTTTTACGGCAACAGGCTTTCAAGCGCCGGGAAAAGCTCTCTTTCCTCGAACCGGACATGAGCCGACAAGAGCTTGCCAAAGCTGTCCAGTGCCTCGATGTTATTTTGCTGCAAATCATCGAGCAGCGCGCGCAGCTGTTGGTGATCCTCCAAGGTGTGCTGCTCGAACGGCGTGTTCCCGGCGCTGCGCAACAGCGGCAGCAACGACTGCTCCTCAAGCTGAAAGTGCGGTTCCAGTTCAGCGGAAAAAGCCTGGATTACGCGCTGGCAGGTCTTGGCTATCCGTTCTTCATCGCGCGATTGTGCCGCCCGCTCGCAGGCTTTTGCCAGGGTAAGGGCGGTGTGATGTTCCCGCGACAGGGGTTGCAGGGCTGGGATTCGTTTCATGGGATGCTCAAGCGGGCGTTACGACAAAGACTTCCGGGTCATCTCCATGATCCAGCAGGATGCTGCGCACCCGTTCCTGCCATAACCGCCTGAATTCGGCAGTTTCTTCCGGGGTTGCCCTGTTTGCGAGGCAACTCGCTATCAGCGGTGACATGCGCGGCGAAGCCGGGACGCGTTGCAGGTTGGCCGCCGTAGTCACGGCCTGGTTTGTGTCGAGGCGGGTGAAACGCATTTCTCCGGGCATTTCCACCGAGAAGAACAACCGGTCGCACCGGTTGAAGCGCCCGGCAAGCCCTTTGAAACCAGTGTCTGCCGTGGCGCCGGTCAACATGCTCACGACATTCGCGATCACGCCCGTCACGCCGCTAGTGCTGTCCTGGCCGAACTCCACCAGAATATCGCCACGCTCCGGCATTGCATCGGGATAGAGCGAGGCCAAGGCCTTGTAGGTCAGCCAATAGGCCGAGGCGACCGTCGGACAGGAGTGGCCGGCCAACCGTACCGCATCAAAATAGCCGTATTGCAAAATTCCGTCTTCCGCCGCGCCGAGAAATTCGGCCAACGGGTCGTACAAACTGATCTTTGGTACCGCATCGAAAAAAACTGGATGACCCATGTTCCATTACCTTTTAAAAGTTGCCATTATCCTTATGGATGTCGCCAATAGTAGCATCACATTTGGCAAGCTGTCGTGTAGAATGTCCCCATTGTAGATCAGTGCAATTCAGCTGTTTGCAGTGCCCATAAATTCCAGATATGCCCTCCCAAAGACCGTGCTTATCCATGTTTTTTGGTGGGATGAATGGTTATTGATCACAGTCACTTGGAACTAACCGCTCAGGATATACCTCCAATTTGCGGTTACCATGCAATCCAATTAAAGGATGTCACCTTATGCAAGCTAGAAAACTTTTTACCGCCCTGATGTTGTGCGTTGCAATCGGGTTTCCGCAATATGCGTCCGCCGGCAGATTTTGCCCGGTAACAGATAGCGGAGCTATCCGCATAGACGAGTGCAAGTACAGCACTAACGAAGAATGCAAACGCGTTACCGGAACCAAAGGGGATTGTGCGGTCGATCAACCTCCCGCATCGACTAAGGCACCGTTCTGTTTGATAATGGGTGCATTCGAAGTTTGCGACAAATACCAGGACTATGAGTCATGCGAAGTGGAAGCCAAAAAACGACTCGGTAATTGCGTTATCAATCCGTATTACAAAAACCCTGACAAATAATATCCATTCCCGACTATTTTTCTTAAACCAGTCTACGGTTGCCGGATCAATATACAAAAATGACCAGGCCTGAAAAAAAACGATATCCCGGATGGCTCGATATATTTGCATTCAAACATGCAAAGTGGTGGCTGGGCGCAGGTGCAATCGCAATCCTGGTCATTATTGGCTATTTCTACGTTGGCCATTCGGCAAGCCGGCTTGCCGGCAACGCACCTGCGGCTCATTCAAATCTTGATCAAATAGCCGCCGACGGCAAAACTTCGACAAAGCCGGCAAAAAAACTTTGGGTATGCCCCATGCATCCCCAGGTTATCCGGGATCAGCCGGGTGAGCTATGCCCGATTTGCGGCATGGATCTGGTGGAAATGGATCAGTTGGGCACATCGCAGCCCGAACATAGCCACGGCGTGCAGATCGACACCGCTTCGCAGCAAAGGCTGGGGGTGCGTTTGGCCACGGCCGAATGGCAAACGCTGAGCCAGGATATCCACGCCTATGGCAACGTCATTGCCGATGAAAGCCAGGCTTTCAACCTCAGTTCGAAGCTCGAAGGGGTCATCAAAAAACTCCATGTAACTTCGGTCGGCCAGCAGGTCGAGGAGGGACAGACAATCTACGAAATATATTCCCCAGAATTGCTTAAGACCCAGTTCGAATACGTCGCCTTGATCAAGGAGAAAGACCGGCTCCTGGTGCCCATGAACGCCGAAGACGCGCATACGAACCCCAACTATGCGATGACCGAGAGCGACATGATGGAGGTGAAGATGAATGCAAAAGAACGCAACCTCTACACCGAGAAATTCCAGTATTTCGATGTCGGCCATCTGATCGAGGAACTCAATACAAGCTACCGGCCAAGAGAAGTGGTTGAAGTCCGCGCCCCGCAATCCGGCTTCGTCACCAAGATCGAGGTTCGAGAAGGCAGCGCCGTCAAGCCGATGGACAGCCTGTTTTCTTTCACCAACCTGTCGCGGGTCTGGGTCGATGTGCCGCTTTTTCCCGATCAACTGGCTTGGGTGAAAGACGGCGACAAAGTGACATTGAAGCTGCCGAAGTCCGGCACGCCGGAAATCAAGGCACACCTGCAATTTATCACCCCGATGGTCGACAGTGCGACACGCACCGTGCAAGCGCGCTTGAGCGTCGACAATGCCAAGAGCCAGCTTCTTATAGGTTCTTTCCTTGACGTCATCATCCACGCCAAACCGCACAAGGCACTTGCCGTACCCCGCTCGGCGGTGATGCGCACCGGCAAGGGCGATTGGGTGATGCTGTCCGGGGGCGAAGGTCATTTCACGCCGGTCAAAGTGGAAACCGGGATTGAAACTGCCGAATCGATTGAAATCACTGCCGGTTTGCAAGCCGGTGATCAGGTTGCGGTAAACGGACAATTCTTATTGGATGCGGCGGCATCGATGAGCGATGCCGCACAGCGCATGCATGACAACCACGATGCAGGCAAACACTAAGCGCAAAAAGGTTTGCCGCGAAGGAACGCCAATTCCTCGCGCCTGTGGTGCGAAGATTCTTTGGACTCAAGCATGATTGCACGCATCATCAAATGGTCGCTGAAAAACCGCATCTTGGTGCTGCTGTGCGCCGTATTGGTGGCAGGCTGGGGAATCTATTCCGCGCGCAATATGGCGCTGGATGCCATTCCAGATCTTTCCGACGTGCAGGTCATCATCAAGACCGCTTACCCTGGACAACCCCCACAGGTGGTGGAAGACCAGGTCACTTTCCCGCTCACTTCCGAGTTGCTGTCGGTGCCCGATTCGACTGCGGTGCGCGGCTTTTCGATGTTCGGCGAATCATACGTATATGTAATTTTCAAGGACGGCACTGACCCGTACTGGGCGCGCTCGCGCGTGCTGGAGTATTTAAGCCAGATAGAAGACCGCCTGCCGTGGGGTGTCATCCCCACGCTGGGGCCGGACGCCTCGGGCGTGGGCTGGGTATTCGAATACGCGCTGGTGGATCGGCATCACCGCTACGATGCCGATCAATTGCGCGCAGTGCAGGATTTTTTCCTCAAATATGAATTGCAAAGCCTGCCGGGCGTGGCCGAAGTTGCCAGCATCGGCGGCATGGTGCGGCAATTCCAGATCGAAGTGAACCCCAACCGGCTGGCGGCGTACAACCTGAGCCTGGAACGCGTCGAGCAGGCGATCCGCGACAGCAATATGGCGGGCGGCGGCTCGGTGATGGAAATGGGGCGTGCCGAATATGTCATACGCGCGCAGAATTATCTGAAGAGCCTGGATGATTTCCGGCGCATTCCGCTGGCGAACAACGCACAGGGGGTGCCCATCCGCCTGGAAGATGTGGCGCAAATCCAGGTCGGGCACGAATTGCGCCGCGGCGTGACCGATCTGGACGGGCAAGGCGAAGTGACCGGCGGCATCATCATCATGCGTTACGGCGAAAATGCGCTCAAGACCATCACGCGCGTCAAGGAGCGACTGAAGGAATTGCAGGGCGGGTTGCCGCCCGGCATCGAACTGGTAGTCACTTATGACCGCTCCGGGGTCATCAACCGCGCCATCCAAACGTTGGGCGAAAAACTGGTCGAGGAATCGCTCATCGTCGCCTTGGTATGCCTCGCGTTTTTATTCCACTTGCGTTCCTCATTGGTGGCGGTAGTCACGCTGCCGATCGGCATTCTGGCCGCTTTTATCATCATGGAAAGCCAGGGAATAACCGCCAACATCATGTCGCTGGGCGGCATTGCCATCGCCATCGGCGCCATGGTGGATGCTGCGGTGGTGATGATAGAAAACATGCACAAGCATCTGGAGCGCGCGGGAGACAAACCCGACTACTGGAAAGTCACCGCCCAGAGCGCGCTCGAGGTCGGGCCGGCCTTGTTCTTTTCGCTGCTGATCATCACCGTATCCTTTCTGCCGGTGCTGACGCTCACCGGGCAGGCAGGCAAGCTGTTCGCCCCGCTCGCCTACACCAAGACTTATGCGATGGCCGCAAGCGCGGCGCTCGCGATTACTTTGGCTCCGGTGCTGATGGGTTATTTTATCCGCGGGCGCATCGCCCACGAGCAGAGCAACCCGCTGAACCGGCTGCTGCATGCGCTTTACCGCCCGGTGCTGATGGCCGCGTTGCAAAAACGCAAACTGGCCCTGTCGCTCTGCATGCTATTTTTGCTGAGCGCCGTCTGGCCGCTTGCAAAACTGGGCAGCGAGTTCATGCCGCCGCTCAATGAAGGCGACCTGCTTTATATGCCCACCACCCTGCCCGGCGTGTCTATAGACGAAGCGGCGAATATTCTGCAAATCACCGATCGCCTGATCGCGCAGATGCCCGAGGTCGAGCGCGTGTTCGGCAAGGCCGGGCGCGCCAATTCCGCCACCGACCCGGCACCGCTTTCGATGCTGGAAACCACGATCCAGCTCAAACCGCGCGAGCAGTGGCCGGACGGCGAAACCATGGAGGAGTTGATCCACAAACTGGACAGCCAAGTGCGCCTGCCGGGGCTGACCAATTCCTGGGGGTATCCGATCCGCACGCGCATAGACATGCTGTCCACCGGTATCCGCACGCCGCTGGGCGTCAAGGTTACCGGCCCCGATCTTGCCGGCATCAGCGCGCTGGCCATGCAAGTCGAAGAGGCGATAAAAAATTCCGTGCCGGGCACGCGCAACGCTTTTGCCGACCGCGCTTCCGGCGGGCGCTACGTGGATATTGCGCTGGATCGTGAGCAAGCGGCGCGTTACGGCGTTACCGCAGCCGATGTGCAGCGCCTGGTGCAGGGTGCCATCGGCGGAGAAAACATCGGCATGGTGAACGAAGGGCGCAATCGCTTCCCGATCAACCTGCGCTATCAGCGCGCTTTCCGCGATTCGCTCGCTGCGCTTGCGGCCAGCCGCATCATGACGCCTTCCGGCGCGCAGGTATCGCTGGGGACGATCGCAAAAATAAGCGTGAATGATGGCCCGGTCGAGATCAAAAGCGAAAATGGCCGCCTGGTGGCCTATGTTTATCTGGATTTCGCCGGGCGCGACCTGGGCGGTTATATAGCCGACGCGCAGGCCGCAGTGGCCAAAGCCGTCGAGCTGCAACCGGGCTATGCCATCGCATGGTCGGGGCAATATGCCAGCTTGCAGCACGCCAAGGAACGTTTCATGTGGGTGATACCGCTCACGCTGCTGCTGGTGGTGGTACTGCTTTATTTGAATTTCCGTCATAGCGGAAAAGTGCTGCTGGTGCTGCTATGCCTGCCTTTCTCCTTGGCGGGCGGCTTCTGGCTGCTGTATTGGCTGGATTATCACTTGTCAGTGGCGGTCGCAGTCGGGTTTATCGCGCTGGCCGGCGTGGCAGCCGAGTTTGGCGTGGTCATGTTGCTCTATCTGGATCAGGCCATCGCGGAACTCCGCCAATCCGGCCGGCCGGTAAACTACCAGAATTTGCAGCTCGCCATCGTTGATGGGGCGCTGTCACGCATCCGCCCGAAAATAATGACGGTATCGGTGATCGTGGCTGGGTTGATTCCGGTGATGGTCAGTTCCGGCACCGGCGCCGATGTGATGAAGCGTATTGCCGCACCCCTGGTGGGTGGCATGATTAGCGCGCCACTGCTCTCCCTTATCGTTATTCCCGTCATCTACGCATGGTGGCAGGAAAGAAGCTTGCCGGAAAATCAGCCTTGATCGCGAATCCAGTTCATCTCTAGGCAACGTTCAATCTTGCGCAATCTGTCTGGATTAGGTGCGTTGCCGCGATGATCCTCACACCCGCTTTGCACGTTCAAGTCTCACCAATTCGTCCCGCGCAATACTACAGCGCAGTGCTTCGATGGCCCCTTGGAGGGCAGCACGATGGCCCACATGCGCATCTGAACCAACGCGCCGTCCGGTCGCCGTACGACAAGGTCTTGAAACTTTCTTTCTTGCTTGGTTTCCACCATAAGCGTGCAATGGTCGCTCTTTTCGCAATCCCTCGCACAATCCGTCCCCTGAAAAAGAGTGGGGCAGAGTTTGTTCAGGATAGCGTCGCGGTCCTGCCCCAGCATTCGGCTAGCCGCTTCATTGATTGCCACAATGCGACGGTCTTGATCAATAAAAACAATCCCTTCGTCGAGATTATCGAAAACCTGCTTCAATTCCGGCAAAGTAACCATAAATGTTCATCGCTCTAAAATAGGCTCCCTATTGGGAGCGCTAAATATTCATTAGGAAAAGAAAACAGCCCACAATAATGTGGGCTGTTCCTTAGCAACCACCAGCAAATTACTTGGTCGACAATACGTAGACTATATAGTCGCCTTTTTCCTGCGATGTACAGTTTCTTTCGAGGATGTCATTACAATGAATATCAAAGGTTTCTTCAGTCTTTTTCAGATTCGAGAAACGCTTGGGGTTGACAACAGGAGAAAGGGAAGCAATTTTCTTCTTGGTTTCTGAATGCTTGCCAACGGCTGCAGGATTATCACCATGACAATCTGTGCAAGCAACCTGCTTGCCCTTTACGGTATGTTTTTTAATGAAAAACGCTCGCCCTGCTTCCGCATTCAAAACGTAGGAAGGATTCACTCCTTTAACGAGAGCTGCATACTGTTTAACGAATTGTTTTGCACCATCAACATCCGCCTGAACAGGCAGACTGAAAAAGCCGAGAGCCGCAAGCAGAACATAAGCAAATTTACGCATTTTTTAAAGCCCCTCCTAAGGAGTTAAGTTTGTGTTTCGTTAAGTTTGTACTACATTGTTAAATGTACATGACAGTATATAACTATGTCAACACTAGCTTGGTAACAAGCTTGCTCAAACACAGTAAATTTAAAGCTTCAACCCGATGCGCCAAAAGACATATTTATATATGCTGGGATGCAATATATTGGCTATGGTAAATTACACCTAAAAATCGCCAGCGCAAATAGCTAATGACTGAAAAATTCAAGATTGCCATCATTGGCGCGGGACCGGCAGGCCTGTCTGCTGCTGCACATGCTGCCGAGCTTGGAATCTCGCATATTCTACTGGAAGCTGCGCAGCAGCCCGCCAATACGATTCACAAATATCAAAAAGGCAAGCTTGTCATGGCTGAGCCTGCGGTGCTGCCGCTCCGAAGCCCGATGGCGTTTGCAGCGGGGACTCGTGAAAACATTCTTACCCTATGGCATGAAGATATCCAGAGGCATAAGGTCAACCTGCGCTTGGGTGCACAGGTTGACGGAATAAAAGGCGAGCGCGGCCACTTTCAGGTCACTTTATCTTCCGGGCAATCCATAAATGCCGAGTTTGTAGTACTTGCAATCGGGCTTCAGGGCAACATACACAAACTGGGGATTCCGGGTGGAGATTTGCCGACTGTGCAATATCATCTCGATGATCCGGAAGAATTCAAAGACGAAACTATCGTAGTTGTGGGTGGTGGGGATGCCGGTGTAGAAAATGCCCTCGCGCTCGCGCAGCAGAACCGGGTGATCCTCATCAATCGCGAGGAAGAATTTAGCCGCTGCAAAGAAGGAAACTTCAACCTGCTGCAGGCTGCTATCAAGGCAGGCCGGATTGAACCCCGTGTCAGCTCCAGGATCGACTATATCGATAGTGAGACGGGAAACGGTTTCTTGCTGAGGGTCGTTGCCAAAACTTCTGAGGGCGTTGAGATCATTCCTTGCCATCACGTTATTGCGCGCCTTGGCGCTAGCCCGCCGCGCAAACTGCTGGAAAGTTTCGGCGTAAAATTTCCCAATAGCGATATAACCTCGGTGCCGGAATTATCCGAACAGTACGAGTCGAATGTGCCTGGCCTCTATATTATCGGGACGCTTGGAGGCTGCCCACTTATCAAACAGGCATTGAACCATGGTTACGAGGTGGTCGAATATATCCTCGGGAATCCGGTAGAGCCCGCGGACGAACCGCTCCTCAAACAAAAAATCTCCTGCTTCGACGCCTCATGTTCAGTGCGCGAAGGACTCACCTTTATTCGGCATAATGCGCCCATCTTAGCCGGCCTTACCGCGCTACAGCTGCGCGAACTCCTACTTGAAAGCAACATTTTGACTCCCAAGCCGGATGACCTCATTTTCAAATATGATGATTACACCAGTAGCTTTTTTTCAATTTTAGAAGGTGAACTTGCTGTTGTTGTTAAAGCCAAGGATGGCAGTGAAATTTATTTTCAGATTAAGGCGGGCAATTTTTTTGGTGAAATGGGGCTGATATCCGGACGCCGCAGATCCGCCACAATTAAGGCAATAACGGATTGCGTGCTTATCGAAACGCCGCGCCGCTCGATGCTTAAATTGATTAATTCCGTAGAGTCTGTACGTCAAAAACTCGACGAAGTATCGATGAAACGGGTAGTTCGCAACTGCCTGACGAATACACTCCCGGAAAGTGAATTGAACTATTTATTGCAGGGTGCGACGATCAGGCGATATAAAGCCGGGGATGTCTTGTTTCATCAGGGCGACAAAGCCGACGGGCTATATCTGATCCGGCGCGGATCGGTGATCATCTCCCAGATAACTGCTGGCAAAGAGGATGTATTGTCATATGTCATTACGGGTAACTATTTTGGCGAAATGGCACTTATCTCGGATAAGCCGCGCTCAAAAACAGCACGTGCCGCTTCAGCAACCGAGGTTGTCCTGCTCAAAGCCCCAGTGGTTATCGCGTCGCTGGAGCGAAACACAGATCTGCGTGACCTTCTTGCTGCACGCTACCGGGAAAATGCTCACGATACAAAGATGATCGAGCCCCAGGACAAACCGGGCAATTTATTTACATTTCTTATTCGGCAGGGTGTTGGCGAAGCAACGGACGTATTATTGATCGATTATTCGCTTTGTATCCGATGCAACAATTGTGAAACGGCCTGCGCAAATACGCACCAAGGCATCCCACTTTTTAACCGTGAAGCCGGCCCCACGCACAGCCACATTCATCTGCCTACTTCATGTCGCCATTGCGAGCATCCATATTGCATGCTGGATTGCCCGCCTAATGTTATTCACAGATCGGTCAACGGTGAGGTATTCATTGCAGACGGCTGTATTAGCTGCGGCAATTGCAAAAATAACTGCCCCTACGATGCTATCCAGATGGTGGCGGTTAATCCGAAGTTCAAAAAACCGGGTTTATGGCAAGCCCTGACGGGCGGTGCTTATCAAAGTGAGAAAAACAGCATTGCTGGTGATGATTCACCCAAGAAAGCGATCAAGTGCGACTTGTGCAAGGATAATGCAATGGGGCCAGCCTGCGTCCGGTCATGCCCGACTGGAGCGGCCATACGCATCAGTCCAGAAGCTCTTTCCCTGACTATGCGTGACAGTTCCGCAGTATTGGAATAAAACAGCGGCATTAATTCAGGATCAAAACCATATGCAGCGCAACACGCTACTGGAGTACAGAAATTATCGCTATTTTAAAATCGCCAGCCTGCTGACGATTTCTGCCGTATTGGCTTATTTATTCGATCAACCCGCGATGGGCGCTTATGGCGGTTCCTGGCTGGGTTATTTATTTGGGATTTTGTCTGCATTAATCGTCGTTGTGCTGACTCTGTACGGGGTTCGCAAGCGTTTACCGTCAATACGCACCGAACGGCGAAACTCATTAAACGCTTCATCGCCGCAACAGGATGTTCCAGACCGTCGAAAACGCCAAGCGAGTTGGTTGCGGCATCATGGCGCAACTCTTCAGGGTTGGCTTTCTGCTCACACCTATATGGGGATTGCACTCATCGTACTGGCTACACTGCATACCGGCTTTCAGTTTGGGTGGAATGTTCATACTTTGGCCTACGCTTTGATGATGGTCGTCATCATTAGCGGTTGCTACGGCATTTACGCTTATCTGCGCATGCCACGTTTGATGACAGCCAATATGGGCGGCATAAACACATTTAACGCGTTGCTGCTTGAAATTGACGATCTTGATAAGCAGGCGAGCGTTAAGTCCCTTCAGTTTTCCGATGACATCTGCGCGGTTGTGCGCAAGGCTCGGCAAGAAACGCTTATTGGCGGAAATTTTTTCCGGCAGCTGACTGCATGCCAGCGCAACTGCCCGACCGCCAAAGCCGTGCAACAGTTGCGGCTATTGGGTAAAAGCCTGAAGTATGATCAACTAAAATCCTTCGATGATCTTTTTTTAATCATGGCACACAAAGAAACTCTGGTAAGACGGGCACGTCTGGATGTCATGTACAGAGCCCGGCTGGAATTCTGGCTTTACTTGCATGCGCCGCTTTCGATTGCGTTTCTGACCGCACTCATTGCGCATATTGTCGCCATATTTTTTTACTGGTAACCGTCGATGATTCGTTGTTTGCTCGCCCAGATTTCACGCAACCAAAATGGCCAGCTTGTCCGCAAGGAACTAGAGGCCACTGGCGAGGCGGTTCAGATCGGGCGCGCGGCCGGATGCAAAATTCTCCTTCTCGATCATAGAGTCAATTTTCACCATGCAACCATTCACTACTCGGATGGAGGAAAGTTATTCATTGAGGCCGAAGAAGGCGCGGATATTACGATTAACGGCTCGCCCGAGTTAAGTGCTGAATTGTCACCGGGAACCCATGTTCTTGTCGGACCTTATGAACTTATAGCCGAAACACCCACCGATGATTATGACCTGGTGCTTTCGGTAGAGATGGTTCATCCGTTACCGGACGACCATGAGCATATTTCAGCAAATCAAGCGCCTGTCACTTTGGCGGGAGCCGGATTATCCAAACGCAAGCTTACGCTTTGGCTGGCTGGTGCAATTGCGCTTATTTTTCTAATTCTTCCCATGATCCCGGCATCAAGCCCGACGCTTCCTAAATGGGTAACCAGCCTGCAAGCATCGATTAAAAAATCCTGGCAGTTAGGTGAAATGTCTCGTGGGCACCATCTGATTAGTGCGAAATGCGACGCATGCCACCTGAAGCCCTTCGAAGCAGTGCCTGATAAAGCATGTGAAAATTGCCACAAAACTGTGGCGAGACATATTGAAGACAAGACGCTGCACGCAAATGCGTTCAAAGATATGCGATGCGGCGAATGCCATCATGAGCACAGAGGCGAAACAAGAGAGGTAACCCAAGACGCACAGTGTGTGGCATGCCATGCAAAAATCAAGAAAAAGAACGACAAAACCAAGCTGGCAAACATTCGCGATTTCAGCAAGGATCATCCCGCATTCAGCCTGACTTTTAAGACCGGGCACAAAGACAGTGATGTGGTGCGCATTTCACAGATTGACAAAGCCAAACTCATCGAAAAATCAGGGCTTAAGTTTTCGCATAAGGTTCATCTCGACAAGGAAGGGGTTTCCAGCCCTGAGGGCGACACGGTATTGGAATGTCGCGATTGTCACCAACTGGATGCGGCGGGCACTCGTTTCAGCCCAATTTCCATGGAAAATAATTGCCAGCAGTCCGGATGCCATGCTCTGAATTTCAAACCGCCAGTATCAAAACGCCAAATACCCCACAGCTCAGAACAAAAATTAATGGTCACCCTGCGCGAGTATTATGCAACCACGGCCATCAGCAAAGCGACTGCGGGTGAAAAACTTCAGTGCGGAGCTGGTGTTGGAGTTGGCAAGAATCAACTTGAGCGTGCATTAGACTGTGCCAATCACAATGCCTATGTAAATGCGGAGATTCTGTTTAAGCCGAACAGCGGTTGCGGGGAGTGCCATGAAATTACGCCTGATGCCGACGACAAGGATATCCCGTGGAAAGTCACGCCTGTGAGCATAACCAGCCATTGGCTGCGTAATTCACACTTTACCCATGCAAAACATAGCACCGCTAAATGCTCTGAGTGCCATGACAAGACACTGTCCGAGAAAAGTTCGGATGTGGCGATTCCTGCAATTGAAAAATGTCGCGAATGCCACGTGGGCAATAAACGAGTAAAAAACAGGCTCAATAGCGGTTGCGATAATTGCCATAGCTTCCACAATAAAAACGCGCCTCCGTCATCAGTTGCTGCCCACTAACCGACTGTTTGACAATGGGCGCCTTTCTCTCCGGCGTTGAAACCCTGCGACAAACCTGATGCGCATAAGCCAGCGCACTATCGTATTCAGCCTCTTGCCCCACGCAATACCCTTCATCCATTCAAACAATTCTGAATAGTCAAAAGGGAAATGTTGCGTAAAAAAAGAGCAAGGCCGTAAAGCCTTGCTCTTTTAAACTTTTCCCTTTTACCCTTCATTACAGCGAAGGGCAAAAAAGTCAGTCTATTTCTTCTTTGCTGCGTCCAGCTTACCGGTGCGGAATACGCTAGGTACTTGGTCGCCTTCGGCGATCATGATCGCTGCATTACCCTTGGCAAAACGGGAAAGCGCATGGTCAACGAAGATATACTTGGCTGGAACGCGTGCATTGAATTCCACCATCGTGGAGCCACCAGGTGGTACCACAGTGGTTTGAATGTTGTTATGCACGTGCTTTGGATCAAGATCACCCTCAGGGAACACCTTATCGTAAACGGTACCGATCGCGTGGAAAGCCGAGGTCAGGTTAGGACCGCCAACGCCGAAGAATACACGGACATTGTCGCCAACTTTGACTTTCATCGGGTTGTTAGCCAAGGCCATACGGGATCCGTTGATCACCACGTCGGTCGGATGTTCGGCCAACAGGCTAGGAACGTCAAATGACCGGTGGCCAGTGGCAGCGCCGTCAGTATAGATTTCGCCTTGCATCATGTAGAATTCCTTGTCAACCTTAGGCAGGCCGCCAGCTGGTTCGATCAGGATCAAGCCATACATGCCGCTCGAAATATGCTGAGGAATGATTGGAGTTGCGCAGTGGTAAACATACAGGCCAGGATTCATTGCCTTGAAGACGAAAGACTTGGATTCGCCAGGTGCAACAACTGTTGCTGCCGCGCCGCCGCCTTGACCCCATACTGCATGCAGATCAACGTTATGCGTTACTGTGCTGTCTTTCCTGTTGCTCAGGGTAACTTCAATTGTGTCTCCCACGCGGGCACGCAACATCGGGCCAGGTACTTTGGAGTTGTAAGTCCAATAGGTAAATGTGGTTTTTTTGGCAGGATCAAGAATCCCTTCCAGTTCCACCGCTTCCAGAGCCATTTTAACTGTTGTTGCCTCACGCTTGCCTACCGGCGTTCCAACTGCGGTCGGATCCTGCCAAATGTCTACAGCCCCAGCTATCGACACAGGAGCAGCAGCAGCTACGTCTGCAGCCCAAGATGCCGACGAACCCAGTGTCAACAGACCCAGTGACAATGCACCGATGATTCCTTTTACTTTCATGATAATTCCTCTCCCGTTTCATTGATTATAAAAAAACAACCACATACTACGACACACTACAACACTACGTGCCGCACCCTAAGTCAGCAGACACGCCACCAACAGACAGACAGCACAAACACTACTAAAACAAGCCCGGCTTCAAAAAACGTGTTCCCGAATATTTATTATCAGCTGCGGCATTTCGTCACACTGCGGCATTTTGTCGCATCATGCCTAAAGTGAATACTACCGTCAAGAGGTGATAAAAATTTATTTTTAAGTTGTCAACATCAATTCGTTTTTGAGCGTTAATACGCCTGCAAACAGTATCAACAGGTAAAACTAAAGAAGGTAAAACAAAGAAGGGGGATTTTCAAAGCCTACCTGCTCATGCTAGGATGCCAATGCCCTGAAACGGGGAGTGGTTTTATAAAACTATTTTTGGAGAGATTGTTATGAAAGCATCTTGGGTAGGTATCGCAGCAGCCACAGCGGCACTGATGTTTGCCGGCCATGCAGGCGCTGCCGATGTGGAAGCGGGCAAATTAGCGTTTAGCAAGTCTGTTTGTAAAGGTTGCCATGCCGTGGATTACGAAGGGTATGGACCAGCTTTTCAAGATATTGGCCGGAAGTACGCTGGCGTTGCCACTGCAAAAGAAGATTTGACTAAAAAAATTAACAATGGCACCAAAGGTACATGGGGTGATGCAGAAATGCCTGCGCAGAAAGGTGCTGTAAGCGATGAAAACATCAGCGCCATCGTGGATTTCATATTGTCCTTCAAGTAATTACGGCAGAAACCGTTTCTTTGGCGGTTTTGCCTCAAAAAAGCCAGCTTTTATGCTGGCTTTTTTATGATGGCTTATAAATAGTTCACTTAAAATTCAAGCTCTGGAAACAAACCATGAGCAGCGTAATCAAATTGCGCAAGATATATTCCAAGTTTCAAGGAGAAAAGTATCATGAGAATTACACTGCTGGCCGTTCTTATGCTTGTTTCCGGTTACTCCTTCGCGGAAACCCAGAACGAGCCTTTGCAATGCTTGAAAGAACTGAAAAAGGATGTTCGATTTGCATCAATTGCAAAACAGGTGGCGCTTGATGGACAGGATGTGACAAGCCCTCAAATGCTGGATGACAGGACAAGCCCTAGCGAGCCGCAGAAACGGGCCATAGCCGACTGGATTGATGCCAGGTCGCTATGTGTCAATAGCAAGCCGATCAAGCGATCGGTCGATCTGCACATACTCTTTTTGAGCATCGTGCCGGAGCTGTACAACGGGCAGACGACCTTTGGCGAATTCAACAAGAAATGGCACGCACTGTTCAAGGAGGTCACAGAAGCGCCCATAACCGCCCCCGACCCAAACGCCCACCAGCATCATCATTAACAACCCGGCAGTGTCAGCGCCTTGGACTCAATTGGCTCAGACTCTTGCCTTCCGGCTCTTGGCGGTTTAGAGCCTGCTTTAGCAGTTTTTTGTGTCGGGCATCAAAAATTTGCTACCATTTGCGCTCATAAAAAGGAGCGGCCAAACTGTCCAACCGTACCGAATTATCCCAATTTCTCAGTACGGTAGAACGCCGCGCATATAAACAGGCGCTGTATGCCGTGCGTAATGATCACACCGCGTTGGATATTGTGCAGGATGCGATGATTAAACTCGCCGAAAAATATGGGAGCAAGCCAGCTGCAGAATTGCCGCTGTTATTCCAGCGTATTCTGCAAAATACCATCCGTGATTATTACCGCAGGCAAAAGGTCCGAAATGCCTGGACAACCTTATTTTCCTCATTTGCCCCCAAGAATGAAGAGGCTGAATATGATCCGCTCGACAACCTGAAAGATGACGAAAACCGGAGCGCCCCCGCTACGCCCGATGAGTCGCTGCAACAAAGCCAGGTTATCGCGCTGATTGAACAGGCGCTTGGCAAGCTTCCAATGCGTCAACGTGAGGCCTTCCTGCTGCGTTATTGGGAAGGTCTGGACACGGCAGAAACTGCCACAGCGATGGGGTGCACTGAAGGAAGTGTAAAAACCCACTGCTCGCGTGCGGCGCATGCGCTTGCCGTGTCTCTCAAAGAGAAAGGGTTAGAGCTGCCATGAACACGAATACCAATTTGCCAAATAAAAATTCTCGGCACATCGCTCCGGAGCGTATTGTCCAATTGCTTACGCGCGCCGCACAGCAACTTGATGACAATACCGTCGCCGCACTGCGCCAGACACGTAACGTTGCGCTGCAAAGGCAGTCGCTGAGCAAGCCGGTTTTCGCGCTAAGCACAGGGCACAACATCCGCTGGCTGTTGCCGCATTCTACCCATCAATGGATGGCTGCGATCATCCTGTTCGTAGCGATACTTTTCGGCGGGGTAAGCTATTGGCAGCACGCCCACGAGAACGACCTGAGCCATCTGGATACTGCCATCCTGACCGACGATTTGCCATTGGAAGTTTTTGTTGATTAATTCTTACTATTTATTCAAATCGATGCGAAATTTGGCAATCATTGCATTTTTATTGATGGGTTTAACCAGCACACCTGCTGGCGCGGCAACCACATCCTGGCGTTCGCTCACTCCCGCGCAACAGGAAGCTCTCGCCCCCTTATCGCAGCAGTGGGATAGCCTGCCGGAACAACAGCAACACCGCCTGCTCAAGACAGCCAAGCGCTACCCGAATCTTACCCCTGAGCAGAAAAGCCGTTTCCGTGACCGTTTGGAGGCATGGAGCAAGCTCACCCCGGAACAACGTAACGCCGCCCGTGAAAAATACCGTGCCTTCAGCAAAGTACCGGCGGAACACCGTGAGCAAGTAAAACAGATGGTCAGGCAGAATCAGGAAGCAAAGGTGCGGCAATCTGCCAGCGGAGTTCCTGCTACCCCGCCACCCCTCCAACCGTGATTGAATGAGTGTTGGAGAGCGCCGCCCGCAACAGCAAGCGCGAAAGCGGGGCTGGGCGGCTTTCAATACTCTGTCAGCGCCGCTCGGTCCACCACAGCATCAGCATCCCAAGCGACAGGAATAAACCCGTCATCGCCGTCGCGCTGACAAATGGCTGCCAGTCGTTGATCGCCCCCAAGTTGGCGAACAGCCGTCCGACGAAGTGAAATACCAAGCCGAGCACGATACCCATGAATACCATCGCACCAATCCCTCCCGCACGCCGATGGTAAGACGCAAACGGTAGCGCCAGCAGCATCATCACCATTAACGCAAACGGATACACCAGCTTGTTCCACATCGCAATTTCGTAGCGCGTGCTTTTCTGGCGGTTATCCTTCAGGTGGCTGGTGTATTGATACAGGTCGTAGGCGGACATCTGCTCCGGTACCACCAGCAATACGCTCAGGATGCTCGGGTTCAGCGCCGAACGCCATTCCTGGCTGGGAACGCTATCGATAGTGGCTCCCTGCTTGCCAAAGCGCGTTTCCGTCACCTCCTCGAGCCGCCAGCGCCCCTCCTCAATAAAGCTGGCACGCTTGGCATGGGTGATCGCCTGCAGGTGATAGGTCTCATCAAATCGGTAAATATCAATATTCAACAGGCTTGTGTCCGGCATCACGTTCTTCACGTTCACGAAGCTGCGGTCGTCTTTTACCCACACACCGGAGCGAAACTCCTTGAGTGAAACTTGCGCATTCTGCGCTTTCAGCCGCAATTTCTGCGCCATCCGCTCGCTTGGCGGGGCAACAAATTCGCTACAGACAAAACTCAGCATCACCAGCGGCAGCGCTATTTTGAACAGTGCGCCGATCATCTGCCACAGCGACGCACCGGACACGCGATAAACGGTCAACTCCGAACTGGCCGCCATCTGCACCAGCGCAAAAATCGTACCCACCAGCACCGCCACCGGAAACAGTTCATAAACATGGCCGGGGATGGTCAGCATCACGAACAGCAACACATAGCCCAAGTGGTACTGCCCCTGCCCCATCACATTCAGCTCATGGATCAAATCCAGGAAGGCAAACAGCATGAGGAGCGCGGCAAACACCAGTGCGATGCTGAGGTAAATTTCGCGGCCGAGATAGCGCGTCAGCAGGTTCATTCCCGCACCTCAATTTCTTTTTCTGCGGCCGCACCTTTACGTTGAGTATGCAGATCATGATAAGGGCGTTTTTTCACCAATATCCTGCGCAATGAGAACAATGCCATACGGCGATAAAACATCAGCGCCGTTATCGCCAGCATCACCGCATGGATGCCCCACAGGCCGATTCCGGGCGACAGCTTGCCTTGTCCGACCCACGCATTGGTCACGCTGATCATGTTGCTGTAAAGCATGTACAGCACGATCGCCAAGACCAGATTAAGCGAACGCCCGGCGCGCGGATTGACGTAGCCCAAGGGAATCGCCAGCAGGGCGAGAATCAATGCGCTGATCGGCAACCCCACCCGCCATTCCAGCTCGGCAAGATTCCATGTGGTGCGGTCGCGCCACAGCTCCGGTGTCGACATGGTGCGCGCCCAAGGCTGTGCCAGCTTGGCCTGCACACTGTCAATGCGGATCGCATAACGCTCGAACTCCACAATATTGTAGTTGCGCTGCCCGGCCACGCCTTCGTAGCGCGTGCCATTGAGCAACACCAGAAAGCGATCCCCGTTCGGCAGCGTTTCCTGCAAACCCTGCCGTGCCACCATCGTGCCGAGTTTTCCGTTCTGTTCCGACTGCACAAAGACATTGCTGACGCGATTGGTTCCGGGATACATATTCTCGACAAAATAGACCCGGTCGGCCTGCTTCGATTCGCGGAACGTACCCGGAGTGGCGGCAGCCACATCATCGCGGCTTTCCAGCTTCTTCTTGAATTCATCGGCTTTTTGCAACGCCCACGGCGACAGCACTAGGCTGAGCAGCGCGATCAGCGCCACCACCGGCACGGCATACCATAACACCGGCCGTATCCAGCGCGTCAGCCCGGTACCGGCGCAAAACCACACCACCATCTCACTGTCGCGGTAACAGCGCGACAAGGTAAGCAGAATGGAGATGAACAAACTGATGGAAAGCAACACCGGCAGATAATTCACGGCACTGAAACCAAGCAACGCCAGCACCCCGTCCACCGCGATGATGCCGCCGACCGCATCGCTTAACAGGCGTATCAGCTGACTAACCACTACAATGCCCAGCAACACCGCAAATACCAGCAAACCATTGCTGGCAAATTCGCTTATCAAAGCACGGTGAAAAAGCCCGAAGCGGGCCGGCTTTGACTTTATGCGGTGAGTTTGCGGATAATCGGGCATCTAAGAGCAGGTTTTTATATAAGGGGCAACTTGTGGAATTTAGCATAAAACAAAGCAGTTCGGAGAAGCAGCGCAGCGGCTGCGTGGTGGTTGGCGTTTATGAAGGCGGAAAACTCTCGCCAGCGGCGCAGGCACTCGACAAGGCGGCAGCGCACCACTTGAGCGACCTCATCGCGCGCGGCGACATGAACGGCAAGTCCGCATCCACCCTGCTGCTGCACAAACTTCCCGGCATCGCTGCCGAGCGCGTATTGCTGGTCGGCTTGGGTAAAGCCGGCGAACTGAACAACAAGACCAGCGTGGAGATCTTGCGCGCTGCCTTCGCCGCCCTGAACGCCACCGCCACCAAGGATGCCGCGCTGTACATCATCGATGAAGGCGTCGGCAAGGATGCCGCCTGGGTCATCAAACAAGCGGTGTTCGCCGCTGCCGAGCAGGCTTTCCGTGCCGACGGCATGAAGAGCAAACCCGCCAAACCGGCCACACTGAAGAGCATCACCTTTGCCACGCTGGAGAAGCCGTCTGCCGCATTGAAGAATGCACTCGACCAGGCTGACGCGACCGCACGCGGCATGGATCTCGCCAAGACGCTGGGCAACCTGCCGGGCAACATCTGCACGCCGACCTATCTCGCCGCCAAGGCACTGGCTCTGGGCAAGGCGCACAAATCCATCAAGACCACCGTATTGGAAGAAAAAGACATGCAGAAACTGGGCATGGGCTCTTTTCTTTCCGTCACGCGCGGCAGCGAGCAGCCCGCCAAACTGATCACGATGGAATATCACGGCGGCGACAAGAAACAGAAACCTGTCGTGCTGGTCGGCAAGGGCATCACTTTCGATTCCGGCGGCATCTCGCTCAAGCCGGGCGCCGATATGGACGAAATGAAATACGACATGTGCGGCGCAGCCAGCGTGCTCGGCACGATGCAGGCCATCGCCGAGATGGGCCTGAAGCTCAACGTGGTCGGCGTCATCCCTGCGTGCGAAAACCTGCCCAGCGGCCGTGCCACCAAACCCGGCGACATCGTCACCAGCATGTCCGGCCAGACCATCGAAATCCTCAACACCGACGCCGAAGGCCGCCTGATCCTGTGCGATGCGCTCACCTACTCGGCGAAGTTCAAACCGGATACGGTGATCGACATCGCCACCCTCACCGGCGCCTGCGTCATCGCGCTGGGGCATGTCGCCAGCGGCCTGTTCAGCAACGAAGATGAGCTCGCCAAAGAATTGCTGGCCGCGGGCGAACAAGCGTATGACCGCGCCTGGCAACTGCCGCTGTGGGATGATTACCAGCCGTTGCTCGACAGCAACTTCGCCGACATGCAGAACATCGGCGGACGCGCGGGTGGCACCATCACCGCCGCGTGCTTCCTGTCGCGCTTCACCAAAGACTACCGCTGGGCGCATCTGGACATCGCCGGCACAGCCAATAAATCCGGCAAGGACAAGGGTGCGACCGGTCGCCCCGTGCCGTTGCTCACGCAGTACCTGATCAATCGCACGGCGTCAAAGTGACCAAGATAGATTTCTACACCGGCTCGACCGACAAGCTGCGCACCGCCTGCCAGTTGAGCCACAAGGCGATGCAGAACGGCGTGCGCGTGGCGCTCAGCACGCCGGATGCGGCGACCGCCGATGCGCTGGATAAACTGCTCTGGCAATTCCCGGCCACCGCCTTCATCCCGCATTGCCGCGGCGATGCCGAAGAGGCGGCGCAATGTCCTGTCGTGTTGAACAGCGGCAACGACAGGTTCCCGCATTACGACCTGCTGATCAGTTTGCATGACGAATGCGTATCGTTCTTCAGCCGCTTCGAGCGCGTCATCGAGATCGTCAGCCAGGGTGCCGAGGACAGCCGTCTGGGACGCGAGCGTTACAAGTTTTACAAAGATCGCGGCTACGAACTGAACCATATCGACCTGTCCAAAGCGCCATGACTCCCATCGAACTGACCGACAATGGCTTGCTGGACAACCTGCCCTTGCTGACCCAGGTGGCGGATGAAGGCGCGCCTGACGATTTGCCGACTCTCACCGAGGTTGTCGCTGATGAAACTACTAGCCATTCGACTAGGCTATCAAAAGACGATAGCCAAGTCGCTGGTTATGAAGGGCAGGCTGAACCCTCCAGCGTGCTTCAGCCCGACGCCAACCGGGAAATTCCAGTCCCCGAAGTAGCCACATCATGCGCACCAAACGAGGAGGAAGTGCAGCGACTGTTGCGGCGGCTCGAAACACACCTCGAAAATAAGTTTGCCAATAAACTCAGCGTCAATCTCGAACAACTGCAACGCCAGGCAATCGAACAAGCGGTCAGCGAACTCAAAGCCGAGTTGCCCGAGCTGCTGCGCAACGCGCTGAATGCGCATCCCGAGCTATAATCGCGCCCTTTCCCGCAGCACCCTCAATCGAACAGCCCCAACAAACAATAAAGTCACGAACATGGAACTCGCCAAAAGTTTTGAACCGAAAGACATCGAAGCGCGCTGGTATCCCCAGTGGGAGCAAGCCGGCTATTTCAAGGCCGGACTCGACGCAGCGAAAAAAGAAAGCTTCTGCATTCAGCTGCCGCCGCCCAACGTCACCGGCACGCTGCACATGGGGCACGGTTTCAACCAGACGTTGATGGACGCGCTGACGCGCTACCACCGCATGCGCGGCGACAACACGCTGTGGCAACCGGGCACCGATCATGCGGGCATCGCCACGCAGATCGTGGTGGAGCGCCAGCTCGACGCGCAGGGCATCTCGCGCCACGATCTGGGCCGCGAAAAATTCATCGAAAAAGTGTGGGAGTGGAAGGAATACTCCGGCAACACCATCACCCGGCAGATGCGCCGCCTCGGCACCTCGCCAGACTGGTCGCGCGAGCGCTTCACGATGGATCCCAGTTTGAACAAGACCGTCACCGAGACCTTCGTGCGCCTGTTCAACGAGGGCCTGATCTATCGCGGCAAGCGGCTGGTGAACTGGGACCCGAAGCTGCACACCGCCGTGTCCGACCTCGAAGTGGTGCAGGAAGAAGAAGACGGCTTCATGTGGCATATCCGTTACCCGCTGGTCGAGCCGGATACCGTGCATGGACTAACCCATCTCACCGTCGCCACCACCCGCCCCGAGACCATGCTCGGCGACGTCGCGGTGATGGTGCATCCCGAAGATGAGCGCTATAAACACCTGATCGGCAAGAAAGTAAAACTACCGCTGTGCGGGCGCGACATCCCGGTCATCGCCGACGACTATGTGGACAAGGAATTCGGCACCGGCGTGGTGAAGGTCACGCCCGCGCACGATTTCAACGACTATGCGGTGGGGCAGCGCCACAAGCTGGAGATCATCTCCATCCTCACACTGGACGCAAAGATCAACGAACATGCACCCGCAAAATATCGCGGCCTCGACCGCTTCGACGCGCGCAAGCAGATCGTCGCCGACCTCGAAGCGACCGGTCTGCTGGGCAAAGTCGACAAGCACAAACTCAAGGTGCCGCGCGGCGACCGCACCGGCGTAATCATCGAGCCGATGCTCACCGACCAGTGGTTCGTCGCGATGAGCAAGCCCGGTGACGGCGGCAAGAGCATCACCGAACAGGCGCTGGAATGCGTCGCAAGCGGCGAGATCAAGTTCCACCCGGAAAACTGGGTGAACACCTACAACCAGTGGCTGAACAACATTCAGGACTGGTGCATCTCACGCCAACTGTGGTGGGGGCATCAGATTCCCGCGTGGTACGGCGTGAACGGCGAGGTGTTCGTCGCGCACGACGAGGCCGAAGCCCGTCACCTCGCGGACAACGCCGGCTACGCCGGGCAACTCGACCGCGACAACGACGTGCTCGACACCTGGTTCTCGTCCGCGCTGTGGCCGTTCTCCACGCTGGATTGGGAAGAAGGCAAACCGTTCGAGCAACAGAATGACTTCGTGCAGAAATATCTGCCGTCCTCGGTGCTGGTCACCGGCTTCGACATCATCTTCTTCTGGGTGGCGCGCATGGTGATGATGACCAAACATATCACCGGCAAGATCCCGTTCAGGGACGTGTACGTGCACGGCCTGATCCGCGACGCGGAAGGGCAGAAGATGTCCAAGTCCAAGGGCAACGTGCTTGATCCGATTGATCTGATCGACGGCATCGCCCTCGATGAGCTGGTGAAGAAGCGCACCAGCGGCCTGATGAACCCGAAGCAGGCGGAGCAGATCGAGAAGCGCACGCGCAAGGAGTTCCCCCAGGGCATTCCCGGCTTCGGCACCGACGCGCTGCGCTTCACCTTCGCCTCACTCGCCTCGCCGGGGCGCGACATCAAGTTCGACATGCAGCGCTGCGAGGGCTACCGCAATTTCTGCAACAAGCTGTGGAACGCCACGCGCTTCGTCATGATGAATTGCGAGGGCAAGGACTGCGGCTTGGGGGAGCACGACAAGGGCAGTTGCAACAGCGGCTACCTCGATTTCTCGCCGGCCGACCGCTGGATCGTCAGCCGCTTGCAGCGCGTCGAAGACGACGTGGCGAAGCATTACGCCGACTACCGCTTTGACCTGCTGGCCAAGGCGATCTACGAGTTTGTCTGGGACGAGTACTGCGACTGGTACGTGGAACTCGCGAAGGTGCAGATGCAGAACGGCAGCGACGCGCAGCAACGCGCCACGCGGCGCACGCTGGTGCGCGTGCTGGAAACCATGCTGCGCCTCGCCCATCCGCTGATCCCGTTCATCACCGAAGAGCTCTGGCAAAAGGTCGCGCCGGTCGCCGGCCGCAGCGGTGAGAGCGTCATGTTGCAAGCCTATCCGCGCGCCGACCTGACGCGTTGCGACGAAAAATCCGAAGCGTGGGTGGCAACGCTGAAGTCGATGGTCAATGCCTGCCGCAGCCTGCGCGGCGAGATGAACCTCTCACCGGCACAGAAAGTACCGCTGGCCGCCGCAGGCGACAAGGCTGTAATTGAAGCCTACGCGCCCTATCTCGCTGCGCTGGCAAGGCTTTCCGAGGTATCCGCCACGGAAGACGCCTTGCCCGACTCCGATGCTCCCGTGCAAATCGTCGGCGATTTCCGCCTCATGCTCAAGATTGAGATTGATGTCGCCGCCGAACGCGAACGGCTGGACAAGGAAATCGCGCGCCTGCAGGGCGAAGTAGAAAAAGCAAAAGCCAAGCTGTCGAACGCCAGTTTCGTGGATCGCGCCCCTGCCGCCGTGGTGGAGCAGGAACGCAAACGCATGGAAGAGTTCGGCACGACGCTGGCGCGACTGCAAGCGCAACGCGGCAAGTTGAATTAACGGCGGCGGATCAGGAACACAAATTCGCCATCCTGCTCAACCGAGGACAACAGCTCGTTGCCGGTCTGGCGGCAGAACACCACGAAGTCCTTGGGCGACTCCGGGTCGGTTGCCAGCACTTTGAGCACTTGCCCGCTGCTCATTTGCGACAGGGATTTTTTAGTGCGCAAAATGGGCAGCGGACAGCTCAGTTTGCGCGCATCCAGTTCCATATCGAATTCCATCACGCGCTCACCGGCAAACCGGCCTGCATCCATGCGGCGATGCCGCCCTGCAGGTTATACACATTGGAAAAGCCGTTCGCGGCGGCAAATGCGGCGGCCTGCGCCGAGCGCCCGCCCATCTGGCAGTAAAACACCGTCGGCCTGGTCTTATCCAGCTCGTTGAGCCGCATCGGGAGGAGATGCAGCGGCAAAGGTTCGCCCTGCGGAATTCTGCCGCGCGCCACTTCCGCATCGGTGCGCACGTCCACCAGGCGCAAATCGCCCTGCTGCAGCATCGCTTCCAGTTCTGCGACGGTGATGTTCCTGAAACCTGACATTGCCTATTCCTTTTCTGTTTGTTCTTGGCCCGCCAATTGCTTCACCGTCATGCACAAATAGCGCCAATCCAGTCGTGGCGCACAACAGCGTGATCAACAGTGCTATTTGCCGGTATTGCCTCTTTGAATCATCTGGCCGGAAACGGCGCAATTTTGCGCACTTTGCGCCGCACTGTCCACCTTAAAGCGCTTTGCCGCAAAGTCCGGCCCCTGAAAAGTGTGAACCAGAAGCAAAAACAACTATCATACTCATCATGAAAAATATAAAAAGCGCTTATCCCGGCACCGGGCTGACCCTGCTGCTGTTGCTGTGCTTCTCGCCCTGTGCCGTGAGCGATGGCTTGCCCGATCTGGGCGATGTCTCGCAAACCGTGCTTACGCCGCTGCAAGAGCGCCAGATCGGCCAGCAAAGCGTGATGCAGATTCGCGCCAGCAAGCAATTCTTCGATGATGCCGAAATCAATGATTACCTCAATCAACTCGGCTACAGGCTGGCTGCAAGCAGCTCAGAGCCCAGTCTGGGCTTTGAGTTTTTCGCGCTGGACGATTACAACATCAACGCCTTTGCCCTGCCGGGCGGCTTCATCGGCGTAAACAGCGGGCTGCTGCTGACCGTGCAGGGCGAATCGGAATTGGCTGCCGTGCTCAGCCACGAAATCGCCCACGTCACGCAACACCATCTGGCGCGCATGGTGGCCGGGCAGCAAGGCGACAGCCTGGCCTCGATGGCCGCGATCGCCATCGCCATACTCGCCGCGCGCAACAACTCGCAGGCTTCGCAGGCGGCGCTGGCAAGCATGCAAGCGCGCGCCATGCAGAAGCAGCTTGATTTTACCCGCACTCACGAACAGGAAGCGGATCGCATCGGCCTGGAGATTTTGCAGAAAGCGAATTTCAATATCCACGCCATGCCGGAATTTCTGGATCGGCTGCAAAAAGCCACCCGCTTGCTGGAAGGAAACATGCCGGGCTATCTGCGCACCCACCCGATCACCAGCGAACGCATCGCCGATATCGAAAACCGTGTCAACAAACAACCTTACCGCCTGATCCCCGACAGCCTGGACTTCCAGCTGGTACGCGCCAAACTCATCGCCATGCAAAAGACCGCGCCGGATGCCATTGCGTATTTCAGCGATGCGCTGGGCGCGCAAAAACACGGCAACCCGATTGCGCAGCGCTATGGCTTGGTGAGCGCACTGCTGCGCCACAACGAAATCGGGCGCGCCACAGAAGAGCTGGCAACCTTGCGCCAGCAAGCCCAGAGCGGCCAGATGGCCCGGCGCAATCCGATGATAGAAACCCTCGCCGGACAAGTTAAACGCGCCGCAAAAAACGATGCCGACACATTGGCGTTCTATCGCACCGCCGTACAGACATTCCCGCAGCATCGCGCCCTGATTTACGACTACGCCGACCTGCTGCTGAACAGCAACCAGGCGGAAACCGCCGTCAAGCTGCTCACTGAGCAGCTCGTCCGCCACCCCAGCGACACCACGCTATACAACCTCCAGGCGCGCAGTTACGCCCTGCTCGGCAAGCGCTTCGAACAGCACCAGGCGCAGGCTTACAGCTACGCCTGGCAAGGCAACCTGCACGCTGCGATCGAACAACTCGAACTGGCGAAACAGGCGGGCGGAAGCTTCTACCAGCTTTCGATGATCGAGAGCGATCTGCGGGAATTGCGCGAGATGGCAGGGGCGCACCGGCAATAAGCCCGGAACGCCACCGCTCGAGTTAGAGTTTTTCGCATCCCTTCCTGACCAGGCGGCAGGTTACCCGATAGTCTTCCCTCGCTTTCCCAATTTCGCCCATTGCCTCATAGGCCATGGCACGCCCATAGTATGGTTTGGGACTCACGCCCATTTTTTTCCGCTCCGCTATTTTGATAGCTTGGGTAAAGACATTTGCCGCTGCACGCCAGTCGCCCTTCTTCATGTAAGCCGAGCCCAGATTATTGTAGGAAAAAGGCCAGCCCGGATGAAGCGTAACCGCCAGATTCAGATCCTTTATCGCCAGATCGTACTCGTCCACCTTGATCAACTCGGTTCCCCGGTTGTAGTAGATGCGATACGCCCCCGGCAGGTCGGGCCTGTCCTTGACCAGCTTTTCCGCGTCGTCCCACAGCAACAAAGGATGACCAAAAGAACTGAGCCGCTCCATCGAAATGGGAAACATCGCCAGCGCCACCACGGTCACGATAACAGACGCTATTTTTTTATCCAGCTTATCCAGCAGCACCGGCAGCAAACAGCATGCCCCCACCGCCCACAGGTAACTGCGGTATAGCACGAACGATTCCTGGATACGCACCGTAGAGAGCTCCGTCATGAACATCAGCCACGGGAACAGCATGGCCAGACCAACCAACCCGGCTCGACCGCGCCTCATCAGCAGCCACACCGCGCCCGCACCCCAAGCGAGGAAAGCCACAAAAGCCAGCAGGTAAGGGGACAGCAACGATTGTGCAAAAGGCTCACGCATATCCACCGACATCCATGCCGTATTGGGGAACAGCCACAAGCCGGCATACTTGAAGTACAGCCACGATTGCGTCAGCACGCTCAACGGATAATTCAGCACGCTCAACGGATAAAGGCTCTCGGCGTCCAGCATCTCCGGCGCATTAATTTCATATACCGATCCCAGCACGCCCCTTTTGGCGGCAATCACGAACAATGCAATCACGGCGAGCGCAACGAACACGCCCCAGCGCTGCCGCAGCTTCGCGCGCCAGTCGTCATGCAACAGCACCGTCAGCGCCAGCAGCACCGCCGGCAGCATGATGGCGTGCTCCTTGGAAAACACCGCCAGATAGTAAAGCGGCACACTCGCCCACAACCACAGCGGCTTTTGCCGCACGCTGCCATGCAGATAAGCCAGCATCGCCAGCAGGCCGAACAACGTCGCCATGAGGATGGTGCGCTGTACCAGATAACCCGCTGCATACACCGCGACCGGATGCAACGCGAACAGCAGCGCCGCACAAAAAGCCAACGCACGGGAACTCAGCAATGAATCGGCGCGCGTGCCGCAAACAGCGTCAAACAACCGCATCAGGAAAAAATACAGGACTATCGCCACTGCCGCATGCAGCAGCAGATTTTCCACCCGGAAATGCAGCATATCCAACCCGAAAGCTGCCTTGCCCCATGCAAGCGTGGCGTAAGGCAACGAACGCAATTCGAATAGTGAGTAGCGGTAATCATCCACCGGCTGGTGGCCCGCGTCATTGACCATGAAGAACGGCAGGTCGTCGAACAGGATGGGATTCCACAGGAACTGCCCATACAGCGCGGAAATCGCAGTCAACAGCAGTAGCGCATAAACCGCCTTGCCGAAAATGGAGAATTCATGTGCAACCGGCATGTTCGCTCCTTCAAAAACAACATGAAAAGAAAGAAGCCCCGTCAGGGGCTTCTTTCACTCTACTGATCCAACCAGGTTACTTGCAAATATTCGCTGCAAGGCAGGTAGAGCTAGTATCCACAGTCCAGGAGAAGCCGGTATTAGGATCGTATGTGCCAGCAAGCATATAAGATTCACCATTCATTCCCTGTACCGCTGCTGCTGCAGTTCCTACTGCATGAGCAACAATCGACGTGGTGGTACTAGTATGCGGATATACGCCAACTGAAGAAACATACTTGCCCAAACCGACCACGGTAGGAGTGACACTGACTGCTGCTGCCAAAGCCTTCGTCGCTGCAACTGTCGTTGTGCCAGGGGCTGCTGCAAGGCCAATATCTACGGGGACACCATTGGAGCCGTTGGTGCACTGCAGCAAGTCGCCCATATCGACTTGGCACGCCTCGACAGCGGATTTCATCGCCTGTGTTGCCTGGGACACTTCGGTAAACTTGGCTTTCTTCGTGTAGTTGCTGTAAGCAGGAATTGCCACCGCGGCCAGAATGCCGATAATCGCCACCACGATCATCAATTCGATCAGGGTAAAACCTTTTTGTACGTTTTTCATGTTTGAATCTCCTTTAAGAAAACACACCATAGCGTGTGTTGCGATAAGTAATGCAATGACCGTGCCAACATTGCAACTAATTGTTTTATAGATGTTATCAAAAGACCAGTCCGCTTTTCTCCGCCAACTTTCATCCCAAACTCGTCAGCGAAGTGACGGTTTTGGGCAGCCGCATTCGCCGCATTTCAACCTTATCTGCCCACGCTGGCTGTTACAGCCCGGCTATAATTCACCGTGTTATTACGCCAGTGTGCCAATAACTTTATGGAGATATCATGCCTGATATTGCTGTTCTGACCGTCCGCCTGAGCCGTGAGACCAAGGATGCTCTTGAGAGAATTGCCGGGGACGCTCATCGCTCAAAGTCATTTGTGGCTGCTGTTGCGGTCGAGTCCTACGTCAAGCGTCAAATCTGGTGGCGTGAAAAAATAGATGCTGCACGTCAATCAGACCTGGTGCCGGAGGATGAAATGGACGCCTTTTTTGCAGCCCGGAGCGACGCAGCATCGTGAAAGTCTGCTGGCGCAGAAACGCCCAATTGAACTTGGCCGAGATTGACGCCCATATCCGGCAAGAAAACCCGCAAGCCGCCAATCGTGTTGTTTCTGCCATCCGCAAGGAGACCATGCAGCTTGCCCACCCCCTCTGGTAGGCAGACCGGGGCGCGTTGAAAACACCCGTGAATTCATCATAGCCAATCTACCTTACATTGCGGCTTATCAGGTCATGCCTTCCGCTGTCGAAATTCTTGCCGTGATACATACTGCCCGGCTGTGACCGGAAAATTTTTCGGATTGACGGGGCATCACGCTTGGCCGCCTGTCATGGCTCCAGATTCACGCCCGGAATCCTGCTCAAATCCACCTCGTCGATCTGCTCGGGCGCGAGAAATTGTCTGGCGTAATCCAGATAGACTTTTTCGCGGATGAACACATCGAACAAATCGGGATCGATATGCCCGCCCAGTTTGAGTTTACCGAGAATAGTCAGCGATTCGGTCAAGGTCTTGCCTGCCTTGTAGGGGCGGTCTTTGGCGGTGAGCGCCTCGAAAATATCGGCGATACCCATCACCCGCGCCTGCACCGACATCTGTTCGCGCGTCAGTCCGCGCGGGTAGCCTTTGCCGTCCATGCGTTCGTGATGCCCGCCGGCATATTCGGCGACGTTCCTGAGGTGTCTCGGCCACGGCAGGGATTCCAGCATCTTGATGGTGACGACGATGTGGTGATTGATGATTTCGCGCTCCGCCGCCGTCAAGGTGCCGGCATATATACTGAGGTTCCCGACTTCATCGTCGCTTAGGAAGTTGCCTGTTTTTCCATCGGCATCGCGCCATTGATAGGCGGCGATTTGACGCACGCGCTGCTGCGCCTCATCCGACATGGCCTCGCCGCCGATATTGCAGTGGTGCAGGAATCCCCGGTCATCGTCGAGTTGCCGGATGCGCGCCTCGTATTCGGCGCGGATCGCGGTTTCCTCCACGCCCCTCACCCCACCCCCCCTCAATTTCCCCTTGTCAGGGGGGAAGCTCACCTCCTCCCCTGACAAGGGGAGGCTGGGAGGGGTTTGCGGGAGAGGGGAACAAGACAAAGCACGCAACATGGCGATTTCCGCATCGCGCTTGAGCACCTCGAAACGCGTATCAATCAAATGGATGCGGTCAAACAGGGTATGGAGTTTGGTTGACTTGTCCACCACATGCACCGGCGTGGTGATTTTGCCGCAATCGTGCAACAGGCCGGCGATTTTTAGCTCATACCGATCCTTGTTGGTCATCGCAAAATCCTTGAGCGGGCCGCTGTTGGTGCGGTTGACCGCTTCGGCAATCATCATGGTCAGCACCGGCACGCGCGCGCAGTGCCCGCCGGTATAAGGCGACTTGTCGTCAATCGCGGTATTGATGAGCTGGATAAGGGACTCGAACAGCTCCTCCAGTTGCCAAATCAGGCGGCGATTGGTGAGCGCGATGGCAGCCTGCGAGGCGAGCGACTCCAGCAACTGCTGATCGTCGCCTGAAAACGGAACGATTGCGCCGCTTTGCCGGTCTTGCGCATTGATGAGTTGCAGCACGCCGATGACTTGATCATCGTGGTCGCGCATCGGCACGGTAAGAAAAGATTGGGAACGGTAGCCGGTCATGCCGTCGAATTTTTTGGTGCCGGAAAAATCGAAGCCCTGCGCCGTATAGGCATCTGGAATATTAATCGCCTCACCGCTAAGCGACGAGTGGCTCGCTACGTTGTTGTGATTGGGATTGCCGGCCTCATCGTAAAGCCGGATCGGAGGCAAGTTAATCGGTACGCCGCTGGTGCCGCCCATCGCAATTCTCAGGGAATCGGTGCGCATGATCTCGAAGCGCAGCACCCGCTGCTCCGGCTCATGCAAATAAAGCGTGCCGGCGTCGGCGTTGGTGATGCGCTTGGCCGCCACCAGAATCGTTTCGAGCAGGCTGTTGATGTCGTGCTGCTGCGACAGCGCGATGCCGATCTCGTTGAGTTCCTTGAGGCGATGCAGCAGGTTATCCGCAGAATCCATGGGTTAGCCGTTAGCCGCTAAAACTCACTTGATACAAACCGCGCGTATCTGGTGCATATCGGTAATGCCCTGCAACACCTTTTCCATGCCGTCCTGCTTCAGGGTATGCATGCCTTCTTCAAGAGCGATGGCCAGCAACTCGGCGACGCGCGCATGTTCCTGAATGGCCTTCTTGATCGGGTCGGTGCCGATCAGCAGCTCGTGCAAGCCGACACGCCCGCGATAGCCGGTGCCGGTGCATTTGTCGCAGCCAACCGGTTCGTACAGCGTAAATTGCCCCTTGTCATCGGCAAACAGCTTGACCCACTCGGCATACAGAGCCTTGGTCGCGGCAGCCGGGTCTTTTTTCCAGGTCGCGGTATTGAGCAATTCGCTGCTGTACTCGGCGAGCAGCGATTTTATTTCCTCGGCCGTCGCGATATGCGGTTTCTTGCAGTCGCCGCACAGGCGCTTCCCCAAACGCTGCGCCAAAATTCCCAGCAGCGCATCGGCAAAGTTGAACGGATCCATACCCATATCCAGCAAGCGGTTGATGGATTCCGGCGCGCTGTTGGTGTGCAGGGTGGCAAATACCAGATGGCCGGTGAGGGAGGCTTCGATGCCGATGGACACGGTTTCCTTGTCGCGCATTTCGCCGACCATGATCACGTCCGGATCGGCACGCAGGAAAGCGCGCATGATGGTCGCAAAATCCAGCCCGGCCTTCTTGTTGATCTGTACCTGGCGCAGTCCCTTCTGGGTAATTTCCACCGGGTCTTCCGCCGTCCATATCTTGGTGTCCGGCTTGTTGATGTATTTGAGGATGGAATGCAGCGTGGTGGTTTTGCCGGAACCGGTCGGGCCGCACACGAAGAACAACCCGTATGGTTTGCTGACCGTCTCCTTGATCAGCTCATTGTTGCGTGCCGAGAATCCCATTTTCTCCAACGGCAACGGTTCGCCGGAAGCGAGAATACGCATCACCACATCTTCAACCCCCCCCTGTGACGGGATGGTTGCGACGCGCAATTCGATGTCCAGCGGCCCGTATTTCTTGAACTTGATCTTGCCATCCTGCGGCTTGCGCTTCTCGGAAATATCCAGGTCGCACATGATCTTGAGGCGTGTCACCAACGCGTTGCGATAGGTGGACGGCACTTCGATGTAGTTCAGCAGCGAGCCGTCCTTGCGCACGCGGATCTGCGTCTTGGCCTTGCCCGGCCCCGGCTCGATGTGGATGTCCGATGCCCCCATCCGGTAAGCGTCGACGATGATCTTGTTGACCAGCTTCACCAGCTCGTTGTCGGCGGCGGCACTGACATCTTCCTGGCTGACGCCCGCGCCTTCTTCTTCGTCTCCGCCGAGGCTGGTCAGCAAATCATCCATCGAGGACTCATCCGCAGCGAAGCCGCCGGTGGCATCGGATGCACCTCCGCCATAAAACAAATCCAAAGTCTGCTTGAATTCGCGCTGCGAGCAAACCTTATAGACCAGCCGGTTTTTGGGAAAAATATTGTTGACCACCCGCGACGCCTGGATCCGCTCGGGATCGGTGGTCAAAATGACCAACCCCTCCTGGGTCTCCTCGACCGGGATCCAGTGGCTGCTTTCCACATATTCCCGCTTCAGGTTTTTCAGCAAATCGGCCGGCTTGATGCGATCCGCCTTGTATGGCTCGTAAGCAACCCCGAAGAAGCTGGACAATGCATTGCCCAACGCGGCGGCGCTGACCTGAAATTCGTCGATCAACACCTCCTCGATGTCTATGCCTTTACGGCGTGCGGTGCGGGTTGCCAATTCGAATTCCGCCGTGGAGAGCACCGCATCGGCCACCAAATAGTCATATTTGGTTTTGACCGTCGTATTCTGCTGGCGCTGGCGCAATGCCACTGCCATCGTCTGCGCCAGTTCCTGCACGCCTTCTTCGACCATCGCCGCAAAAGGGGCACCGGCCTTGTTATTGATGACCTGGATGACGCCGACCAGATCGCCGCCGATATCCAGAATCGGCGCGACCAGCATCTGCTTGGTGCGGTAACCGGTGCGTTTGTCCACCTCCTGCAGAAACCGCAACTGCGGGCTATAGGCGGCCAGTTCCTGCCCGTCATAGACGTCCTTGATGTTGAGCAGTTTTTTGTGCATTGCCGCATAACCGGCAACGCTCTGTTCGGCGATCGGCAGCTTGAGATCCTTGAAGGAATTCAGGCCGGTTTTGACCTTGGAAATAAGCGAGGCATTGTCTTCGCCTACCACATAGATGGTCAGGCGGTCGGCATTGAACAGCGTGCAGATGTCCTTGCTGACATCCAGCATGATTTCGTCAATATTGCTAGTGGCGTGTATCTTATTGATGACGTGATTGAGGTTCTTGGTGAACTCAAGCTTGAGGCTGATTTCACCGACGTTTCCTGTTGCGGCGTTGGCCGCCATGACTGTACTCATTCTAGCTCCCTTGCCTTTTTCATCAAGCTACGGTCGGTACGGCCGTAGCCCGTCATCCAAAACCTGCACATCGTATCCTGCCTGCTCCAAAATGAACGCCGCGGCCGTGCTGCGCCGCCCGCTTTGGCAGCAGGAAATTTGCTGCGTTCCAACACACCCGTTGCCTTGCGTACGTCATTCAATGACACATTCATCGTCTGCTTTCTATAACCAACCGCTTGGCAACCGTTAACCAGCGGCTTATGTCACCGTATTTTGGTGACTTGGCCGAATGGCTATGCAAAGCCTTTGGGCAGCTTATAACCAGCCACTTGGTTGCCGTCTTTGGGCAGCCTAGTGGAATGGCTAGTAGTTTCACCAGTGGGATGGCTAGTTGTTTCATCAAAATTCGAATTTCTGATTGTTCAACAACATCTTGGGATGCCGGTCATAAATGCCGCTTTCGATTTGCTGCATGGTCAGCTCCACTTCGCCGGGTTTCAGGTGAGTGACAAAGATATCCGCCTCGCGCTGGAATTTTTTCAATTCCTCGATCAATAAACTGGGGCAAAGATGCTTGGAAAGAACCGCCAACTCTATTTCGCTATCCGAGAACGCGGTTTCAATGATGAGATAGCGCAAATTTTCAATCCGGTTGACCACCCTCCATACCGCATCGTTGGTGGTGGTATCCCCGCTATAGACCAGGCTCGCCTTGCCGCTATCCAGGTGGAAGCCGACCGCAGGCACGGCATGATTGGCCGGAATGGCGGTTATCCTGCGCCCATCCAATGCAACAGTCTCGCCCAGTTCTATCGCCCGGTAACGCATGGAAGGTTGCCGTGCATCGGGAATTTCGCTGAAATCCGGCCATATTTTCCAGTTGAAAATATGTTGTTTCAGGGTGTCCAACGTCTCCTCAATGGCGTAAATGGTCAATGGGCGATCGCGCATGGCCCACGCGCTATCCACCATAAACGGGAGGCAGGCGATATGATCGAGATGCGAATGGGTGATGAAAACATGGTCGATCAAGCTGATCTCGGTGAGGCTGAGCTCATTGACGCCCGTTCCTGCATCGATCAGCACGTCATGATCGAGCAAGAACGAGGTAGTGCGCAGATTGCCACCGATCCCGCCGCCACACCCCAATACCCTGAGCTTCATCGTTTGTTATCCAGCCTGAGTTATTTGGTCTGAAACACGAACACGCCATCCCATTCCGCAGCCGGTGGATTCTTGCGGAAGTGGGCGATGCGCTCGGCGTAGATTCCATACAGCGCGGTTTCCGGCGACAGACGCTGCAAGTTCATCAGTTGCAATTCCGCCTGATCCCAATCCTGCTTGCGATACAGGCGGCGCACTTCATGGAACAGCCTGACTTCATCCTGGAGCGCCTTGCTCACTTCGCCGAGCAAGCCGACCGGCTCGTAAATCGCCACCGGCTTATCCTTGCCTTTTACCCGCACATGGTCAAGCTCGCGATAAACAAAATCGGTTACGGCATTTTTGGTGTTTTCGCCGACGATCACGCCGACGCCATATTGTTTGGTGATGCTTTCCAGACGCGAAGCAAGGTTCACCGCATCGCCCATCACCGTGTAAGCCACGCGCACTTCCGAGCCCATGTTGCCGACACTGACGCGCCCGCTATTGATGCCAACGCCAACGCGAATCTCCGGCCAGCCGCGCTCCTTGAAATGCGGCTGCAAGGCTTTCAGGGTCGATTGCATCTCGATGCCCGCCAATATGGCATTGCGCGCATGGTTCTCATCCGGCAGGGGGGCGCCCCAGAACGCCATAATGCAGTCGCCCATATACTTGTCTATGGTGCCGCGATGTTTGTAAACAACGCGAGACAACGGGGTCAGGAACTCGTTCATCAGCAGCGTCAATTCCTTCGGATCCAATCCCTCCGAAATGGTGGTAAAGCCGCGCACGTCGGAGAACAGGATGGTCATCTCGCGGCTCTTGCCTTCCATGGACACGCTTTCCGGATGCTCCGCCATTTCCTCGACCAGTTCGCTCGGCACATATTGGCCGAACAAACCGGTAATCTGGCGCTTGGTGCGCGATTCGACGAAGTAACCGTAGGACATGTCCAGCGCAAACAGCAAAGCGATCATCACCAGGCTATTCGCCACCAGCATCACCACATTGCCATAGTGCCAGGCCGCCAGACTCAGCCCTATGGTCGCGGCGAACATCAATGCCGAAGCCAGCATGGCCTTGGCGGGGCTCAAGGCCGGCAACATAAAACTCAAGGCGACACCGATCAGCAACAGCCAGACCACCTCGGCGCCAACCATGTAGGCAGGCTGCTCCTTCAGGTTTTGATCGAGGATGCCGGAAATCATGTTGGCATGGACTTCCACCCCCGGGTAAACCTCCGCCACCGGCGTGGCGCGCATATCCAGCAGTCCCGGAGCCGTGGTGCCCACCAGCACGATCTTGTCCTTGAGCCGGGCAATCTCGACGCGGTCGTGCAGCACATCTGCAACCGAAATATAGCGGAAGCTCCCCTGCCCGCCGCGGTACGGCACAAAGGCAGCCACGTTTTGATCCACCGGGATTTTCAACCCGCTGCCGGCCGTACCCAGTTCCAGCCACTCCAGGCCGCCATACCCGTTGCTCTTGCCCTCGGCAAAACCCGGCAGCAATTCGGGTTGGCCAAACAGGGTGCGCACCATCGCAAGCGATAAGGATTCGTAATAGGCGCCGCCATATTCCGCGAGCATCGGCACACGCCGCACCTCTCCATCATCGTCCACCAGCGGATTGAAGTGCCCGGCGCTCGCGGCGGCTTTCTGCAGTTCAGGAAGATTTGCCCCATAACCGTTCCAGGCCGTAAAGCCGATCTGCCTCCCCTTGAACGTGCCGGACGGGAAGGCCGGTTCGGGCAATGCTCCCGATATATTGGCGCCTTTTTGGCTGGTCAGGTAATACCCCAATACCACGTTGCGGTTCCTGATCTTGTCGGCGAACAGGCTGTCGTATTCGAGCTGCGGCTGAATCTGGGCCAATGCCGCCTGAAATTGCGCATCGCCCTTGAGCTGGTTCTGCCCGATTTTTTGCAAAACCTTGAGTCCCGAACTCTCGTCCTTTTCGGCAAAGACCACGTCGAAACCGACCACTGCGACGCCATACTTGTCGAACAACTTGTCCATCAACAGGCTGAGGCGGTCCCGGCTCCACGGCCAGCGACCTTCCTCCTTGAGGCTTTTTTCATCGATGTCGAGAATGACGATGCGATCGTCCACCGTGCGCGGCATGGTCAGCTGCAAACGGTAGTCGTACAGGATAGCGGACAGCTGATCGACAAAATTCAGCCGATAGAAACGCGCGGCGTTGCCGACAAAAACCAAAACGATCAGCAGCCCAATTCCAATCAATATGGCGTTTTTTTTCACGCTATGTATCCTGGCAGGTGATGATAGGTGGCAGAAGCGCCCGCAGGAGGCACAACAGGCAGCCCGCTGCCCGGCTTGCCGGGCGTGGTGTGATACAAGGTAAAGGGAGAGGAGTTATCCTCAGTCCTCGCATCTCAAACCTCAAAACTTTCTCCTCTATTCAACAAGGCAGCCATAGGGGATTGCCCCTGCGGTTTTTGCCTCCTGTTACCCCTTGAAATAAAACTCCATCTTCACCCCGGCCAGCTCGATCACATCATGATCATTCAGCTGATGCGGCTGGTCGCCCAAAGACATTCCGTTCACCATCGGATGGCTTGCGCCTTCCACATGGGTAATGAAATAGCCGTGCGGGCGGCGGGTCAGGACAGCCACCTGTACGCCGGGCTTGCCCAGCGTGGTGAGATTTTTAACCAGCTCCAACTCCTTGCCGGCATTGGGGCCGGTCAGGATTTGCACCACAGCCGCCTGCGGAGCGGAGGTGGCCACAGCCGGCTGGGCAACCGGTGGTACAACTGGAGAGGCGGCCGGTGGGTTCGGCTGAGGCGCGTCAAATCTTCCGGTTTTCTCGATCGATTCTGCTGCCGGCTTGGCATTCGGAGCGACTTGCATTTTCATGAAACCCGCAGTTGCATCGCCTTTTTCCGCGCCTGGAGCAGCCTGCTTGACCGGCGCACGCAGCACCATGGTCTTCTCGAAATCAGCCGGATTTACCTGGCCGGCCTGGTCATTAACGTATTTCAGCTTGTATTTGCCGATTTCTACCAGGTCATTGTTTTGCAGAAAGTGCTTTTTGGTTGCAACCCCGTTTACCTCCAGCCCGTTGGTGCTGTCCAGATCCTCGAGAAAGGAGTCGTGCTGAATGGTGATGATCGCGGCATGTTCGCCGCTCACCGCCAGGTTGTCGATGACAATATCATTGTGCGCCTTGCGCCCGATGGTCATGCGTTCCTTGCTCAATGGGTATTCCTTGAGCACCACCCCATCCATGCTAAGTATCAATTTTGCAGCCATAGTTTTGACCCTTCCCCGATTTTGAGCCGATTATTTCTTAAGCCAGCAACTATTTTTTAAACCACCAATTATTTTTTAAACCAATGGCGCAATTTTTCCAGCCAGCCACGCGGCACGGCAAATTCGCCGTTCACCTTTACCAGCATCACCGAAACATTATCGCGGCCACCGTTATCATTCGCCATCTGGATCAATTGCTCCGCCGCCAGCGGCAGATTGCCCTGCATCGCATACAGCGTCGACTGGATATCCTCGTCTTCCACCATGTCGTTCAGGCCGTCCGAACACAACAGGTAAATGTCCCCGACCAGCGCGTCATGCACATGAATTTCCGGTACCACTTCGGCATCGATCCCGACCGCGCGCGTGACCAGGTTCTTGTTCTTGGACACGCGCGCATCCTCGATGCTGATCATCCCGCCGTCGATCTGTTCCTGCAGCAGGGAATGGTCGCGGGTAATCGTCTCCAGCACCTCGCCGCGCAGCCGGTACATGCGCGAATCGCCCACATGGCCGACAACCACGCGGTTGTCGTAAAACAGTCCGGCAACGATGGTCGTGCCCATCCCGGCATATTGCGGCTGGCTCTGTGCGGCATGAAAAATCGAAGCGTTCGCCCGCTGAATATTGTCGCGTAGCAGCATTACCCCCAACTCCTCGCCGCTTGCCTCATCGCGGTCTGTCGGGTTCGCATCCTGCAGGTGTTGGCAGACTTCCGTCGCGACGACTGACACGGCAATACCGCTCGCCACTTCACCGGCATTATAGCCACCCATCCCATCCGCCAGCACGACCAGGCCGCAAGCCAATTCCTGCGCAACGCTGTCCTCGTTGTGCGAGCGCACCATCCCCGGGTTGGTTTGACTGACTATTTCAAGCGCGTCTTCTATTTTCATAGTTCACTCCTGCAAGCCGGCTGCGCATTGGCGCAATGCTTCGGCCATCTCCGCACCATTGGCATAACGGTCTTCGTTCTGTTTGGCCAACGACTTGTTGACGATTGCCACCAGGCACGGCGGCAAATCCGCTCGGATGCTCAAAATATCGGTGTGTGTTTCGTTGGCGATCCGGTACATCAACTGCGCCATCGAATCCCCTTCAAATGGGAGCTTACCACAAGCCAGTTGGTACAAGCTCACCCCCAGCGAGAACAGGTCGGAGCCGCCCTGGATTTTTTTGCCGGCCAACTGTTCCGGCGACATATACGAGGGTGTGCCCAACACCATGCCGGTTTTGGTCTTGCTCGAATCAGTGATGCGCGCGATGCCAAAATCCGTCACCTTGGGCGTATCCGTGTCGGGGTCGTACATGATGTTGGCGGGCTTGATGTCCCGGTGCACCACGTTCTGTTTGTGCGCGTAATCCAGCGCGTCGGCGACGCGCGCGACGATGCTCATCACCTTGGGCAACGGCAGCAAATTATCCGGCTTGGTAAACGGCACCAGGTCCTTGCCTTTGAGGAATTCCATCGCGATGTAGGCGAGGTCGTGCTCTTCGCCCGCATCGTAAATCGACACGATGTTCGGATGGTTCAGGCGTCCCGCCGTTTCGGCCTCGCGGAAGAATCGCTCCTTCACATCCTGCAATTCGTCGGCTTCAAACTCCTGCGCCAACGCCATGGTCTTGATCGCCACCACGCGGCCGATCTTGGGGTCTTTGCCGTAATACACCACCCCCATCGCACCCTTGCCGAGCTCCTTCTCGATCTCATAGCGGCCCAGCATCGGCTTGGACACACCCGCCTTGCCCAGCACCATGGTGCTGGCATTGCTCTTGCCGGACGAGCCGCCGAGTATCACCGTTTCCGACATTGCCTTGGACTGCACCAGGCGCGCTTCCAGGTCGCGGAATTTGGGGTTGTACTCGGCCATGTATTTGAATACCGACTCGGCCTTGTTGAACTGGCGCTTGCGCTCGAAATCCAGCCCCAGGTTATACAACACCTCCATCAGGCTATCGTCGATCGGCACCTTGCGGAACTTGTCGAAGGCAATATCCAATTGCCCTTGCCCCTGAAAAGCCAGACCGAGCATGCGGTTGCTCTCCGCGGATTCGGCATCGGATTTCTGCTTGCCTTTTTCGGTCAGCAGGTGGCGTTTGGTCGTCAGCAAGGCGTGGCCCACCAGCAGCAGTGCGGCGGGCAGCATCAGCTGCAACCACAGCGCCTGCGTCGTCATCAGCACGAAATGCGTCGCCAGCAACGCTACGAGCAGCACGCCGGTAACCAGCGCGCCAATCGCCGCGCTCAGGCGCGGCAGCAGCAGGATTAGATACAGTGCGACCAGCAGGAATACGCCGATTTCCGCCATCGTTCCCCAGCCCGGCGCAACGAAATAATCCCCCTTGAGGATGCTGGACACGGAATGCGCCAGAATCAGCGCAGGAGCCATACCCGAAGATATCGGCGTCACCTGCAGTGTGCCCACGCCGGCGGCCGACGCGCCGATCAGCACAATCTTGTCGCGGTATTTGTCCGCCGGAATCTTGCCGGTGAATACGTCGTAGAAGGAATCCACCGGAAAGGCCGGCCGCCCATCCCGATCCTTGTAAAAATAAGTGTGCATCTGCAAGTCCGGATCAGTGGCGATCTTCTGATTGCCCAACTGCACGCCCTCCCCCAAATTGACATGGATGTCCCTGGGTTCGAGATTGAGGCTTTTGGCTGCCAGCATCAGCGACAGCGACGGGTAATACTGGTTGTAATAGCCCACCACCAGCGGCTCGGTACGCACCGCGCCATCCACGTCCGGAAAACTGTTCAGATGCCCAATGGCCAGAGCCTTGCCGCCCAGCGCCGGAATCGGCGCCAGCACGCTGCGCGAAGGCAACGGCTGCGCGCCGGAGCCGCCGGCATCCTTCACGCTGTCGAGATTATTGCGCAGCACATAATCAGGCAATGCCTGATTGGGCTTGCCTTGCGGCTCGCCCAACTCGAAGAACATCGCCAGCAATACGTCGTTAGCCTTGGCCATGCTTGCGCTGAGCTTCTTGTCGTTATCGAGGTTCTTTGCCGCCTCCAGCAGCAACGCGTCGAGTTGGGGTAATTCCGCCGGGCCGGCAGAAGCGACCATGCTTGCCGGGCTCACCGCGCTTGCCGGAACCGCCATGACGGCCAGACTTTCCGGGCTGGCATTTTCCGGATTGATAATTTCAGGCCCGGCACCTTCCAGCAGGGAAGACTTGCCGAGCAGATCGGCAATCTTGTGGATGTAGTCCAACCCGGCATCGACCTGCGGCTCGAAGAAAAAGGCGGTATGGCCAATCACCTTGGCGTGGCCGGCCGCCAGAATATCGATCATCTGGGCGTGAATCTCGCGCGGCCATGGCCAGCGCCCCAGATTGGCGATGCTCTGCTCGTCGATCGCGATCACCGCAATCTTGTCGCTCGGCGTGCGCGACGAGGCCAGCACCCCCAAGTCATAAGCCTTGCGCTCCAGACTCTGCACCAGGTCGCTGTTCGCACCTAACATGAACACCAATGCGACCAGCAAACCGACGAACCAGTCTTTTTTCCAGAACGACCACTTATTCATTGCCACCCCCGATGCTTATCGCCAAGCAGACCACATTGCAAATGAAAGGTATTTCTTAATGACAGACCACAAGCCTTTTGATTTATAGCGGATTTAAGAAAAGTCTTGGATATCTCTTTTTATTTGATCAGCAATACCGGGCAGCTTGCCAGATGCAGCACCTTGTTCACTACCGATCCCAGCAGCAATGCCTGCAAGCCGCCCTGTCCCTGTCGGCCCATCACGATCTGGTCGACGTCCTGCTCATTGGCATATTGCACGATCGCTTCCGCCGGTGTGCCGACGCTGATGTGGTATTGGTAGGGCAAGGCGGCGGCGTCCAACGCGGCGCGCGCCGACTGCAATGCCGCCATACCCTGCTCGCGATAATAGTCGTCGATGGTCTGCTGGTTGATGAACAGCTTGACGTTGCCGGTCGCCACATTCCACTGCACGTTCAGCAACAGCAGTTGCGGCTGCTCCTTCAGCGCGGCAATATTTTTGATCATATGGTCAACCGCACGCTGCGCGTTGGCCGAGCCATCCACCGGAATCAGTATCTTCATCATTTCCCCCTTACGATTTGTTGTTCACCGTCTGCGAGTTGGGTGATTTATCGCCCATCCCTGCCGAAACCGTTTCATCCACCAGGTCGATCACTGGCATGGAAACCGCCTTGCGCATCGCCAGCCATTTGCCGATCACCAGCACCAGCAACGCGCAGAACGCCGGTATCAGCCAGTGCAGATAGTGGCGCGTTTCGACGATCGTTGCGAACAGCGCCTCGCTGACCAGCATCTCGCCCGCCACATAACCGAGCAGCGCGCCACCCGCGTAAATGATGAACGGGAAACGATCGATCAGCTTCAGCACCAACTGGCTGCTCCACGCAATCATCGGAATGCTGATCAACAGACCGAACACCAGCAACGACACATTGCCCTTGGCCGCCGCGGCCACGCCGAGCACGTTGTCCAGGCTCATCACGAAGTCGGCGATGATGATGGTCTTGATCGCGCCGAACAGCCGCGTGTCGGCCTTGATACTGCTCGCATCATGTTCCTCTTCGGGCAGGATCAGCTTGATGCCGATCCACAGCAGCAGCACCGCGCCGACCAGTTTGAGATAGGGCAGCGCGAGCAGGCTGACCGCGAAGAAGGTCAGCACGATGCGCAACCCGATCGCGCCGCCCACGCCGAACAGGATGCCTTTCCTGCGCTGGTGTGGCGGCAGGTTGCGGCACGCCAGCGCGATCACCACCGCGTTGTCGCCGCTCAGCAGCAGGTCGATCATGATGATCTTGAGCACATCCGCCCAGAACTGGGGGGTAGAAAACATTTCCAGCATTGCCTAGCCTTTCAGAATCAAAATCTTTTTATCGTGCGCCCCATCGCCGCCGGCTTGCCATCCGCGATTTTCATAACAGATAGCTGCTTGAAGCGAATACGCGCCGCAGCTGGCGCGCGGACGCAATCTTACCGAATTATCCGCAGCGGCGCGGAAAGATTTGCGCGGGCAGCAGCTGCGCAACGATAAAGAGTAAGGTTTGCATCAAGGGTGATATAAACATTGCCAATAGATAGCCGCGGCCTGCCCTGATATAGTCGCGCCAACTATCAGCCAGCCACCAGCCATGATTAAACATACCACCCCTGATCACGCACGCCTCGACCGTGTCGTCGCCGAAGCACGCCAACAACGCGACTTGCGTGAAACCGGCTATCGCGAGCAGGCACTCAAATTATTTCCGTGGATATGCGGGCGATGCGCTCGCGAGTTTTCCGGAGTGCGCCTGCGCGAGTTGACGGTGCATCACAAAGACCACAATCACGACAACAACCCGGCGAATGGCAGCAACTGGGAGCTGCTCTGTCTGTACTGCCACGATAACGAACACTCGCGCGTTCTGGATGAGACAGTGCGCGGCAGGGGTTCTGAAGGCCAAGCAGTGGCAACGCATAATCCCTTCGCCGACCTGCAAGCGCTGCTGAAGAAAAAATCGGGTTGACAGCAGAACGCTCGTTCTCTACTATACAAAGAACGTTCGTTCTGCACAGGTAAAACCATGACTGATTTCGATACCCCCGCACCCGAGTCCAATCCCAAGGATGCTGAGTATCTGGCAAAGCTGCAAGACTACTACGCCGAGTGGAAAAGCATCCCATCCTACGCTTCGCTGTGCGAGGTATTCGGCATCGCCTCCAAGTCCTGGGTTAAAGCGATTCTGGATCGGCTTGGCAAGGCCGGCTTTATCGAGCGCACGCCCGATGGCATGTGGATCCCGACACGCCAGTTCTTCGCCCGCCCCTTCGCCGAATCGTCTGTCCAGGCAGGAATGCCGGTGTCGGTAACGGCAACCCAGGGCGATTATTTCGTCATCGACGAAATGCTGATCGACACCCCATCCCTGACCACGATGATTCCGGTCAAGGGGGATTCGATGATCGATGCGGGCATCCATGACGGCGACATTGCCGTGGTGGAAAAACGCAACTTGGCAAATGTCGGCGACATCGTGGTCGCAATAGTCGATAACGATTTCACCCTCAAAACGCTGGGCAAGGAAGGCGGCAAGTTCATCCTGCGCCCGGCCAACTCGGCCTATCCGGTCATTCGTCCGCAAGGCTCGCTGGAAATCTTCGGCGTGCTGGTTGGGTTGATACGCAAGTACCGGAAGTAAAGCCATGCAACAGACCGCACTCAATCTTGGCCAACGCGCCAGCTTTTCGGCTTTGCTCTCAATGACGCATCCGAACAAGGAATTATTTCAGCGACATCGTGCCTTGTTGCGCCGTGCTGTTCCGGCAGGCTTCCCTTCGCCCGCCGACGACTACGTTGAACATCGGCTGAGCCTTGACGAGCACTTGATCCAGCACAAGGAATCCACCTTCTTCATGCGTGTCGCGGGCGATTCGATGCGCGGCTTGGGCATCTTCGACGGAGACCTGCTGGTCGTGGATCGTTCCGTCCCGGCCACCAACGGCTGTGTGGTGATCGCAGTGGTGGATGGCGAATTCACGATCAAGCAGTTGTTGCATACCCCAGCGGGCCAGGTATTGCGTGCGGCTCATCCGTCCTATCCCGACGTGGCGATCAAACCGGAACAGGATTTTTCGATCTGGGGCATAGTGCAATGGAACGTGCATAAGCTGTAAGAGAGCCTCTAAGGGATCGTCAGCCGCGCTTCCGTGCCGCCGCCTTCGCGCGGCAGTAGTTCGATTTTCCAGCCGTTGGCGTCCGCGAGTTGGCGCGCAATCGCCAGCCCCAGCCCGCTGCCGCCGGTAGCGGTGCTGCGCGAGGCTTCCAGACGATAAAAAGGGCGGAACACGCTTTCTACCTGATCGGGCGGAATGCCTGGCCCGCGGTCGAGCACATGAATCACGGCAGCTTCTTCATCGCATGTCAGCTCGATGGTGACCGGCTGCCCCGCGCCATAACGCACCGCGTTGCCGAGCAGATTGGTCAGAATGCGCCGCAGCGCCATGGGGCCGAGCGGGCGTATGCAGGGCATTGCGGCGCGACATTCGACCTGCGCCCCGCCATTTGCGGCATCGTTCGCCAACTCCTGCGACAACTGGGCGAGATCGGTTGCCTGCGGGGTTTCCTTTTCCAGACCGTGGCTGAGTTCGATGAATTCACCGATGAGCCGGTTCATTTCCTCCAGATCATGCTGCAATCTGGCAACCAGTTTAGGGGCGGCGTCTCCTGGCAGCATTTCCACCGCCAGGCGCATGCGCGCAAGCGGGGTGCGCAGGTCGTGGGAGATACCCGCCAGCAGGGTGGTGCGGTTGGCGAGCAGTTCCTGCACCTGCAGCGCCATCAGGTTGAAGGCGCGCGCCAGGCTGGCCAGTTCCTCGGGGCCGCTTTCCGGCAGAGCTTCCGGGGTGTTGCCCTGTCCGACATGTCTCGCCGCTTCCGAAAGCCGTTCCAGCGGGCGGGTGATGCGCCGTGCCAGGATGACGGCGGTAAGCAGGGTCAGCGCAATGGTCGCTGCCAACACCAGCAGCAGCGCCAGCGGTGGCTGCATGCCGAGGCGGTTGCGGGGGAAACCGATGCGTATCAGTTTCCCGCCGGTGCGGATTTCCGCCCATAACCAGGTCTGTTCCAACTCCGTGACCTTGATCCGGATGCTTTCCCCTGTCCGTGCGGCAAGAGCGTCTTCCAGCAGCGACAGGTAAGGGAAACGGTGATCGTGCCCCGGCAGTTCGGCGGTAGCGTCGAACAGCCGGAGATTGTGTTTTTTGGCCAGCTCAAGCTCGAAATCCACGCGCGTCTGCGGCGGCAATTCCACCCAGGTCTGGGCCGACAGCACCATGATGGCGGCGAGGTCGTCCGCCGAGCGCTTGGCCATCGGCAGCATGATGTAGTACGCGGTGGTGGCGAGCATGATGAGCTGAAAGACGATCAGCGCGGCCGCCACCGTGGTGGCGGTGCTGCGGAACAGGGTGTGGCGTTTGTGGCCGTAAAGCATTATCAAGCCTTGTTTCCGGGAACAAACAGGTAACCTTCTCCCCATACGGTGCGCACATACACCGGCGTGGCCGGGTCGTCCTCAATCTTGCGCCGCAGCCGCGTCACCCGAACGTCGATGCTGCGGTCGAACGGCGTGCGTTCGTAGCCTTTGAGCAGGTCCATGAGGTTGTCGCGGCTCAACACGCGATTGGGATGCTCGACGAAAATTCGCAGCAGGCTGAACTCTCCGGCGGTCAGGGGGATATCCGCGCCCTCCCGGGACAGACTGCGGGAATGAAGATCAAGGCTGAAAGGGCCGAAGCGGAAGACTTCATGCGCCGAATCTTCCATTCGGGTGTCACCGCCTTCCCTGCGCCGCAGCACGGCGCGGATGCGCGCCAGCAGTTCGCGCGGGTTGAACGGCTTGGCGAGATAGTCGTCCGCCCCCACCTCCAGCCCGATGATGCGGTCAACATCCTCGCCGCGCGCCGACAGTATGATAATCGGCTGACCGCCCCGCATCCGCAACTTGCGCGCCAGCGTCAGCCCGTCCTCTCCCGGCAGCATCAAGTCGAGAATCACCAGATCCGCCACATGTTCCGCGAGGTGTCGCTCCATCGCGGAGCCGTCGGCGACGGTATCGACGCTGTAGCCCTGCTCGGAGAGATACTGCTGCAGCAATTCGCGCAGGCCGGGGTCGTCATCCACCACCAGAAGATGTTTGTTGTTCATGTTTTTTACTATACAGGATAGCGCTTTCCCCTGGCACCGGAGGCAGGCCTCCGGTAACACACTGTTACAACTTGCCGCAACATGGAAATCGTTGCGCAACACCTCAGCGTCATCATGGCCACATCAGGAACGCGACCTGATATTGGCAGCACAACTTAACCGACAGGAGACCATGATGAACACCAGAAACTTTCTTTACAACGCCGCGCTGATCTTCGGCATTGCCGTCGCGGGTCCGAGTTTTGCGGATGAGCCGGCCAATGTAGATCCATCCCGCATGACCCAGCAGGAGCGCGAAGCCTATCGCGCCGAAAAACAGGCCAGCATGACCCCCGAACAACGCGCCGAAAAACGGGCCTCCCGTAGCCAGGGTGGCAGCACCCAGGGACAGGGCACCATGGCGCGCGACGGTTCCGGATCGGGCGGGCAATATGGCCGCAGCGGCGGGGGTGGCGGTAGGCAAGGCGGTGGCTATGGCAGGGGCGGGCGCTAATTCCGGAATAAAGGATCAAGTTATTGGATGGGCTGGAAAAAACTGTTTACTAAAGGATGTCATGACATGAAAAAGCCCCGCTATTTTATTCTCAATTTCATCGCCTCTTCCTGCCTGCTATTCGCCGCAACCGGCGCGCAAGCGGTCGAGCCGCTCGCCTTGCAGCAAATCATGAAAGACTTGGGCAAAAACATGCAGGTCATCACCGACGGAATTTCACGCGAAGACTGGGAACTGGTGGAAAAAACCGCACCGCTGATCGCCGATCATCCCCAGCCACCCTTCTCCGAGAAAATGCGCATCATGGGCTTCATGGGCACCAACATGGGCAGGTTCAAAGCCCATGACGGCGAAACCCACGCACAGGCGCAGGCGGCAGGCAATGCCGCCAAGGCCAAGGACGGGCAGGGCGTCATTCTCGCCTTCCAGAAACTCCAGAGCAGCTGCTACAGCTGCCACAGCGAATTCCGCAAACCGTTTGTGGAGCATTTCTACGGTAAGAAAGATGCTGTTCAGTGAGCCAGTTCGGTTCCGTTTCCACATAACAGGAGTAATCCCATGAAAAACCAACAACGACGCACCCCCCTTATCCGGGCGATTTCCCTGGTTGCGGTCGGTTTCGGACTGCTGACCATCAAGGAGGGCGGCATGACTCTGATTGGCAACGAGGCGGCGCGCGCTGCGGCCGGCAACTATGTGCCGTTCGTGCTGTGGTTCAACTTTGTGGCGGGCTTCGCCTATGTCGTCGCCGGCATCGGGCTGTGGCTGCAACAGCGCTGGGCGGTGTGGCTGGCCGTCGCCATCGCCGCGGCGACCGCGTTCACGTTCGCGGCTTTCGGTGCGCATATATTTATTGGCGGGCTTTACGAGAAACGTACGGTGATCGCGATGAGCCTGAGAACGCTGGTGTGGGCGACGATCGCGGCCATTGCCTGGCGCCGGCTGGTGCGGCGCCAGGCGTAATGCGATGCAAGCCTCCCTTCACGACGCATCTGCCGACAAGGCAGGGGAAAGCAGCTCGGGTACCGTCAGTGAGTCCGGCCACCCCGCATCGCACGCGACATGTTGTCCGCGAAACGCATTCACATGGACAAGCTATTACCGAGCGGGCAGTGGCATTAGAAAAAATCTAATATAACAACTGCGCAAAAACCGATGAAACTAAAACCGCTCCTCTTGGCAACCCTGCTCGGCGCAAGTAGCGGGGTACAGGCTGCCGACCTGCTGGAAACATTCCGCGCCGCACAGGCGAACGATCCGGTGTTTGCCGCCGCACGCGCCACAATGCAAGCCGGTCAGGAAAAGCTGCCGCAAGGCCGCTCGCTGTTGCTGCCCAGCATCAGCCTCAACGCAAACAGCACGTTTAACGACCAGACCGTCCGGTCTCAGGGTGCCTTCCCGCCAAGCGGCAACTTTCGCTACAACAACCACGGCTACGGCGTGAACCTGACGCAGCCGTTGTTCCGCCAGCAAAACTGGCTCTCCTATACCGAAGCCGAATTGCAGGTTGCACAAGCCGAGGCGCAATTCAGGGTTACCGAACAGGATCTGATCCTGCGCGTCGCGCAAGCCTACTTCGATGTGCTGATCGCGCAAGACAGCGTGCAGCTCGCCGAGGCGCAGAAGACCGCCATCTCCGAGCAGCTGGAACAGGCCAAACGCAACTTCGAGGTGGGCAGCGCCACCATTACCGATACCCACGAAGCGCAAGCGCGTTACGACCTGACCAGTGCGCAGGAAATCGCCGCGCAGAACAGCCTGGAAATCAAGCGCCGTACCTTGCAGCAACTGATCAATGCGATACCGAAAGACCTCAGACACCTCGGCAAGGAATTCAAGCTGGAAGCCCCGCAACCCGCCGACATGGAAAAATGGGTGGACGATGCCCAGTTGAACAGCCTGCAACTCGCCATCGCGCAAGCGGGCGCCGAGATTGCCGAGAAAGAAGTGGCGCGCAACCGTGGCGGGCACTATCCCACGGTGGACTTGGTGGCGAATTATTCCAACAACCAGTCCAACGGCGGCAGTTTCGGTGTGGGCAGCGACAACACCAGCAAGAGCGTCGGCGTACAACTGAACCTGCCGCTGTTCCAGGGCGGGGCGGTCAATTCAAAATGGCGCGAAGCGGAAGCCAACCGTGAGCGCGCCCTACAGGAACTGGAAAACACCCGCCGCACCGTCGCGCTACAAACCCGCCAGGCCTATCTCGGCGTAGTCAGCGGCATCGCCCAGGTCAAGGCATTGCAGCAGGCACTCACCTCCAGCGAAAGCGTCCTGGAAGCCAGCAAGCTGGGTCAGGAAGTCGGGGTGCGCACCAACCTCGATGTGCTGAATGCACAGCAACAACTCTACTCAACACGCCGCGATCTGTACCAGGCCGAATACAGTTACTTGTTGAGCCAGCTGCGCCTGAAGGCGGCGGTGGGTTTGCTGGGTGAAGAAGACTTGGGCAAGATCAATCAGGCGCTCTACTAACATATGTCTAAAACTATCTAGTTCACATTCAGGAAAAATAATGAAAATTCCCATAACTCTGCCACGACAGATTTGGTTTGCCGCCTTCGGCATTGTGCTGCTGCTTGCCTTAATCTGGGTGGCTTTGAAGAGCGGCCCGCTCGCACCGATACAGGTGACCGTAACCCGAGTCGCCAAAGGGGAAGTCCCCCCCGCTTTGTTCGGCATCGGCACGGTGGAGGCGCGGCGCGCTTATCTCATCGGGCCGACCGTCTCTGGCCGGGTAGGACGCGTGCTGGTTGATGTGGGTGATACGGTTCAGGCCGGACAGCTGCTGGCGGAAATGGACCCGGTGGATCTCGATGCGCGGGTGAGCTCTGCGGCTGCGGCTGCGGTTCGCGCCAAAAGTGCCGTGGCAACGGCGCAAGCCCAGTTGCAGGATGCACAGAGCCGCCAAACATTGGCTGCCAGCGAAGCGCGACGCTACGTTGACTTGGGGCACAAGGGGTTTGTCAGCCAGAGCGTGGTGGACGGCAAGTTGCAACAACAGCAGTCGGCGGATGCCCAGCTTGCCGCCGCCGAGTCCGCCCTGACGAGTGCCCGGCAAGATCTGGCCCGTCTGGATGCCGACCGCGAGGGGGTAAAGCAGCAACGGGCGAATGTGCGCCTCAACGCGCCCACCGGCGGTGTGGTGACCTCGCGCGATGCCGAACCCGGCGCCACCGTCGTGGCCGGGCAGGCGGTGCTAAAACTGATGCAGCCAGACAGCCTGTGGGTGACGGTGAGGCTGGATCAGGGGCGCTCCGCCGGTCTCCAAACGGGACTGCCGGCCGAAATCACGCTCCGCTCCAACCCCGGCAAACCCCTTGCGGGCAAGGTCGCCCGCGTCGAGCCGGTCAGCGACAGCGTGACCGAAGAACGCATCGCCCAGGTGGCTTTCGATCTCATGCCGCAAGGAGCGTCCATCGGCGAAATGGCCGAGGTGACGCTGCGCCTGACGGCGATCAGCGACGCGCTGCTCATTCCCAATGCCAGCCTGCGCTATCGCGGCGCCCAGACCGGTGTCTGGCTGCGTGCCGACGGGCATCTGCGCTTTGTACCGGTGAAAACGGGGGCGGAGAGCCTCGACGGTAAGGTGCAAATTGTCGAGGGGCTGAAAGCCGGCGACGAGATAGTGGTTTACAGCGAACGCGACCTTGGCGATGGCAGCCGCATCAAGGTGGTTGCTTCGTTGGCCGGAAAAACTCAATAGTCCACCAAGCAAAATGATCAGCCTCGCCGGCCGCGACATCCTGCACTCCTGGAGCAAATTTGTCCTGACCGGTCTGGGGCTCGGGCTGCTCATCGGTGTCACCTTCACGATGGCGGGGGTTTATCGCGGCATGGTGGACGATGCCAAGGTGCTGCTCAACAACAGCGGCGCCGATATGTGGGTGGTGCAGAAGGATACCCAGGGCCCCTATGCCGAATCGTCCAGCATTCACGACGATGCCTATCGCGGCATTCTCGGTATGCCCGGCGTGGCGCAGGCCGCCAATGTCACTTATCTCACCATGCAGGTGCGCAAAGGCGATACCGACGTACGCGCCATGGTGGTGGGCTTCGAGCCCGGGCAGCCGGGCGAGCCGGGCTATCTAGTGGCGGGCCGGCGTGTTACCCGCAGCCATTACGAGGCGGTGGCCGACGTCAAAAGCGGCTTTGTCCTGGGCGACCGTATTAGCATCCGCCGTCATGATTACACTGTGGTCGGTCTCAGCCGGCGCATGGTGTCCTCCGGCGGCGACCCGATGGTGTTCATTCCGCTCAAGGATGCCCAGGAGGCGCAATTTCTCAAGGATAACGACGCCATCGTCAACGAGCGCGCCCGCACCGCCGCCAATCCCGCTCTCAACCGCCCCGGCGTGCCGGGCCTGCTGAACGCGATCGAGGCATCGCAATCCAGCAACCACAACGTCAATGCCGTGCTGGTGCGCGTGGCCGAGGGCCGCTCTGCCGAAGCCGTGGCGCAGGACATCCGCCGCTGGAAACATTTGCAGGTCTTTACCCGCGAGCAGATGGAAGAGATTCTGGTCGCCAAGCTGATCGCCACCTCCGCCAGGCAGATCGGCATGTTCCTGGTGATCCTGACCATCGTCAGCGCGGCCATTGTCGCTTTCATCATCTACACCATGACCCTGGGCAAGATCAGGGAGATCGCCGTGCTGAAACTGATCGGCACCCGCAACCGCACCATTGCCGGCATGATCCTGCAACAGGCGCTAGGGTTGGGCGTGATCGGTTTCGCCGTCGGCAAGATCGCCGCCACCGTCTGGGGTCCCGCCTTCCCGAAATATGTGCTGCTTGAACCGGGTGACGCGGTGCGCGGCTTCGTGATCGTGATGCTCGTCTGCACCCTCGCCAGCACGCTGGCGATACGCGCGGCGTTAAAGGTGGATCCGGCGACGGCAATCGGAGGCTGACATGGACAAAGGCATCGGCATCCACATCGAAGGCTTGAGCAAGCGTTACGGCGCGGGCGAAACCGCCGTCGATGCGCTCAAGGAAGTGAACATGAGCGTCGCCCCCGGCGAGGTGGTCGGCCTCGTCGGCCCCAGCGGCGCCGGCAAGAGCACGCTGCTCAAATGTCTGGGAGCGGTCATCGAACCGACGCAGGGCCGCATGACCCTGGGTGGCGAGGTGATTTACGACAACGGCTGGAAGATTCCCGACCTGCGAATGCTGCGCCGGGACCGCATCGGCTTCATCTTCCAGGCGCCTTATCTGATCCCGTTTCTGGATGTGACCGACAACGTCGCGCTGTTGCCGATGCTGGCGGGGCGGCCCAATGGGGAAGCCCGCACAAGGGCGCTGGAACTGTTGCGGGCGCTCGACGTGGCGCACCGGGCGAAGGCGCAGCCCTCCGAGCTTTCCGGCGGCGAACAGCAGCGGGTCTCCATCGCCCGCGCGCTCGCCAACCGCCCGCCGGTGATTCTCGCCGACGAACCCACCGCGCCGCTGGACAGCGAGCGGGCGCTGGCGGTGATGCGTATCCTTAACCAGATGGCCAGCCAGTATCAGACGGCCATCATCGTCGTGACTCATGACGAGAAAATCATCCCTACCTTCAAGCGCATCTACCACATCCGCGATGGGCGAACTTTTGAGGAGGCAGGGGAAGGGCGGTCGCTCGAGTAATCAGGGAGAGCACTCTGCATTGGCGTGATTGGAACCGATGCTCTTGTTATGGTATGGATATGAAGGCGGGGCCGCTGTCTGATTATCGTGAGGTAGATTGTGGCCAGAAGCCGATTTAGTTCGCTCATATCCAGGCGCGTCTTGGAGCACGGAGGCTTGACGCCAGATCATCGGCCAACCTATCAGTGGCATCTATCACCAGATTGCCCACACTAATACGGATGGCGGGCGGGCTTTGCAGGCGAAAAGGGCGCCCAGCCTGACATGCCCAACCTTTTGCCGCCAGCGCCTGCATGATGGCCGATTCGTCGGGTACCGGCAGCCACAGGTGCAGCCCCTCGCCCGCGTCCAGAACATCCACATCCCGCGCTCGCATGGCGCGGATCAACATGGAACGGCGTTCGGCATAGGCCTTGCGTGCGCCGTCCAGACCGCCATCCTGCATGGCGTGCTGCCACAGATGTGCGGCCAGCCTCTGTAGCAACAGACTGACCCAGCGCGGCCCCAATGCCTGCTGACGACGCATGTCCCCGATAAGCGCGGCATTGCCGCCTGCCACCGCTACACGCAGATCGGGGCCGAGAAACTTGCTGGTTGAGAGGACATACAGCCAGTGCTCCGGCAGATCGCCAAGCTCGGGCAAGGGGCGAGCGGCCAGTGGACCCCAGTAATCGTCAAGAATCAGTAAGGTGCGAGGCCGACGCCGCAGCGCCTTGCTCAAGGCGGCGAGACGCGCGGCGCTGAGCGTGGCCCCAGTCGGGTTGTGCGCGCGCGCAGTGAGCACCAGGGCAACGGCTTGCTCATCCGGTTCGGGGACCGTGCAGCCTTCGGCGTCCACGCGCAAGGGAGCCGGCTTGAGGCGCAGGCTGGCCAACAATGCCAGCAGGGGCGGCCAGCATGGGTCTTCCACCCATACGCGCGCACCGGGGCGAGCGTGCAGACGCAAGGCACGCTCGATAGCATCCAGCGTGCCAGAAAATACCCCGACTGCTTCCGCTGCGATCCTCTGGCTATCCATCCATCGGCGCGCGACGGCCAGCAGGCCGGCATAGTCACTGTCCGCGTCGTATCCGGCGAGCACCCCCTGTTCCGCCAGCCAGGCGGGATCGGGGCGCGGCAACAGGCCACTATCAACATTGCCGCTGGCAAGATCAATCAAGCCAGCGGGCACGGCCGTCATCACATCGCCGTGGGTCGGCGGAGCGGCAACGCGGGTACCCCGGCGACCATCGGTGACCAGCAATCCCGCTTCACGCAGCCGCGCATAGGCGGCTGCCACCGTGTTGGGACTGATACCTAATTGCTGCGCCAGAGTGCGAACCGCTGGTAGCGGCTCCCCGGCAGTCAGTTTTCCCGCCCGAATCTGTGCCTCCACATCATCGGCGATCTCGACAGCGGTCGAAGCTTTTGTATATAATGTTTGCATACATTCATTATATTGTAATGGTACATAAATGAAAACCCTTGTTGCCATCCGCCACGTTCCTTTCGAAGACCTGGGCATCCTCGAGCCGCTATTGCGCAGGCGCGGTTACACCATTCATTACTACGACATCGGCGTACACGAGCTGTGGACGCTGGATGTGGATAAAGTCGATCTGCTGATCGTGCTGGGCGGGCCAATCGGCGCGTATGACGAACAAAGCTATCCATTTCTGAACCAAGAACTGGATCTGATTCGCCAGCGGCTCGGTACTCGACGCCCCTTGCTGGGTATCTGCCTGGGCGCGCAGTTGATGGCGCGAGCCTTGGGAGCGGCGGTGCGTCCGATGGGCGTCAAGGAAATTGGTTTCGCCCCGATCAGCTTGACCGACGCGGGGCGCCGCTCTGTGCTGGCGGCTCTTCCGCCGGATGTGGCGGTGTTGCACTGGCATGGCGACCAGTTCGACATCCCGCCTGGCGCGGAAGTCCTGGCGCGCACGGGAATCTGCCCGCACCAGGCTTTCGCACTCGGTGATCACGCGCTCGGGTTGCAATTCCATCTGGAAGCTGACGCCAGGCGAATTGAGCAGTGGCTGGTGGGGCACGCGGCCGAACTGATGAACGCAGGCATCGATCCATGCACCCTGCGCGCGCATGCAGAGAAATACGGAGCAGCGCTCAAGGTGGCCGCCGAAGCGGTGTTCAATGCCTGGATTGATGGTGTGGAGGGCCGCCCATCATGAATCTGCTGCTCGGGCGCGTACAAACCGTGCTCACCGGCCGCGCGCTGCCCTACACCCGACCGGGCAGCTGGAGCGCCATCGCCAAGCAGCCGGTCGAGGGACCGGTGCAAGTGCATCGCGAAGGTATCATGGGCGACGAGCAGGGTGATCGGCGCGTGCACGGTGGCCCGGACAAGGCCGTGCATCTGTATGCCACGGAACACTACCCCTTGTGGCGCGGCGAGCTTGGTGCGCGGCCGGTACTCGGCGCTCCAGGCGCCTTCGGTGAAAATCTCAGCACACAGGGCGTGACCGAGGCTGACGTTTGTCTTGGCGACCGGCTGCGCATCGGCGGTGTGCTGCTGGAGGTATCGCAGTCACGCCAGCCCTGCTGGAAGCTCAATGACCGCTTCGGCGTCCCTGACATGGCGCTGCGCGTGCAACAGACCTTGCGCACCGGCTGGTATTGCCGCGTGCTGGAGCCAGGCAGCTTGCAGGCGGGCGATGCCATCACCTTGATTGCCCGCCCACACCCCGACTGGCCGCTGCTGCGTCTTATTGAACTGCTCTACCACCGTCCGCTCGACCGCGAATTGTTGACACAATTGCGTGACTTGCCGCTGGTGCCGTCCTGGCGGCGGATGATCGAAACCCGCCTGGCGTGCGGCGAGGTCGAGAGCTGGGCGGCACGGATCGAGGGGTCGGCGCATGATGCATAAGCTGCGATCACATGTTTGCTGTCCTCCTTCACTCCCTACCGAGGGAATCGATTGATGAGCAAACAATATCGGCTCGAGGTTTCGTTGCATGGGCGCGCATGGTGTCGTATCGAGGCGGACACGCCGTGGGCGGCGGAGACGGTGAACGACCTCATCGCGCGCTTGCCCGAGGACGCAGGCTATCGCATGGAAATATTTGTGGCGACCGAGGAGCGCCGCATCGTCGAAAGCGGCCCCGGGGGCTTGCGGCTTTTGGCGCGCGAGCCAATTTTCCAGCCCCTGCAAGATGATCGTTGAATATCTCGAAGAGAAGAGGAAGAGGAAGAGGAATGGATAGCAACCACCTGATGCGAACCTATCAGCGATTGCCGGTCAGCTTTGTGCGAGGCCGTGGCTGCCACTTGTGGGACGAGCAGGGAAAGGAGTACCTGGACGCGATATCGGGCGTGGGGGTAACCAGTCTAGGCCATGCGCACCCCGATATAGCCGAGGCGATCTACGCGCAGGCAAAGACGTTGATCCATACCTCCAACCTGGTCGGCATCGATTGGCAGGCACGCCTGGGAGAGCGCCTCTGCGCCATTTCTGGCATGGACAAGGCCTTTTTCTGCAATTCCGGTTGCGAGGCCAACGAAACCGCGATAAAGCTTGCCCGCTTGCATGCGCGTGAGCGGGGCATCACGGAGCCCTTGATCGTCGTCATGGAAAACAGCTTTCATGGGCGGACGCTTGCCACCCTGGCCGCAAGTGGAAACCCCAAGGTGCAGGCAGGATTCGAGCCGCTAGTACAAGGGTTTGTGCGTGCACCATTCGGCGACATCAAGGCGCTGCGGCAGCTCGCCAGTCAAGCGCCGGATATAGTGGCAATTCTTGTCGAACCGGTACAGGGCGAGGGTGGCGTGCATCCGGCGCCACCGGGTTACCTTGCTGCTTTGCGTTCGCTCTGTGATCAGAACGACTGGCTCCTGATGCTCGACGAAGTTCAAACCGGCATCGGCCGTACCGGACGCTGGTTCGCGCATCAGCACGAACGCATCCTGCCCGACGTCATGACGCTCGCCAAGGCTCTCGGCAATGGCGTTCCCATTGGCGCCTGCCTGGCTGTCGGCAAGGCCGCAGCACTATTCGCGCCGGGCAGCCACGGATCGACATTCGGCGGTAATCCGCTCGCATGTCGAGCCGCCTGCACCGTGCTGGACATCATTGAGCGCGATGATTTGGTGGTGCGTGCCGCCGAACTCGGAATAGCGATGCAGCAGGCATTTACGTCTCGCCTCGCCGGCAAATACGGGATTCATACGATCCGTGGATGTGGCCTGATGATCGGCATTGAACTTCAACGTCCGTGTGCCGGGCTGATGGAATCGGCACTGCTCGATGAGCGTGTCTTGATCAACATTACCCGCAATTCAACTATTCGCTTGCTTCCGGCCCTGATAACTACGGACGATGAAGCGGAAGAAATCGTCGAGCGCGTCTGCCGTAGCACGCTCGGCTGGCTTCAGGAGCCGCTTGGAGCTGATATACAGTGAACATGAGCGGCGCCGGCAAGAGCACGCTGCTCAAATGTCTGGGAGCGGTCATCGAACCGACGCAGGGCCGCATGACCCTGGGCGGCGAGGTGATTTACGACAATGAATGGAAGATTCCCGACCTCAGGGCGCTGCGCCGGGATCGCATCGGCTTTATCTTCCAGGCTCCTTATCTGATCCCGTTTCTGGATGTGACTGACAACATCGCGCTGTTGCCGATGCTGGCGGGGCGGCCCAATGGGGAAGCCCGCACACGGTCACTGGAACTGTTGCGGGCACTCGACGTGGCGCACCGGGCGAAAGCGCAACCCTCCGAACTTTCTGGCGGCGAACAGCAGCGGGTCTCCATCGCCCGCGCGCTGGCCAACCGGCCACCGGTGATTCTCGCCGACGAACCCACCGCGCCGCTGGACAGCGAGCGGGCGCTGGCGGTGATGCGTATCCTTAACCAGATGGCCAGCCAGTACCAGACTGCCATCATCGTCGTGACTCATGACGAAAAAATCATCCCTACCTTCAAGCGCATCTACCACATCCGCGATGGGCGAACCTTTGAGGAGGCAGGTGAAGGGCGGTCGCTCGAGTAATCAGGGAGAGCACTCTGCATGTGGTGTGACAAGCCTGCTGCCATTGGGCCGCATCAAGGCTTGAAGCTCACCGTCACCCGCAATCCCTGCCCTTCGCTCGCCGGCTGTATCTGCAAGACTGCGTCATGCACCTCGGCAATCCGTTTGACGATGGACAGGCCCAGGCCGCTGCCGCTGGCCTGCGTGCCCAGCGGGCGATAAAACCGCTCCAGCACCTTGGCCCGCTCCTGCTCCGGAATGCCCGGCCCGTTGTCGCTCACCGACAGGCAGACCGCTCCCGGCTCATGGGTGATGCTTACCTGAACCGTCGTGCCGGGCGGGCTGTGCCGTATCGAATTGTCGAGCAGGTTGCGCAGCAGCACCCGCAGCAGCCCAGGGTTGCCGCGCACTGCTTCATCGCCCGCCAGCAATTCCAGCTGCACGCCCTTTTCCAGCGCGGCCGGCGCAAGCGCGGCAATCGCCTCGGCGGCGATGTCCCTGAGCTGGCATGGCTCCGTCATGCCGCGATTCAGCGTGTCCACCCGCGCCAGCGTCAGCAGTTGATCGATCAGATGGGCGGCGCGGTCGCAGCCGAGAATCGCGCTGTCGAGCGCATGGATGCGTTCCGCCTCTGAGGATGCGGCGCGCGCCACTTGCGCCTGCGCCTTGATCGCGGCCACCGGGGTGCGCAATTCATGCGCGGCGTCCGCGGTGAAGCGCCGCTCTTTTTGCATGGACGCCTCGATGCGGGTGAACAGCCGGTTGAGCCGCTCGATCAGCGGCACCACTTCGCGCGGCGCAGTCGATGCATCGAGCGCAGCGAGATTGTCCGGCTCGCGCTGTTCCACTTCGCGTGCCAATTTTTCGAGCGGGCGCAGGCCGCGCAACACCGCGACCCACAGCAGCAATGCCAGCAGCGGCAAGGAAAACCACAGCGGCCGCAGCAGGTTGCCCGCGATGTCGCGCGCCAGCTCCTCGCGTACATCGGCGCGTTCCGCGACATGGATCAGGTATTCGCCGGATTCATCCCAAGTGCTGAAGACACGCCAGCGTTTTCCGTCGATGATGTTGTCGCTGAAGCCGCGCTCCTTGCTCGCCAGCGGCTGTTGCGGGGCATTGGCGGAATGCAGCCGGAGCTGCTGCCCTTTCTCCCATACTTGAAACGCGACGCGGCGGGCATACTTGTGCAGCAGCGGCGTGTGTTCGGTTTCGAGTTCATCGATCTCGTGTGTTGCCTGGGCGACCAGCAGCGCAGCGGCCTGCGCCAAATGCGCATCCAGCACCTCGTCGAATTCCTCGCGCGCATCAAGGTAGGTGAAGGCGGTCGCGCCGAGCCAAACCAGCGTGATCGCCGCTAACGCCAGCGCAAGCAGCCGTTGTTTGAGCGATGCGCGTTGCCACATATCAAGATGCCTTGTCGCGCGGCATCAGGTAGCCGACGCCGCGTATGGTTTCGATCAGTTCGGGAAAAAGTTTGCGGCGCAGGTGATGGATATACACTTCCACCGCGTTGCTTTCGATCTCATCGCCCCACGCATAAAGCTGTTCTTCAAGCTGGGCGCGCGACAGCACTTTTCCCGCGTTGAGCAGCAGCGCGTGCAGCAGCGCGAATTCCCTGGCCGAAAGCTCGACCGGTTTGCCCTGGTACAGCACGCGGTGGGCGGCGGGATCGAGCATGACCCCGGCAACCTGCAACAAAGGTTCAGTTTTTCCGCTGGCGCGGCGTATCAGCGCACGCAGCCGCGCCGCGAGTTCGCCCATGTCGAACGGCTTGACCAGATAGTCGTCCGCGCCGGCATCCAGCCCCTTGATGCGATCGTCCACCGTGTCCATCGCGGTCAGGATCAGCACGGGTACCCGTTTGCTATTTATCTGGTCGTTGCGGCTGCGCAGGCGGCGCAACACCTCCAGCCCGGAGAGGCGCGGTAGCCCCAAATCCAGCACCACCGCCGCGTAGAGTTCGGTGGCGAGCGCCTGTTCCGCCGACACGCCGTCCTTCATCCAGTCCACGGCGTAGCCGGACTGCTTCAAGCCAGCCTGAATCGCATCGCCCAGCAGGGCATCGTCTTCGACTACCAGCACGCGCATCGTCCACCCGCGAATAAAATGTTAATTTCAACCTGAAAACAGCCGCAGAATCCGCAGATTACACAATTTCACGCAGATTGCCAGCGTAAGTGCCTGTGATTGGCGCTGCGCCCAACGAGTTAGCAAGTTCAGATTCGCTGCGCATTATTTGATCCTGTTTAATCTGCGGACAAGTGACTATTAGGTTTAATCGCCATCATGGTGTTTGACCTGCGCCGTATCCGGGCTTGGCGCCATCAGGCCGGTGTCCTGATAATCGAGCCAGAATGCCACGACAGCGGCCAGCAACAGGATGCCCAGCCAGAGATAGGAGCGACGGATACCCTGCTCCGGTTCGGCCGATTTAAAACCGGTCACCATGGAACGCACCAGATTCTCGCGATGCAGCACACTGCTCACCGCCACTCCGGCGATGTGGATCAATACCACGGCCAGCATGGCATTGGACACGAACTCATGCACCTCATCCATCACATCGCCGCCGATATCCTGGAACGACAGCACCCCGCTCACCCCGGACAAGATGCCCAGCCCCAGCAGCAGCCAGACCGACACGCTGCCCAGCGGGTTGTGCCCGATGTAGTGCGCGGGTTTGCCTTTGAGCATCGATAACGAGTAAGCCATGATCTCGCCGGGCTTGAACAGGAACGAACGGAACTGCGCATAGCGTGTGCCGAAAAATCCCCACAGCAACCTGAATGCGAGCAGCCCCAGCAAAGTGTAGCCGAGCACCACATGGATATCGCGGTCAAGCTCCGATTCGGCGGTCAGATAGGCGCCGGTAAATGACAGCACCAGCAGCCAGTGAAAGACCCGCGTCGGCACGTCCCAAATCAAGACTCGTTGGCTCATGATGATCTCCTTTTACTTGGGCAGCCTGATGTCATGTTCGTTGAAATCGCCGCGATCCGCCCGCGGGTGGCACGCCGCGCAGTTGGCCGGGCTCTTCACCAGCGGATTTTTCCAGACCGCCGGCGAGATTTCATGGCCGTCGTGCTTGCGCTTGAACCAGGCGGTTTCGCTGATGCGCAGCGGTGCCGTCGGGGCGCTCCAGCGGTTGGAGGCGTTGTTCACCAGGAAGGCGGTGATCTCCTTGTTGTCCTGGGCATCCAGCGACGCATCCGAGCCGAAGTGCTTGTCCAAACCGGCCATGACCTTGCGCCAGGATTCGGCGGGCAGCAACCCGGGTGCATAGGCGATATGGCAATCGGAACATTCCTTCTGGAATTTGGCGTTGGTTTGCGCGGGCTGAAGCGGCTTGCCGCGGTTTTCGCCGCCATACTTCCCAGCGGATTTCTCGCCTAATCTCCAGCCGTATCTTTCGTCGCGGTCGTCATCGGCCTGGGCGGCAGACATCGTTGCGCCCATCGCCAGCAAGGCAACGGCAAGCATCCGGAAATTTTTCTGTTTATGAATCGACATGGCAATCTCCTTATTTCTTGACGGTGAGCAGATAGGCTAGCACGTCGCCCTTTTCTTGCGGCGTGCAGGCACGGCTCAGCACATCGTTGCAATTGCGTTTGAACCATTTGTCCACTTTTTTCGGGCTGGTGAACCGCTCCGCGTTGGCAGACGGGGCAAGCGGGTCAATGACCTTGCCGGTCTTGGCGTGCTTGCCCAGGGCGGCTGGATTTTCAGTATGGCAGGAAGCGCAACTCCATTCTCCGCCGTGCTTTGCCTTGAAAAAACTTTCCCCGCGCGCAGCCGAGAAACCCGGGGTGCCCGCCGCTTCCTTTTGAATGGAAGCCAGTATCTCGTTGGGCGTTTCCGCAAAAGCCGGTTGCGCCGCCAATCCGGCAACAGCCACAAATACCAAACCCAATTTATAGAATATACGAAACATTTTTGAGCTCCTGAATTAAACGTTGAGGCGTGCAGGATAAAAGGCCAAGCTTAAGGGATGCTTAACACAAAAATATTTTTGGGGTGTATCTCCACAATGAACTGTGGCGGCTGAAAATGATGGTGCCGCTTGTCGGATTCGAACTGACGACCTACCGCTTACAAGGCGGTTGCTCTACCAACTGAGCTAAAGCGGCTTTAATACGGGGCTACCAAAGACTCTTTTGCAAGCTGGTGGGTCGTGCCAGATTCGAACTGGCGACCAACGGATTAAAAGTCCGCTGCTCTACCGGCTGAGCTAACGACCCTTCGCAAAAGAGCGCGAATTATACGGGTTTAGCCCACCCTGTCAACGCAAAACGCCGCTTGCCACAAGGCTTGGCGGCTATGTTGCACGATAGGCGGTCGGATCGGCCACGCCGGCGGCAATAAACCCGGCGCTGCGCAAGCGGCATGAATCGCATACGCCGCAGGCGCGCCCCGATTCATCGGCCTGGTAGCAGGAAACAGTTTGCGCGTAATCCACGCCGAGCGCAGCCCCCTGCCGGATGATCTCCGCTTTGGACAAATACAGTAATGGCGCATGGATGGTAAGCGGGCAGCCTTCGACGGCGGCTTTGGTGGCGAGATTGGCCATGTGCTCAAAGGCCTCGATATAAGCGGGACGGCAATCGGGGTAACCGGAATAATCCACCGCGTTCACGCCGATGAAAATGTCCTGTGCTTGCAATACTTCGGCCCAAGCCAGCGCCAGCGACAACATGATGGTGTTGCGTGCGGGAACGTAAGTCAGCGGGATACCTTCGGTGGGCTGTTGCGGCACGGCGATGTTGTTGTCGGTGAGAGCGGAGCCGCCGAATCCGGTGAGGTCGATATTGATCACCCGTTGTTCATGCGCGCCGAGCATTTGCGCGACGCGCTGCGCAGCAGCCAGTTCGGCGTGATGGCGCTGCCCGTAATCGACGCTCAGCGCATAACAGGCAAAACCTTGTGCGCGCGCCATGGCCAGCACGGTTGCCGAATCCAGCCCACCCGACAAAAGCACGACGGCGTTTTTCATCATTAATGTCTTTTCATCAATGTCCGGGGACGTTGTCCCACAGCAGCTTGTGCAATTGCAGCAGCATTCTGACCGGCAGGCGATCGCGCAAGATCCACTCGGCCAGCTGGGCGGCGTTCAGCGCGCCGTGTGCGGGCGAAAACAACACAGTGCATTTCTCGGCCAGCCAATGTTGCAGCAGGATTTGCTTTGCCCATTGGTAATCGTTTTCGTCGCACAGCACGAATTTGATTTCGTCATGCCGGGTCAGCAATGGCAGATTTTCCCAGCGGTTCTTTTCGGCTTCACCGGACGCGGGAGTCTTGATGTCCACCACGCGCATCACGCGCGCATCCACCTCGCCGATATCCAAAGCGCCGCCGGTCTCCAGCGACACCTCGTAGCCCGCATCGCATAACGCGCGCAACAACGGCAGACAGTTTTTTTGCGCCAGCGGTTCGCCTCCGGTGACGGTCACATAATGCGGCGAGTATTCGGCAACCTGCCGGAGGATTTCTGCCACGCCCATGTTCTGCCCGCCCGTGAAAGCATAGGTCGTGTCGCAGTAGGTACAGCGCAACGGGCATCCGGTTAAACGGATAAATACCGTGGGCAGGCCGATGCGGCTGGTCTCGCCTTGCAGGGAAAAAAATATTTCGCTGATGCGCAGTTGCGCGTCTGAGTTCGCGTGCGGCATAAGGGACTACTTGGGAGTGGCGATAAGTTTCTTGGCTTTCCCGGCAGCTTCGCTGTTAGGGTACTTGGCAACAAGTTGCTTGAGGGTTTTTTGCGCGGCCGCACCTTGCTTCAACTCTTGCTGGCATCCGGCGATATTGAACAACACCTCGGCCGCTTTAGGCATGCCCGGGAAAGACTTGAGCAGTCGCTGATAGGTGCCGAGCGCGTTTTTGTAATCTTTCAGCGTGAACTGCGCATTACCCAGCCAATAATTGGCATTGGGTACATGCACCGACTCGGGATAATTCTTGAGAAATTCCTGAAATGCCTTGGCTGCGTTTTCATGGCTCCCGCCCTTGAACAGGCCATAGGCAACCTCAAAGGCACGATTCTCCGCTGCGGGGTCATCGTGGTCAACCGGGGTCGTTGCCACAGCAGCATCGCTGCCGGTTTGTGCCGCATTATCGGTGGGTTCAAAACGGCGCAGGCGCGTATCCAAATCCACATAAAAATCTTTTTCGCGTTTTTCGGCATCCTGCAAGCCGTGCGCCAGCTCTTCATTCTGCCCGCGCAGTTTGCGGATTTCGCCGTTCAGTACTTCGATCTGCCCCAGCAAGTCCAGCAGTGACTTGGTTTGCTGTTCGGCAGCAGTTTCCAGCTTGAGCATACGCGCCTCAAGTTGCTGGATCTGTTTGCGCGCATCGTCATCCGAAAACAACCCCGCTTGCGCGGGAGCGGCACAACACAAAGCCAGCAACAAGAGAGCCCGCTGCTTCAGCATCGTTTTACTTCGCGTAATTCAGATCGGTGCGGCGGTTCTGTTTCCAGCATGCCTCGTTGTGGTCGGTGCAGCGGGGTTTTTCTTCGCCATAGCTGACGCTTTCCAGCTGATCCGCCCGTGCGCCGCCCAATGCCAGCATCTTGTTCACGCCGTCGGCGCGGCGCTGGCCGAGACCGAGATTGTATTCATTGCTGCCGCGTTCATCGCAATTACCTTCCAGACGCACCTTGCGGTTGGCGTGTTCGCTCAAATACTTGGCATGCGCTTGCACAGCCGGCTTGTCTTCATCCTGCACCACAGCCACATCGAACGGGTAGTAGGTGCTGCGCTTTGCCAGGATGCTGGCCGGGTCATTCAGCGGATCGACTTCAGTTTTTGCAACAGGAGCCTGTTTAGGCGCTTCGGCTTTTGGTGCAGGGGCAGGAGCGGCTTCTTCTTTCTTTGGTTCGCTGGCACAGGCAGCAAGCAAATTGACCAATACAATGCTGATTATTAGTTTTTTCATGGCATTCCCCTTTACTAGGTTAGGTTAAGGATAGGGTCCCCACACCGGTTCGCGTGCATCACCGCTTTGCGTGAACATGTGCTGTTTGACACGACCGTCGCTGGAAACGGTGGCTAATATACCACGGCCGCGCGCCTCGCTGGCAAACAGAATGAGTTTGCCGTTGGGCGCGAAGCTGGGTTTTTTCTCCCATCCTCCTTCGGTGAGCAGCGACATCTGCCCGGTCTGGAAGTCCTGCACGGCAACATAAAACCCACCGCTGTTGAGATGCGCAAACACAAAACTCTTGCCATCCGGGCTATGCCGCGGCGAGAAATTGGTGCCTTCGCCGAACGTCAGGCGCTCCGCCGGCCCGCCTTCCGCCGGCATGCGGTAGATCTGCGCGCTGCCGCCGCGATCCGAAGTGAACAGCAGGTATTGCCCGTCCGGCGAAAAATTCGGTTCGGTATCGATCGCGCCGCTGAAGGTGATGCGCCGGAGGCCGCTGCCGTCCGGGCGGATCAGGTAAATCTGCGAACTGCCGTCGCGCGTCAGCACCACGGCCAGTTGCTGGCCGTCCGGCGACCAGGCCGGCGCGCTGTTGCTGCCGCGAAAGTCGGCCAGCGCCACGCGCTGGTTGGTATACAGCGATTGCACATACACCACGGCATGCCCGGTCTCGAAACTCACATAGGCGAGATGGCTGCCGTCCGGCGACCAGGCGGGTGACATGATCGGTTCGTTGTGCGCCAGCACGACCTGTTCGTTATGGCCGTCGCTGTCCGCCACGATCAAGCGAAAACTTTTCCCTTGGCGGTTCACATAGGCGATGCGCGTGCTGAACACACCCTTGTCGCCGGTTAATTTTTCATAAATCAAATCCGCGATGCGATGCCCGATGGCGCGTATCTGATCTTCGCTTGCCGAGACCGCCTGGCCGGCCAACTCCATTTGTTTGACCACGTCCAGCAGGCGAAAACGCGCCTCAATGCGACCATTGGGCTGCGCCGCAACCGTGCCGATCGCCAGCGCCTCCGCGCCGCGCACCTGCCAATCCGGATAGCTGACTTCGGCGGGTTCGTGCGGCGATTTTCCGGCCGGATCGACCAGACGAAACAATCCGCTGCGCTGCAAATCGCCCGCCACCACTTCATTGATGGCTTGTGCAATCTTTTCATCCCCGCCGAACGGCACGATGGCGACCGGAATCTGATGTTCCCCCGCGCCGATGATTTCGATGCTCAGCACCGCGCCGGCCATTGATGCCTGGGCCAACAACAGCAATCCGAATACGCCCTGCAATACGCGCAACACCATAGATACCTCTCTACTCAACCGGCTTGAAGTCCAATTTTATTTCACGAAATTTGTTGAACAGCGCCGCATCGGCGGGTAACGGCAACGGCTGGGATTTCAGGATCGCACGCTCCACCGCATTATCATAAGCCGCATTGCCGCTGGATTTAAGCAGCCTCGGAGGAAGCACCGAACCGCCCGGCAATACCGTCACCAAGAATTCGGCGCGCGCATCATCCGCCACGCTCGGCGGCATCACAATGTTGCCACGTATCTTTGCTGCGATTTTACCCTTGTACTCGCCCACCACCCGGTCGCCTGCCGCATTGCGTTCGGCCCGTTCGCGCGCGGCCTGTCCTGCAATGCTGCCCGTTCCTTGTCCGGCGGGGCCGGCTTCAACCTTGTCGGCGGAACTCGGTACGGTTTTTTTCTTATCCGGTTTTGCCGCGACCGGCTTGGTTTCAACCTTCTTTTTATCCGGCAGCGCAATCTCCGGCTCAACCATTTTTTCCGGTTGCGGCGCCGCCTCTGGCTCGATAACTTTTTCCGGTGGCGGCACAGCCTCCTCAACCTTCGCTTGACCAGGCGGTACGCCTGCCGCGCCGGGCAGGCTCTGCCACAACTCCACGCTCATCGTCCCGGAAGGCTGCGTCTGCCACGCAAAACCAAAATACAGCAGTGCGAAAAACGCGCCATGCACCGCCACGGCCAGGATGCCCGCAGGCAGCTTGTAAGGTTCGCGGTAAACGATTGCGCTCATTTGCCCTTTGCTTGAGTGAGCAACCCGACCTTCTTGATCTGCTGTTGTTGCAGCACATCCATCACGTTGATGACTTCTTCATAGCGCACGTTCTTGTCGGCGGAAATCACCACCGCCTGTTCCGCCTGTATGCCCTGCCTTGTTTTCAGGATCGCAATCAATTCGTTGCGCGACACGCTGCTTTCCTTGCCGCCCCTGGAATGATCGCGCAGCGCCAGCGTGGCGTCTTTTTTGATGATGACTTCCAGCGGCGCAACCGGCGGGGCCAGCGACTTGCCGATCTGCGGCAGGTCGATCTGCCCGGGATTCATCAGCGGCGCGGTCACCATGAAGATCACCAGCAGCACCAGCATCACGTCAATGTAGGGCACGACGTTGATCTCGTTCATCAGGCGATTACTGGTGCGGCGGCTCGATCTCATAGGAAACAAATCCTCATGGCTGGCGCTGCAACACGTTGGAGAACTCTTCGGTGAAACTTTCGAAGCGCGTGGCCAGGCGGTTGATGTCATGCGCATAACGGTTGTAGGCAACCACCGCCGGAATCGCCGCGAACAGGCCCATCGCGGTCGCCACCAGCGCTTCGGCGATGCCCGGCGCGACATGCGCCAACGTCGCCTGCCCGACATTCGCCAGCCCGCGGAACGCGTTCATGATGCCCCACACCGTGCCGAACAGCCCGACATACGGGCTGACCGAGCCGACCGAAGCGAGAAACGCCAGATGGGATTCCAGCCGATCCATCTCGCGCTGATAGGTCGCGCGCATCGCGCGGCGCGTGCCGTCCATCACCGCTGCGGCATCCACCCCATGCTGCTTTTTCAGTTTGATAAACTCGACAAAACCGGCGGCGAAAATGCGCTCCAATGCGCCCTGATCGCGTCGCGCGCCGCCGCTTGCGTGTTTGTAAAGCTCATTCAGATTCTGGTTGTGCCAGAACGCCTCTTCGAATTCTCCGGTCAGCCTGACCTCGCGGCGGATGGCGAACAGCTTGAGAAAAATGTACCACCACGACAGCAGCGACACCAGCAGCAACAGTCCCATCACCAGTTGCACCAGCACACTGGCACTGCTGATGAGATGGATGAACGACAAATCCTGCGTCACTTCCATGTTAATTCCTTTGGCATTTCATTCCTTCCCCGTTCAAATTTCCAACCGCTTGCGCAACACCTCCGGCACGCTGACCGGCTTGAAACCTTCCAGCGAAACGCACACCAGATGCACTTCCGCTTCGGTCAGCAGATCGTCCCCGCGCAGCACGCTCTGCAATAAATTAAGGCGGCTGCGCCCGATCTCCTTGATCTGCGCCGTGACATTCAGCAGATCGTCGAGCAGCGCGGGCTTGAGATAATCCAGCTTGAGCGAACGCACCACGAACACCACGCCGAATTCCTTCATCAATCCGGCGTTGCTGTAGCCGTGCGTGCGCAGCCACTCGGTGCGCGCCCGCTCCATGAAATTCACATAGCTGGCGTGATACACCACGCCGCCCGCGTCGGTGTCCTGGAAATAGACTCTGACAGGCAGCGCAAAAACCTTGCCCCTACTCATCTAACATGCCCTCATCCAGCAAATCCCCGCTGACCGGATTGTTCGCTACCACCAGCCCGAAATGGCGGTAGGCATTCGCGGTCGCCATGCGCCCGCGCGGCGTGCGTTGCAGATAGCCCTGCTGGATCAGGTACGGCTCCAGCACATCCTCGATGGTGTCGCGTTCCTCGCCGATTGCAGCGGCGAGGTTATCCACACCGACCGGCCCGCCGAGAAATTTCTCGATGACGGTCAGCAGCAGTTTGCGGTCCATCACATCCAGGCCCTGCGAGTCCACATCCAGCATGGTCAGCGCGGCATCCGCCACTTCGCGCGTGGCATTGCCATCGGCGCGCACATCGGCGTAATCGCGCACGCGGCGCAGCAGGCGGTTGGCGATGCGCGGCGTGCCGCGCGAACGTTTGGCGATTTCCAGTGCGCCATCGGGCGAGATGGGCAGCTCCAGCAAACCGGACGAACGGGTGACGATGCGCTGCAATTCTTCCGGCGTGTAAAACTCCAGACGCGCCACGATGCCGAAACGGTCGCGCAGCGGATTGGTCAGCATGCCTGCACGAGTCGTTGCCCCCACCAGCGTGAACGGCGGCAGGTCGATCTTCACCGAACGCGCGCCCGGCCCTTCGCCGATCATGATGTCGATCTGGTAATCCTCCAGCGCGGGATAGAGGATTTCTTCCACCACCGGCGACAGACGGTGGATCTCGTCGATGAACAGCACATCGTTCGGTTCGAGATTGGTCAGCAGCGCGGCAAGATCGCCGGCGCGCTCCAGCACCGGGCCGGAGGTGTGGCGCAGGTTCACCCCCATCTCGCGCGCGATGATTTGTGCCAGCGTGGTTTTGCCCAGGCCCGGCGGGCCGAACAGCAGCACGTGATCGAGCGGCTCGTTGCGCCGTTTCGCCGCCTCGATGAATATCTCCAGCTGGCCACGGATTTTTTCCTGCCCGACATACTCGTCGAGCTGCTTCGGGCGCAGCGCGCGCTCCAGTACCTCCTCATGCTTCGAAGCAGGGGTGGAGGCAATCAGACGCGGTTCGGCGGAAAGGTTGTCGCTGTGGATCATGCTTTGGATAATAACCTAAGCGCCTGGCGGATGCCGTCCGAGACGCTGGCATCCTTGGGCAATTGTTTGGCCGCCCAGTCCGCTTCCTTCTCGTTGTAGCCAAGAGCCAACAGCGCATTGGCGATATCGTTGCCGGCCGATGCGGCCGCCGCACCTTGCGCGGCATTTGTGCCGGTTGCCGCAAATTTGCCCTGCAATTCCAGCAGCAGCCGCTCGGCGGTCTTCTTGCCGACGCCGGGAATTTTGGTGAGACGGCCCGCCTCCTTGTTCGCCACCGCAATCGCCAGGTCGTTCAGGCTCAACCCGGACAACACCGACAATGCCAGCTTGGGGCCGACCCCGCTGATCTTGAGCAACAGGCGAAACGCGACGCGCTCTTCGTGGCTCAAAAACCCGTACAGCAAATGCGCATCTTCGCGCACGATGAGTTGCGTGTGCAGCACCACTTTTTCGTGCAGCACCGGCAGGTTGTAGAACGTGCTCATCGGCACGTCCAGCTCATAGGCCACGCCCTGCACATCCAGCAAAATCTGCGGCGGGTTCTTTTCCAGCAGGATGCCTGTTAAACGACCGATCATTTCAAATGAACCCCGGGGAAATTATCATACCAACCTGCCTTTTTTTACGCTAAAGCCTTTGGTCGCCAACGCGCCCAAACCCATCCCGCCATGTGCATGACAAATCGCGCAAGCCAGCGCGTCCGCCGCATCCGGGCTGGGCGTGCCGGACAACTTCAACAGGCGTTGCACCATTTCCTGCACCTGCTCCTTCTTGGCATGACCGTTGCCGACCACGGCCTGCTTCACCTGCAACGCGGTGTATTCCGCCACCGGCAGATTCGCCAGCACCGCCGCGCAAATCGCCGCGCCGCGCGCCTGCCCGAGCAGCAGGGTGGATTGCGGATTGACGTTGACGAATACCTTTTCCACCGCCACCTGATCCGGTTTGTGCTGCGCGATTACCTCGCCCAGGGAATTCAGGATTACCTTCAAGCGCTCCGGCAACTCGCCGTCAGGCGTCTTGATGCAACCGCTGGCGACGTAGCTGAGCTGCTGGCCTTGCTTATCCAAAACACCAAAGCCGGTGATGCGCAGGCCGGGGTCGATGCCCAGAATTCTTGTTGGGGAAGGGGGAAGGGGAAAGGGGGAAGGGTGGCTCATCGGCGCACGCAGGTTTTACCCTTCTCCCTTCCCTCTTCCCCCTTCACTTCCTTCATTCCTCGATCACCGCAGTGGTATAAACCTCCTGTACATCGTCCAGGTCTTCCAGCGCATCGAGCAGCTTCTGCATCTTCGCCGCATCGTCGCCGGTAAAAATCACTTCGTTGGCGGGCTTCATGATGACTTCGCCGAATTCCGGTTTGTAGCCCGCCGCTTCCAATGCCTGCTTCACGTTCACAAAATCATGCGGCGCGGTGATCACTTCGATGCTGCCGTCGTCGTTGGTCGAAATATCCTCCGCACCGGCATCCAGCGCGACTTCCATCAGGCCGTTCTCGTCGGTGCCCGGCGCGAAGATCATCTGCCCGCAATGCTTGAACATAAATGAAACCGAGCCGTCCGTTCCCAGATTGCCGCCGTTCTTGGAGAAGGCGTGGCGCACTTCCGCGACGGTGCGCGTCTTGTTGTCGGTCATGCAATCCACCATCACCGCCGCGCCGTTGATGCCGTAACCTTCATAGCGCAGTTCCTCGTAATTCACCCCCTCGAGCTGGCCGCTGCCGCGCTTGATCGCGTTCTCCACGGTATCCTTCGGCATGTTGTTTTCGCGGGCCTTTTCGATCGCCAGGCGCAGGCGCGGATTGGCTCCCGGATCGCCGCCGCCCATGCGCGCCGCGACGGTGATCTCCTTGATCAGTCGCGTGAAGATTTTGCCGCGCTTGACGTCCTGCTTGCCCTTGCGGTGTTGAATGTTTGCCCACTTGCTATGCCCGGCCATGCTGTTCCCCCAAAAAAATCATGGTGCGATGTTATCATTTACGCTTCAATATCCCAATACAGGCCAACCCAAGCCGGACTGCCATGACCGAACCGCTGCTGATCGCCAAGAACCACGAACAGGAACTCTACCTGCTGCCGCAGATGGCCAACCGCCACGGGCTGATCACCGGCGCGACCGGCACCGGCAAGACCGTCACATTGCAAACGCTGGCGGAAGCGTTCAGCCGCATCGGCGTGCCGGTGTTCCTCTCCGACATCAAGGGCGATCTGTCCGGCATCGGCAAGGCGGGCATCGGCAAGGCGGGCGGCGGCAACGCCAAGGTCGCCGCGCGCGTTGAGCAGCTCAAGCTGGAAGGCTTTTCTTATCGTTCATTCCCGGTGACGTTCTGGGACGTGTTCGGCGCGATGGGCCACCCGCTGCGCGCCACCGTCTCCGACATGGGGCCGCTGCTGCTCGGGCGCATGCTGAACCTCAACGAGGTGCAGCAGGGTGTGATGGCGCTGGTGTTCAAGATCGCCGACGACAACGGCCTGCTGTTGCTCGACCTGAAAGACCTGCGCGCGATGGTGCAGAGTGTGGGCGAGAACGCCGCCGATTACACTACCGAATACGGCAACATCTCCACCGCCAGCATCGGCGCGATCCAGCGCGGCCTGCTGCAAATCGAGACGCAGGGCGGCGACAAGCTGTTCGGCGAGCCGATGCTCAACATCGCCGATCTGATGCAGACCGGCGAAGACGGCTGCGGCATGATCAACATCCTCGCCGCCGACCGGCTGATGACCTCGCCCAAGGTGTACTCCACGATGCTGCTGTGGCTGCTCGCCGAGCTGTTCGAGAACCTGCCGGAAGCGGGTGACCTTGAAAAACCCAAGATGGTGTTCTTCTTCGACGAGGCGCACCTGCTGTTCAACGACGCGCCCGCCGCGCTGCTCGACAAGATCGAGCAGGTGGTGCGCCTGATCCGCTCCAAGGGCGTGGGCATTTATTTTGTCACGCAGAATCCCGCCGATGTGCCGGATAAGGTGCTGGGCCAGCTCGGCAACCGCGTGCAGCACGCGCTGCGCGCCTTCAGCCCGCGCGACCAGAAGGCGGTGAAAGCCGCCGCCGAAACCATGCGCGACAATCCGAAACTGGATGAAGCCACCGTCATCACCGAGCTCGGCGTCGGCGAGGCGCTGGTCTCCTGCCTCGACGAGAAAGGCACGCCCGGCATCGTGGAGCGCGCGCTGATCGTGCCGCCGCAGGCGCAGATCGGCCCGATCACGGATGCCGAACGCCAAGCCATCATTCAGGGTTCGCTGCTCGCCGGACATTACGAAAAGGCCGTGGATCGCGATTCCGCCTACGAAATCCTCAAGCAGCGCGCCAACGAAAAACAGGTTGCCGCGCAACCGCAAACCGGCAGTGTTGGCGGGATGCTGGGCGGCATCTTCGGCAGCGGCTCTTCCGGCCGCCGCGAAGGCGCCGCCGAAGCGCTCGCCAAGAGTGCCGCGCGCGCCATCGGCTCTGAAGTCGGGCGGAGGATCATTCGCGGCGTGCTGGGGTCGCTGCTGGGAAGCCGCAGGTAAACGCCGTCAATACTCAGGGAGCATGGGCAAAATGAAAACTGTTCTGATTGCGAATCCGAAGGGCGGCAGCGGCAAGACCACGCTGTCGGTCAATATTGCCGGCTATCTTGCCAACCGCGGCCAGCAGGTGGCGATGCTTGACCTGGACCGGCAACAGTCCTCGGCGTTGTGGCTCGCCACGCGCCCCGCCGATCTGCCGCGCATCCGCACGCTCGACTCCAAAAAAGCGCATGACCGGCCGAATGACTGGCTGGTGATCGATTCGCCCGCCGGCCTGCATGGCAAGAACCTCGACCATGCCGTCAAGCTGGCGCACAAGATCATCGTGCCGGTCGCCCCTTCCCTGTTCGACCTGCAAGCCAGCCGCGACTTCCTGCAAGCGCTGGCCGAGGAAAAGACGGTGCGCAAGAACAAATGCCACATCGGCGTCGTCGGCATGCGCATGGAGATGCGCACCAAGGCCGCTTGGGCGCTGGAGCATTTCCTCGCCACCCTCGATCTGCCGATCCTGGCCTACCTGCGCGAAACGCAGGTCTATGTGAATGCCGCCTTCGAGGGAAAATCCCTGTTCGACCTGCCGCCCTACCTCGCCGAGCGCGAGCTGGAGCAATGGGCGTTCTTGCAAGACTGGCTGGAGAAATAAGGGAACCACTATAAAATCATATATTTCGGGGGCAACGCCTTCGCCGCCATCATGTTGGATGCCGGTTTTTGCTAATATGTGCGTCCGCATCAACAGCAGTATTGCCATGAACCCATTTAATTACCTTATCGCCGGCAGTTTGCTGCTCACCGCCTGCGCGCAGGCCCCCCAGCGCACCGGGCCGACACAGCCCGCCGAGCCGCAGGCGGAAGCCGCGCCAGTGCTGCCCAATGTCGAGTTGAGCGACGAGTTGCTCTACGAATTCCTGCTGACCGAGATAGCCAATCAGCGCGGGCACAAGGCATTGGCCGTGGAAGGCAGCGCGGATATCGCCAAGAAAACCCGCGATCCGCGCCTGGCAAGGCGCGCCGCGCAACTGGCCTTCGAGTCCGGCGACATGGTCAAATCGGTCGAAGCATTCCGGCAATGGCAGGAAATCGAACCGGCTTCGCCTTTGGCGGGGCGCATGCTGGCTTCGATATTGTTGCGCGGCGGGAAACCTGATGAAGCGCAACCGGAGTTGGCGAAGTTGCTGGAAACGGAAAAAGCGAATCCCGGCACCGGCTTCATGCAGGTTTTCCAACTGGTCGCCCCCTACCCCGACAAGCCCGCCGCATTGAAGCTGATGCGCGATCTCGCGCAGCCCTATCCGCAAGTCGCCGAGGCACACTGGTCGGTGGCGCAACTGGCGCAGCAGGCCGGCGACAACCCGCTTGCGTTAAGCGAGGTGCAGCAGGCGCGCAGCCTGCGCCCGGAGTGGGATATGGCCGCCTCGCTGGAGGCGCAGCTGCTGCAAAAAAACGAGCCGCAACAGGCTCTGGAAGTGCTGCGCCGCTATTTATCCAATTATCCGGACGCGCGTGAAATCCGCCTGCAATATGCCCGTGCACTGCTGGAGCAAAAACAATACCAGCAGTCGCGCACCGAATTCCAGCGCCTGGCGAAAGACAATCCGGATAGTCCGGATCTGGCATTTGCGATCGCGCTGATTTCCTTGCAGATGAACGATTTGCAGGATGCGGAAGCGCAGTTCCGGCAGGCGCTCGGCAAAGGCAAGAAGGATCAGGACACGGTGCAGTATTACCTCGGGCAGTTGGGCGAGGCGAAAGAAAATGAGGACGAAGCGATGGCGCATTATCGCGAGGTAAAGGGTGGCGAATACCAGTTCGCGGCGCGGTTGCGCGTAGCTTATTTGCTGAGCAAGCGCGGCAAACTGGATGAAGCAAGGGAGTATATGCACCAGACGCAGGCCGCCAACAATCAGCAGCGCGTGCAACTGCTGTTGATCGAGGCGCAATTGTTGCGCGAGGCGAAGCGGCTGGAGGAGGCCTATCAGGTTCTGCAGCAGGGTTTGGCGAAGTTGCCCAACCATCCCGATCTGCTTTACGAAACCGCGATGCTGGCGGACAGGGTCGGCAAGCCGGATGTGTTCGAACAGATGATCCGCAAGCTGATCCAGATCAAGCCCGACCACGCGCACGCATACAACGCGCTGGGCTACAGCCTGCTGGAGCGCAACGAGCGGATTGCGGAGGCGGTTGAACTGGTGGAAAAAGCCTTGCAGCTCGCCCCCGATGATGCCGCCATCATGGACAGCGTGGGCTGGGGCTACTACCGCAGCGGCCGACTGGACGAAAGCCTGAAACTGCTGCGGCGCGCCTTTGCCGGCAACCCCGATCCCGAGGTCGCGGCGCACCTTGGCGAAGTATTGTGGGTGCACGGCGACAAGGAGGAGGCCAGAAAGATTTGGCAGGACAGTCTCAGGGCCAATCCCGGCAGCACACCGTTGCAGGCCGTCATCAAGAAATTTATTCCCTGATGCGTTGGTTGGGCATATTGCTGGCAGGCTTGTTAAGCGGCTGCGCGTTGTTGCCGCCCGCACCCGCGCCGGCTGTTCGCCCCGCGCAGCCGGAATCCGCATCGTTCGCGCTGAATGGGCGCATCTCGGTCAGCCATCAGGGCACCCGCCATTCCGCCGGATTGCGCTGGACGCATACGGCGCAATCCGACGAAGTCCTGCTGCTCGCGCCGCTCGGGCAAACTGCCGCGCGCGTCTATCGCGACGCGCAGCATGCAACGCTGGAAGATGGCGATAAACACTATCAGGCCGGCGATGTTGAAGCCCTGATGGAACAGGCGCTGGGCTGGTATTTACCGTTGGGCGGCCTGCACCATTGGGTATTGGGCATACCGGCCGCCAGCAGTTCCGCGCAAATCGAGCGCAATGGCAACGGGCAGATTGCCGCGCTGCATCAGGATGGCTGGGAAGTACGCTACCTGCGTTATGCCGACACCAGACCCGACAGTTTGCCGACACGCCTGCAATTGAGCCGCGATGGCCTGCAGATGCAGCTACTGATCGACGAGTGGGAAATACCATGACGCCAACGCTCAGCTGCCCGGCTCCGGCCAAGCTCAACCTGTTTCTGCATGTCGTCGGACGCAGGCCGGATGGCTATCATCTGCTGCAAACCCTGTTCCGCTTCATCGACCTGCATGACACGCTGCATTTCACGCTACGCGACGATGGCGCGGTGCGGCGCACCAATGCAATCGAGGGGGTGGCCGAGGAACAGGATTTGTGCGTGCGCGCGGCGCGGCTGTTGCAAAGCGAGACCGGGTGTGCGCTGGGCGTGGATATTGCGGTTGAAAAACATATCCCGATGGGCGGCGGCCTGGGTGGCGGCAGTTCGGATGCGGCGACCACGCTGATTGCGCTGAATCGCCTGTGGTCGCTGGGTTTGCCGCGCGCGCGCCTGATGCAACTCGGCCTGCGCTTGGGCGCGGATGTGCCGGTGTTCGTGTTCGGCGAGAATGCGTTTGCCGAAGGCGTGGGCGATGAGTTGCAGGCTTACCCGTTGCCGGAGGCGTGGTATGTGGTGCTGTTCCCGCCGGTGCAGGTACCGACCGCGCAGATTTTTGCGCATCCGGAATTGACACGCGATACGGTTTCCATCACAATGCGCGCCCTCTTGGAACGGCAGCTCCGGGACGGGCAGCAATTGCACAACGATTTGCAATCCGTGGTGTGCAACCTTTACCCGGAAGTGGCGCGTTGCCTGGCTTGGCTGAACAGTTTCGGCAAAGCCATGATGACCGGGTCGGGGGCGTGCGTATTTGCCGAATTTACCGATCACGGACAGGCCGAAGCAGTGCTTGCCCGGCTGCCGCAGGATATGCGCGGCGTGGTAGCACAAGGTTTAACACGGCATCCGTTGCATGATTGGGTGCTCGAGTAATAAAAAATCGCTTGCAACCGTAGCGAGCGATTTTAAAAGTTATTGGGGAGTCGCCAAGTGGTAAGGCACTGGGTTTTGATCCCAGCATTCGTAGGTTCGATCCCTACCTCCCCAGCCACATTTCGGGGCGTTTGCCCTGTTGTTTTCGTTTCTTTAAAGGATTGCACGTGTCCTACGACCGCTTGATGGTATTCACCGGCAATGCCAATCCCAAGCTCGCCGCATCGGTCGCGCAGCACCTGCACATCCATCTCGGTCGCGCCACGGTGAGCCGCTTTTCAGATGGCGAAGTGATGGTGGAGCTCCTCGAGAACGTGCGCGGCAAGGATGTGTTCATCCTGCAATCCACCTGCGCACCGACCAATGACAATCTGATGGAAGTTCTGGTCATGGTGGATGCGCTGAAGCGCGCTTCTGCCGGCCGGATCACCGCTGCGATGCCGTATTTCGGCTATGCGCGCCAGGATCGCCGGTTGCGTTCGGCGCGTGTCGCGATCACCGCCAAACTGGTGGCCGATATGCTTTCCAGTGCAGGTGTGGATCGCCTGTTGACCATGGATTTGCACTCCGACCAGATTCAGGGGTTCTTCGATATCCCGGTGGACAACATTTATGCCAGCCCGATTTTATTGTCCGATGTATGGAAGAACAACTATCCGAACCTGATCGTGGTATCGCCGGACGTGGGCGGCGTGGTGCGAGCCCGCGCCCTGGCCAAGCAACTGGAAGCGGACCTGGCGATTATCGACAAGCGCCGCCCAAAACCGGGCGTGGCGAAGGTGATGAATATCATCGGCGAGGTGGCTGGACGCACCTGTTTGATCATGGACGATATGGTGGATACCGCCAACACGCTGTGCGAAGCCGCCAACGCACTGAAGGAAAAAGGCGCGACGCGCGTGCTGGCCTACTGTACCCATCCGGTGCTATCCGGCCCGGCAATCGAGCGCATCGAAAATTCAGCAATCGATGAATTGGTGGTCACCGATACGATCCCGCTGAACGAAGCCGCGCGCAACTGCAAACGCATACGCCAGCTGAGCACGGCAGAGTTGCTGGCGGAAACGATACGCCGCATCAATAACGAAGAGTCGGTGAGTTCCCTGTTCACTGAGTAGAACGGGCTCACTGAATAAAATGGGCATCTGTAGGAGCGGATCTCAGACCCGCCCTGCAAATTTTTAGCGGCAGCCATGTCGGTTGCCGCAAATGTTGAATCGTCTGGTCGCGGACGATTCTGTTTTTTGGAGAAATGAAATGACTATCGAAATCAATGCAACAACCCGCAAAACGCAAGGTACGGGTGCGAGCCGCCGTCTGCGTAATTCCGGCCGCGTGCCAGGAATTGTCTATGGCTCCGGCGACGTCATGATGATCGAAATGGATCATAACGATCTGTATTACAAGCTGCGTTCGGAGGCATTCCACGCTTCCGTGCTGACACTGAATCTGGAAGGCAAGAAGGAATCCGTGCAGTTGCGCGATTTCGTGATGCACCCGTTCCGCCAGCAAGTGCAGCACATCGACTTTCAACGCGTGGATGCAAAGAAGAAGATGCACATCAAGGTGCCGTTGCACTTCCTGAATGCGGAAATCGCGCCGGGCGTAAAGACCGGCGGCGGCAAGATCAGCCATGTGATGACCGAACTGGACATCACTTGCCTGCCCAAGGATCTGCCGGCCTTCATCGAAGTGGATCTGGCAAATCTGGAACTGGGTCATTCCATCCACGTTGCCGACCTGAAGATGCCCAAGGGTGTGGAAGCCGCTGCACATGGCACGCATACCGCCGAAGCGGTAGTGGCCACGGTGCAAGTGCCGCGCGGTGCAGTTGAAGCGGAAGTGGCTGTAGAAGCCGCTCCAGCCGCCGCTGCGCCAGCCGCAAAAGCTGCGCCGGCCGCCAAGGAAGCCAAGAAGTAATCCAAGGGATATCCTTGTGAAGCCCGCCATTGCTGATTCCGGCATGGCGGGTTTTTTCATGGCATTCATTCAGACATCATGAGCGCAATTCGTTTGATCGTTGGTCTGGGCAATCCCGGACGCGAATATGAAACCACCCGGCATAACGCCGGTTATTGGTGGGTGGATGAGCTTGCACGCTTGCAAAATTTGAGCTTCAAGAGCGAGGCCAAGTATCACGGTTTGACGGCGCGCGGCCAGTTGCACGGCCATGAGATGCTGTTGCTCAAGCCGCAGACGTTTATGAACGTAAGCGGACGCGCCGTCGGCGCGCTGGCGCAGTTCTACAAGATTGCGCCGGCAGAGATACTGGTGGTACACGACGAACTGGATTTGCCGCCAGGCGTGGCGCGCCTGAAGATGGGCGGCGGGCACGGCGGGCATAACGGTTTGAAGGACATTATCGCGCATCTCGGCAGCAAAGATTTTTGGCGGCTGCGCCTCGGCATCGGCCATCCCGGCGACCGCGCAGACGTAGCCGGCTACGTGCTAAACGACCCGCGCCGCGAAGAGCATGAACTGATCGACGAGGCTATACAGCGCGCGCTGCATGTCGCACCGCTGATCGTAGAAGGAAAAACCGAAGCAGCGATGTTGAAGCTGCATAGTGCTTGAGGATTCAGGAGCAAGGATTGAGGATCGAGTTAAAAGCGGTGCAGTGGTTTTACTCGATCCTTGTTCCTCAATCCAATTTGGATTGCGGAGTAAATATATTTTGAAGAGAGATCAGCCATGAGTTTGAAATGCGGAATCGTCGGGCTGCCCAATGTCGGCAAGTCCACTTTGTTCAATGCGCTGACCAAGGCGGGCATCGCGGCGGAGAACTATCCGTTCTGCACCATCGAGCCTAACGTCGGCATCGTCGAAGTGCCGGATGCACGCATGGCGGCGCTGGCGGAAATCGTCAAACCGCAGCGCATGCAGCATGCGATCACCGAATTCGTGGATATCGCGGGGCTGGTGGCAGGCGCGTCCAAGGGCGAAGGGTTGGGCAACCAGTTTCTCGCCAACATCCGCGAGACCGACGGTATCGTCAACGTGGTGCGCTGCTTCGAAGACGACAACGTGATCCACGTCGCGGGCAAAGTCGATCCGATCTCCGACATCGAAACCATCAACACCGAACTCGCGCTTGCCGACCTCGCCACCGTGGAAAAAACGCAGCAACGCAACAGCAAGCAATCGCGATCAGGCGACAAGGAAGCCGCCAAGCTCGGCGCGTTACTGGAACAGGTCTCCGCTCATTTGAACGAGGGCAAGCCGGTGCGCATGCTGAAGCTGGATGCAGATCAACGCGCGCTGCTCCATCCGCTGTGCCTGCTCACCATCAAGCCCGCCATGTATGTCGGCAACGTCGCGGAAGGCGGCTTCACCAACAACCCGCTGCTGACACGTCTGGAAGAATACGCCGCAAAGGAAGGTGCGCCGGTCGTGCCGATCTGCGCCGCGCTGGAAGCGGAAATCGCCGAGCTGGCCGATGCGGACAAACAGGAATTTCTGGCCGATGCCGGCATGGCCGAACCCGGCCTGAACCGCCTGATCCACACCGGTTATGAACTGCTTGGCCTGCAAACCTACTTCACCGCCGGCGTGAAGGAAGTGCGCGCCTGGACCATCCACAAAGGCGATACCGCACCGAAAGCGGCTGCCGTGATCCACAACGACTTCGAGCGCGGCTTCATCCGTGCCGAAGTGATCGCCTACGAAGACTTCGTAAAATACAAAGGCGAACAGGGTGCAAAAGATGCCGGCAAGATGAGGGTGGAAGGCAAGGAGTATGTAGTGCAGGACGGCGATGTGATGCACTTCCGCTTCAACGTCTAAACCGCTTCGCTCGTTAAGAGCAGCAACTCGAATAGGCTGACGCAAAAAACGGGCGACTCAATATGCCCGCAGCTGCACAGCTGCTGCACCGGCTAAGGCATCGCGCTGCTGCCGGCAAAAATAGCAACCATGCCTATCCAGAACGCATAAACCCCGCGCTGCACACCCGGAATTCAGGGAACGCAAAACGGTTGCAAACCATCAGGTTTGCAACGGCGACAAAAAAGCACGCCAACATTACGTTAACGAAACAAAGTCGCTCACGCACTAATTAGTGCGCAAAAAGCCGGGCAACCGGGGAAAACCCCTTACCACCAAGGCATCAAGGGGCAGCCGAACACGCACCTCCCACACCAGGAGGATGCCTCTCACCGTGTCGTGGCGGCTGCCACAACAGCACCCCAGATTAGTTCGGCTTACCGATTCCCGGTGTAGGAAAAGGCCATGTTGCAGCCGGGCGTACAGGTGCTGGCGCAGAAGGGGCCGGTGCTGCTGGCTTGGCTGCTGCGGGAATTGCCGGTTTAGCTACAGCTGGCTTAGCTACAGCCGGTTTTGCGGCTACCGGTTTCTTTGCTGCTGGCTTCTTCGCCGCTACCGATTTCTTTGCTGCCGGAGCCGCCTTCTTTGCTGCCGGTTTCTTTGCCGCTACCGCTTTTTTGGCTGCCGGTTTCTTGGCTGCAACCTTTTTGGCGACTGGCTTCTTGGCAACAACTTTTTTAGCTGCCGGTTTCTTTGCCGCTACCGCTTTTTTGGCTGCCGGTTTCTTGGCTGCAA
>JAHRYS010000006.1 GCA_020621985.1 Candidatus Ferrigenium altingense | reverse complement strand
AATTGCTGGCGGATGAGCTGCGGGTCGAACGGGAGGCGGAATACGCGGGACAGGCTGCCGATCAGCCATAGCATGTCCTGCCCGGTGTAGTGCATCCCTTATCCTCTCAAGAAATTTATTCAGCCGAGCGTTAGCCAGACATCATGCGAATGAATACGGCTGTTTCCGCAACCGGAAACTATGGCGCGATTTTGCATCAAGCGGCGCCGTCTGACCATAGGCCAAAATATATAGGCCGCGGAAGGACGGATTCAAGTGCGAAGTGCAACACGGTTGAGCGATTGCATAAAAACCTGCTGAGGTATTAGCTTACCGCAAGCTTGGCGGCCTGTTTTGCCACTTCGGACAATAGCCGTTCCGGGGCGAGACGGCGGCCCAGCAACAACCCCGTCCCGATAAATCCCTGCGGACCATACAAACAGACCTTGCCATCCGGAAAACCGGTGTCCAAACCCAAGCGCTGCCCTTGTGCGAGGCGTTTGATTTGCACGGCATCCAATTGCAGCTTGGGCGTGTCGGGCATCAGGCTGTCCAGCGGCAACACGCAGGCATCGCGCTCGGCTCCGGTCATTGCTTCCAGTTGCTGCCAGTTGTAGCCGTCCCGCAAATCAAAATGGGCAATCGCGGTGCGGCGCAGACCGATCAGATGCGCGCCGCAACCGAGCGCCGCGCCGATGTCTTCCGCTAGCGTGCGTATGTAAGTTCCCTTGCTGCAACGCACGGTGATATCCATTTCATTGCCACTGAAAGAATTCAATACCAGCTCGTGGATCACCACGTTGCGCAGTTCGCGCTCGATGGTTTCGCCCTTGCGGATATATTCGTAGAGCGGCTTGCCCTGATGTTTGAGCGCGCTGTGCATGGGAGGAAGCTGCTGGGTTTCGCCGCGAAATCTGGCCAGCACGGCATCAACCTCGGCCTGCCCGGCCTCGACCGGATGCTCGGCGGTGATCTCGCCTTCCGCGTCGCCGGTGCTGGTGGTTTGCCCGAGGCGCAGCAAGGCGCGATAGGTTTTGTCGGCATCCAGCAACGCACTGGAAAATTTGGTGGCCTCGCCGAAACAGATCGGCAACAGGCCGGTGGCGAGAGGATCGAGAGTGCCGGTGTGTCCGGCCTTTTCGGCCTGAAACAGGCGGCGGACTTTTTGCAGAGCGTCGTTGGAGCTGATCTCTAGCGGCTTATCAAACAACAGCACGCCATCGAGCGGGCGATAAGTGCGCGCCATACCACCTACTCCTCCCCTGACAATGGGAGGTCGGGTGGGTTTGAATTATCGGAATGTAGTTTGTCGCTGGCGACCGCTTGATCGATAAGTTGCGATAGATGGCTGCCGCGCTCAACGGAAGCATCGTAGACAAAATGCAATTGCGGCATGATGCGCAGCTTGATGCTGCGCGCCAGCTGCTTGCGCAGAAAGCCGCTGGCGCTCTCCAAGCCTTGCAGTGCCTCTTCGTGTTTGCCGTCCAGCCGCGTGAAGAAAATCTTGGCATGGGAATAGTCGCCGGCCACTTCCACGCCGGTGATGGTCACCAGGCGCACGCGCGGATCGTTGATTTCGAGGCGCACCAGCTCGGCTATTTCGCGCTGAATCTGCTGGCCAATCCGGTCGGTTCTGGCGAAGTTGCCCATTACAGTGCGCGCGCAACCTCAACGATTTCGTAGGCCTCAAGCTTGTCACCCACCACCAGATCATTGAAATTCTTCAATGACAGGCCGCACTCGAAATTGGCTTTCACTTCTTTCGCATCGTCCTTGAAGCGCTTCAGCGAATCCAGCTCGCCGTCGTGTATCAATATGTTGTCGCGCAACACACGCACTTTCGCGCCGCGTTTGATCACGCCTTCCAGCACCATACAACCGGCAATCGTGCCGACCTTGGAAACGGTGAACACCTGGCGCACTTCGACCATACCCATGATGCTTTCGCGCTTCTCGGGAGCCAGCATGCCGGACAGCGCTGCCTTGATCTCGTCCACCATCGCGTAGATGATGCTGTAGTAGCGGATATCCACGCCGGAAGCTTCGGCCAGTTTGCGTGCCGCCGCATCAGCCCGGACGTTGAAGCCGATCACGATCGCCTTGGAAGCCAGCGCCAGATTGATGTCGGATTCGGTAATCGCCCCCACGCCGCCGTGGATCAAGTTGACCTTGACCTCGTTGGTGGAGAGCTTTTGCAACGATTGTGCAATCGCCTCGGCAGAGCCTTGCACGTCGGATTTCACGATCAGCGACAGGGTGCTCACTTCGCCCTCGGCCATTTGTTCAAGCATATTTTCCAGCTTGGCCGCCTGCTGCTTGGCGAGCTTCACGCCGCGGTATTTGCCCTGGCGGAACAGCGCGATTTCGCGCGCGCGTTTCTCGTCCGCCATCACCATCAATCCTTCACCGGCGGCAGGCACCTCGGACAACCCCTGGATCTCGACCGGAATGGACGGCCCCGCTTCGCTCACCGCCTTGCCGTTCTCGTCCAGCATCGCGCGCACCCGCCCGAACACCGAACCGACCAATACCGCGTCGCCACGTTTCAGGGTGCCGGACTGAATTAGCACGGTAGCAACCGGCCCTTTGCCCTTGTCCAGGCGGGCTTCGATCACCAGTCCCTTGGCATGGGTTGCGCGCGGTGCCTTCAACTCCAGCACTTCGGCCTGCAACAGCACACCTTCGAGCAATTGGTCGATACCCTGCCCGGACTTGGAGGAAACCTCGACAAACATCGAGTCGCCGCCCCAATCTTCCGGCACCACGCCTTCGGCAACCAGCTCCTGCTTGACGCGCTCGCTATTGGCATCGGGCTTGTCGATCTTGGTCACCGCCACCACCAGCGGCACATTGCCGGCCCTGGCATGGGCGATAGCCTCTTTGGTCTGCGGCATCACGCCGTCATCGGCTGCCACCACCAGGATCACGATATCGGTCGCCTTCGCGCCGCGCGCACGCATCGCGGTAAACGCTTCGTGACCCGGCGTATCGAGGAAGGTAATCATGCCGCGCGGCGTATCGACGTGATACGCGCCGATATGCTGGGTGATGCCGCCTGCTTCGCCGGAAGCGACGCGGGTGCGGCGGATGTAGTCCAGCAGCGAGGTCTTGCCGTGGTCGACGTGGCCCATCACGGTAACGACCGGCGCGCGCTGCTCCAGCGCCACATCGTGATGCGCTTCGGTATCCAGCAGATACGCATCGGGGTCGTCCAGCTTGGCGGTCTTGGCGATGTGTCCCATTTCCTCCACGATGATCATCGCGGTTTCCTGGTCCAGCACCTGGTTGATGGTCACCATCGAACCCATTTTCATCAACACCTTGATGATTTCGGCGGCCTTGACGGCCATCTTTTGCGCCAATTCGGCAACGGTGATGGTTTCCGGAACTGCCACTTCGCGCACCATCGGTTCGGTCGGCAACGAGAAGGCATGTTCCTGCTCGCTGGTGTGTTTGTGTCTGTCATGGCGCGGCGCGCGCACCGGGGTCGCCCAGACGCCCGGCTTCACGCCGGGCTTCTCGCCGGCTTTGACGGGGGTGCGCTTCTTGTGCCCCTTGTCATCCCACGGACTGGCCTTGACTTCGGCCTTGGGTTTCTTGCTCGGTTTGACCACCTTGTCGCCGGGCTTGGGAGCCGGCTTGTGCAACGTGCCTTCGGCTAAATTAACCGGCGGGACAACAGCAATGGGTGCCGCCTCCTCAACTTTCGCCACCTCTGGCACGGCGGGCTTAGGCTCCGGCTCAACCGTCTTGGCGGTTGTCTTGCGTTTGCTGCGCTCCTGCTTGGCTTGCACTTCGGCTGCCTGGCGCGCCGCCAATTCCGCATGCGAGCGCGCTTCCTGTTCGCGTGCTGCCAGTTCCTGCTTATCGACAACCTTGTCAACTTCGCCCTTGGGCAAGGCAGCGGGCTCGGCGAGCACAGGGGTTTCCGTGACAGCAACAGGAGCCACCACGCGGCGTTTACGCACTTCCACTTGAATGGTGCGCGCGCGCCCTGAACTGTCAGCCTTTTTGATTTCCGTGGTTTCGCGGCGAGTCAGCGTAATCTTCTTGGCGGATTTTTCGGCACCATGTGCCTGGCGCAAATGTTCCAATAATTGCGCCTTGTCCTTTTCGGAAAGCGAATCAGATTCCTGTTCTTTGCTGACCCCGGCTGCCTTTAACTGCTCAAGCAGCAAAGTAACCGGCAATCCCAGTTCAGTCGCAAACTGCGCTACGTTCAATTTTCCCATTACCATCCTTTAGATACTTCCCGCTTAAGCAAACCAGGGTGCGCGTGCCGCCATAATCAACGTGTTGGCGCGTTCGCTATCCATGCCGGTAAACTCTACCAGTTCATCCCCGTCCAGATCCGCCAACTGCTCTTGCGTCGTCACTCCCTTGGCCGCCAGAGTGCGCGCGGTCTGCTCGTCCATGCCTTCCAGCTTGAGCAAATCTTCAATGCCGTGTTCCACTCTTTCTTCGTTGACAATCGCGGCGGTCAACAGCGCATTGCGCGCACGGCTGCGCAACTCTTCCACTGTCGCTTCGTCAAACGACTCGATTTCCAGCATTTCTTCCAGCGGCACATACGCCACTTCTTCCAGCGTATTGAACCCTTCCTGCACCAGGATGTCGGCGACTTCTTCGTCCACATCCAGTTTTTCCATGAACACCGCGCGGGTCTTGGCAAACTCTTCGTTATGCTTCTCGTTGGACTGCTCGACGGTCATGATGTTGAGTTCCCATCCGGTCAACTCGCTGGCCAGACGCACGTTCTGACCGCCGCGACCGATCGCCTGAGCCAGGTTCTCTTCTTCAACCACCACATCCATGCTGTGATTATCTTCGTCCACCACGATGCCGCTCACCTCGGCAGGAGCCAGCGCATTGATGACATAAGTGGCAGGATCTTCCGCCCAAAGAATGATGTCGACACGCTCGCCGGCGAGTTCGTTGGTCACGCCCTGTACGCGCGAACCGCGCATTCCGACGCAGGTACCGATAGGGTCGATGCGCGGGTCATGCGATTGCACCGCAATCTTGGCGCGCGAACCGGGGTCGCGTGCAGCGCTGACGATTTCCAGCAAATTTTCCTCGATCTCCGGCACTTCCAGTTCAAATAGCTTGACCAGCAATTCGGGCGAAGTGCGCGACAAAATCACCTGCGGGCCGCGCACGCTGCGATCCACACGCAACAAATGCGCCTTGACACGGTCGCCGACGCGCAGGTTTTCCTTCGGGATCATCTGTTCGCGCGGCAACAATGCCTCGATCTTGCCGAATTCGATCAGCGCATTGCCTCGTTCCAGCCGTTTCACCGTACCGGAAACCAGATGCTCCTTGCGGTCCATAAAGTCGCTCAGCACCTGCTCGCGTTCGGCATCGCGAATCTTCTGGAAGATAACCTGCTTCGCGGCTTGTGCGCCGATACGCCCGAAATCGATGGATTCCAGCGGTTCCTCGATAAATTCGCCGAGCTGAATGTCGGGATCGCGCTTTTGCGCTTCTTCCAGCTTGATGTGCATGTCCGGCGTTTCGAAGGTTTCGTCGTCCATCACTTCCCAACGGCGGAAGGATTCATATTCGCCGGTATTGCGATCTATCGAAACACGCACATCGGCCTCGTCGGCAAAACGTTTCTTGGTCGCAGAGGCCAGCGCCGATTCCAGCGCTTCAAACACGACCTCTTTGTCCACGCACTTTTCACGCGACAACGCATCTACCAGCAACAAAATTTCACGACTCATACTTAACTCTCCGGCTAACGCTGGGTGGGTTCAAAACTCACCCCTACAGATTTGGCACTAAACGCGCCTTATCCAAATTCGACAGTTCGATTGCCACCTGACTGCCATCCACATCCAACTGCAATATCCCATCGTTTACCCCGCCTATGATGCCGACGAAGTTTTTGCGTCCGGCCAACGGCATGCGCAGCTTGAGTTGCGCCTGCTGCCCGGCAAAACGCACGAAATCCGCTTCCTTTTTCAGCGGCCTGTCCAATCCCGGCGACGAAACTTCGAGGCGGTCGTAATCCACGTTCTCGACCATAAACAGCCGCGTCAATTGATTGCTTACGGTCTGGCAATCGTCCACCAAAATGCCTTCCGGCTTGTCGATGAACACGCGCAACAGCCCGCGCCCCGAGCGTTCGAAATCCACCAGCTCATAGCCCAGCCCGCTTACCGTTGTTTCGACCAGTTTCACTACATCCATAATAACTGCCCACAAATAAAAAACGGGCTCGAAGCCCATCTCAAAACGCGGCGCATTGTAGCAAAATTCGCGCTTAAAGGGAATTAACTTAGAAGGTATCTTGATAGCGCACCGTAATCGGATAACGCCAGTCCTTGCCGTAGCTGCGTTCCGTGATGCGGGTGCCCACCGCGGATTGGCGGCGTTTGTATTCGCTGGTGCGGATCAGGTGCACCACCCGGCGCACATCGGCTTCCGCGTAGCCGCGCGCGATGATTTCCGCAATCGCGAGGTTCTGCTCGACATAGCACGCCATGATGGCGTCCAGCGCATCATAGGGCGGCAGGCTGTCCTGATCGGTCTGGTCCGCGCGCAATTCGGCGCTTGGCGCGCGCGTGATGATGCGTTCCGGGATCACCTCCCCCAGCGTATTGCGGTAACGCGCCAGGCGATACACCAGCGTTTTGCTGACATCCTTCAGCACCGCGAAGCCGCCTGCCATGTCGCCATACAGCGTGGCATAGCCCACGGCCATTTCGGATTTGTTGCCGGTGGTCAACACCAGCGAGCCGAGCTTGTTCGACAAGGCCATCAGCAAGGTGCCGCGAATGCGCGCCTGCAAATTTTCTTCGGTGGCATCCACCGCGCGTCCGGCAAAAGTACTATCCAGCGCGGTCAAATAGCTCTGAAACATCGGCTCGATGGGAAATTCGTCATAGCGCACGCCGAGGGTTTTCACCATCTCGCGCGAATCGTCCAGGCTGATCTGCGCGGTATAAGGCGACGGCATCATGACCGCATGGACTTTATCCGCGCCCAGCGCATCGACCGCTATGGCCAAGGTCAATGCGGAATCGATCCCGCCCGACATTCCCAGCAATACGCCCGGAAAGCGGTTCTTGCCGATGTAGTCGCGCACGCCGAGGCACAAGGCGCGATAGATGCCGGCCTCCTCGCTCAATGCCACAGCCTTTTCCCCATTCGGGCACAAATCGCCCTGGATTCCCAGCACCAACAAAGCCTCTTCAAACTGCCTGCCCTGCGCAGTCAGATTGCCGTGACTATCCATGGCGAATGATCCGCCATCGAAAACCAGCTCGTCCTGGCCGCCCACCAGGTTGGCATAAACCACCGCCAGGCCGGTCTCCGCGATGCGTTCGCGAATGGCGCCGTAACGCGCCTCCTGTTTGCGCATCGCATAGGGCGACGCGTTCAGCACCAGCAGCACTTGCGCACCGGCATTGCGCGCCTGACGGGCCGCATCGGCTTCCCAAACATCGGCACAGATATTCAACGCAAAGCGGATCCCTTCCATTTCAAACACGCAAGGTTCGCTGCCGTGATCAAAGTAACGCTCTTCATCGAATACCGAATAGTTCGGCAACTCATGCTTGAGGTAAGTCGCGGCAATTTTGCCGTCACGGAGCAGCGAAGCCGCGTTATAGCGCTTCCCGTCCCGCTCATGCGGATGCCCGACCACCACGGCGATACCGGAAGTTTTTCCGGCGAGTTCGGCCAATGCCTGCGCGCACGCCCGGTAGAACCCGTCGCGCAGCAACAGGTCTTCCGGCGGATAACCGCACAGACTGAGCTCAGGCGTCAGCAATAATTGCGCGCCTTGTTGTTTTGCCTGTTCGGCATGCTGCAATATCTTTGCGGCATTCCCTGTCAGATCGCCCAGCACACAGTTGATTTGCGCAATTGCCAGTTTCATTGCTGCTCTTGAAAGGATTTAAGGACGCGCATCTTACCATCGCGATATGCGCTTATTAAAGCGACAAAAAAAGCGGGCTGTTGCCAGCCCGCTTTGCATGGTGCGTAACGTAACTTACTCAGTCACGCACCTTCTTTTCCACCGTGGGCACGGTGCAGACCTCGACACGGCGGTTCAGTTCGCGGCCTTCCTTGGTCTTGTTATCCGCCATCGGCTTGGATTCACCATAACCGACGGTAACAATGCGTTGTGCGGCAACGCCCTTATTGACCAGATAAGCCTTGACCGACTCGGCGCGCCTTGCAGACAGTTTCTGGTTGTATGCTTCGGTGCCGATACTGCAAGTATGCCCGCTCGCTTCCAGCTTCACATCCGGATGCTTGTCAGCGAATGACGTCACTTCATCCAGCTTCTTGATTTCTCCGTGGCGCAGTTTCGCCGAACCGAATTCGAAGTTGGTTCCTTCTATGCACACCGGCTTGTTTTCCAGCAAGGTCTTCCAGGTTTCACTAACAATCGGTTCCGGAGCAGGCTTTGTTCCTTCCTTCTTTATCACAACGGGAGCCGGGGCCGGAGCTGGAACCGCAACAGGTGCAACATAAGGCTTATTGAAATAATAATTTACACCGAGGGTGAAATTATTGTTATCCAGCTTGGTGGCGCCACTCTTGCCGGAGTTGTTTGTCCATTCACCGGCAACGCTCCAGCTAGGCGCAAATTTGTATTCAACACCCAAGCCAAGATGCGCTCCGTTATCGCCAACGGCCGAAGCGTAAGCATCGCCGCGCCCCCCGGTGTGCGCATAGCCCAATTTTGCATAAGGCATCCAATTGCCATTCGGCAAGCCCAGCTTTAAATCAAGGCCATAAACATGGCTGCCGTAATTTACGGTGGCTGGCGCAACGCCTGTGCCGGTATGCGTCTTCTTGCTGTTGAAATCCATGAAGCCATCCACACCCAGCAGCATGCTGTTCCTGTTCCAGTTGTAGCCGCCTTCAAGGCCGGTAGCGACAGGTGACTGCCTTGAGACATCCGTCATGTCCGTGCGGTTTACGCCAATTTTCCCACCCACATAGCCGCCATCGAATTCACCGGCTTGTGCCACCGTCATGCCCAGTGATGCAACCGCCAAAGCAATAACCATTGTGCTTTTTTTCATTCTTTTCTCCTTGGTAAAGATGGACTAGGTAACAAAACGGGAAGGCATGTTGCGCATCCATCGGAGCCTAGCGGCAACTTGCTGTGTTACATACTACCAAATACATCTACAGCACAGTGATTATTGCAAAAAAACAACACCCTGGCTTGCTGTTTCCCTCCAGCGGCTCCACTGTACAGTCGGTTATAAGGTGCCATGAGATGGCAAGACGAGTGGTTCATCCAACGCCGAATCAATCAGGTTCTGCGGAAATTGCTTGGTTGGTTTTACGCCCAGTTCTTTCAGCATTTCTGCCTGACGGATTACATTGCCTCGACCACCGGTAAATTTGTTATATGCCCCATCGTAGGCCTTCTGCGCTTGTTGCAACCTGTTGCCGAGGGTATCCAGATCTTCCACAAAACCGGCCAGCTTGTCGTAGAGTTCGGCACCGCGACTGGCGATGTCCTGTGCGTTGCGATTCTGTTGTTCCTGCCGCCACAGATGCGCCACAGTGCGCACCACAAACAGCAAGGTACTGGGACTTACCAGCAACACGTTTTTCTTCCATGCGTTCTGCCACAAATCGCTGTCATGCGAGATGGCCAGCATGAAGGCCGGCTCCACCGGGATGAACATCAGCACGAAATCGAGCGATTGCAAGCCGTAAAGCTGCTGGTAATTTTTCTCGGACAGTTCCTTGATATGGGCGCGCACCGAATCCAGGTGCCGCTTCATGGCAGTATCGCGCTGATGATCGGTTTCCGCGTTGGCATGTTCCTCATAAGCCGTCAGCGACACCTTGGCATCGACGATCAGGTGCCTGTCTTCCGGCAGATGCACGACCACATCCGGTTGGGCGCGTGAGCCGTCCGCGCGGGTGTGACTCTCCTGCACGTCATACTCATGGCCTTTGCGCAAACCGGAAGCTTCCAGCACACGCTCCAGAATCAGCTCGCCCCAATTGCCCTGCGCCTTGGCCTGGCCTTTCAGGGCGCTGGTGAGATTATGTGCGTCCTTCGATAGCTGGTTGTTAAGCGCCATCAGTTGCTTGACCTGCTCGGCCAAGGCCGAGCGGTCTTTGCCTTCCTGCACATAGACCTCCTGCACCTTGCCTTGAAACTCGGTGATCTTGACCTTGAGCGGCTCCAGCAACTGATCGAGGTTGGTCTTGTTCTGCTCGGTAAAACGTTTGGTTTTATCTTCCAGAATCTCGCTGGCCAGTGTTTTGAAGCGGTTGGATAACTGCTCCTCGGCATTCTTCAAAAGCTCGATTTTTTCTGCACTCTGGGAACGCTCTGATTCCAGAGCAGTAGCCAGTTCGGCAACCTGGTTGCTCAATCGTTGCCGCTCTGCGATGAGTTGGTCGCGCAATGCGGCGAGACTTTCTTTCTCCTTTTGCAGGCTCGCCAGTTGCTCGGCTTGGCGTACAGAGCGTTCAACAAGCTGTGCGCGTTCATCTCGCGATTCATCAAGCTGATCACGCCAGAGAGTAGCTTGTTTTTGCAGATTGTCGTGCTCTATTACGAGACGCTTGCTATCTTCTTGCGATGCGGCCAACCGCTCGTTGATCCGGGCTATCTCGACCTGACTTTCTCCTTTTGCCTGCATCTCGGCAGATGAAATGCGGGCACGCAGAACCAGCCAAATGGCAACTGCACCAACAAGCAGGCCAACGAAAAGAGAAGCGAAGATGTAAATTGGCTGTTCCATTAGTATTGGTTTACCTTAAAAACCCTGTATCAGTATAAACCAATCAACCAGTCCAAATAAAAAGGGGCGCCTGCGCGCCCCTTTTATTTCACCTATAAGCTCACGAGCTTAAGAGCGCGACGCGCGCTTGCGTTCGATTTCCGTTAAATAGCGTTTGCGGATACGGACGGACAATGGCGTGATTTCCACCAGTTCATCATCGTCGATGAACTCGACCGCGGATTCCAGCGTCAGGCGAATCGGCGGGGTCAGGCGCACCGCTTCATCGGTGCCCGAAGCGCGCACGTTGGTCAGTTGTTTGCCCTTGATCGGGTTAACCACCAGGTCGTTGTCGCGGCTGTGTACGCCGATGATCATGCCTTCGTACAGTTTGTCGCCGGGCGATACGAACATGCGGCCGCGGTCTTCCAGCTTCCACAAAGCGTAAGCTACCGCCTCGCCGTTGTCCTGCGAAATCAGCACGCCGTTGCGGCGGCCTGGCATATCGGCCTTGACCGGTGCGTAGTCGTCGAACACGTGCGCCATGATGCCGGTGCCGCGCGTCATGGTCATGAATTCGGACTGGAAGCCGATCAATCCGCGCGCCGGAATACGGTATTCCAGACGCACGCGGCCATGGCCGTCCGGCTGCATGTCCTGCAAGTCGCCGCGACGGCGCCCCAGTTCTTCCATCACCGCGCCCTGGTTGGTATCTTCCACGTCCACGGTCAGCACCTCGAAAGGCTCGCATTTCTCACCGTTGATTTCGCGGTACACCACGCGCGGCTTGCCCACGCCCATTTCAAAACCTTCCCGGCGCATGTTTTCCAGCAAAATGGTCAGATGCAATTCACCGCGCCCGGCCAACAGGAACACGTCGGTATTGTCCGTTTCATCGACACGCAACGCCACGTTCACCAGCAATTCCTTGGTCAGGCGATCGCGGATCTGGCGGCTGGTGATGAACTTGCCTTCTTGTCCGCACAACGGCGAGGTATTCACCATCAGATTCATCGTCAGCGTCGGCTCGTCCACTTTGGGCATCGGCAAGGCTTCCGGCTGGCTCACGTCAGCCAGCGTCACACCGATGCCGATTTCATCGATGCCGTTGATCAGCACGATATCGCCCGCAAGGGCTTCGTCCAGCAATACGCGTTCGATGCCGCGAAAACCCAGCACCTGGTTGACGCGCGCGCGCTTCGGCGCCTTATCGCCATTCAATACCATCACATCCTGGCCCGGCTTGATGCGGCCGCGGCGCACGCGCCCCACGCCGATGCGGCCGACGAAGCTGGAATAATCCAGCGCGGAGATCTGCAATTGCAGCGGCGCATCCACGTCGGCATCCGGCGCGGGCACATTCTTGATCACCGCATCGAACAGCGGACGCATATCCGTGCTGGGTTTGGCCAGATCGAGCGTGGCGTAACCATTCAATGCCGACGCATACACCACCGGAAAATCCAGCTGTTCTTCGGTTGCGCCGAGCTTGTCGAACAAATCGAAAGTCTTGTTGATCACCCAATCCGGGCGCGCGCCGTCGCGGTCCACCTTGTTGATCACCACGATCGGGCGCAGGCCCAACGCCAATGCCTTCTTGGTGACGAAGCGGGTCTGCGGCATCGGGCCTTCCACCGCATCCACCAGCAGCAGCACGCCATCCACCATCCCCAGCACGCGCTCTACCTCGCCGCCGAAGTCGGCGTGGCCGGGCGTATCGACGATGTTGATATGCACGCCTTCGTAATCCACCGCGCAGTTCTTGGCCAGAATGGTGATGCCGCGCTCTTTTTCCAGATCGTTGCTGTCCATGACACGCTCGGCAACATGCTGGTGGGAGGAAAAGGTACCGGCCTGGCTGAGGAGCTTGTCCACCATGGTGGTTTTGCCGTGGTCGACGTGGGCGATGATGGCGATATTGCGGATTTCGCGGGACATGGGAACTGCCTTGCTATGTGAAAAGGGCGCGCATTCTAGCACATGAGGAGGAGCGGGCACGGGCGATTCATGAATCGCCCGTGCCGCCCCCTTTAACTGCCCAGTTCCAGCATCAACTGATTGATGCGCTTGACGAAGGCCGCCGGATCGTCGATCTGCCCGCCTTCGGCCAGCAAGGCCTGATCGAACAGCACTGCCGCCCAGTCGTCGAAGCGCTTTTCCTCGGATTTCAAACGCAGCACCACCGGATGCTGCGGATTGATCTCCAGGGTGGGCTGTGAAACGGGCGCCTTCTGGCCGGCTGCCTTGAGCATGCGCGCCAGATTACCGCTCAGGTCGTGCTCCTCGGCCACCAGGCAGGCCGGCGAATCGGTCAGGCGGTGCGTGACGCGCACTTCCTTGACGCGCTCGGCGAGGCTGGCCTTGATCCTGCCGGTCAGCTCCTTGAATTCGTCCGCCTCTTTTTCCTGCGCCAGCTTCTCCGCCTCGTCTTCCAGCTTGCCCAGATCGAGGCCGCCCTTCGCCACCGAGGCCAGCGGCTTGCCGTCAAATTCGGTAAGGTAGCTCAATGCCCATTCGTCCACGCGGTCGGACATCAGCAGCACCTCGATGCCTTTCTTGCGGAACACTTCCAGATGCGGGCTGTTCTTCGCCGCATTGAAGGTCTCGGCAGTGACGTAATAGATTTTCTCCTGGCCTTCCTTCATGCGCGCGATGTAGTCGGCCAGTGACACGGTCTCATCACTTGTATCGGAATGCGTCGAGGCGAAGCGCAGCAGCCCGGCGATCTTGTCCTTGTTGGCGAAATCCTCGCCCACTCCTTCCTTCAGCGCCTTGCCGAATTCCGCCCAGAATGTCGCATATTTGTCCTTGTCGTTTTCGGCAAGGTCGGCGAGCAGCCCCAGCACCTTGCCGGTGCAGCCCTTGCGAATCGCCTCGATGTCCTTCGACTCCTGCAATATCTCGCGCGACACGTTGAGCGGCAGGTCGCTGGAATCGACCACCCCGCGCACGAAACGCAGGTACGACGGCATCAACTGCTCGGCGTCGTCCATGATGAACACGCGCCGCACGTACAGCTTGATACCGTGGCGGGCGTGTCGATCCCACATATCGAACGGCGCATGCGCCGGAATGTAGAGCAACTGCGTATATTCCTGACGCCCCTCGACGCGGGCATGCGTCCACGCCAGCGGGTCGTCGAAGTCATGCCCGACATGCTTGTAGAACTCCTGGTACTGCTCGTCGGTGATCTCGTTTTTGCTGCGCGCCCACAATGCCGACGCCTGATTGACGGTCTCGTCCTCATCGGTGACCTGCTGCGCGCCGTCTTTCCATTCTTCCTTGTTCATCAGGATGGGCTGGACGATATGGTTGGAATACTTGCGGATAATTTCGCGCAATTTGTATCCGTCCAGCAGGTCATCCTGATCATCGCGCAGGTGCAGCGTGATCTCGGTGCCGCGCACGGCCTTGTCCAGCATCTCGATGGAAAACTCGCCGCCGCCATCGGATTCCCAGCGCACGCCCTGATCCGTGTTGTCGCCGGCACGTCGGGTCAGCACCGTCACCTTGTCCGCGACGATAAACGCGGAATAGAACCCCACGCCGAACTGGCCGATCAGGTGCGCGTCCTTTTGCTGGTCGCCGGACAGCCGCGAGAAGAATTCGCGCGTGCCCGATTTGGCGATGGTGCCGAGGTTGCCGATCACCTCGTCGCGGCTCATGCCGATGCCGTTGTCCGCAATGGTCAGCGTCCGCTCCGTCTTGTTGTAGCCGATGCGGATAGCCATGTCCGAATCGTTTTCGAACAATGCCGCATTGTGCAGCCCCTCGAAGCGCAGTTTGTCGCACGCATCGGAAGCGTTGGAAATCAGTTCGCGCAGGAAAATCTCGCGGTTGGAATACAGCGAGTGGATCATCAACTGCAGCAGCTGCTTCACCTCGGTTTGGAAGCCCAGGGTCTCGCGGTTGGTGGTTGTGTTTTCAGTCATGTTGTCTCCGATTTGTTAATATAAGGGCATCGCGCCATTTGAGGGCTGCTTGGGAATTTTCAACCCGGCGGATCAAGCCATCCTATGCAGCAAGCAATAATAGGTTCATTTCATTCAGCCAGGCACGCTCCGATTTTTCCGGCTGTCGATCATGATTCTTGATTTCCTCCGGCCAATGCCGCGAAATCGCCAGCACCAGCGACTTAAACCGCCAAAGCGCTTCATTCAGCAACGGGGCATACTCGGAGATACACTCCGGCTCATCAGTAAAAAGTTGTATCAACCCCTCCGGATCGCGGGGATCAAACCCCGCATCGAACAGCTCCAGCCTCAATCCAGCCAAACGTGTTTGGGCAAAATCAAAAACCTCGTCGCGACAGCTGGGATCGGAATGTTGATTGAAATCTTCAAACAGTTTCGCAATCAGCCTGACTTGAGCAACAAGGCACTCCGGATCGTTGCTGCCTGATGGCTCATCAACGGCAGGATCATCCCGAAGGATATTCAGATACCCGATAAAGCCTTGTCCGTACCGTCTGGAATTCAGCTTGAGCATCACCTCCAGCTTTTTCCACGACATCTCCGGATGATCGGCATCAAACATCTTGGCAGCAAGCTCCGCGACTGCCAGTATCTGGCCGTAACGGCTGATTTTTTCCCCGTGCAAACCACGCGGATAACCGCTGCCATCCATCCGCTCGTGATGTTCAAGTACGGCATCGGCAATATGCCGGGGCAGCTCGGGAAATCCGCATAACAACAGGTAGGCGGTCAGCGGATGGGCATAGAGATGCCGCCTCTCGTCAGCACTCATCACGTGCGAGGGTTCAAGCAGCCGGGGATCAATATGCAACAAACCGATGTCTTGAAATAATGCGGCCGTGGCCACCCATTCCGCTTCCTGGAAATTCATCCCATCACGGCGGGCAAGGTAAACGCTTATGATTAGCAGCAACATGCTGTGTTGATAGATGTGGCAATACTTCTCACGCGCCACCGTCAACTTGAAAGCCAAGGGGGCAGGGAGTTTAATGGCAAGAATTATCCGGCGATAGTAGCGATCCTTGTCGATGGCATCTGCCACTTTTTTTAGTTTGTCATTCGTCTGGATCAGGTCAAGCACATCTTGCAAGATGGCTTTCGGATCAAGCATATTTTCAATTGACAGGGCCATATCCAATGACGGCAGCATTTTATGATTGACCAACCGTTCATACAGGCCGCTTGTAATGTGGATGCCCGACGCAACCAGCTTGATTCCGCTCTGCGAATAGATGTCGCGATCCGCGACAATCTTGCGGGTGTCGCCAAGCTCGGTAACCGCCCGCAAATAATGTTCGTCTTGTAATTCGTGCATTTGGTAATTTCCTGCCGGCCTTGATCCGCCGAGCTTTTTAGCGCTTCCTCAAGATTCAGAATCGAAGAAGCAGATCAGATTGCCCCCGCCCTCTTTCGCCCGGTACATCGCCATGTCGGCCCATTTGAGAATGTCTTCCGCACTGGCCTCGTGGTTGATGAACAGCACCACGCCGACGCTCGACGTGCAGTGATGCACGACGATGGTTTCTGCGTTGCCCTCTTGCTGAAATTTCAGCACATAAGGTTCGGCCAGGGCAGAGCGAATTTTTTCCGCAACGGCACACGCCTGCGCGGTGGATTCGGCATTATCCGCATCCAGTTCGCTGAGCATCACCACAAATTCATCGCCGCCGAAACGCGCGACGGTGTCCGCTTCGCGCACGCAACTGGTGAGGCGATGCGCTACCTCGATCAATAGCAAATCGCCCACAACATGCCCGTATGTATCATTGAGCGGCTTGAAGTTATCCAGATCGAGGAATATCAACGCGCCATAAAGGCCGCTGCGCTTGCTGGCAGCCATTGTTTGCCCGATCCGGTCATTGAGCAGGCGGCGGTTGGGCAGTTTGGTGAGCGCATCATAGAAGGCCAGATTATGAATTTCATCCTCCGCAGCCTTGCGCTCGGTAATGTCGCGCAACGTGGCGACATAGTGGGTGGTTTCCCCGTTCTTTCCCTTCACCGCGGTAATGGTGAGCTGTTCCGGATACACCTCACCGTTCTTGCGCCGATTCCAGATTTCGCCATGCCATGATCCATCATGCAGGATGTTTTCCCACATCGCGGCATAAAAAGCTGCGTCGTGGCGGCCAGACTTGAAAATACTGGGCGTGTGGCCTACCGCCTCCTCTGCCGTGTAGCCGGTAATCCCGGTGAAGGCGCGGTTGACGCGCAGAATTATATTATCGGCATTGGTAACCACTATGCCATCCTGAGACTCAAAGGCGATCGCGGCGATGCGCAACTCCGCATCCACATGCTTGCGCTCGGAAATATCGCGCACCACGGCCAGTATCCGCTGTTCACCGCCGATTGACGCAAACCGGAGGCTGACCTCGACCCAGAAGAAGCGGCCATCGTGGGTGCGGGCCAGCCAGTCGAAGGTTTGCTGCCCCTCGCTATGCGCCAGGCGGATTTTTTCGATGGCCTCGGCGGTTGAGTAAGGCGGCACCCCGGCGCTCAAGTCATCCGGACCGCAGGCAAGCGCCTGTTCGCGGGTAAGGCCATACATCTCGCACATGCGGCGATTGACATCGAGGATGCGCCCCGTTTCCGCATCGTGAATAAAAATCGCATCGCTGACAGTGTCGAATATCTCGCGGAAGCGGCCCTCACTCTCTGCCAGTGCCAACTCGGCCTGCTTGCGCTCGGTGATGTCGGTGATAAAACCATGCCAGAGTGTGCTGCCGTCTGGTTCGCGTTGCGGCAGCGCATTGCCGAACAGCCAGCGCACCGTCCCATCGTCAAACTTCAGCCGATACTCATGCTGCCACGGCGTCAAATCTCGTGCCGATTCCTTGATGGAGGCCAAGTGGCTCTCCAAATCATCCGGATGGACATGGATAAATGCCTGGGACGCATCCTCGCGAATTTCCTCCGGATCAAGCCGGTATATTTCGCGGATAGCTTCACTGGCGTAAGGAACACAGGTGCTGCCATTGGGGCGCAAACAGAATTGGTAGACAATCCCTGGCACCAGGCTGATGATTTTATGGATATCCATTTTTATTGCTATACCGATTCGCCTGCTTCGAAGTGATGCAAAATCGCCCTGGCATTAACGGATGTACTGCTTCCAAAAGTCGAGGTTGACTAGATTATAACAGTGGCCTCTTCGCAAACACGTTTGCCAGCATGCATACGTGCGCACCCTGGCCAAAAATATCGCTGGCTATTATTTTTCCTATCCGTATAATGCGCGCCTTGCCGCACCTTGCGGCATTGGTTCATCGTTTTCTGACCTATCTCTCGCGCGTATGCAAATCGCGCCTGTCTAAAAAACTCAAAGCAGTTTCTGGGTTTTCCGGTTAGCGACGATGTTTTATGCGCCGGACTATCCTCTGCCCATTCAATGGGTGGTTATAACTGCCTGCGCTTACCTTAGGGAACTTAAAAATTTGTCATTCCGGATTGAATTCGGCATGACGAAACGGATTCCCTTTGATTCTAAAAAAGGAAGCACCATGTCATTTGAAAACTTAAATTTAAACGCCTCTATTCTCAAGGCAATTGCCGAGACCGGTTATACCGAGCCAACGCCCATCCAGGCGCAGGCCATTCCCGAAATCATCGCCGGCCATGACCTGATGGCTTCGGCGCAAACCGGCAGCGGCAAAACCGCCGCCTTTATCCTGCCCGCGCTGAACCGCTTGGCCACGCCTTCCGCAATGCCCGGCAAAGGCCCGCGCGTGCTGGTTCTGACCCCCACCCGCGAACTGGCGCAACAAGTCTGCGATGCCGCAACCAAGTACGGCAAGAACATGCGCTTCAAAATCATCAGCATCCTGGGTGGCATGCCTTACCCGGTGCAGAACCGCCTGTTGTCCAGCCATGTGGATATTCTGGTCGCCACACCGGGCCGCCTGATCGACCATCTGGAACGCGGCCGCATCGACTTCTCGCGTCTGGAAGTGTTGATTCTGGACGAAGCGGATCGCATGCTGGACATGGGTTTTGTCGACGATGTGGAACGTATTGCCGCAGCTACGCCCAAGACACGCCAGACCCTGCTATTTTCCGCAACGCTGGAAGGCGTGGTCGGCAATCTGGCCTCGCGCCTGCTCAAGGAGCCGAAGCGTATCAATGTCTCGGCCGCCAAGGACAAGCACGAAAATATCGAGCAGCGCATGATGTTCGCCGATGACGTGGCGCACAAAAACAAGATGCTCAACCATCTGCTGACCGATGTCGGCGTGAATCAGGCACTGGTGTTTACCGCTACCAAGCGCGACGCCGACGGCCTCGCCGATCAACTCTCCGCACAAGGCCATTCGGTTGCGGCATTGCACGGCGACATGAGCCAGCGCGAACGCAATCGCACGCTGCTCAACATGCGCAACGGCAACGTGCGCATTCTGGTCGCCACCGATGTGGCTGCGCGTGGCCTCGACGTGCGCGGCATCTCGCATGTGATCAACTTCGACCTGCCCAAGTTCGCCGAAGATTATGTGCACCGCATTGGGCGCACCGGCCGCGGCGGTTCATCCGGCATCGCCATCTCGTTTGCGTCAAACCGTGACGCGCAGTTGCTGAAGCGCATCGAGCGCTACACCGAGCAAAGCATCAAGATGCATACCATCGAAGGGCTGGAACCGAAATACAAACTGCGCACCGGCGGACCTTCTACGGACCGTCCGCGCAGCAACAGCGGCCCGCGCCGCAGTGGCCCTGGCGGATTTGGCGGCGGCAATGGCGGCGGCTTCGGCGGCAATCGCAATTCTGCCGGCCACGGCAATCCTTCGGCAGGCTCAGGACAGGCTCGCGGCACAGGATTTCACCACAGCGCACCGGATAGCCGTCATAGCCATGCCGGACGCAAGGAAGGTCATGGCCAATGGCACGGCCAGGCAAACAGCACCCAGGGTCATACCCCGGGTGTTGGTGGCGGTCAGGGCTTTGGCGGGCAAGCCCGTCCTTCGGGATTCGGCGGCCAAGAACGCAGCCAGGAACGCAGCTTCGGCAATCGTGGCGGCAACAACGCCCCGCGCCGCGACGGCGACCGTCCGAGCTACGCTTTGGGACGCGGCAACAACGGCAATAGCCGTTAATCGGTAATTTGCTGCAATCAAAAGGCACGCCTAGGCGTGCCTTTTTTCATTCCGTTAGATGGTTTTGGTGGGTGCGAATTTATCCTGAAAACAGCTCAGCCACGGATGAACACTGATTAACACAGACAAAACGATGTGTTGCTGAGAATCTGCCATTCACCAGAAAGGTGCACCGGGAGAGAAGGGCAACTTGTTAATAACCCGTGCGTATCCGCGTTAATCCGTGGCTGAACTGCTTTTTATAGGTTTATTCGTACCTCTGCCTACTGCCCCGCCATCGTCATGAACGACAGCTTGCTCACCCCGGCATGTTGCGCGATGGCCATGATTTGCGCCACGCGCCCGTAGGGAACGGCTTCGTCGGCATGGACATGCAGCTCAAAATTGTCCTTCCCCGCAGCGGAATCGGCGAGTTGCTGCGCCAGCTTCTCGTCGCTCAACAGGACGCTATCGAGCGCGATCTTCCCTTCCACATCGATGGTGACCACCTGCTGTTTGGTGTCCATGCGCGTCTGCACCGCGGCCGTCTTGGGCAGCTTTACTTCCAGCGACTGCGACAGCAGCGGTGCGGTGACGATGAACACCACCAGCAGCACCAGCATCACGTCCACCAGCGGCGTGACGTTGATCTCGCTCATCATTTCCTGATCGGATTGGGTATGGAAAGCCATGTCACACCTTGTAGTCGTATTTGCGCGCCAACCTTGCGAAGTCATCCGCAAAATTCTCAAAATCGGTAAGGTTCAGCCGCAGGCGGCGCAGAAAATAGTTGTATGCCAGCACGGCGGGCAACGCGGCCGCAATCCCGAACGCGGTCGCGATCAACGCCTCGCCGATCGGTCCCGCCACCACGTCCAGACTGGCCGAGCCGGTTTTGCCGATTTCCTGCAACGCGTGCATGATGCCCCATACCGTGCCGAACAGCCCGATGAAGGGGGCGGTGGAGCCGATCCCGGCCAACTCGGCCAGACCGCTCTCCCCCTTGCGCTGCAGGTTGCGGATCTGCTGGCGCAACGCATTTTCCATCAGATCCTGCGGTTCGCCCGCATGTTTGAGATCGGTCTTGCCGCTGGTCATTTCTTTCAAGGCGGTGAAAGCGGCACGCGCCAGGCTGGCAAGCTGCCCCTCATGCTGTTCGCTCATGCGCTCGGCGCTCTTCCAGTCGGATGAATCCCAGAACTGCTGCGCGAAGGCCTTGTTCAGCTTGCCGTTGCGGCTTCGTTGCAGCAACTTGTAAAGCACGATCGACCAAGTAACCACAGAACATAACAGCAACACAAAAAGCGTGATGCTGACAACAATCGAATCCCCGCTGAATAACTGCATCATCAATCCTCTTTCAAAATAAACGGAATCGGTACTAAAAACCACTTGGAGACCACCTGCCCGCCCTGGCGCGCCGCGACAAACCGCCAGCCGCGCACCGCCTGCATCGCCGCGTTGTCGAGCACGTCATGCCCGCTGCTCTGGTGCAGCTTGACCTGGCCGGGCAGGCCGCTCGCCAGCACCTCGACATTCAGCACCACCTTGCCCTGCCAGCCCATGCGCCGCGCCACCATCGGGTAAGCCGGAACAGGGTTGTTCAGGTAAGCCGCCTGATAATCCGGCTCGCGATCCGGCAGGCTGGGCGAGGCATTGACCGGTTGTGTGGGCGCGCTGCTTGTTTGCGCCGTCGACGCGGGGGTTTCAACAGGTGCGACAGGCGTGGCGACTTCCGGCGTGGGTTGCACGCGCCGCGGTTCGACCGGCTTGGGCTTCACCACCGGATCGGGTTTTGGTTCCGCCGCTGCGGGTTGCGGCGGGCTGGGCATGGTCGCGATGCTGACCGACATCTCCTGGTGGCTCGACGTTGGGAGGCTGGGCATGGACACCAGAAACCACATCAACAAAACATGCGCGAACACCACCGATGCCACAATCAGCGAACGGTCACGCAACGGCAAATCTGTTGGACTCATCATAGTCAATAGTGGTGGATAAGCCAGCGAACTCGTGGCGTTACTGGATAGCATCTTGCTCTTTGACCCACTGCTCCACTTCCTTGTATTCAAGCTTGCCGCTGATGGCCGTGACTTCTTTGTTCGGGCTGAAAAAATAGGTGCGCGGCAATTCGCCCTGCCACTTCTTGTCAACCTCGAAGCGCAGGCGTTCGGTATAGCTGTCGGCGAACACCCAGGCTTCGGCCTTGCCCAAGGAAAATTTCGCCAGGGTAGCGGATACCGATTTTTCTTCTTCCGGCGTATCGGTGGAGACCAGCACCAAATCAAGCTTTGGGTAATTTTTTTTCAGCTTCTTGAGCATGGCCAGTTCGACCATGCAGTAGCTGCAAGTCAACGACCAGAAGTTGACGATGAAAGGCTTTCCCTGCCGCGCGGCAACAACCTGCTGGTAACTGCCGCGGACGAACGGCTTAATTTCCTGCGCGGCCATTGCCGGCGCCGGAACGAAAGGCAATATGGCAAAGCACAGCGCTATCAAAAAACCGAACCGCTTCACTATCTTTGCCCGCTTATCTCGATCAGGCGATAGCCTTCATTCTTGGTGTTCCAGGACAGGTAAGCCCGGCTGTTTTCGCCGATCAGCAGCGGCCAGTCCGATACGTCGGAAGTGCTCGCCAATTTTGCCGGCGCAGACCAGGATTTCCCGCCGTCGCCGGAATGCATCCCGAGTACGGCAGTGTTCTCGCCGTCGAATTCCTTCCAGGCAAGATAGACGCGGCTGCCGAGGCTGAGCACATAGGGACGCGCCGCCTGGGCTTCGAAGTTGCCGAAATTCAGCGGGCTGGAAAAAGTCTTGCCCTGGTCGGTCGAATGCGCATAGAACAGGCCATGCTGCTGCGGCGCGTTGCTGAACCAGGCAGCGTGATAGATGCCGTCCGCAGCGATGGAAAGGGATGGCCCGTGATGCGGACAGGCGGCAACATTCCAGTTCTCATGGCTGAGCCGCACCGGCGCCATCTTGCCGTCCAGCCTGACCAGCGCATGGTCGCGGATATTGGTGTCGTAGATGTGGCGCCATGTGACGACGGGATAGTCATCGGTATCCACGACCATGGCCGTGCGGCAGCATTCGCAGACATGGTCGGCAATTTTGACATTGCGCCGGAAGCTGATCCCGCCGTCATCCGAAATCGCATAATAGATGGCCGAACCGTTATATTTTTCCCCTTTTTTTTCTGCGGCGCTCTGTTCGCGTTTGTCGAGCCAGGCAATATATACATGCCCCTTGCCGTTCACCGCCATGGAGTCGAAGCGATGGCTGATGATTTCGCGGTTGTCGTTGACGGTAATCGGCGCGAAAAAGCTTTTCCCGCCATCGGTCGAGCGGCTGAAGCGGATATCGCCGGACATCGGCTTCGCCAGCCCCTGCGTATAGGACACGTAAACCACCCCTTTGCGCACGATGATCTTGGGGCGGTTTTCGCCGTCGCCGAGAAAATTCTCGGGTTCCGCGTTGACCTTGACCGGCGCGCTCTGGGTAACGCCGCGGTCATCGGAATAGCTGACGTAAATATGCTGGCCGCGCATGGCAGCCAGCCACAACCGCCCCTTTTCATCGACATCTGCGCTAACAGCCAGCGACGGTTTGGCGAGTATCTCCTTCCAGACTTTTTCCCTATCCACCGGCGCTGCGGCCGAGGCCGCCGCACCGGTTTTGCCATGGCCGGCGTGATCGGCTGCCATAGCTGGGAGAACAGCCAAAATGGCGGCAAAAAACAGTGCAATAGTTAAGTTGTTCATATCCACTTTTATATATGATGAAAAACTCGCAGCCCTTGGCAGCAGCACTTAGAACTTGAATTCTGCCTCACCGAAATAAGCCCTGCCTTGTGCCAGGGTAGACTGATAATAACGGCGGTCACCCAGGTTGCTGACGGATAAGGAAAGCGCTATCGAGTTTTTCACCTTATAGGATAGTTTGGCATCCGCAATGAAATACGCATCATATGAGCCAAACACCCCACTCACCGTATCCAGATTGACGTCGTTCGTGTAAACCTTGCCAACGTATTTCCCCATCAACGACCCGCTCCATGACCCCATGGCCCCTTGTATCCCAAGGTTGGCCATTTTATCGGGTGTATTCGTCATGCGTTTGCCTTCAGTCAATACCTTTGCCGGGTTCTTGGTAAATTTGGAATCATTGTAAGTCACATTCACGAAAGCAGTTAGCTCGTTAGTCAACTTCTGGCGCGCTTCCAGTTCAAACCCCTTTACCTTGGCGGCACCGGCATTGGCAACGCTCTGTTTCAGCAAGATATCATCCTGCGTCCGGTAAATCAGGTCTTTCAGGCTATTCTCGTAGTAGGTGGCGCGAAGCAATGTGTTGCTTCCCACCTGTTGCTCGACACCGATTTCCCAAGAGGTAACAGTTTCAGGTTTGAGGAGCGGATTTGGCGTATAGGTGTAGCCGGTCATCGGTGTCCACCAACCGAAGGTGTCGCGCAACTGCGGAGCGTGGAATGCATTACCGACCGATGCTCGCAGTGTTGTTTGCTCCTGTGGCCGGTAAACCATGGATACCTTGGGGCTTAAATGAGTTTGGGTCGTAGCTGCATAGGTCGTTCGTGTCGCAACACCCCCGGCACCCTCAATGTATCCCTGTGCTGTCACGCTATCGTAACGGCCACCCAGATATGCGGTCAATTTATCAGACAGTTTTATTTCATCCTGAACATACAGGGCGTAAGACGTATCTGTGCCGCCTGTTTGATTTGCAATCGGGCCGATAGCGTCCTTATTTCGCCAATCAGTAATGTTATAGGTCACGGTGTAAATATCTCTTTTGCCGGCTGAAACACCGGCAACCAGGAAATTATTCTCCGCAACCGGCATGCTTACCTGAAGCGAACCGGAGGTCTCCTTGCTCGGGCGAAGCATACGGGTTGCCGCGCCTCCGGCTGCCAAGGTGTCAGCCGCTCCCAGTACGATGTAATTGTTATACAGGGGTATATCGGTATGTCCGAGCGTTGCCTTTAGCGTGGCTTGCGCCAACTGTTTCTCAAACTCCAGGGTATACCGGTTCTGTGTCTTGATATCGCTGTCTGGTCCCGTGAGCAGGTTCTTTTCCGTAGCCACAATCCTTGTACCATTCACCGCATAGGTGCCGGGGGCAACGGGATTGCCCGCCAAATTACGCAAATAAAAATTGTAGTGGTTACGGCCGAAACTGCTGTATTTGAATTGTGAAGCGCCGAAAGAAAGCTTCGAATTTGCAGGTAAATCGAGATAGAACTTGACCCCAATATTTTCCGAATTCCATCCGATAGGCCCTTTATCGCCTATCAGATAACGCAAATTACCCGAAGCATCAGTCGTTCTCTGCGCTCCGGTAACTGGTGTCAATGCTCCCGCCGCACCACTGGTAGCGATCAGAACTTCATCCTTTATAAACCCATCGCTTTGCTTATATCCATAATCAAAAGCGAGCCCCATCCATTCCAAAGGGTGATCCTGATAGACGAAAGAGCCGCTCTTGAAGTTATCTGTCCCATATCCGCCCTTCAAGGAAAATTCACGCTTTGTCGGCACCTTGGTAATGATGTTGATCACGCCGGCCATGGCGCTGCCGCCGTAAAGCGAAGAAAACGGTCCCGGAACGACCTCGATGCGTTTGATTGTTTCCGCCGGTACGGATTCCCAGGTAACCGCCCCGATGTAGGGGTCGTTCAGGGTCTGCCCGTCAACCAGCACCAGCGTCCTCGAATAATCGGGGATACCTCTCAATACCACGTTGGTTCCCATGACACTGGGCTCATGCCCCGCCGGTCTGGTTGTGTATGCGCCCGGCGAAAACTTGAGGGCCTCATCCGGTGAGTGAATATTCATGTTTTCGATATTCTTGGACGACACGACGCTCACTGATGCGGGAGCCTCGGAAGAGGATTGCTCAGTCTTGGTGGCGCTCACCACCACATCGCTTAGTGTTTCGACATCAGTGTTATGCGCTGCGACTGCCGCATGCATGGTGCTCACATAAATACAGCTCAGTGCAAATAATTTTCCGCCGTTAAGCAACTGCTTTTTCATCACTGTCTCTCCTCGCGTTTTTAATAGTTAATTTTTTATGAATTCTGAAAAACGGGCGGATACTACAGATGGAAAAACAATTTGGGAATGCGACAAATTGTCGCACCCCAAAAATAAACCGCCCCGCATGGCGAACATGGGGGGCGATCAACAACAATGGCGGGGCGACTACCCTGCCAGACTTGGCATCAAGCGGTTATTTTTTTGCACTCATTGAAGCAGACAACACAGGATTCCGCCGTTTGTTTGCAAATTTCGTGCTCTTTCTCGAACTTGCGGCACTCCTTTTCACAATCTTTGCAAATATCCATCACCACCTTTGCCATTTTGGGGACATGCGGTGAATTGTAATTGGCAAGCTGCTCGATTGCGGCGCACGCGGCAATCATGTCATTGACGCGCATGGCGCATATGGCCATTCCCTTGTTTTCACCCTGGCTCAAAATCTCAAGATTATGCTGAAGACATGCCTGGCCTGTTTTCACGCTGTCGGCGGCGGCATCAATCAGGCTCTGGTTTTTCTTGACATGCGCATGCTGATGATCGGCGGGCTGTTTGGTTTTTTCTGCGGCAAATGCCGCATTCCCGGCGGCGGCAAGCATCAGGCCTCCGGTTGCCACTTTAAGCATTTCTCTTCTGTCCATGATTGCTCTCCTAAAAGGTTAGTGAACGTACTGGAATACAGGTATGAGCACACTACTGCAACAACCAAGAGTGGGCGTTACCTTTTGCAAGTGTATCCGAAAAACTATCCCTGCCTCACAACACCAGCAACAGCCTCCGCAATCCCAGCAGAATCAGTACCGCCGCCGCGCCCCAGCGTATCCAGCGCGTGATCCACTCGCGGTTGTCGCGCAGGTTCTTGCCGAGCAGGCTGATCAGCGGCAGCAGGATCAGCAGCGGGGTCAATGCCGCGCCCAGCCCGAACATCATGCCGTTTGTCATCCCCAGCTTGACGCTGCCTGCCGAGGCGCATACCGCCAACAGCGAAGCCAGCGGTGCGCACGGGGTCAGGCTCAGTGAGAAACCCATCAGCAGCGGCGGTGTGCTGCCCGCACGTCGCACCGTGCCACAAGGCGAGTGTGGCTTCTCACCACGCAGCAACCACACCCCGGCAGCAATGGAGGTCAAACCGATCACCGCATTGCCGGTTCCGCCGTTCATGGCTTCCGACAGCCACACCCCTGCTCCGCCAGCGATTGCACCGAGCAGGGTGTAGGCGAGGATGCGGCCCGTCACGAACATGGCCGTGTCATACAGCGCCTGTGTTTGCGAACCGCCACGCCCCAGCACCCAAGTGCCCATGAACGGCAGGCAGGTGACGGTGCATGCGGTCAGACCCAACGACAAGCCGAGCAGCCAGACGGCGAACAGCGTGGTTTCCTGCGGGATCAACGCCGGATTAAAAAACTCATCCATGCTGGTTTTCCTTCGCTTGGGTCAGCCAGATCACCTTGTTTTTCGGCAAGCCTTCCGGGGTTTCCAGCTTCACGCGCTTCTTGTAAGCCTCGCGCGAAGAGCCGAACAGCTTGACGCCGAAGAACTTGATCTGGATCACGTCATCGTCCGGGCAATACTCCACACAGCGCCCGCACATGGTGCAGTCCTCGTGGAACGCCTTCTTGCCGTGTTCCCGCCCGATCTCGTGAATATCCATCGGGCAGGCTTTTTCGCAGACGCTGCACTTGTCGCACTTGTCATGCTGCTTCTTCACCAGTTGCATCGGCGACAGCTTTTGGAACAGCGCGTTCCACGACAGCAGCGGGCAGATGCGGCAGAACGGCTGGCGCACCGCCAAGGCGGCGATGATGATAAAGCCGAATAATGCGTTGCCCGCTGCGCCGAGGAAGAAGGTGACGCCCGACGAGGTGCGCAACGCAATCTGCTCGGTATCGGCGGTCAGCAGGGTGGTCGCCAGACGCGATGGGCATACCTGGCAATAGGGGTCGCCCAGGTCATTGGATACGGTTCCCATCCCGGCCAGCAGCGGCAAGCCGAGCACCAGCACCAGCAACATCAGCCACTTGACCGGGCGCACCCTGCCGACATTGCTCTGGTTAAAGCGGTGCAGCGGCCTGCCAAATTTTCTGCCGACGCGATAGACCACTTCCTGCACCGTGCCCATCGGGCATACCCAGCCGCAGAATGCCTTATTGAGAAAGAAGAACAGCGCGAAGAAGGTGGCCACCGAGATCAGCGTCGGGATGAATACCTTGTAGGTAACCTCCTGCGCCTTGACCAGCGCCTCGCCGATGCGGTGGTGGAACTGGTGCTGATTGACGATCAGGATGCAATGGTCACCGGTCTGCTTGTCGAATGCGCACGCCAGCGAAGGCAGCGCCTGCGAGATGCGGTCCACCGTATAAGTGCCCAGCAACGCGCCGCCGTACACGGTGACGAACAGCATAAGGATCTGGATGGTGAAGCGGAAACGCGTCAGCGTCGGAAAAATGGTTTTCAGCATGTCAAGCATCCTTGTGATTGGTGGTATCAGCCGCCGGCTTTTTGCGCTGCCGCAACAACGGCGCCGCACCGATCATGCCCAGCAGCGTGAAGCCCAGGCCCATTGCGAGGCTGCGCTGGTCGAACGCATCCTTGCCATAACTGGCATTGAATGCGGTCAGATAGCTTTTCCCGCCCTCGGCATGTTCGGTTGCCAGCACGAAATCCGCGCTGCGGCGCGCGTGTTCGTGGCTGCCCGCAGCTTTTTGCCGGGTTTCCGCCTTGAAATCGTCCGGGATGTGAACCGTAATCACGCCTTGCGCATCGCTGACCAGCTCCACCTTGGAGTCATTCGCGGTTTCCATAAACACAGTCTGGCCGACAAGCGGCTTACCGTTGAAATGCACCAGAAATTTCCAGTCCTCGTTGGCACGGTAACGGGAATGCTCGCGCGGGTATGGCTGCGGAATAATTTGCAGTTCATGCTTTTGCTGCATGAACAGAGCCGTCGGATTCTGCCCGCCGCGATCACTGAAGAAATACACGGTGGAAGCAACGCGCACTTTATCAGCCAGCTCCGCGCGCGCCGCGAGCCAATGGAAGCCGCCGGATTCCGGCTTATCCAGTCGGGCTCCCGCCATTTCAAGCGGAAGCTGGCGGTGCCCCTTGGCATCCCCGGCATTGTTGGAATAGGCATCAATGCTGTTGGTCAGAATGTTCTGCGGAATAACCGTAACCACCCTGCGCTCTCGGCCTTCACCACCCATCCTGGTTTTCAGCATCGGAAAGGCTGTCCATGAAGCAGGCCCGCCATCACCTCCTGCCATACCGCCCCTACCCACCGCCGCGCCCGCATTGGCAGGCTCGACATGTTCGGCATGCTCCCCCGCCACCACACCCTTCGGGGGCTGCGCCGCCGCTGGTGCGCTTGCCGCGGCAAGCGCCAATGGCGGAAACATCAGCGATATAGCCAGGAGCATCGTACTCAGCAAAATCTTCCTCATACCGTTCTCCCCTTAAAAGGCCACCGTCAAACCGGCCGTCCACACGCGCCCGGCATTGACCGTGATGGAGGGATCGTTTGCGTTATAAACGCCGCTACCATCGCTATCCGACCCACCGCGAATGGTGGTGTAGTAGAAGCGGTCGAACAGGTTATCCACGCGGCCGAAAAGCGACCACTTAACCCCGCCTGCCGACTTGAGTTCATAGTTGGTCGCTAGGTTGGCCACAGTACGCCCGCCTACCCAAACGATATTCACTTCGTCAGCGTAAATGCCGCTCTGTGCATTCACCTCGGCCGTAAACGACCATGCCTCGGTAGCGCGATAGCGCCCGCTCAGGTTGGCCTTATGTTTGGGGGAACGCGGCACAGTATGACCGGTGTTGTTGTAAAGTTTAGTGGTACCTAAACCATTTGAACCAGCAACACCCGTTCCCATGGTCATATTGTAAGAGTCGTTCTTGGTGAACTTGGCATCCAAATAGGTATAGGCAATATCCCCTGACCAAGTATTTTGGGCATCTGTCTTCACGCCCAACTCGACACCGCGATTACGCACACCGCCGATGTTCTGGTACTGCTCGGTCAGCGGGTTGGTTCTATCGGAATAGTATTGCCCGGCAGAAGTCAGGATGAAGTCCTTGCGGTCGATCTGGTAGGCCGCCACGTCTAGATCCAGCGCAATACCGAACAATTCGCTCTTGGCACGCAAACCGATTTCCTGATTCAGCGCCTGCTCCGGCTTCAGATTCGGATTGGCCAGCACCGCTCCCGTCGGCGTGATCGTGCTGCCGTAGAGCTGGGTGGCTGTGGGCACGCGGAAGCCGGTCGAAACATTGGCATAAATCTCACGATCCGGTGTCAGCGCGTAGTTCGCACCCATACGTTCCGACCAGACGCGGAAAGTTTTCTGGCCGGAAGCGACCTTGCCGGCAGTGACCTGCGCAGCGGTCAACGGAATATTGCTGATGAAACCAACACCTATATCATCATAACGCGCATTCAGTGTAAACGTGAGCGGATCGGTTGCCTCCCATTTCAGCTCGCCATAGATCGCGTTGGTCTTGGTAGTTATGATGTTGTTGGCAGATATCGCTCCAGCCAGGTTCAACGCAGATGTAGTGGTAGTTGTGTAATTCACCAGGTTGGTGGCCAATGTCCGGTCCTGATCCTTGCGGATATCCAGACCCCCCATCAGGCCGACTTGCTCACCGCCCTTGCGCCACTCGGACTTGATCCCCTGTTGCGTTTGGTTGCCGTCGTTCAGGCTAACATAAGCATCTTTAAAAAGTGCCATGTTGCTGGCTGCCGATGTTCCGTTCAGGAATGCTCCCCCGGCCGTCCGCAAATAGCCGCTGGGGTTGGATTTATAGGTGGTGTGATCCAGGTATTGATAGGCGCTCACCATCAGATTACCCGCCGCGCCCAGATCCTTGGCATAATTGAGGTTCATCTTGTCCAGATTGACGTCATACATCCGTGCGTAATCCTTGCCGCCGGAAGTCGCGCTGCGCGGGTCCAGCCAGGCGTTGGTCACGCCCGTTACCGTGCCGTGGCTATCCTTGGCGCGTACCGATTGCTCGAAGCCAAACGCAATATCGCTGCTCTCGTCGATCAGGTATTGCAGCTTGCCGTTCCAGTATTGCCTGGAATAAGCGCCCTGATCATAGTAGTCGTCCGCGTACGCTTTGGTAGTCTGGACATGACCGACCCAGTCCCCCTTGGAAAACCCGGCCCGCAACAGATTTTTGTTGTAGTTGAAGCTGCCCTTTTCGGTGCTTGCGGTTACCCCGGCCATTTTCGCGCCGCGCTTGGTAGTAATGATTACCGCGCCGGATAGCGCGTCCTCACCGAACAGGTAAGACGCGCCGCCCTTGATCACCTTGATGGATTCGATGTTGTCCAGATCAATATTGACGCGCCCGGTGCGTTCGTTCACCGGCACGCCGTCGATCACGATCGCCACGCCGGGTTTCTCGCCCATGTAGCGCTGCGCTTCCACGCCGCGCAACTCGATCTTCACCGAGTCGCCGCTCTGCAATTCAGCCGTCACGCCCGGTATGGATTCGAGTATCTCCGTGATGTTCCTACCATGCCGATCGTCCACTTTCTTGCCGCTGATGTTGTTGATGTTGCTCGGTTCACCGCGCTTGGAATCAAAGCGGTCGTCAATCGTCGTGGAAGTGACGTTCACCTCCGGCAACATACCCACCTCGGCATACACTGCCTGGCTGACCGCCAATGTGATCATGCTTAATGCGAATACCCTCGTCCCTTTCATCCTGCATCCCCCTAAACAATAGTTATTATCAAAAATTAAAGCGGGCGGATTGTATGGATGAAAAATTAACTTGGGAATGTGGCATATTGTCGCGCGACAATTTGTCGCCCCCCCCCAATTCAAGGCGATCAACATCAGTGCGATACGAAGCGAAAACAATTTCTTACAAAAGAAGCATTGCTGGATAATATCGAGCCGCTATACTGAAAATAAAGATAACTCCATTTCCCGTTCATGCGCCCTCATCCAATACGTTCGATACGTTGCATTTGCACCCTGCTCTGCCTCTGGAGCAGCTTGGCGCTGGCCGAAACAACTCTCGACCCGTTCGGCACGGAAGCCGCGCTGCCGCTCAAACCCGCGTTGCGGCTCGGCGGCGCGGTCGGCGACCCCTGCGCGGAGGCCATGCCGGCAGGCGCACTCAATCGGGTGCCCGGCCAAAAGCCCTTCGGCTTGCTGGAGGTAGTCAACCTCGCGTTGTGCAACAACCCGCAGACCCGCGAGGTCTGGGCAAGTGCGCGGGTGCAGGCGGCACAGGTCGGCGTGAGCAAGGCGGGTTACCTGCCCAGCGCCAGCCTGAGCGCTTCCGGCAATCGCAATTCGCCCGGAGTAAGCAAGCGCAGCGTTGATCTGACCCTTTCCTACCTGCTGTACGACTTCGGTACGCGTGCCGCCAACCTGGAAAGTGCGCACCAGTTGCTCGCCGCCGCGAATGCCACGCAGGACAGCACGGTACAAACCATTTTCCTCCAGGCGGTGCAATCCTTTTACCAGACCCAGGCATCACAAGCTGCGCTGGATGCCGCTCTTGAATCGGAACGCGCCGCGAAAGAAAGCTTTGCCGCCGCCGAGGCGCGCTACCGGAGCGGCAGCGCCACGCCTGCCGATAAATTGCAGGCACAGACCGCTTATTCGCAAGCCACGCTGAACAGCATTACCGCCAATGGCAACATGAACAACACAAAAGGCGCGCTGGCAAACATGCTCGGGCTGGATGCCAACAAAAACATAGTGTTGGCGGCGGCAAACACGACGGCCATCCCCGCAAATTTCGACCGCGACATCAGCGCGCTGATCGAGGAAGCCAGGCTGCGTCGTCCCGACTTGCAAGCCGCAGCCGCACAGGTAAAAGCCGCGCAAGCCAGCGTCGATGCGGCGCGCGCGGCTGGCAAGCCGAGCATTTCCCTGACCGCTTCGACCAAACAAGAAAACAGCGTGGGTATTACCTCTCATGGCTCGTCAGCCGGGCTAAGCGTAAGCGTGCCGCTTTTTTCCGGTTTCGCACCGACTTACCGGATACGCGCTGCCGAAGCACAGATGGAAACGCAAACCGCGCAACTGGAGCGCTTGCGTTTGCAGGTGGCGCTGGATGTGTGGACGGCTTACCAGAACCTCACCACGGCGACGCAATCGTTGCGCACCACCGCCGATTTGCTGAGCAGCGCCGAACAATCGGAACGCGTCGCGCTCGGTCGCTACAAGGCCGGAGTGGGCAGCATCCTGGATGTACTGAATGCGCAAAGCGCATTAGCCAGCGCGCGCCAGCAGCGCATCCAGTCCACGTTTAACTGGAACATCGTCCGTGCCACCCTCGCCCAGGCGATGGGCAACCTGGATACCAGTCTGTTGCAGGATTTGTCAGACGGCAGCCAACAGCACGGTGCGAATTTCCAACGCGAAAAAAATCAGCCATGAAACAGCTCTTGCGTTCCCCGATTGCCCTGTTCTTTCTTGCCCTTGCCGTCATCACGGCAGGCGTCGCCACCTACCGGCAACTCTACATGGTCGCGCCGGAGCAGCAGTATCGTTTGCAGCCAGTGGAAAAAGGCGAAATCAGCCAGACCGTCTCGGCCAACGGCACGATCAATCCGGTGACGCTGGTCAACGTGGGCACGCAGGTTTCCGGCACGGTGAAAAAGCTGTATGTGGATTTCAACAGCAAGGTCGAAAAAGGGCAGGTGCTGCTGGAACTGGATGACGCGCTGCTCGCCGCCCAGCAAAAGCAGAGCCTGGCCAATGTGCAAAGCGCCAATGCCACGCTGGAATTAGCCGCCGCCAACGAAGCGCGCATGCGCAGCCTGTTCGCGCAGGAATATGTTTCGCGGCAGGAACTGGATACCGCCGTGCAAGCCAGGAAAACCGCCGAGGCGCAATTGCAGTTGACTCATGCCACCGTGGAAAAAGACCGCGCGAACCTCGCTTATTCGGTCATCCGCTCGCCGGTGTCCGGCGTGGTGGTAGACCGCTCGGTGGATGTCGGCCAGACCGTTGCGGCCAGCTTGCAGACCCCGACGCTGTTCAAGATCGCGCAGGACTTGTCCAAGATGCAGATCGATGCGAACTTTGCCGAGGCGGATATCGGCAGCATCCGCGTCGGGCAGACGGCGCGCTTCACCGTGGATGCCTTTGCGGGACGCAACTTCCAAGGCGTAGTCAAGCTGATACGGCTTAATCCGACCACCGTACAAAATGTCGTGACCTACGACGTGGTGATCAACGTGGACAACCCCGAGCAGATTCTGCTGCCCGGCATGACCGCTTACGTGAGCATCGCGGTAGCCGAGCGCAAGGATGTGTTGCTGGTCCCCAACGCCGCGCTGCGTTTCAAACCGGCCAATGCCGTCATCCAGAAGCGCGGCGGCCACCCCGGCGGCGCACCGGGCGGCGGTGCAGCGCCAAAACGTGATGTTTTTGCCGGCAAGGTCTATGTGCTGGAACAGGGCGAATTGACCCCGCTCAATGTATCGCTGGGCATCACCGACAACCGCAACACCGAAATCACCGGCGGCGACCTCAAGGCCGGAGACCAGGTTATCGTTGGCGAGGCGCAGGCGGCAGACAAATCGAAAAACTCCGGCAGCCGGCCGCCGATGAGAATGTTCTGATGGCTGAGCCCGTCATCCGCATCGAAGGCCTGCACAAGTCCTATGAAACTTCTGCCGGATTGTTTCCGGCATTGAAAGAAGTCAGCCTCGGCATCGCTGCCGGCGAATTCGTCGCGATCATGGGGCCGTCCGGTTCCGGCAAATCCACCTTCATGAACCTTCTCGGCTGTCTCGACAAGCCGACAGCCGGGCGCTATGTACTGGATGATCGCGATGTTGCGGGACTGGGCAAGGACGAACTGGCCTTGCTGCGCAATCGCACCATCGGCTTCGTGTTCCAGGGTTTCAATCTGCTGCCGCGCATGTCGCTGCTGGAAAACGTGGCCCTGCCGCTGATCTACTGCGGGGTGGAACGCGAGGAGCGCCAGCAGCGCGCCCATGAGGTGCTCGCCAAGGTCGGCCTGGAAGACAAGGCGAACTCCATGCCCAACAAGATTTCCGGAGGCCAACAGCAACGCGTCGCGATCGCGCGCGCCCTGGTCAACCGCCCGCGCCTGATCCTCGCGGATGAACCCACCGGCAACCTCGACAGCCACACCAGCGAAGAAATCATGGCGTTGTTCGAGGAGCTGAACCGCGAAGGCATCACCATCGTGCTGGTCACCCACGAAGCGGATATCGCCCGGCACGCCAAACGCCAAGTGAGATTCCATGACGGGCGCATCGTCAGCGACCAGCCCACGCCACAAACAGAACACGCATCATGATCCAAAAAAAACCTGTTCACCACGAAGAACACGAAGGACACGAAGATTTTTCATGTCATTGCATGACACAGGACGTTCACCAGCAAGGTAATTCTCCTTTGTTAATGCCATATGTTCTTCTGCGTGACCTTCGTGTTCTTCGTGGTTCAAATGGGTTTTTTGTATGATCTTCGCGATGCTCGGCGAAGCCTGGCGCGCGATGGGCGCAAACCGGCTGCGCACCATGCTGACCATGCTCGGCATGGTGATCGGCGTCGGCGCGGTGGTGTTGATGATGTCGATCGGACAGGGCGCGCAATATGCGATCAAGCAGACCATTGCCGCGATGGGCAGCAACCTGTTCATATTGCATTCCGGCAGCACCACATCCGGCGGGGCACGTACCGGCAGCGGTGGTAATTTTACGTTAACGGTCGGCGATGCCGAGGCTGTTGCCGAACTGCCTGGCGTGCAAACGGTCGCGCCGATGCACCCCGGCAATGCGCAAATCGTCTATGGGCCGAACAACTGGAATACCTCCGTCACCGGCACCACACCGGGCTTTCTGGAGGCACGCTCCTGGCAAGTAACTTCGGGAGCGGCTTTCACCGACTCGGACGTGCGCTCGGCCACGCGCGTCGCACTGATCGGCAAGACCGCCGCAGAAAATTTGTTCGGCGATGAAAATCCGGTCGGCAAGACCATCCGCATCCGGCAAAGCCCGTTCGTCATCCTCGGCACATTGGCGGCCAAGGGTCAAAGCATGGATGGGCGCGACCAAGACGACACCCTCCTCATCCCGCTCACCACCGCGCAGCGCCAGGTGTTCGGTAGCCAGTTTCCCGGCTCGGTGCGCTTGATTATGGTACAGGCCACCACCCAGGAAGCCATGCCTGCGGTGGAAAAATCCATGACCGAGCTGCTGCGCCAGCGGCACCGCATCCGCGAAGGCATGGATAACGATTTCTTCCTGCGCAACCTCACTGCGGTGGCCGATTCCGCCGAAGAAAGCACGCGCACCATGTCGCTGCTGCTCGGCGCGATCGCGTCGGTTTCGCTGCTGGTGGGCGGCATCGGCATCATGAACATCATGCTGGTTTCGGTCACCGAACGCACCCGCGAGATCGGTATCCGCATGGCGATCGGCGCGCGCGAACGCGACATCCTGCTGCAATTCCTGCTGGAAGCCATCATCATCTCGGTGGCCGGCTGCTTCATCGGCCTGCTGCTGGGCATCGGCGGCGCATTGCTGGTCAACGCGCTGACCGGCACAATGGTCATCATCTCGGGCAGCTCGGCGGTCGTCGCATTCGGCGTGGCTGCAACGGTGGGCATCTTCTTCGGCTTTTATCCCGCGCGCAAAGCGGCCCAGCTCGACCCGATAGAGGCGTTGCGCTACCAGTAAAGTGTGCACATAAAATTCAATAAAATATCGTAGGGTGCATTCCATGCACCCTACGGACTACAAACAGATTCATGCGAGGTTTTAAATGGAAGTTGAGTCACAAGCAAATTCATCGGCGCGTATCAAGCGGCGCATATGGATTGCGCTGGCCGCCATTCTGCTTGTTGCGCTGACTATCTGGTTCTGGCGCGCCGGTAGCTTTGCGGCCAAACCCAAGGGAACTGACGCAGTCCAGGTGGTGAGCGCCGTCGTGGCGCAAACCGATGTAGCAGTCAGGCTCACGGCCAACGGCACGGTGTCGGCGCTGCAAACGGTTGAGGTGCGCCCGCAGATCAGCGCCACCATCAAGGCAGTGCATATCAAGGAAGGACAGTTCGTGCGCAGGGGCGACCGGCTGTTCTCGCTTGATGCCCGCACCGAAGACGCCAACCTCAACAAGAGCGCTGCGCAGGTAGCCAAAGATCGCGTCGACCTGATGAACGCCGAGCGTAATTTCGAACGCCAGCGCGAGTTATTCAGGCAGGAGTACATTTCGCGTGCCGAGTTTGAAGCCGCGCAAAATCAGGTAGACGTATTGCGGGGCCAGCTTGAAGTCGATAGCGCTTCCGTGGAAGCAAGCCGCGTGGCGCGCAGTTTCGGCGAGATCGCCGCACCGATTGCAGGGCGCACGGGCGCGATTGCGGTCTATCCGGGAAGCCTGGTGCAGCCGAGCGGCGCCGCGCTGGGCACCGCGCTGGTGAGCATCACGCAGATCGACCCGATCAATGTCAGCTTCACGTTGCCGGAACGCGAGCTTGTGGGTTTGCAGCAGGCCTTTGCCAAGGGCGAAGTGCCGGTCGGCGCGAAGCTGGATCTGCCCGGCCAGCCGGCCCTGAAGGGGCGTCTGGTGTTTATCGACAATGCGGTGGATACCGCAAGCGGCACCATCCGCCTCAAGGCGGAATTCCCCAATCCGGACCATCTCCTCTGGCCCGGCATGTTCGTCACGGTGATGCTTACGCCGCGCACCCTGACCGGCGCGCTCACGGTTCCGGTGCAGGCGGTGCAGACCGGGCCGGAAAAGAAATTTCTTTACGTGATCGGGGCGGACCGCAAGGTGGCTTCGCTGCCCGTCAATGTGCGCTTGATCCAGGACGGGATCGCCGTGGTCGAGGGGATCGCGCCGGGCACGCGCGTCGTCGTGGAAGGCGCGCAGAATCTCAGGCCGGGCAGCGTGGTGGCCGAACCAGAGGGCACGAAGCCCGGCAGTGCAGGCAAGCAATGAATCCAAAAACTGCAACTAGCCACGGATGCACACGGATTGTCACGGACAAAACCAAACATTATGTGAAATTTGCTGCTTACCCGTATGCCATTCAACACGAGGAAGATAATCCATTGATAATCCGTGTACATCTGTGTTCATCCGTGGCTGAACTGCTATTTTTAGAATGAATATTTCTGAGCTGTGTATCCGCCGCCCGGTCATGACGGTGCTGCTGTCGGTCTCCGCCGTGGTGGCCGGCATCCTTGCCTATGGCGACATCCCCATTGCCGCGCTGCCGAGCTACGATACGCCCACCATCTCGGTCAGCGCAACGCTTCCCGGCGCCAGTCCGGAAACCATGGCGTCTTCGGTGGCCACGCCGCTCGAGCGCCAGTTCTCCACCATCTCCGGCCTGTCCGTCATCAGCTCGACGAGCACGCTGGGCAGCACTTCGATCACGCTGGAATTCGACCAGGATCGCAATATCGACAGCGCCTCCATCGATGTGCAGGCGGCGTTGCTGCGCGCGCAACGCGCGCTGCCGGCGGAAATGACCACGCCACCATCCTATCAAAAGGTCAACCCCGCCGACGCGCCGATCATTTTCCTCAGCCTGACCTCGCCCTCGATGTCGCTCTCGGATTTGAACAGTTTCGCCAGCGACCTCATTTCGCCGACGCTTTCCACGCTTCCCGGCGTGGCGCAGGTAAACATCAACGGGCAGAAAAAATATGCCGTGCGCGTGCGCGTGAATCCGGAAGCGCTTGCGACGCGCAACCTGACCGTCGATGACATTGCCGCCGCGCTGCGCAGCGCCAACGCCAATTCGCCGGTCGGCACGCTCGACGGGCCGCGCCAGACGCTCATCATCCAGGCCAACCGGCAGCTCGACAATGCCGCCGCCTTCGCCAATCTGATTGTGGCCACCTCACCGGGCGGCAGCCCGGTGCGGCTCTCCGAAGTTGCGGTGGTCGAAGACAGCGTGGAATCGCTCAAGACGGCAAGCTGGGCCAACGGTGAACGCGCGATCACGCTTTCGGTGCAGCGCCAACCGGGCGCCAACACCGTCGCGACGGTGGATGCGATCAAGGCGGCGATACCCAAACTCATCGCGCAGATGCCGTCGTCGGTCCAGCTCAAGCTGCGCAACGACCGCTCGGTGTCGATCCGCAATGCGATCCACGACGTGCAGCTCACGCTGGCTATCACCGTTGCGCTGGTCGTGATGGTGATCTTCCTGTTCCTGCGCAAGGCTACCGCCACCTTCATTCCGGCGCTGTCGCTGCCGATTTCGCTGCTGGGGACGGTGGCACTGATGGCCGCCTTCGGCTACAGCCTGGACAACATTTCGCTGCTCGCGATCACGCTTGCGGTCGGGCTGGTGGTGGATGACGCCATCGTGATGCTCGAGAACATCGTGCGCCACGTCGAGAAGGGCATGCCGCCGCTGCAGGCCGCGCTGCAAGGATCGAAAGAAATGAGCTTTACGATCATTTCGATTTCCCTGTCGCTGGTCGCGGTGTTCATCCCGATTTTCTTCATGCCCGGCGTGATCGGGCTGCTGTTCCACGAGTTCGCCGCCGTGGTGGGGATCGCCGTGCTGGTGTCGGCCGTGGTGTCGCTCACGCTGATTCCGATGCTGGCCAGCCGCTACCTGGTTCAGCACGAAACGGCCCAGCAAGAAGATCGGAGCCTGAAATGGACCGCATGGTTCGAGCGCGGCTTCGCCCGGGTGCTGTCATCCTACGAACGCGCGCTCGACTGGTCATTGCGCCACAGCCGCATCGTGCTCGGCGTCGCGGTCGGCACCCTGGTCGCCACCATCGCGCTGTTCATGGTCTTGCCCAAGGGCTTCTTTCCCAACGAGGACGTCGGCCTGGCATTGATCACGGTGGAGGCGGTCGAGGATATTTCCTTTCCCGCGATGGCCGAACTGCTGCAGCGCACCGGCGACGTGATCCGCGCGAACCCCGCCGTCGATACGCTCATTGTCAACGCCAGCGCCGGCAACAGCGGACGCCTGTTCATGAACCTCAAACCGCGCAGCGAGCGTCCGCCGATCGACGTAGTGGTCGAAGAGTTGCGGCGCGAGGTACGCGCCGTCCCCGGCGTCAATGTCTTCATCAACCCCATCCAGAACCTCAGGCTCGGCGGCCGCGTCAGCAAGAGCCGCTACCAGTACATCATGCGCAGCGTGCGCGCCGAAGAACTGCGCGCGGCGTCCGACGGCCTGATGTCGCGCATGCGCGAGGATGCCATTTTTCGCGATGTCACCAGCGACTCGCAACTGAAGGGCCTGCAAGCGCGCCTCAACATCAACCGCGACAAGGCCAACCTGCTGGGCGTGCAGATCGCGGATATCCGTTCCGCGCTCTACAGCGCTTTCGGCGAGCGCCAGGTCTCGACGATCTACACTTCGAGCGACAGCTATCAGGTCATCATGCAGGTCTCTGCCGAAGACCGTTCCGACGAAAGCGCTTTCGGCAAGATTTATGTACGCAGCAAGAACGGCACGCTGGTTTCGCTGGCCAGCGTCGCGACCGTCGAGCGCGAAGTGGGGCCGATCTCGATCAATCACGCCGGGCAACTCGATGCGCTGACAATCTCGTTCAATCTCGCGTCCGGCGCGGCGCTGGGCGATGCATCCAAACGCATCGAGCAATTCAAGCGCGAACTCAATATGCCGGTGAGCATCCTCACCAGCTACGGCGGCGACGCGGCGGCGTTCCAGTCTTCGCAAGCGAGCCAGATAGTGCTGATCATCGCCGCGCTGCTGGTGATCTATGCGCTGCTTGGCGTGCTGTACGAAAGTTATATCCACCCGATCACGATCCTTTCCGGCCTGCCCTCGGCTGCAGTCGGCGCGCTGGCCATGTTGTGGCTGTTCAACATGGAGCTTTCGATCATCGCGATGATCGGTATCCTGATGCTGATCGGCATCGTCAAGAAAAACGCGATCATGATGATCGACTTCGCGCTCAACGCGCAACGCAACGAAGGCATGGCACCGGCTGAAGCAATCCGCACCGCGTGCCTGCTGCGTTTCCGCCCGATCATGATGACCACCTCGGCGGCACTGATGGGCGCACTGCCTATCGCTATCGGCATGGGCGCGGGCGCGGAACTGCGCCAACCGCTGGGGCTCGCCGTAGTCGGGGGATTGTTGTTCTCGCAGGTGATCACGCTGTTCATCACGCCGGTGATCTACCTCTATCTCGATCGTTTTTCCGGCAGCGGGCCACTCAAACTGGCGAATGACAGCCAAGAAGAAGCTATCTCCACAAACAGGAATTCAACTCCTTTATAGCAACAAAAAGGCACGTTGCCGTGCCTCTTGCTAACGACAAATCAGGGTTGATTAATCTTTGCGATGATCCCCGTGCTTTCCCTTGTGCTTTTTCTTCTGTTGTCCAAGATGAAGCCCGTTGTCGTGGCGCTGGCGGTCGTCATCGCTTTCCGCTTCGCGGGAAGCTACCGTCTGCACCGGAGCCGGCTTGGCCGCAGATGCGCTGGGCTTGCTTCCGATTGCCGCGCCGGTTGCACCGCCGATCGCGGCGCCGAGAATTGCGCCATTCTGCCCGCCCATGTTGTACCCCACTGCTGCACCGGCCGCGCCGCCGACCGCCCCGCCGACTACCGCGCCGCCATCCACGGCATAGGCATTCATGCTGGCAGAAAGAAATAAGACGATTGCTAATGATTTTTTCATGCTGTCTCCATTGTGAGGTTGTTCAAGTTTGCCGCATTACCAATAATTTGTTGCAGCGGTTAGTCAAATGCGGTGCAAGTTTAGTTCCTGAACACGATTGTAGGCAATCCCGATTGTCGGCAATCCGAGCCGCGTGATATTCTCGGCCATCCTGAAAGCTTCATCCCATAAAAATATGTCCGTATCCATCAAGACCCCGCAAGAAATCGAGAAAATGCGCGTTGCCGGCCGCCTGACCAGCGAGGTGCTCGACTACATCACCCCGTTCGTCAAGGCAGGCGTGACGACCAGGGAACTGGACAAGCTGTGCCACGACTTCATCGTCAATGTGCAACGCGGCATCCCCGCACCGCTCAATTACGCGCCGCACGGGCATGTGCCCTACCCCAAGTCGATCTGCACCTCGATCAACCATCAGATATGCCATGGCGTGCCGGGCGACAAGGCGCTCAAGAGCGGCGACATCGTCAATCTGGACATCACCGTCATCAAGGACGGTTACCACGGCGACAGCAGCCGGATGTTCTATGTCGGCGAACCGTCGATCCAGGCCAGGCGCTTATGCGAGGCCACTTATCAGGCGCTATGGCGCGGCATCCGCATGGTCAAGCCGGGCGCGTATCTGGGCGATATCGGCCATGCCATCCAGAGCTTCGTCGAACCGCTCGGCTACAGCGTGGTGCGCGAGTTCTGCGGGCATGGCATCGGCAAGCGTTTCCATGAAGAGCCGCAGGTGCTGCATTACGGCCGCCCGAAAACCGGAATAAAACTGGAAGCGGGCATGACCTTCACCATCGAGCCGATGATCAATGCGGGCAAGGCGGCCATCAAGCATCTCGGCGACGGCTGGACGGTGGTCACCAAGGATCACAGCCTGTCGGCGCAATACGAACACACCATCCTCGTCACCGATACCGGCTTCGAAGTATTGACCGTTTCCGATGGCTGCCCTCCTCCCCCACCCTTATGACAACGTAGCCGCGCTGCGCGAATCATTGCGCAGCGATCGTACGGCGCTTGAACAGAGCTTTCTGAAACACAACAACGCAGCGCGTTTGCTCGCTGCGCACACTCGGCTGGTCGACCGCTACCTGCGCCACGTCTGGCGGCAACTCGCGATGCCCGACCGTATCGCGCTGGCGGCGGTGGGCGGCTACGGGCGCTGCAAGCTCTACCCCAGATCGGACATCGACCTGCTGATCCTGCTGGATGCCGAATCCGAAAAACTCTTGGCCGGGCACCCGCCGGATGAAGCCTTGCAGCAGCAATTGCATCGGCTGATTGGGGTGTTATGGGATATCGGGCTGGAAGTCGGCCACAGCGTCCGCACCGTGGCGCAGTGCATAAACGAATCCGCCGACATCACCGTGCAAACCAACCTCCTTGAAGCGCGCCTGCTCTGCGGCAACAAGGCGCTGTTCGATGAACTGTGCGATAGCGTGCAACAGCACCTCGACCTGCGCGCCTTTTATCTTGCCAAGCTGCAAGAGCAGCAACGGCGCCACGCGCGCTACGCGGAGGCCGATTACAACCTCGAGCCGAACCTGAAGGAAAGCCCGGGCGGCCTGCGCGATTTGCAGACCGTCACCTGGATCGCACGCGCAGCCGGCCTGGGAACGCACTGGAGCGAACTCGCGCAAATCGGGCTGCTCACGGCGGCCGAGGCGCGCCAGATTGCGCGCCACAGCGCACTGCTGGCAACGCTGCGCACCCGCCTGCATTACCTCGCGAAGCGGCATGAAGACCGCCTGCTGTTCGATTTCCAGACGCTGCTCGCAGGACAACTGGGCATCAATGCCTCGGCCAACCGCCGCGCAAGCGAGCACCTGATGCAGCGCTATTACCGCACCAAACTGGCGGTGCGCCAGTTCAACACCATCATGCTGCAAAATTTGCACGACTATTTATTCGGCGAAACGCCGGTGCAACGCATCCTGAACGAGCGATTCAGGATAGTCGGCACGCTGCTGGATATCCGCGACGAGCAGTTATTCGAACACACACCCGAAGCGATCTTCGAGCTATTTCTGCTGATGGAACAGCATGGCGAACTGACCGATCTCAGCGCAAGGACGCTGCGCGCGCTGTGGCGCGCGCAGCGCCGGGTCGATGTGTCGTTCCGCCGCAACCCGCTGAACCGGGCGCGCTTCATGGAAATCCTGAGCCAGCCGCATGGCGTCCTCCACGCGCTGCGGCGCATGAACCAGTACGGCATCCTCGGCCGTTATCTCCCCGCCTTCGGGCGCATCGTCGGGCAGATGCAGCATGACCTGTTCCATGTCTACACGGTGGATGTGCATATCCTGATGGTGGTGCGCAACCTGCGCCGTTTCGCCGCGCCGGAATATGCAGAGGAGATCCCGCTGTGCAGCAAACTGATGGGTGAATTCGCCCGGCCCGAAGTGCTGTATGTCGCCGGGCTGTTCCATGACATCGCCAAGGGGCGCGGCGGCGACCATTCGCAACTGGGCAAGAAAGACGCGCGCGCGTTTTGTGTGCAGCACCAGATCAACAATGCCGACACCAGCCTGATCGTGTGGCTGGTCGAACACCATCTCACTCTTTCCGCCACCGCACAGAAGCAGGATTTGTCCGACCCCGAGGTGATCGCGGATTTCGCCGCCAGGATCAAGAACGACCGCTACCTGGTCGCGCTGTACCTCTTGACCGTCGCGGACGTGCGCGCCACCAACCCGGAAATTTGGAACGCCTGGAAAGCCAAACTGATGGAAGACCTGTTCTGGCAGACGCGCCGCTACCTGAGCGACGGCAAGGTTGCCGACCGGCTCGGGGAAATCCGCCGCGCGGCGGCCGACGCGCTCAATCTCTATGCGCTGACGCCCGATGCCTACCAGTTGCTATGGGCGCAGCTCGACGACAGCTATTTTCTGGATCACGACCCTCAGGAAATCGCCTGGCATACCCGGTTGCTGGCCTTCAAGGTCAATCCCGCCGCGCCCGTCGTGAAGGCGCGCCTGAGCCGCGCCGGCGAAGGCTTGCAGGTGATGGTGTATTGCCCGGACCAGCGCGGCCTGTTCGCGCGCATCTGTAATTTTTTCGCGCGCATGAACTACACCATCGCCGAGGCCAAGATCCACACCACACGGCACGGCTACGCGCTGGACAGTTTTCAGATCATGGAGGCCGCGCGCGGCGACACCGCCTACCGCGACATCATGACTTATATTGAATTCGAGTTGGCGCAGCAGATTGCGCAGGCCAAGCCGATCGTGCTCGCCGCACCGGGACGCGTCAGCCGCCAGCTCAAGCACTTCCCGATCAACGCCGAGGCCGAGATCAAACCGGACAACAAGGGCATGTACGTGCTGTCGCTGGTTGCCGGAGACCGCCCCGGCCTGCTGGCGCGCATCGCGCTGATCCTGGACAGGCACAACATCCGCCTGCACCGCGCCAAGATCAATACGCTGGGCAGCCGCGCCGAGGATATATTCTGGATCAGCGGCGCAGCGCTCGCGCAACCCAAGCAAACGGACGCGCTGCGCAGCGCGTTGCTGAAAGACTGAGGGAACTCCTTACTCCGCCGGCTCTTTCTGCCCGAGCCGGTCGGTCATCTTCAAATCGCCCATAACCGGATATGTTCCCGGTTTAACTTGCCCGGCTGCCGGTTCGGCCCGAGCGGCGACCACATTTTCATCCGCATGCACCATGATAGGCCGGATGGCTTGGCTGATTTCGGCTGAGGGCACGGGGGAAACTGTTTCCTGTGTGTAAAGCGCCGACAGCGAAAGGCCAACGAATGCCGCCACGGCGGAAACCAGCCCGGCGCCTTTCGCCAGCCGGATCATTTTCCGGTTCCTGCGCAAGCGCGCCGTCGCTTGAAGCACGGTCGTTTCGGCGCGCGACTGTTCAATTTGCGCGCGTAGCTGCACACTTTCCTGCTCTTCCAGTTCGGCACGCTGCCGCGCGGTCAGCGTTGCTTCCTGCGCCAGCATCGCTCTGGTTTGCGCCGCTTCGCGGGCGCGCTGCTCGGCGCTTTCACGTTCTTCCAAAGCCGCGCTGGCTTGCGCTTCAGCCTTTACGCGCATTTCGATCTCGGCCAGCACCCGCTGTTCGTTCTCCAGTTTCGCCTGCTGCTGCACCAGCAGCTTTTGCTCTCCTTCATGCTGGCGCAGGGCAAGCTGTCCGGCTTGCTCCGCAATGGCGGCCCGTTCTGATGCGGCACGCAGCGCGGCCTGCTCGGCTTGCAATCGCACCTGCTCTGCCTCAGCCGCCCGCCGTTCTTCGGCGGCACGCTGTTCGGCGGCCTCCGCAACCATCAGCATGGTCTCTTCACGCTGCCGCTTGACCGCTTCGATGATCTCCCTGGCGCGATTCATCGCGGCCTGCTCCGCCGCAACCTTGTCCTGCTCGGCCTCTACTGCCAGGCGCTCCGCATCGATACGTGCCTGCCTGATCCGCTCCGCTTCCGTCGCAGCAATCTGGCGCTGCTCGGCCTGAACCAGCAATTCGTGCTCCTGGTCGAAATGGCGCTGTTGCTGCGCCAGCAATCCGGTTTCGATCTGCTCGCGCTGTATCGCTTCCAGCCGCGCGCGCTCGGCAGCTTCGCTGCGCTTGCGTGCGGCAGCTACGGCCAGCGCTTCGCAACAGAGGCGCTCCTGCTCCGCTTCGGTGGCTTTGCGCGCTTCCTCGGCACGCAGCTTTGCCATTTCCTCCGCACGCTCCATCGCGGTATCGCGCGCCAGTTCCGCTTCGACGATCTGCTTGCGGAAGGCCACTGCGGCAAGCGCCTCGGCGCGGATCTTCTCTTCCGTCGCCTCGAGTGCCCGGCTTTCCGCATCCGCACGAACCTTGGCGATGTTCATCACGCGCGCCGCCGCCTGCTCCTTCTCCCGCGCGGCTTGCAGTGCCTGCTCATTCAGTTTTCCCGTTGCCTCGACAGCTTCTCTGGCGCGAACCTCGAGTTCGATGCGCTCGTTGTACTCCTCGATGGTGCGCAACTCGGCAGCCATACGCGCTTCGATCGCGGCGAGGGTACGCTTCTCGGTTTCGATGTTTTGCTCGGCTACCTGAAGCGCCTGCCGCGCCACGGCGGCGCGCTCGTTTGCCGCAGCGATCTCTCGCGTTTCGGCCTGCAACTTGAGATCCATCTCATGCGCGGCCGTCAATTCCGCTTCGGCGCGCTGCTGCGCAAGCACAGCCAGATCCTGCTCCGCCTGGAACTTGTGCGCGGCAGCCTGGCTGGCCATGGTGTCGGCAGCCAGGCGATCTTTCGCCTCCTGCTCGGCCTGGCGCAACAAGGAATTGGCTTCCTCTCGCTGCTGCAATATCTTCCTGTCGGCTTCGGTTCGGGCCAGCAACAGCGCGGCCGCTTCCTGCTCGGCCTTGAGTTTGCGTTCCGCCCCGACCCGAGCGATCGCCTCCGCTTCGGCACGTTGCCTGGCCGCCTCATAAGCCAGGCGCTCGTCGCGGACGCGAGCCTCGGCATCGGCCCCGGCCTGCTCCTCGGCGAGCCTGCGCTGGGTGGCAAGCTCTGCGGCGGCGTGATCCGCTGCCGCACGCGCATGCGCGGCCTGTTCGGCATCCCTGAACGCGGCAAGCCGCGCCTCGATCTCGCCCAGCGCAAGCGTTTCAGCGCGCGCGCGCGCGTCCGCAGCCTCGGCGGCGGCCTGTTCGGCCATGAGTTTGGAGCCCGCCAGCGCGGCGACCTGTTGCTCCTTTTCGATCTTCTCTTCTATGGCACGCGCGATCGCCTGGTTCGTCGATTCTTTTTCCTGCGCCAGCTTGGCAAACTCCTGCTCCAGCCTGGCGCGGTTTTCCGCCGCATGGGTGGCGCGCTGCTCGGCTTCGACGCGCTTGCTGACTTTCTCCAGTTCAGCTTGCTCGGCATCGACCCGGTTCTTTGCCAGGCGCGCTTCTTCGGCTTCCGCTTCGGCCCGCTGCGCAGCCACGTCGCGCAGCCGGGATTCCAGCCTCAGCTTTTCTTCGGCCTGGTTTTTTTGCGCCTGTTCCGCCGCGCGGCACTCTGCGCCAACCTGTTCGGCACGGGCCGTTATTTCGGCGATGTCCATCTGGACGGAATGGATTTCGGCTTCGGCGCGCAGCCGGGCGTCATGCTCTACCCTGTGCTGTTGCTCGATCAGCGCCGCCAGATCGCGCTCCGCCTTGGTTCTGCCCTCGGCGGCAGCGCGGGCGAATTGTTCCTGCTGCAAGCGCTGGTTCAATTCATCCTGCGCCTGCTGTTCGGCGCGCGACCTGGCCTGATTTTCTTCCTGGAGCCGCAGTTCGCAGGCCAGTTTTTCCTGCAACTCGCGGGCCAGCTTTTTCTCCGCCTCGAGCTTGGCCTGGATAATTTCCGCGAGTCTCGCCTCATCCTGGCAATTGGCCTCGATCAGCGTAGTCAATTCCGCCTCGGCGCGCGCGCGCGCCTGGGCCACCGCGCGCGCATGCGCTTCCGCGCGGGCGCGCGCCTGCGCGGAAATATCCGCCTGCATTTCGGCCTCCAGGCGCGCTCGCGCCTCCTGGATGGCTTGCGATTCGGCGATATATTCCTCGTTGTCGTTGCTGACTAACCGGATTGCGGCTGGTTTTGACATGGCGCTGCCCCCTTGTACTGATTGATGCGCGATCGCACCCATCCCGGACTCATTACTACGCCGTCAAGATAGCAGTTTGGATAGCGGACAAAGCGCGGAACAGAGCGGAAAAATCGGGTTATTTCTGCAAAAATTACAGGGGTTCAGGACGGAACAGTTATACCCAACATCTCCGTCATCCGAGGATGGCGTGTGACGCAAGCAACCGGCTCGACACCGGTACGCGCCTGCCTGGCCCGTTCCACCTGAGCCACAGCGGCTTGGCGTTGCTCGGCCTGCACGCGCTCGGCGGCTTTGCGCGCTTCCTCGACACGCAGTTTCGCCATCTTCTCCGCACGCTCCATCGCGGTATCGCGCACCAGCTCCGCTTCGGCGATCTGTTTGCAGAAGGCTGCTGCGGCAAGCGCCTCGGCGCGAATCTTCTCTTCCGCCGCCTTGAGTGACCGGCTTTCCGCATCCGCACGGGCCTTGGCAATGTTCATCACGCGCACCGCCGCCTGCTCCTTCTCCCGTGCGGCTTGCAGTGCCTGCTCATTCAGTTTTTCCGTTGCCTCGGCAGCCTCCCTAGTGCGAACCTCGAGTTCGATGCACTCGTTGCCCGCCTTAATGGCGCGCAGATCGGCAGCCATACGCGCTTCGATCGCGGCGTGAGCGCGCTTCTCGGTTTCGATATTCTGTTCGGCTACCTGAAGCGCCTGCCGCACCACGGCGGCGCGCTCGTTTGCGGCAGCGATTTCCCGCGTTTCGGCCTGCAACTTGAGATCCATCTCGCGCGCGGCCGTCAATTCCGCTTCGGCGCGCTGCTGCGCAAGCACAGCCAGACCCTGCTCCGCCTGGAACTTGTGCGCGGCAGCCTGGGCGGCCATGGTGTCGGCAGCCAGACGATCCTTAGCCTCCTGCTCGGCCTGGCGCAACAAGGCGGTAGCTTCCTCCTGTTGCTGCCATGCATTCCTGTCGGCCTCGGCCCGGGCCAGCAACAGCGCAGCCGCTTCCTGCTCGGCCTTGAGTTTGCGCTCCGCCTCGATCCGTGCGGCCGCTGCTGCTTCGGCATGTTGTCTGGCCGCCTCATAAGCCAGGCGCTCGTCGCGGACGCGAGCCTCGGCATCGGCCACGGCCTGTTCCTCGGCAAGCCTGCGCTGGGCGGCAAGCTCTGCGGCAGTTTGTTCCGCATCCCGGATAGCGGCAAGCCGCGCCTCGGTCTCGGCCAGCGCAAGCGTTTCGGCGCGCGCGCGCGCGTCCGCAGCCTCGGCGGCGGCCTGTTCGGCCATGAGTTTGGAGCCCGCCAGCGCGGCGACCTGTTGCTCCTTTTCGATCTTCTCTTCTATGGCACGCGCGATCGCCTGGTTCGTCGATTCTTTTTCCTGCGCCAGCTTGGCAAACTCCTGCTCCAGCCTGGCGCGGTTTTCCGCCGCATGGGTGGCGCGCTGCTCGGCTTCGACGCGCTTGCTGACTTTCTCCAGTTCAGCTTGCTCGGCATCGACCCGGTTCTTTGCCAGGCGCGCTTCTTCGGCTTCCGCTTCGGCCCGCTGCGCAGCCACGTCGCGCAGCCGGGATTCCAGCCTCAGCTTTTCTTCGGCCTGGTTTTTTTGCGCCTGTTCCGCCGCGCGGCACTCTGCGCCAACCTGTTCGGCACGGGCCGTTATTTCGGCGATGTCCATCTGGACGGAATGGATTTCGGCTTCGGCGCGCAGCCGGGCGTCATGCTCTACCCTGTGCTGTTGCTCGATCAGCGCCGCCAGATCGCGCTCCGCCTTGGTTCTGCCCTCGGCGGCAGCGCGGGCGAATTGTTCCTGCTGCAAGCGCTGGTTCAATTCATCCTGCGCCTGCTGTTCGGCGCGCGACCTGGCCTGATTTTCTTCCTGGAGCCGCAGTTCGCAGGCCAGTTTTTCCTGCAACTCGCGGGCCAGCTTTTTCTCCGCCTCGAGCTTGGCCTGGATAATTTCCGCGAGTCTCGCCTCATCCTGGCAATTGGCCTCGATCAGCGTAGTCAATTCCGCCTCGGCGCGCGCGCGCGCCTGGGCCACCGCGCGCGCATGCGCTTCCGCGCGGGCGCGCGCCTGCGCGGAAATATCCGCCTGCATTTCGGCCTCCAGGCGCGCTCGCGCCTCCTGGATGGCTTGCGATTCGGCGATATATTCCTCGTTGTCGTTGCTGACTAACCGGATTGCGGCTGGTTTTGACATGGCGCTGCCCCCTTGTACTGATTGATGCGCGATCGCACCCATCCCGGACTCATTACTACGCCGTCAAGATAGCAGTTTGGATAGCGGACAAAGCGCGGAACAGAGCGGAAAAATCGGGTTATTTCAAACAGGCGGCAAAAATTACAGGCCGCTGAGCGCCTTGATGTGCGCCAGCGCGCTGCGCCCCAGCGCAGGCAGTTCATAGCCGCCTTCCAGGGCAGATACGATGCGGCGCTGTGCGTATTTTTCCGCGATACGTTTCAACGTTTCCGTCACCCACATATAGTCCGCCTCGGTGAGCCGCAGCATCGCCATGTCGTCGTCGCGGTGCGCGTCGAACCCCGCCGAAATCAGCAGCAGTTCGGGCTGGAAGCGTTCCAGCGCGGGCAGCCAGTGTTGCGTGACCGCGTCGCGGAATTCCTCGCCGCCAGACCCGGCGGCGAGCGGCACGTTGATGATATGGTCGTTGCCGCTGTCGGCGCCGCAATACGGGTAGAACGGATGCTGGAAGGTGGAGCACAGCATCACGCGCGGCTCGTCGTGGAAGATGTTTTCCGTGCCATTGCCGTGGTGCACGTCGAAATCCGCGATCGCCACGCGTTGCAAGCCGTGATATTCAAGTGCGTGCGCCGCGCCGACCGCGACATTGTTGAAAATGCAGAAGCCCATCGCGCGGGCGCGCTCGGCATGGTGGCCGGGCGGGCGGATGTTGCAGAAAGCATTCTCGGCCTTGCCTGCCATCACCAGGTCCACACCCAGCACCACGGCGCCCGCCGCACGCAATGCGGCGGGGTAACTGAACGGGTTCATTGCGGTGTCCGGGTCGAGTTGCACCATGCCGTGCTGCGGCGCTGCGGATTCGATCGAACCGACATAGTCCGCATCGTGCACGCGCAGCAACTGTTCGCGCGTCGCCTCCGGCGCGTCGTGGCGCTGCAGATAATCCAGCAACCCGGAAGCGATCAACCGATCCTCGATGGCATGGATGCGCGCCGGGGATTCCGGGTGGTCATCGCCCATCTCGTGCTTGAGGCAGAGGGGGTGAGTGATGTAAGCAGTTTGCATAAGGCTACCCGACAGACCTACCACAGAGGTGTAACGCACGGTGCTATCATACCCAACATCCCCACTCTCTGAGGAAAGATGTCATGGGCAAGCATTACCTCAGCACCCTGTTCGCGCCCAAATCAGTCGCGGTGTTCGGCGCGAGCGACCGGCCCGATTCGGTCGGCCAGATCGTATTCAAGAACATGCTGGAAAGCAGCTTCCAGGGCGCGCTGTATCCGGTCAATCCGAAGAACCCGGAAGTGCAAGGCAAGCGCGCCTATGCCTGCATCGCCGACATCGGTGAGCCGGTGGAACTGGCGGTGATCGCCACGCCGCCGCAGACCGTGCCGGGCCTCATCGAGGAATGCGGCATCCACGGCGTGAAGGCGGCGGTCATCATCACTGCGGGCTTCGGCGAGGCCGGGCCAGAAGGCGCAGCGCTGGAGCGGCAACTGCTGGAGACCGCGCGCCGCTACGGCATCCGCCTGATCGGCCCGAACTGCCTCGGCATCATGCGCCCCTCCATCGGCCTGAATGCCACCTTCAACAAGGGCGGCGCAAATACCGGCAACATCGCCTTCGTCTCGCAGTCCGGTGCGCTGTGCACCGCGATCCTCGACTGGGCGCAGAGCAACGATGTCGGCTTCTCCAGCGTGGTGTCGATGGGTTCATCGACCGACGTGGATTTCGGTGAGATCCTCGACTACCTGGTGTCCGACGCCAACACCACCAGCATCCTGATGTACATCGAGGGCATCCGCAACGCGCGCATCTTCATGAGCGCGATGCGCGCCGCCGCTCGCATCAAGCCGGTGATCCTGATCAAGGTCGGCCGGCACGCGGCAGGCTCCAGGGCGGCACTGTCGCACACCGCGTCGCTGGTCGGCGCAGACGACGTGTTCGATGCGGCGGTCAGCCGCGTCGGCGTGGTGCGCGTGCAGACCGTCACGCAACTGTTCACCGCCGCCAAGGCGCTGTCGTGTGGCTTCCGCCCGGTCGGCAACCGCCTCGCCATCGTCACCAACGGCGGCGGCCCCGGCGTGATGGCCGCCGACCGCGCCGCCGACCTCGGGCTCGAGCTGGCCACGCTGTCGGACGCCACCGTCGAATACCTCAACCAGCACCTGCCGCCGAACTGGCCGCACGGCAACCCGGCGGATGTGATCGGCGATGCGCCGGCGGAGCGTTACCACCATGCCGTCAAGGCCTGCCTCGAGGACGATAACGTGGACGGTGTGCTGGCGATCCTCACGCCGCAGGCGATGACCAAGCCGCTGGAATCGGCGCAGGTGCTGATCGAACTGGCCAACAGCCACAGCAAGCCGCTGCTGACCTGCTGGATGGGCGATGCGCAGGTCGCCGCCGCACGCGATGCGTTCAACAAGGCGCGCAAACCGCATTTCCGCACGCCGGAACCGGCGGTGGAAGTGTTCTCGCACCTGTCCGCCTACTACCGCAACCAGAAGCTGCTGATGCAGATGCCCGGCCCGTTCTCCCACCACGTCGAGCCGGATGTGGAAAGCGCGCGGCTGATCATCGAGGGCGCGATGCAGGAACACCGCAAGGTGCTGACCGAGATGGAATCCAAGGCGCTGCTGTCGGCCTTCAACATTCCCGTGGCGCGCACCATGGTCGCGCATTCTCCCAACGAGGCGCTGCTGATCGCGCAGCAGCTCGGCTTCCCGGTGGCGATGAAGGTCAACTCCCCCGACATCACGCACAAGACCGATGCCGGCGGCGTGGTGCTCAACCTGAACAATGCCCATGAGGTGCGCGCCGCTTACCAGCACATCATCGACAACGTGCAGCACAACCGCCCCAACGCGAAAATGGACGGCATCTCGATCGAGCCGATGATCGTCAAGCCGAACGGCCGCGAGCTGATGATCGGCGTGACCAGCGACCCGGTGTTCGGCCCGGTGATCACCTTCGGCGCGGGCGGCACCGCAGTCGAGATCATGGGCGACCGCGCCGTCGCGCTGCCGCCGCTGAACAAATTCCTGGTAAGCGAACTGATCGGCGGAGCCCGCATCGCCAAAATGCTCGGCGCATTCCGCAACATGGCGCCCGCCAACATGGAAGCGCTGGAAGACGTGCTGCTGCGCGTTTCGGAAATGGTCTGCGAACTGCCGCTGCTCAAGGAGATGGACATCAACCCGCTGATCCTCGACGAGCACGGCGCGCTGGCCGCCGATGCGCGCGTGGTGGTCGAATACCGTCAGCCCAGCGCCGACCGCTACGCGCACATGGCGATCTACCCCTACCCCACCCAACTGGTCAACCAGTGGCAGCTCGCCGATGGCACCGACATCACCATCCGCCCGATCCGCCCGGAAGACGCCGAACTGGTGCAACGCTTCGTGCACGACCTATCGGAAGAGTCCAAATATTTCCGCTTCATGAACAGCATCCAGGAGCTCACCGAAACCATGCTGGTGCGCTTCACCCAGCTCGACTACAGCCGCGAAATGGCGCTGATCGCCGTGACGCTCGAGCAGGAGCAGGAAGTCGAACTCGGCGTGGCGCGCTACGCCACCAACCCGGACGGCGACACCTGCGAATTCGCGCTGGTCATCGCGGACAACATGCAAGGCAAGGGCCTCGGGCAGAAGCTTATGGTCGCGCTGATGGAAGCCGCGCGCAACAGGGGGCTATCGGTGATCGAAGGCGAAGTGCTGAGCAACAACCACAAGATGCTCAAACTGATGGCCCGCCTCGGCTTCGACAGCAAAATCAGCGAAGAGGATCAGGGCATCGTGAAGGTGAGCAAAGCGCTGTAACTTGCCCAGTGGAAGAGAATGACAATGAGGCCATCCATGCCGGACTCAGCTACTTCTGAAATTGAAGTTTCCCTGGTATCCAACAAGGGCTTCTGGTTGCTCCTGAAGAACGAGGAGCTGTTTGTCCCCTACTCGGAGTTTCTCTGGTTCGGACAGGCTACGCTGGAGCAGGTCACTACTATCGAATGGCCTACCTCCAATCATCTCTACTGGCCTCTGCTCGATGTTGATCTGGCCGTAGATTCAATCCGCGACCCCAGCCAGTTTCCTCTGGTTGCAAAGGCTGGTCTGGCGAAGCTGTAGGAAATAGTTGGCCCACCCCTTGATTGCTCTGCTCAAAGTTGCTGACCCTTTTTAGCTCTTTACTGGGCAAATCCTACATTCCTCAAGTTGGCTTTGAAGTTCCGGCGGGAAATCAATGTCACCGTCTTCGAATATCCATTTGAAGTACCCGAGCACTTGATCCATCAGCGCCCCCATACTGAATCTATAATCGCCGCAGTCAACGTACACCATTGGGCCTGTAACGTAGAACGCATGCCAATCCCAGATGACTGGCTCGTAGACCTTCGTGACCACTTGGCGTTTTAAACTATTTTCGTTCGTCATTTGCCAATGCTTGTTGCCATTGGAAAGGTCGATAATGGTCTGCATAACCATCTTTGCCGATTCGGGGAGTGAGAGCTTCTTTTCTATGATCTCTGAGCTACCACAGTTCTCTATCCAATCAAGGTAAAGATGGTGAGCCGTGACAACAAAGTTGAAAGAGTCATAAACACTCCAACCGTTTTCCAATCTCTGCGCCTCCCACTTTAGCTTTTCGTACATGTCTTGGCATGTTTCAAGACTGAATCGGGTTGGAGGTTTGATGAGCTTCGTCATGTTCTAATTTCCTTCGCGTAACTCGTATGTAGGGCGTCAATAAGCGAAGCACATTGCACCAGATGTATTCATTCGGCGCAATAACGATTGCGCCCTACGCGGGCTGCTGCTAATTTCAGGGGGGATTACCCCATCAGTTCACCGGGTATTCTCGCAGTGATGGGTATCGCTACGCTCCACCCATCCTACAAGCTCAACTCGCAATACGCCGGTGCCGCGCCAGATACAGCGGCGTCCAAGCGTGCGGGATCTTGTAGACGAAGTTGTAGCGCGCCACGTGGTAGCTGGGGTCGAAGCCGTAGAAATTGAGTTTCATGTGTTGCAGTTCTTCGGCACGGTAGGCATCCAGCGGCTTTTCCCGCTCGTCGCGCTCGCGCCGGGCAACCTTCTCCCGCAATAGCGCGGGGTAGTCCGGGCTGGCGGCCAGCCCTTCGGCGAGCTGTTCGATCCTTGCGACAAAATCTTCCCGGTCAGCTCCGAAACAGCCGTCGATCAATCCCATCTCGTGCGCCTCCGCCGCGCCTACCGGCAGGCGGTTCTGCGTCAGCGCCGCCGCCCTCACCTCGCCGACACGCCCCGGCAGCAGGTAGGTCCAGTATTCCGAGCCATACAGGTTGCCCATGCCCTTGTAGTGCGGGTTGAACACCACGCCCTCGCGCGCATAGACGTGATCCGCCGCCAGCGACAGGAATACGCCCCCTGCCCCGGCATTGCCCTGCAACGCGGCGATGGTGAGCTGGCTGCCGGTGGTAACGATGGCGCGCATCAGGTCGTTCATCGCGTTGATGTTGCGCCAGGACTCATCCGCCGGGCTGGCGGCAGCCTCGATGCAGTTGAGATGGATGCCGTTCGACCAGAAATCCGCGCCGCCCATCAGCACGATCACGCGCACATCGCGCCGAATGGCGGCCAGATAAGCGTCGCGCAGCCGCTCGCACTGCGCACTGCTCATCGCGCCGTTGTAAAAATCGAAATGCAGGTAACCTACGTTATTTTTTTGTTCGAACCAGATGTCGCGATAAGTTTCGCCAGCGCATGTCGTGAACGGATCGAGCGGGACTTCCGGCACGTCGGTGAGATGCTCGCCCAGCGCCAGGACGGCGGGTAACTTGAGCGCAAGTTCGCCTTCGGCCTTGCGCTTCAGGTGGCCGACCCACACCGCGCCGTCGAGCGTGGCGCGGCAGATCGCGCCGTTGCGTTTGGCGATGATCGTGCCCGGCTCGCTGCCGCGCAGCGCGTCCTCGGCGCAGGCATCGAACAGGTAATACTCACCGCCGCACAGCGTGTCGAGCACCCCCGGAAATCCATCGGCGGCGTGGATTTTTTTCAACACCGTGCGCGTGTCGTCGCGGCGCCAGTCGATGGCGCGGTCAGCCTGTTTGATCGGCACATGCAACCGGCCAAGCACCTCAGGGCGGGAATAATCCAGTGGCGTCGGTTTGAATGTGCCCGACTGAAAACGCTCCACCGCCGCCAGCACCACGCGCACCGCCGCCTCGACCACCTCGTTGCGGTACAGGCTGCTCTTCTTCGCCAGCCGCATCGGGAAGGTTTCCGCCGCCCAGATGTCGCCCGCATCCATTTCGCCGTTCGCCTGCAACACCGTGACGCCCCATTCCGCGCAATCGCGCATGATCGCCCAGTCCAGCGCCGACGGCCCGCGGTCGCCGACGATGCCGGGATGCACCACGAAACAGGTGTGGTTGCGCCACAGCGCTTCGGGGATCGCGCGCTTGAGAAACGGTGCGACGATCAGCTCGGGCCGATAAAGCTCAACCGCCTGCGTCGTGACCGCATCGTTGATATCGAACTCGATGGACACCTCATGCCCGCGCCGCACCAGCTCGATGTACAGGCGCTGCGCGAGGCTGTTGAAGCTGTGGGTGAGGAACAGGATTTTCACGACGTCATTTACTCAACAGATTCGAGGCAGCTGCTCGCCCGTCAGCCAGTCAACGACGCGCCGCCCGCCGAACGCGGTCTCCATCTGCACGAAATGGTGCGGGTCTTCGATCACCTCGCCCACCACGGCGGCATCGCATCCCAGCGGGTGTGCGCGCATCGCCTGCAACAGCCGCTCTGCATCCTCTGGCGCACAGATCGCCGCGAGCTTGCCTTCGTTGGCGACGTAGAGCGGATCGAGGCCGAGGAATTCGCATGCCGCCCTGACCTGCTCGCGGATCGGCAATTGGTCTTCATGCAGCATCATGCCCACCGCCGACTGGCGCGCAATCTCGTTGAGCGTGGTGGCGAGCCCGCCGCGCGTCGGGTCGCGCAGCACATGGATGTCATGCACTGCCGCGACCATCGCCGCCACCAGCCCGTGCAATGCCGCCGTGTCGGACTGGATGCTGGTGTGGAAGGTCAGGTTTTCGCGCAACGACATCACCGCGACACCGTGGTCACCCAACGTCCCGGACACCAGTATCTTGTCGCCCGGGCGGGCGCGTTCGCCGGAGATGTTGACGCCATCCGGCACCACGCCGATGCCGGTGGTGGTGATGAACACGCCGTCACCCTTGCCCTGCTCCACCACTTTGGTGTCGCCTGTGACGATGGGCACACCGGCGCCGTGCGCCGCTCGCGCCATCGATTCGACGATGCGCTTCAGGTCAGCAAGCGGGAAGCCTTCTTCCAGAATGAAGCTGGCGGAAAGATACAGCGGCTTTGCACCCGACATCGCCACGTCGTTGATCGTGCCGTGCACCGAGAGGCAGCCGATATCGCCGCCCGGAAAGAACAGCGGTGATACCACATGACTGTCGGTGGACATCACCATGCGCCCCTGTGGCGCGGGGAAGCGCGCCTGGTCGTTCATCTGGCGCAGGAACTCGTTGTCGAACGCCGCCACGAATAGCTCGTCGATGAGCTGCGCCATCGCCCGCCCGCCGCTGCCGTGGGTCATGTCCACGCGGCCCTGCTTGAAATCAAGCGGGCGCGTGTAGTTGGGTTTAATTGTGCTCATCGTTTTTATTCCACTTATCTTTCAAAACAACTGTAACTTATGTAGGGTGCATTCCATGCACCAATAGCAATGGTGCATGGAATGCACCCTACGATATTTCACTCATCAAGCAGCCTCCCGAAATCTTCCATAGCTGTAATGCGCCGCACACGCGCCTTCGCTCGATACCATGCACGAGCCGACTGGGTTGTCCGGCGTGCAGGCCGTGCCGAACAGTTTGCAGTCCTGCGGCCGCTTCACGCCGCGCAGGATCGCGCCGCATTCGCATGCCCTGTTGTCTGGGATCGACAGCGGCGGCACTTTGAAGCGCAGTTCGGCATCATAGTCGGCATATTGCGCCTTGATGCGCAACGCGCTGTAAGGAATCAATCCAAGCCCGCGCCATTCGAACACGCGGCGCAACTCGAAAACTTCCGCGACCAGCAGTTGCGCCTTGACGTTGCCGTCGCGCGTCACCGCGCGGGAGAATTCGTTTTCCACTTCGGCGCGGCCTCCGTTCAGCTGGCGCACCAGCATCAGGATCGCCTGCATCACGTCGAGCGGCTCGAACCCGGCGATCACCACCGGCTTCTGGAACTCCTCGGCGAAATATTCGTAAGGGCGGCTGCCGATCACCGTCGAGACATGCGCCGGGCCGATGAAACCGTCCAGTGTCAACACGCCAAGCTGGCGTATTTCAGGCGATTGCAGGATATGCGAAATCGCCGACGGGGTCAGTACGTGGTTGCAGAACACGCTGAAATTTTTCAGGCCGAGCGCCTGCGCCTGTCTGATCGCCACCGCCGTCGGCGGTGTGGTGGTCTCGAAGCCGATGGCAAAAAATACCACCTGCTGTTGCGAATTTTCCTGTGCGATCTTTACCGCATCGGCGCTGGAATACACCATGCGCACATCCGCGCCGCGCGCCTTGGCCTTCAACAGGCTCATGCCATTGGCGGCAGGCACGCGCAACAGGTCGCCGTAACAGCACAGGATCAGCCCCGGCTCTTGCGCGAGCCGGATGGCATTCTCCACCCGCCCCGCCGGCAACACGCACACCGGGCAGCCGGGGCCGTGGATCATGCGCACATTGGCGGGCAGCAGGTCGGCGATGCCGTAGCGCGAGATCGCGTGGGTATGCCCGCCGCAGAATTCCATCAGGTAGTAGCTGCGGCGCGGATCGGCTTCGCGCGCGATGTTCGCAGCGATGTTTTTAGCCAGCGCGCCGTCGCGGAATTCATCGACGTATTTCATTCTGGAGCGGCTTCGCCGATTTCCGCAAACAGCGCGAGCGTCTGCGCCGCTTCTTCCGGGTCGAGCTTCTGCAGGGCGAACCCGACATGCACGATCACATAATCGCCGACCGCGATATCCTCGACCAACGCCAGCGATATTTCCTTGCGCACCCCGCCGAGATTGACGACGGCGCTGTCTCCGGCAACAAGCTGTTCGACGCAGGCGGGAATCGCGAGGCACATATTTAGATTCCTTGTTTAACGGATTGCAGCACGACCCATGCCTGCCCGAGCGCAATCGCGCTGTCATTGGGCTGCATCTGCTGTGCCGTCAGCACCCGCAGCCCTTGCACGGCAAGCCTGTCGGACAGGATACGCAACAGAATATCATTGTGGAAGCAGCCGCCGCCCAGTGCGACATGAGCGATGTTGTGTCGGCGGGCGGCGCGCCCCACCCACTCGGCCAAGCCTGCGGCGAGCGTGGCATGGAACAGTGCCGCGCCATGACCAACGCCATTGTTTGCTTTGGGGTAATCGGCCAGTACCGCAAGCAACGGTGCAAAATCCAGTACGCCATTTTCGTCGATCTGGAAACCATCCTCCAGCGAGGCGACCTGCCCGTGGCGCTGCGCCAATTCCTGCAACTGGATCGCGGCCTGCGCCTCGAAAGCCTGTATCTCGTTCACGCCGAGCAGTCCAGCGGCGGTATCGAACAGCCGCCCGGTGCTGGAGGTGATCGGGCAGTTCAGGTTGCGTTGCAGCATTGCCGCTACCGTCTGCGCTCCCGGCTGGTTGGAAAAGCGTTGCGCAATTTCGTCGCCACGCCCCAGTTGGAACAGCACCGCCGCCGCCATGCGCCACGGTTCGCGCGCGGCGCGGTCGCCGCCGGGCAGGCGGAGCGGCGCCAGGTGCCCCAGACGATCAAACTCCGCACCCTCCGCGCGCAACAGTTCGCCACCCCACGGTGTGTCATCGGCACCCAGCCCCACGCCATCCAGCGCCAGCCCGAGTACGGAATCGTTGATGTGATGCTCGGCACAGATCGCGGCGATATGCGCGTGATGGTGCTGCACGGCGATCACCGGCAGGCCGCGCTGCGCTGCATAAGTTTGCGCAAACTGGGTGCTGTAGAAATCGGGATGCAGGTCGTGCGCCACGACCTCGGGCTGCACATCGAGTTCGTGGCACAGGCGCGCCACGGTGTCGTCGAGCATCTTCCGTGCTGCGGCGCTATCCAGATCACCGATCAGTTGCGAGACGTATGCCTCGTTGCCGCGCGTCACACAGACCGTGTTTTTCAGCCATGCTCCGCAGGCCAGAACGGACGGCCCGGAAAACGGCAAAGCAATGGTTTTATCCAAGCGACGCTTCCGGTTTCGCGGCAGCCGCATTGCAGCAGCCTTCCCTGATCCACTCCAGCCATTCCGTCATACCTTCGCCGCTAATTGCCGAGATGCGGATCACTTGCAGCCTGGGGTTGATGCGATGCGCGTATTCGATGGCGAGATCGGCGTCGAACTCCAGATGCGGCAGCAGGTCGCATTTGTTGAGCAGCATCAGATCTGCCGCGCTAAACATGTCGGGATATTTGAGCGGCTTATCCTCGCCCTCGGTCACCGACAGGATCACCACCTTGTGCGCCTCGCCGAGATCGAAACTCGCCGGGCAGACCAGATTACCGACGTTCTCGATCAGCAGCAGGCTGTCATCCTGCAAGCCCAGCTGCTGCATGGCCTGGCCGACCATCTGCGCATCCAGGTGACAGCCTTTGCCGGTATTGATTTGCAGCGCCGGCGCACCGGCGGCGCGGATGCGCGCCGCATCGTTCTCGGTCTGCTGGTCGCCCTCGATGACCGCGAGTGGCTGCGTGCCGTTTAACGCCAAAATGGTTTTCACCAGCAAGGTGGTTTTTCCCGAGCCGGGGCTGGATACCAGATTGAGCGCGAAGATGCCGTATGCTGACAAGTAGCGGCGGTTTGCCTCGGCATAACCGTTGTTCTTGGCGAGAATATCCTGTTCGAGCTTCACGATACGCGATGTGCTCACAGCCGTTTCCGCCTTGGCCTCGTGCGAACGGAAGCGCATCGGCCCACCATCCTGGCGTGGCTTATGCAACGGCTTTCCGTTAATGAGCGTCTGGCCATTCCCACATCCGCATGTAATACACATACCTGTTCCTTATTCGACTTCCAACTCTTTGACGCGCATCCCGTCGCCGCCGGTCACCTTGACATCATAGCTCCCGCACGCCGGGCACGACTCGTAAAGCGCGGCCAGCGGAAAACTTTGCGCACATTTTCCGCACCGGCCCTGCCCCGCCGTTTCGATGATTTCCAGCCGCGCCTGTTCCGCGATGCTGCCGCGCGTCACCACGTCGAAGCCGAAACGCAAGGATTCCTGTTCCACGCAGGCCAGTTGGCCGATTTCCAGCCACACCGTTTTGACCCGCGTGAACCCCTGCTGATACGCCGCATCCTCGATAAGTTGCAGCATATTTTCGGCTAGCGACATCTCATGCACGGACACCTCCATAAATCCATTTTGCGGGCAAATCGCGGCGTCGCGTGCTCGTTCGCTCCTCGCCTATCTACCCGATATGTTTCGTCGCTCACTCCGCGGCTCCTTGCGCTTCATCCCGCAAAAGTAAATTTCTAGAGGCGCCCGTATGACTGCTTTTCCGCCGGAACACATAGACGGCGGATTCCAGTTCGGGGGGTAACAGCAGCGTGCCCAGCTTCTTGTCCTCTTCAAGCTCGAAAGCGGATTGCTGCCGGTAGTCTTTCCAGTTGCCAAAGGCAAACTGGTGGCGGCTGCCGATGACGATATAAAGCTGCACGCTGGGCGTAGTGAACACATGGCGCTCGAAATCGTTCTGCGCCGGCGGCCACGAGCAGATGACTACCTGCGGAAAATAAGTGGCCAAGGCCTCGCGGGCATCGAGCTTGATGACCCATTCGGGATACTTCACGGTATTATTCCAGCCGTGATTGTCCGTTGCGGTTAGCTGGACACCCCGATCCTTCAGAAACCGCGTCAGGGTCCCGTCTCCAGCGCCGATTTCCAGGCAGCTTCCGGAAGCGATCATCCCGGCCAGCGCCTCAACCAGTTCGCGCGAATAGAAGCAGTAGATTCCCCTCGGTTGCACCAGCGGCATGAGCCGCTTTTTTTGCCAGACCAGCGGCCAGAACAGGCGGAACCAGAACAGCGAAACCGGCTTGCGCTCCAGCCCCCTGGAAAACAGCAGCCTCTGGGCGATATAACCATTGAGCAGATTGAAGCGCAGCTTGCCTTTCGTTGCACCCGCATCGGCGGCCAGCGTAGACAGGCAAAGCTTCTTGACGGACTCATGTGCCATGCGGCTGCGGATAAATTGCGACAGGACGGCTTCCCTGTTTTTTTGGCTGTTCCCGGAAGAAGGCTTGTCCGGCGCTGCCTGTACGGACAGGCGTTCGAGGTAGGCCTTCAATTCTTCCGCAGCACCGCGCTCGACAATGGCGGAAATCTCCTGTTGCACCGCCGCCCATTCTCCGGGGTATCTGGCGCAAAGCTCATCCAGGGAGGGGTTCGTCTTCAGCCACTCCAGGGTTTTCGCGTAGCCTTCTTTCATGGAAATTTTTTTCGACATTGCAGGATTGAAATTCAGGCGAAGATTACTACCCCATCATGCATTTACCAAGCACTGCCGCCAGCGTTGCAGATCGTCCTCCGCGCACAATGCGCGCATCCGCTCCGTTGCCGCCTCCAGATTGGCCGCTGCCTTATCGCTCAACGGATTGCCAAGCTCAAAATCGTAACCGCGAATGCGCAGCAGGAAAGCGGGAGGCGCATCTGTTCCATACACCTGACGGTAGGTGTGCAGCAACGCGAACGGGGTCATCGCATGACTGGTGTAGCTGTGGTCATGCTCAGCAGCAATTTCTGAAAAATGGAACGGTTCGGCGCAGGACATATCGGCGTCGACAAACAACACCGCACTGCGATTTAGCAGGTCGGTGACATGCTCGACCTGCAACTGGTAATCCTCGATCAGATCGACCCGCCCTGCCGCCTCCGCCGAGCCTGCGAGGCCGCGCAGCAGCAGCGGTGCCAGCGCATCGTCGCCGCGCGATTCGTTGCCGACAGCAAAGACCAAGATGGGCGCTGTCATCAGCCCGGCGAACAGAACGCCCCATCCGACGCGCGTGTCAGCATATCGACTCTGCTGCCTTCCGCATCCAGCAATTCCACTTCCAGCGGCATTTTTCCTAATGCGTGAGTTGCGCAGGACAGGCAGGGGTCGAAGGCGCGGATCGCGACTTCGATGTGGTTGAGCAAACCTTCGGTGAGTTTGCGCCCGTCGATATATTGCCGTGCCACCTGGCGGATTGCCTCGTTCATCGCCTGGTTGTTGTGCGTGGTGGAGACGATCAGGTTGCAGCGGATGATCTGGTCGTTGTCGTCCACCTTGTAATGGTGGATCAGCGTGCCGCGCGGCGCCTCGATCACGCCGACGCCGCGCTCCTGCCGTTTACCGGTGTTGACCAGATCGTTGCCCTGCAAGTCTGGGTCAAGCAGCAACTCATGGATGACCTCGGCGGCATGCAACATCTCGATCATGCGCGCCCAGTGAAATGCCAGCGTCGCGCCGGCCGCACGACCGGTGTCGAAGGCCATGAATTCCTTGCGCTGTGCTTCTGCCAAGGGCGAAGGAATGAAGTCGCACTGCGTCACGCGGCTCAGCGGCCCGACGCGATACCAGCCAGTTTCCGGCCCGAGGCTGCGCAGGAATGGAAACTTCATGTACGACCACGGCTTCACGTCCTCGAAGATCACGTCCCAGTAATGCGAGTAATCGTAGTGGTCGAACAGCGTGTTGCCGTTCAGGTCGCGCGCGCGCAGCCCGCCGTGGTACAAATCCAGCGCACCATCGGCGCGCACCAGGTTGAGCGTGTGCGCCTCGAAGCGCCCGAAGGCGTTGTAGAAATCGAGGTTCTGCTCGAACAGCCGCCGCGCCATCGCCACCGCCTCGCGGCTCCATGCGACGATCTGGCCGATGTCCTTCAGCAGATAATCGCGCTCTTCCGCGCTGACGTTCTTGTTCACTCCGCCGGGGATCGAACCGGTGCCGTGGATGCGCTTGCCCGCCGTGACGCGGATCACCTCCTGGCCGTATTTGCGCAGCAGCACGCCCTGCTTCGCGAGCTCGGGATAGGCGGCAGCGATGCCGACGATGTTGCGCTTGGCGACATCCGAGTCGAAGCCGAACAGCAGATCGGGGGCGGAGAGATGAAAGAAATGCAGCGCGTGCGATTGCAGGATCTGCCCGTAGTGCATCAGCCGCCGCACCTTCTCCGCCGTCGGCGTGATTGCCGCCCCGACGATCATGTCCATCGCCTTGCTTGCTGCGATATGGTGACTCACCGGGCAGATGCCGCACAGCCGCTGCACCATCACCGGCGCTTCCCAATAGGGCCGTCCCTGAATGAATTTCTCGAAACCGCGGAACTCGACGATATGCAGCCGCACCTGATGCACGCGGTCGTTCTCGTCCAGCAGCAACGTCACCTTGCCATGCCCCTCGACGCGCGACACCGGGTCGATCGCGATGCGGCGCAGGTTCTCGGGGTGTGCAGCGGTTTCCAGATCAGAGTTCATTTATGCCTCGTTTCTGTCCACAAAAAACACGAAGTGGGGTAAGCAGGCATTTCGCCGCAAGGCGAAAGCTCGCAAAGGCACGAAAAAACCTGATTGAAATTTCGTGATTTTCGTGCTTTTCGTGGATAAAAGTTTTTAATCATATTTGATTAACCCATGTCCCAACTCGGGCGTCTTGCCCGCAATCAGGTCGGTAAGGAATTTCCAGATCGCGTCACCCGAGGGCGGACAGCCCGGAATAAAATAGTCGATCTTCACCACTTCGTGCAGCGGATGCACCTTGTCCAGCGGCAGCGGCAGTTCCGGGTCGTTCGGGATATGGCCGTGCGCGAGGCCCGGCTCGGTCAGGTACACCTCGGTCAGGCAGCTGCCGAGGTCGAGATGGTTGCGCTGCGCGGGTAGGCCGCCGGTGACGGCGCAGGCGCCGATGGCAATCAGGATTTTGCAGTTCTTGCGGAACTCGTGCAGCACATGCACGTTCTCCGCGTTGCAGATGCCGCCCTCGATGATGCCGATGTCGCATGGTCCGCAGTGCTTGATGTCGGTGAGCGGCGAGCGGTCGAATTCGACGAGGTCGAGCAGCGGAAACAGCCGCTCGTCGATGTCGAGCAAGGACATATGGCAGCCGAAACAGCCGGCGAGCGAGGTGGTGGCGATGCGCAATTTTTTGCTCATGAGCTTCCCTCGCAGGCGGCGCAACTGCCGCTGGCATCGGCTGGGCGCGGCGCATCATCGAGCGCCTGTGCGCTGACCGGGCGCTGGTCGTAGCGGCGCTCGCCGATCGGCACGCTGAAGCCCTGGCCTTTTTTCAGGATCACGCCCACCGGGCAGACCTGCATCGCCTTGTCGGTGAGCGCCATGCCGGTGTCCTTGAGCAAACCCGATTCGGCGTTGACGATGAGGTGCTTGGTGATGCCGCGCCCGGACAGGCCGAACACGTTCTTGCCGTCCACCTCAGAGGAGGCGCGCACGCACAGTTCGCACAGGATGCAGCGGTTGTAGTCGAGCAGGATGTCCGGATGCGAGGCATCCAGCGGGCGATCCGGGAAGAACTGGTTGTAGTGGGGCGTCATCACCTGCAATGCATAGGCGGTGGCCTGGAGCTGGCAGTTGCCACTGGCCTCGCAGGACGGGCAGAAGTGGTTGCCCTCGACGAACAGCATCTGCACCAGCGTGCGGCGCAGGCCGTTCAGTTCCTCGATGTTGCTTTCCACCTTAAGCCCGGCCTCGGCAGGCATGGTGCAGGAGGCCATGGTGCGGCCGTTGACCTTGACCGTGCACACCTTGCAACTGCCGTGCGGCTTGAATTCCGGGTGGTAGCACAGGTGCGGGATGTAACGCCCGGCCGCCAACGCGGCCTGCATCACGGTCTGGCCCGGTTCGAATGGAATATTTGCGCCGTCAAGCTGGAAGGTGCCGGTCATTTCACGCCATCCCCATTAAAAGCATCATTCCCGCAACAAAAAGTAGCCCGGATGCAGCGTAGCGGAATCCGGGAACATCCATAGCGCCACAAAGCCCCGGATTCCATTGCATTCCATCCAGGCTACGATTCATGTTTCCTCCGATTTCAGATGCGCGCCGGCATCGTCGCGCCCGGTCATCTGGCGCGCGCGCGCCAGTGCGCCGTCGAGATCGAAGGCCGGTTCGAATTCCAGCGACTTCAACCGGCTCTCATAAGCGGGGCGGAAATGCTTGAGCGTGTGCAGTACCGGGTTGCAGGCGGTTCGCCCCAGCCCGCAGTGGGAGCTGGTCTGCAACACGTGGTCGAGGTGCTCGATCTCGCCCAGGTCGTACTGCGTGCCGAGCCCCGCGGCAATCTTGTCCATCGTCGATTTCAACATCGCGGTGCCGACGCGGCACGGCGTGCAGAAGCCGCAGCTCTCGTGCGCGAAGAAATGCACGAAGTTGCGCGCCACTTCGAACAGGTCGCGGCTGTCGTCGAACACCATGAACGCACCGGCGGTGGGCAAATCCTCGAATCCCAGTTTGCGGTCGAATTCGCTTTCTGCAACGCACACGCCGGAAGGGCCGCTGACCTGCACCGCGCGCGTATTCACCGCGCCGCAGTCCTGCAATACCTCGCGCACCGTGACGCCGAACGGATACTCGTAGATGCCGGGACGCGGACAGTCGCCGGACACCGAGATCAGCTTGCTGCCGGAAGATTTCGGCGTGCCGATGGCGCGGTAGTTCTCCGCCCCCATCTGCATCGCCAGCGCGGCGCTGCAAAAGGTTTCGACGTTGTCCACGGCGGTCGGCTGTTGCAGGTAGCCGTGCGTCACCGGGAACGGCGGGCGGTTGCGCGGGATGCCGCGCTTGCCTTCGAGCGATTCGATCAGCGCCGATTCCTCGCCGCAGATGTAGGCGCCCGCACCAAGGTGGATCGCGATGTCGAAGTCGAAACCGGGCTGACCGAGAATGTTCCTGCCCAGCAGCTTGTCGTCGCGGCGGCGTTGCAGCACGGCCTGCAAAGGCTCGAGCAGGTAGCGGTATTCGCCGCGCAGGTAGAGAAAACCATGCCGTGCGCCGATGGCCCGCGCGCATAGCGTCATGCCTTCGAATACCAGGTCGGCGTAAGAGGTGAGCAGCACGCGATCCTTGAAGGTACCGGGCTCGCCCTCGTCGGCGTTGCACACCACGTAATGTTCGGAGCCTGGCGCGTTGCGGCACGCCTCCCATTTCAGCCCGGTGGGAAAGCCTGCGCCGCCGCGGCCGCGCAGGCCGGAGTTCTTGACGGCTTCGACGATGTCCTTGCTGCCGAGCGCCAACGCGGTGCGCAATACATCGCCGGGGGCAATGGTGTTGTCGAGCAGCGGGCCGCTGCGGCGGATGTTGTCTTCCACGCGGAAGAAGTCGGCAGGCCAATCGGAGAGCGGGGTGCGGTTGCGGATCAGGCCGCCGATCTCCTGCACGCGCTGCGGCGTGAGGCGCGTGATGGCGCGGCCATTGACCAGCATCGCCGGCCCCTGGTCGCACATGCCGGTGCAGGATGTGGTGTTGATGCTGACCAGGCCGTCTTCCGAGACCTTGCCCGGTTGCAGCCACAACTGCCGGCACATTTGTTCCATCAGCGCCTGGCTGCCCTGCATGCGGTCGGTGATGTTGTCGGAGAACAGCACGCGGTATTCGCCGTGCGGCTGCAGATGCAGAAAGGAATAGAAACCGGCGACGCCTTCGACCCGCGCGCGCGGAATGCCGAGCTTTACGCCGATGTAACTGATCGAAGAAGGATGAATGTAACCGTGCAGCTCCTGCACCTCGCGCAACACCTGAAGCAAGGCGTTCGGGTCGCGGGCGTAGCGATCCAGTATCGAATCCAGACCAGCCTTGTGTATCTCGCTATCTGCCGCCATGAAGCGCTCCCGTATGGATGACACGCTGCCACGTTATAGACCCCGCAATACAATCAGGCCAAAGATGCCGTGCGAAACACGACCAGTTACTCCCACTCGATCGTGGCGGGTGGCTTGCCGGAGATATCGTACACCACGCGGTTGATGCCGCGCACTTCGTTGATGATGCGGTTGGAGACCTTGCCCAGCAGCGAGTAAGGCAGTTCCGCCCAGTGCGCGGTCATGAAATCCTGCGTCTGTACCGCGCGCAAGGCCACAACCCATTCGTAGGTGCGGCCATCGCCCATCACGCCGACGCTCTTGACCGGCAGGAATACGGTGAAGGCTTGCGAGGTTTTTTCATACCAGGACTTGCCGTCTTCATCCCTGGTCGCGTGCAGCTCTTCGATGAAGATCGCATCGGCGCGGCGCAGCAGGTCGGCGTACTCGCGTTTCACTTCGCCGAGGATGCGCACCCCGAGGCCGGGGCCGGGAAACGGGTGGCGGTACACCATGCCGTGCGCCAAGCCCAGCGCGACACCGAGCTCGCGCACTTCGTCCTTGAACAGTTCGCGCAACGGCTCCAGCAGCTTGAGGTGCAAACTTTCCGGCAGGCCGCCGACGTTGTGGTGCGATTTGATGGCATGCGCCTTCTTGGTCTTCGCGCCGGCAGATTCGATCACGTCCGGGTAAATCGTACCCTGCGCCAGCCACTTGGCCTGCGGCAGTTTTTTGGCTTCGCGCTGGAATACTTCGACAAACTCGCGCCCGATGATTTTGCGTTTTTTCTCCGGATCGGTGACACCGGTCAGGTGCTGCAAAAACTCCGCGCTGGCATCGACGTGGATCACTTTCATGTGCAGATGACTGGCAAAGGTTTCCATCACCTGCGCCGCTTCGTTCAGGCGCAGCAGGCCGTTGTCCACGAACACGCAGGTCAGTTGGTCGCCGATGGCGCGGTGGATCAGCGCCGCCGCCACCGAGGAATCCACCCCGCCGGACAGTCCCAGGATCACTTCGTCGCTGCCGACCTGGGCGCGAATCTTTTCCACCGCTTCGCCGATATAGTCCGGCATATTCCAGTCCTGCGTGCAGCCGCAGATGTCGTGCACGAAGCGGCCGAGCATCGCCTTGCCTTGCCGGGTATGCGTCACTTCGGGATGGAATTGCAGCGCGTAAAAACGCCGCGTTTCGTCCGCCATGCCGGCGATGGGCGTGGCGGGGTTGCTGGCGATCACCGAGAAGCCCGGCGGCAGCGCGGTCACTTTGTCGCCGTGGCTCATCCACACGTCGATCAGGCCGTGGCCTTCGCTATTGGCGCGATCCTGGATGTCGCGCAGCAACGCGGAATGCCCCTGCGCGCGGATTTCCGCGTAGCCGAATTCGCGCACCAGCCCGTTTTCCACCGTGCCGCCCAGTTGCGCCGCCATGGTCTGCATGCCGTAGCAAATGCCCAGCACCGGCACACCCAGATCGAACACGATCTGCGGCGCCTTGGGCGTCTCTTCTTCATAAACGGAATTCGGCCCCCCGGAGAGGATGATGCCGCTCGGTGCGAAGGCACGAATGTCGGCTTCCGACATATCCCACGGATGCAGCTCGCAATAAACATGAGTTTCGCGCACGCGGCGCGCGATGAGTTGGGTGTATTGCGAGCCGAAATCGAGAATGAGGATTTTTTTATGCATGTTAAAGCCTGGGAAGAGTTAAGGGAGAAGGGATCGCGCCTATGGCGCTCAAGGGTGAAGAAGATGGCCGGTTTTACCCTTCTCTCTTCCCCCTTCTCCCTTCCCGCAGTTAGTCAATATGATAATTCGGCGCTTCCTTGGTGATCTGCACGTCATGCACATGCGATTCACGGATACCGGAAGAAGTGATTTCGACAAATTCGGCCTTGGTGTGCATCGTGGCAATGTCGGCGCAACCGAGATAACCCATGCTGGCGCGCAAACCGCCCATCAGTTGATGGATCACCGCCAGCACGCTGCCCTTGTAAGCCACGCGGCCTTCGACGCCTTCCGGCACCAGCTTGTCCTGATTGGCTTCGCCTTCCTGAAAGTAGCGGTCGCTGGAGCCCTGCTGCATCGCCCCCAGGCTGCCCATGCCGCGATAGGATTTGTAGGAACGCCCCTGAAACAGCTCGATTTCGCCCGGCGCTTCTTCGGTTCCGGCGAACAACCCGCCGAGCATCACGGCATGTGCGCCCGCTGCGATCGCCTTGGCGATGTCGCCGGAATAACGGATGCCGCCGTCGGCGATCAGCGGCACGCCGGTGCCTTGCAAGACCTTTGCCACATTCTGGATTGCGGCGATCTGCGGCACGCCCACGCCCGCGACGATGCGCGTGGTGCAGATCGAACCCGGGCCGATGCCGACTTTCACGCCGTCCGCGCCGTGATCCAGCAACGCCTGCGCCGCACCGCCGGTGGCGATGTTGCCGCCGATCACCTCGACCTGCGGAAAATTGCTCTTGACCCATTTGACGCGATCCAGCACGCCCTGCGAATGGCCGTGCGCGGTGTCCACCACGATCACGTCCACCCCGGCCTCGGCCAGCAACGCGACGCGCTCTTCCGTCCCCTCGCCCACGCCGACCGCCGCGCCGGCACGCAGGCGGCCCAGGCTGTCCTTGCAAGCCAGCGGGTGTTCGCTGGATTTAAGGATGTCCTTTACCGTCATCAGCCCGCACAGTTCGAATGCATCATTGACCACCAATACGCGCTCGATGCGATGCTTGTGCATCAGGCTGCGCGCCTCATCCAGGCTGGTGTTTTCCTTGACGGTGATCAGCCGCTCGCGCGGCGTCATGATGTTCCGGATTGGCTGATCCAGGTTGCTCTCGAAGCGCAGATCGCGGTTGGTCACGATGCCGACCAGTTGCTTGCCCTGCACCACCGGCAAACCGGAAATCTTGTGCTGGCGCGTCAAAACCAGCACATCGCGCACCGTCATGTCCGGCGTGATGGTGATGGGATCCTTGACCACGCCGCTTTCAAAACGCTTGACCCTGGCGACCTGGGCGGCCTGCGCATGGGCCGGCATGTTTTTATGCATGATGCCGATACCGCCCTCTTGCGCCAGGGCAATCGCGAGGCGCGATTCCGTGACGGTGTCCATCGCGGCAGAAAGCAGCGGGATGTTCAGGCTGATGTTGCGGGTAAGCTGGGTGCGCAGGGTGACATCGCGCGGCAATACATTGGAATAGGCAGGAACGAGCAGAACGTCGTCAAAGGTTAGTGCTTTCTGAATGATGCGCATGGAACATGCTCCCGGCAAAGCGCGCATTATACGCATGCAGCGCAGGCCGGTAAATCACTTCACATGTTCTATCTGAACTTACAGCGCGGTCTCGTTGGTTTCCCCGGTACGGATGCGAATGACCTGCTCGACTGTCGAGATGAAGATTTTGCCATCGCCGATCTTGCCGGTATGCGCGGCCTTGATAATCGCTTCAACCGCCGTATCGAGCAACTCGGCTGAAATCACCACCTCAACTTTGATCTTGGGCAGGAAATCCACCACGTATTCCGCACCGCGATACAACTCGGTATGGCCTTTCTGGCGGCCAAAGCCTTTCACTTCGGTTACCGTCAAGCCGCTTACTCCCAGCTCGGAAAGTGCTTCACGTACTTCATCCAGCTTGAATGGCTTGATAATCGCTTCGATCTTCTTCATGGTGAACCCCCTGGTGCGTTAGTGTGTCGTTATCCTTGCTTGAATGGCGTAATTGTACCAAGAGCAGCGAATAATTGAGGGAACCTCTAAAAATTCACATTTCATCCCAACTGCTGCGTTGCGGAAAAAATTTCTTGCTGACATATTAAATATATGTGGCGCTGCGAAATTTTTTCCGCGCCTTGCATTTAGGCGAACTCTGAATTCTTAGAGGCTCCCTTAAGTCAGCCCAACTCGCGATATCTCACTGACAGGATTTCCAGCTCCTGGACACCAACCGGCGTGCGCAATGTCGCCACTTCGCCTTCGCGCAATTTGAGCAGCGTTCGCGCCAGTGGCGAGACCCAGCTGATCAGGCCGGAGCCCACATCCGCCTCGTCCACCCCGACGATGCTGTAGATGCTCTCGCATCCGTTGTCGTCGCAAACCATCACGGTTGCACCGAAAAATACTTGATCGCACTCGCCGCGCTGCGCCGGATCGACGACCTCGGCCAGCTCCATGCGCTTGCGCAGGAAGCGCACGCGGCGGTCGATCTCGCGCAGGCGCTTCTTGCCATAAATATAATCGCCGTTTTCCGAGCGATCGCCGTTGGATGCCGCCCAGGTAATGGTTTTAACCAACGCCGGGCGCTCCACCTTCCACAGATGATCCAACTCTTCTTTCAGCTTGCGATACCCGTTGGGGGTGATGTAATTTTTAACGCCAACAGGCAACTGTGCGGAGGGTTCTGACTCGTCGTCTTCGGTATCGCTTTCGCGTGTGAATGCTTTGCTCATGGTGCAAATTTTACAGCAATGCCAACTCCCGGCCGAACAAAACTTATACCGGGTATCGGCCGGATTGGGCGTTTTTCACACATCAATAACTGGCCATGACGAAATCGATTTAGAATAGCCGTAAATCAAGGCTTCCGAGTATTATCGCCTGGTCAGCTTTCATTGAACACAACCGGTCAATTCTTGATGCGTCTTGACACGCGCGGACTTCAGATTGATTAACCGCAAAGAGGTAACGACGTGATTCGCTCTCCCGAAGTTTTTAAAGCATTGCAAACGGCTCCCTTATTCCAAGGGGTGTCCGGCAAGTTACTCGCCGGGAAGCTAAATGAGTCCAGGCTGCGCACCTTGAATTCAGGCGAAACATTGTTGGTTCCAGGCCAGGCCAACAATGTGGTTTATGTCATTCTTTCCGGGCGCCTGAGCATCCAGACAAAAGATTCCGGCGTCGAACCTATCGCCATGCTTGGTGAAGGGGAATGCGTGGGGGAAACGTCCATCATAGGAGATGTGCATATTCCGGCATACGTCATTGCCGCTACCGACTGCAAGCTGCTTGCGATCGGCCATGCCGCGCTGTGGGAGTTGATCGATAGTTCGCATCAAGCCGCGCATAACATGCTCAGCGTATTAAGCATGCGTATTCGCCCTGACAGCTCAATCATGTCAGAAAACCATGAATTCCATCACGGGTTCTCAGGCACCTCAATTATCGATGAAATGACAGGCCTTCATAACCGGCAATGGATAGAAGAGAAAATCAGCCGCTATTTGCGCCGCAATGTTTTCGACAAGCAGCCAAGCTGCCTCATGATGGCAAAAATAGACCAATTCAAGGAATTGGACGACAAATATGGCCAGCTTGGCAGCGAACAAGTACTGCGGGATACCGCACGCACCATGTTGTCCTGCTTGCGCCCGGATGACCAGGCCGGGCATTTTATCGGCGAACAATTCGCCGTTTTCATGCCGCACACCACCCTGGCCGACGGCTGCATAGCGGCAGAAAGGCTGAGAACGGCGATCAGCGGATCCGTGGTTGTGTTGCCCAGCGGCGATGCCTTGCCGCCTATCAGCGTGTCTCTGGGCGTCAGCCTGGCGAATTTGGACGACACTCCGGTCAGCCTGTTTGCCCGCGCTCATGAAGCTTTGCAGCAGGCCGCAGAAAGCGGCGGCAACTGCGTAAAGTGGTGGGATAAGGATCTGGAGCGTGAAACGGCGCAACTATCGGCAGAGGTAGATACCGCTTTGCCGGTCAAGCCTTTTATGTCCCTCTGGCCTGGGGGCGCAACCTGAAAAACAAAAATCACCCCGCACCGCCGATAAGCATTGAGCCGAGCAATGGCTGGCTGGGTGGGTGGGTGGGTGGGTGGGTGGCAAAGTATATTTGGAGCAGATTCAGGACGCTGATGCGTTCCTGGTTTGACTGATTTATCGAGACCGCTAAAACTCCGCAATCTGATCTTCATCGACATCGCGCGATACAAACCACGCGATCATTTGTTTGGCGTCCCCAACGAGATTCGAACTCGTGTTACCGCCGTGAAAGGGCGATGTCCTAGGCCTCTAGACGATAGGGACTTTGATTTTTAAAGCTCTTTTGGTGGAGGTAAGCGGGATCGAACCGCTGACCTCTTGCATGCCATGCAAGCGCTCTCCCAGCTGAGCTATACCCCCGTACCTCGAAAGAGCGCGCATTATAGTGATGCGGCCTATGCTTGTAAAGCCAACTTCCCGAAAAAATTACCCAAAGAGATTACAGGTACCTCTTCATGCGCGCCAGCACGGTCTCGCGCGGGAACAGCACCAGCACAGCATCAACCGACGGCGTGTGCGTCTGCCCGACCAGCATCACGCGCAACGGCATCGCCAGCTTGGGCATTTTCAGATTGTGTTTGGCCAGCAATTCCTTTATCAGCGCGCCCAGCGCGGGAGCTTCCCAGGCGACATCGGCAAAACGTGCGGCGAGTTCGCGCAACGCGGGCAGCACTTCCGGCACCAGATGCGCATCCAGCAGTTCCTGCGTTGGATGCACTTCGATATAAAAGACTTCCGCCTCGTCCGCCAATTCCAGCAACGTCGCGGCGCGCTCCTTATACAGGGCGATCACCGCTTCCAGTGGCGGCGCATCGCTTGCCTGCACGCCGCGCTCCGCCAGATGTTTGCGCACCAATTCGGCCAAACGCGCATTGTCGGCCTGTTTGATGTAATGCTGATTCAGCCAGCGCAGCTTTTCCGGATTGAACTGCGCCGCCGATTTGCTGATGTGGCGTAAATCGAACCATTCGACGAGCTGCTGCACGGAGAAAATTTCCTCATCGCCGTGCGACCAGCCCAAACGCGCCAGATAATTGATCAGTGCTTCCGGCAAAAAGCCGTCCTCGGCATATTGCATCACGCTCACCGCGCCATGCCGCTTGGACAGCCGCTCACCATCGCTGCCCAATATCATCGGCACATGCGCATATTGCGGAAGCGTTGCCCCCAATGCCTTGAGGATATTGATCTGGCGCGGCGTGTTGTTGACGTGATCGTCGCCGCGGATGACCTGGGTGATGCCCATATCCAGGTCGTCCACTACCACGCAGAAGTTGTAAGTCGGCGTGCCGTCGGCACGGGCGATGATCAGGTCATCCAGTTCGCTGTTCTCGAACACGATCTTGCCTTTAACCATGTCGTCCCACGCTGCCACGCCATGGAGAGGGTTCTTGAAACGCACTACCGGTTTGATCCCCTGTGGCGAAGCTGGCAGAACCTTGCCCTGCTCCGTCCGCCAACGCCCGTCATAACGCGGCTTCTCACCGCGCGCACGCTGCGCTTCGCGCATGGCTTCCAGTTCTTCCGGCGCGGTATAACAATAATAAGCCGTACCCTCATCGAGCATCTGCTGAAGCACCGCCTTGTAGCGATCCATGCGCCGCATCTGGTAGAACGGCCCCTCGTCGTAATCCAGATTCAACCACGACATCCCGTCCAGGATTGCCTGCTCCGACTCCAGCGTGGAACGCTCCAGATCGGTATCCTCGATACGCAAAATGAAGGTACCGCCCAGCTTGCGCGCGTATGCCCAGGAGAACAAGGCAGTGCGTGCACCGCCGATATGCAGATAGCCGGTGGGGCTGGGTGCGAAACGAGTGCGTATGGTCATAACTTAAACAGGCAAGGCAAATAAGGCGCGCATTTTACGCCAGCTTGGCTGTTGCGCGCACAAAGAAATAGCTTGGGTCATTGACTGGAGCCGCAGCGCTATGCTCTAATTCGCGCCCTCCTCGGGGCGGTTAGTTCAGCGGTAGAGCACTGCCTTCACACGGCAAAAAAGACCTCGAAATATCAAGGCAAGCCATTGAAAGAGAAAAAAATGATGTGATTGGATGTAATCCAATATCATCACAAGTCAGGTAATAATTTTCCCTGATTTTCCCTGTACCAATTCCAAGTTGGTTATACGGGATGACAACAAATTTGGGTCGTTAGCTCAGTGGTAGAGCATCGCCTTCACACGGCGGGGGCCAGTGGTTCGAACCCACTACGACCCACCAAATATGAAACCCCGCTTCGGCGGGGTTTTCTTTTTCGTAGCTACCCTTTGCAAGCTCCTTCATCATGGTTACTGAGCGGAGTCCGATTTAGTGGACGGGCAAGTCGTTTGAATTATGCCGCAAATTGTTGCTGGTTAGCGAAATCAGCGGGTACTTGATTGCCGAGTTTCGCATGTCGTCGGATGCGATTGTAAAACACCTCGATGTATTCAAAGACCGCCTGCCTAGCCTGCTCACGGGTAGCAAAGCGGTAGTGATGCAGGCTTTCCGTTTTGGGTGTGCCAAAGAAGCTCTCCATCGGCGCGTTGTCCCAGCAGTTTCCTTTTCGGCTCATCGATGTCTTCATGCCGTAGCTGGCTTGTAACGCACGGTATGCGCTGCTGATCTGCCGTGAGCTTTGATGCGCCAAGGCTGGGCTTGAGTTTGCCACGTTCTTGCTGATCCATCCAGGTACGCAATAATTTGGTGGCAACGTCCAACTTTCTGCCAGCTTCCGCCAATGTCAGACCTTGCTTTGTGATTAACTTGATTGCTTCACGTTTGAATTCTGCCGTAAAAATACGATGGGGGATGCGTTTCATGGATGTTGATAAAATAACATCAACTTGCCCGTCCATAAAATCGGGCCTCGCTCACCCCACCGCCACCGGCGGTGGGAGGTCGGCTAGATGATTTTCAAGTTCGAATCGTTATGGCACCAGCAATCGTGAAAGCATTGCCGGTGCCGGTCGCGCCGGGCAGCGCCTGCATTGACGAAGGATTGAACGAATATGCACCTGTTCCTGGCTGATCTCATTCTCATCACGCATGCCTTATTCGTGGCATTTGTCGTTCTGGGGCTGGTAGCAGTCCTGCTCGGAAAGTGTCGGCGTTGGGGCTGGATCAGGAACTTGTGGTTCAGGTTAGCCCACCTTCTGGCAATCGGCATCGTGATAGCGGAGTCATGGCTAGGCCTGGTATGCCCGCTGACCGAGTGGGAGAGCCGGTCAAGGGAGGCGGCGGGCGGCGAGGCCTATTCAAGCTCTTTCATCCAGCACTGGCTGCATGAGATCCTGTCCTATGATTTCGACCCTTGGGTCTTTACGGTTGCCTATACCTTGTTTGGAATCCTGGTGCTGTTTGCCTGGCTGCTCGTGCCGCCGGAGCGGGATAAAAAAATCTAGCTAAGCCCGGATGCAATCCGGGATTCAATCTCTCAATTCTTCCCTGGATTCCGCTACGCTGCATCCAGGCTACAAATTACAAACGTACCCATTTCTCTGCACCTCGATTCACTCTTTCACTGGCGCAGGTATAATTCGCTTTCCCGTTTAAACCGCAAGGAAATATCTTGGAACTTTCGACTCGCGTACAGGCCATCAAGCCCTCCCCCACCCTCGCCGTGACCGCCCGTGCGGCGAAGCTGAAAGCCGAAGGCAAGGACATCATCGGGCTGGGCGCCGGCGAACCGGATTTCGACACGCCGCAGCACATCAAGGATGCGGCGATCGGCGCGATCAATAAGGGCTTCACCAAATATACCGCCGTCGGCGGCACGCCGTCGCTCAAGGCGGCGATCATCGCGAAGCTCAAGCGCGACAACGGGCTGGACTACACGGCGAAACAGATTCTGGTTTCCTGCGGCGGCAAACAAAGCTTCTTCAACCTCGCGCTGGCGGTGATCAACCCCGGCGACGAGGTGATCATTCCCGCGCCGTACTGGGTGTCCTATCCCGACATCGTGATTATCGCCGAAGGCAAGCCGGTGATCGTGGAGGCGGGCATCGAGCAGGGTTTCAGGATGACCGCCGCGCAACTCGCCGCCGCGATCACACCGAAAACCAGAATGGTGGTGATCAACAGCCCGAGCAATCCGTCCGGCGCGGTGTACACGCTGGATGAATTAAAAGCGTTGGGCGAAGTGCTGCGCAAGCATCCCAACATCCTGATCGCCACCGACGACATGTACGAGCACATCGCGCTGACCGATGCGAAATTCGTCAACATCCTGAATGCCTGCCCCGACCTGTATCCGCGCACCATGGTGCTGAACGGCGTGTCGAAAGCCTACGCGATGACCGGCTGGCGCATCGGCTACGCGGCGGGATCGGAGAACATCATCACCGCGATGGAGAACGTGCAGTCGCAGAGCACCTCGAACCCGACTTCGATCTCGCAGGTGGCGGCGGAAGCGGCATTGAACGGCGACCAGGGCTGCATCGCGCCGATGCTGAAGGCATTCCGCGAGCGGCATGTGTTCGTGGTGAACGAGCTGAACAAGATTCCCGGCGTGCAGTGCCTCATGGCGGGCGGCGCGTTCTATGCGTTCCCGGATATGCGTGCGGCAATCGCCAGGCTGCATCAGCGCGGCACGATCAAGGCAGCGACCGACATTGCGCTATCCGAATACCTGCTGGAACAGGGCGGCGTGGCGGTGGTGCCCGGTTCGGCCTTCGGCAGCGAGGGCTATGTCCGTCTGTCGTTCGCCACGTCGATGGAAAACCTCACGAAAGCGCTGGAGCGCCTCGCCAAGGCATTGGGTTGATGTAGGGGCGCGATTTAGCCATTCCACTAACCCGTCAAAAAACGACAGGTAAGTGGCTGGTTAAATCGCGCCCCTGCCAACCCCTACCGAAATAACGAAGAAAAACTACCGCGCCGTGCGCAGCGACGGATTATCGGTTGTCCCGCCGACTTGCAGCGCAACCGACCCCATTCCCGCGCGCATGGTCAAGTCGGCGATGACGCGCCCGGACACCTGCTGCTTGGCGATGTCCAGCGTGCCCGTTGCGTTCAATACCCCGGCGCTCATCTTTACCTGCCTGAAGTGGTAGTCCCCGTTGGCGTAATACAAATCGCCGCTCAGTTCATCGAAATGGGTGCGCCCGCCCGGCAAGCTTTCCCTGCTGCGCAGGCGGGCGGTCTCAACGGCATCGACGCCATTGATGACACCCTTCTTGACGGAAAAAGCACCCTCCAGCGTCGCCGCCTCCACGAGTTTTGACAAGCTCGCCGACTGCATCTGGAAGCGCGCCGTACCGTCCATATCGCCGCTCAGAGCCTTGCTCATATTCTGCAAGGTGATGGTCTTGGCGACCAGATTTCCCTGGGCGCGCCAGCCGGTACGCCAGTCGATGCGCGCGTCGCCGAGCAGCATGCCGCCCATGATGCTGCCGTCCAGAGCGGTAATCACCAGACCATCGCCGCTCAGTTCGCCCTTTGCATCCAAATTGTCGAAAACCCAATTCGGTAGCAGTGGCAACGCGCTGCCGCGCACCGCGATCGATATCTGCATCTTGTTTTCCGGCGTGGCGTTAATGTCCAGCGCAAGCTTGTTTCCATCGGCATGCAATTTCGCCTGCGTGAATTTCCCGGCCTGGCTGAAACTCAGTTCCCCGCTTATGCCTGACAATTGCACGCCGTCCGCTTCCAGCTTGCCTTGGCTTAACCCGATGCGCGCAACCGGATACTGTGTGTCGGCGGCAATTTTTTGCAGCCATGCGGATACTTGCGGCAAGGCGGCGCCATTGACCTGCACACCATCCAGTTCGATGCCGGTAATCGGCTTGTTCGAGGAGAACAATGCTGACAACGCGAAATCGACCCGTGCCTGCTGCACCTGAATCGGCTTGGTTTCGCCGATCGACACATCCTTCAATTCCAGGCGCGGCGTCGGCAGCAGTCGCCCGGCCAATTGCCCGACATGCACCGGCTGCTGCAAGCTGGCGGTGAGCGCCTTTTCGATGCCGGTTGCGTAGTCCTTCATGGGCAGCAAGGGCGGGACGGCAAACAGCGCGATCACCAGCGCCACGAACAACCCGGCGCCGATCTTGCCCAAAGGCAGCGGTTTGCGGCGCGCCCGTGCAGCCGGCATCTCCTTGGCGGGGCGCGGCGCCTCTTGCGGCTGGGCGGCGCGCTCCGTGCTGGCCCTGGCGGCACGCTGCTCGGCCTCCGCCCAAGCCTTGGCCTGAGTTTCCGCGTGTTTCGCCACTTCTTCCGCAGAAGGCATGCGCGCCTCTGCGGCAGGCTTGGCCGGTGTTTCGGAAGGCGGTGTTTCGGGCACGCTTGCCGAGGGCGGCTGTTGCTGTATGGCTTGCACCACCTCAACCGGTTTTTCCGCTTCTTCCGGAAGTTTAAACTGCTCTATGCCGCCCATCAGCGCGGCAACATCCAACGGCTCCGGTTCCGGTTCTTCCTGCGCCACTGTTGGCGCAGGAAGAGTCGCGGCCTCGGGCATCGCAAAGCTGAACGGCTCCAGCTTGATCGTCACGGCCGGTTCACCAGCCTGCGGCAATGCAGTTTCTGCAACGGGTGCGGCGGCATCCATCAATTCATAGACCGGATGCTCGCGCCCGTGTTTGTCCTTTTGCAAACCGCGATACTGGAACAGGTTGTCATATTCGTCGCTGAGGCGCGAAACGAAATCGTAATAGGCGCGGGAAATATAAACCTGATCGATGCCGGCAAAACTCATCACGCGTTGCGCGTCGTTGATCCCGTCGCCGACCATGTTGCTCCGGCCGTTCATGTCTTTGGCGATATTGACGGGGCCAAGATGAATGCCGATGCGTACTTTCAGGTCCGGGTAATCCTTGTGCTGATTGGCCATCACCGTCTTGCGGAATTGCATCGCCACTTCCAGCGCATCTTCCGGATGCTGCAAAAAGCCTATTGCCGCGCCATCCCCGGTATCCAGGATGATGCGTTCGTCATCTCCCCGCGCGTCCAGACAATCGGTGACTAATTGATTGAATTGTTTCTTGATTTCGATCTGTTTATTGACAGTTTGCTTGGTATAGCCGACCACGTCGAAAAACAACACCGTCGCGCTGGTAGAACGTGCGGCCTGATAAGCGGCTGTCTTCGGCTTGGTGGTTTCTGCTTCCTGCTGCGCTTTCAACGCGGCTGCGGCTTCTTGCTTGGTGCGTTGCTCGGCTTCTTCGCGCGCTGCCGCCTGTCGTCTGGCCAGTTCGGCTTCCTCGCGTGCTTTGGCGGCTTCCTGTTCAGCCTTGAGGCGTGCTTCGGCCTCTTGCTGCGCCTCTAATTTTGCCGCCTCTGCTTCTTTCCGTGAGCGGCGCTCCGCCTCTTCTCTGGCTTTCGCCTCCGCCTCGGCTTTTGCATTTGCCGCTTCCAGCTCGGCTCGCACGCGTGCGGCCTCTTGTTCCGCCTTCACACGCACAGCTTCCGCTTCTTCCCTGGCACGGCGCTCGGCCTCTTCGCGCGCCCTGGCTTCGGCTGCCGCTTTCTGCCTGGCAAGTTCGGCTTCTTCACGCGCTTTGGCAGCTTCCCGTTCAGCCTTGAGGCGAGCTTCCTCCGCTTCCTGTTGCGCCTTTAATTTCGCCGCTTCGATTTCCTGTCTGGCTTTAGCTTCCGCTTCGGCACGCGCCTTCGCCTCCGCCTCGGCTTTCGCTTTTGCCGCTTCCAGCTCGGCACGCACTCGTGCGGCCTCTTGCTCCGCCTTCACTCGCGCGGCTTCCGCTTCTTCCCTGGCACGGCGTTCGGCTTCCTCGCGCGCTTTGGCAGCCTCCCGTTCAGCCTTGAGGCGAGCTTCCTCCGCTTCCCGTTGCGCCTTTAATTTCGCCGCTTCGATTTCCTGCCTGGCCTTAGCCTCTGTACGGGCTTCAGCCTCGGCCTTGGCCTTGGCCGCCTCAAGTTCGGCGCGAGCACGCGCCGCTTCTTGTTCAGCTTTTTGGTGCGCCGCTTCCTCTTGCGCCTTTAGTTTCGCCGCTTCGATTTCCCGCTTGGCTTTGGCTTCCGTCTCGGCGTGCGCCTTGGCTTCATCTGCCATTTTCAGTTTTGCCGCCTCTGCCTTCTTTGCCTCGGCTGCGAGCATATCCGCAGAGGGCGCGCGAAACGCGGCGGTAAAATCCAATTCTTCGACACCTTCATCCACCGGCTTCTTGAGCGGGGCAGCCATCTTGAGCGGGGCACCCATCTTGGGAATGCTGCCAGCCTTGGCCTTGGCCTTGGCTTTGTCCTGAATGAAACCGCCCTTCTCCAGCTCCTTGAACATTTCATCGAGAACACTGCGCAAGCTGGGCGCGGCACGCTTGCTGATTTCGCCAAAAGTTGCGGTCCCATCCACCATCAACAAGGCGCGCTTAATATCCCCAACCAGATGCGCACTCTGGTTGCGCATCTCATCTTCGCCTTTGCCGGTTTTGATAAAAATAGTATTACTGTCCATGTCGCATTCTAACTGATAGCGTGCTTTAGTTTAGTTGCAAATCACTTCTTTGCGGGCGGCTTGGGTGCTGCATCCTTGTTGCTGCTTTTGTCGTCATTCTTGCCAAACAGCTTGTTCAGGAATCCGCCGATCTTGATTCCCACCGCCGTTCCGAGTCCGGGCCCCAAAATCGCCGTACCCACCGCGGCGCCCGCCAATGCCGACTTGCTTGGCCTGACGACCGGGTTGTTCAGCGTACCCGAAACCACCATCGGCATGCTGACCAGGCCAGCCGTTCCTTTGACATCGGTATCCAGCATTCCGCCAAGCTGCAATGAAGGACTGACGTCCACTCTGCCCTCGGCATTCAGCGAACCGGATACGATTTTTAATTTCCTGAAATGATAACCACTCGCATCCACGTTGAGCAAGCCGGTCAAATCATCGAATCGGGTCGCGCCTCCCGCAGTGCTGGTCTTGCCGGGATTGCTTGCCGCTTGCGCCAAATCCACTTTGGTCAGCACGCCGTTACGCAGGTGAAAATTTCCGGCCAACTGCATGTTTTCCGGAAAGCGCTCAAACTCATCCAGCCGCATGGAAAATTTTGCCGCACCATCCATGTTGCCGGTAAACAACACCTCATTGGTAAGGGCTTCCACCAGGGATTGCATGGCAATTCCGTTTACGGCAACTTCTGCGGCCAGTACGGTATCCCTGCGATTGATGCTCATCTTCCCCGATAGTTTGCCGCCATACAGCCTCGCCTCCAGTGCGTTCAACTCCAGATGTTCCGGCTGTACCGCAACACGCGCCTTGATTTGATCGAACACCAGCGGATGCCGTAAACCCTCAGCAATGCGTGCTGTGGCATGGCTGATCAGCACTTCGCCGGAAAACCGGAAATTATCTTTCAGCGCGCCCAAAGTGCTCGCCTTGCCGCTAAGCGCACCCTTCGCAGAGATCGCGCCGGTCAGCTCGACCGGCTTTTCCAGCAAGGCCATTACCTGCTCCAGCGGCGCGTCAATTTGGGCCAGTGCTGCCTGTATGCGCCAACCATCCGAGAATTCCACCTTGCCGGAACCTGACACGCGAATGCCGCGCGCTGCGACGGCAAATTTCTGTGCGACAAAATCCTGTTCGCCCAGCACCCCCTCTATCTGCAGATCGTCCAGCGGCAATTGCGGGAGTTGTGGTGAAACCCAGGCATGTGCTTGCGCCTTTACAGAAAAATGCTGCTCGGGCAACGGCAACAATACCGCCGTTATCTTTTGTTCGTCCATCGCAAACCACGCGCGCTCCAATTCCCCGGCCCGCGCGAACTCCAGCTTGCCTTCAATCGGCCCCAACGCCATTCCCGGAGTTAACAGCATCATTCCGGACAGCTGCAACTTGCGCAGCGCCACGCGTTGCGCTGTAGCGGGAGCCATGGCAAGGGTTCCCGCCAGTTTGCGCACTTGCACAAGGCTTGCCGTTCCATCCTGCACCAGAATACGCCGCATCACCACCTCGCCAGCCAGCAGGGCGGGCAAATCCGGCTCCACCTTTATCGATCGGGCGACTATCCCTTCCTGCCCGCCCAGACGCACCTCCTGCAACTCAAGATGCGGCAAAGGCAGCGCGGCAATGCGGAGATGCTGGATACTGACCGGCTCATGCAACTGCTCGCCCAGGGCTCGCTCCACCTCCGGCACATAAGTGTCCAGCGGAATCAGGTAAGCCGCCGTCATTGCCAGCATCAGCAAGGCGAGCAAACCAACCAGAATACGCTTCAATAACCTCATAAGAAGCCAAACTTAAGGTTGACCGGGCAAGGCAAAATCTCTATCATGCGCACCTCTTCATTCCCTGATAGCTCAGTCGGTAGAGCGACGGACTGTTAATCCGCAGGTCCCTGGTTCGAGTCCAGGTCGGGGAGCCAGATAGATAAAGACTTGCAGTGATGCAGGTCTTTTTTCTTGTTTTGATTAATTGATCAATAATCAACGAATCGCTAAAAAGAAAATTGTCATTCCGCTTGATTTGACGGATAGTACCCATAGTTATTTACCGCTATCTGATTTACTGCCATAACGAATATTAAAGCAGAGTCCTGTATTACAGTTACTTGCTTCAATAATATTTGTGGCCGCCAGTAAACATACTGAAGCCACACATCTCGACACGCCCATCTTTCTCATTACCAGTAGCTGCATTATTATGGCAGCAAGTTAAAGCATCCAAGGCGACCGGCAATGGACATACATGATTTATCAAACTCTTCAATTGCGATCTGCGATGACTCGATCACCAATGTGATGATTTTATCGAAGCTGGTCGAAAGTGAAGGGATTAAGAACATCCATAGTTTTACCGACCCGCGCAAGGTCGTCCCCTTTCTCAAAGAAAGAAAGGGGGATATCGATCTTCTGATCCTGGATATCGAAATGCCGCACATGACCGGCTTCGATGTCATGAACGCAATAGCTGCGGAGTTTCCAAGCCAGAGAAATTTTCCAATTCTGGTTATAACTGGCCTGCGGGACAAGGAAGTTCGCACGCACGCACTGACAGTCGGCGCTAACGACTTCATTGGAAAACCCTTCGATCAGCTGGAAGTCGTGTTGCGTGTACGTAACTTATTGGGGGTTCAGCGCGCTCTCAGAATTCAAACTCAACTCGCCGAACAGTTGGAAAGGGAGGTTGTAAAGCGCACTGACGAGTTAAATAAGGCTAACGATCTGCTTGTGTATTTATTGGCGCTGGCGGGCGAGATGCGGGATAACGAAACCGGGCGACATGTAGCCCGGGTCGGGCGCTACAGCCGGATATTGGCTGAGGGGATCGGCCTGCCTCCGGAGCTTTGCTTCCTGATCGAAAAAGCGGCCCCATTGCACGACATTGGAAAGATCGGCATTCCGGATAGCATCCTGCATAAAAACGGGCGATTGGATGAGGCGGAACGCGAGATAATGAATTCGCACACCACCAAGGGCCTTCAACTCCTGGGAGAGTATGGTCATGACTCGATGCTGATCCAAATGGCGGCCAGCATCGCATTGAACCATCATGAGCGCTGGGACGGTACCGGCTACCCCAAGGGGATGATGGGTGAATCGATCCCGGTTGAGGGGCGTATTGTCGCAATTGCCGACGTGTTCGATGCCCTTACCACCCGCCGCCCCTACAAGGAGCCATGGCCGCTCGAAAAGACCTCAGTCTTCCTGAGAGAAAATGCCGGAAAGCATTTCGACCCCGCTGTTGTAGATATATTCACCGCGCATATCGAACAGTTCGCCCGGGTTATGCACGAGCTTTCTGATCCTGAATAAACCGTCCCCTTCGATCAGCGGGACTCCAGCGCAACAATCCGATCTGGCGCCAACTTCTCTTAACTGTACTGCCTGATCGCGAAACAGCGCCGACAGTTATTGCACAACCGTATCAATCACGATATTCAAGCCCTTGGCACCCGGTTTGATGACGCCCGTCGATTGATTGCCGCCGGGCTTGGCCGCCGCTTTTTACGGAGCTTTGCCGGCAGGCAGTTTTGCCGCCTTGCCGCCTTTTTGCATCGCAAGAAATTGGCGTGCTTGCTGAATGCCGTCGCGGATCATTTGTAATTCGGAATTATCCGGCGGCATTAGATCGGCCAGTTTTGTCCAGTGCGTGATGGCCGCAGCATAGTCGCCGCGCTCCATCGCCGCAGAGCCCGACAACGCCAATGCCATGGTGTTGTTGCCGTCCAGTTCCAGTGCCTTGTTGAGGAACTTGGTTGGCTCGCCCAACAGCGACTGGTTGTTGGTCATCGCATAAACGTCGGCGTAACTCGCCCATATCTGCGCTTCGTCGGGCACCAGTTTGACCAGTTGCCCATAGGCGCGCACCGCATCGGGGAAGCGTTGCAGCTCGCTGTAGGAGCGCGCCAGCACCACCCATCCGTCCGGGTTTTCCGGTTGCTGTTCCAGTTTCTTTTCCAGCTCTTGCAGCTTGGCTTCGGAACGGATCACGCCGAATTCGCCTGCCACGCCGGTTTCCTGTTGCGGCAACAAGGCTTTGGTATTGCCTAGCGTGAGATAGAGCGGCACGCTGAATAACGGCAGCAATATCGCCAGCACGATCGCCAGCGCCTTGGCGGGATGGCGCGGCGGCTTGAGTGTCTGCCCGGTAGTCTTGACCTCTTCCAGCAGGCGCGCCTGCAACTCGCGCTTGCCTTGTTCGTAGGCATCCTGCGCCAACAGCCCGTCGCGCAAATCGGCTTCGAGTTCCGCCGACTGATCGCGCAAAATTTCCAGATTGGCGGCATCGCGCTGGATTTCGTTATCGTTACCGGCGTTAGTGCCGCCGGTGCTGCGCCACAGGGGCAATATCACGAACGGCAGCGCCACTATCAGCAACACTGCGCAGGCTATCCAGAATAAGGTCATGCTTGTTTATCTTTCGATTGATTCGATGACGCGGGAGTTTCTTCCAACAGGGACGCGGCGCGTTGCGCTTCTTCAGCGGACAATTCGGCTTCCGGAACCTGGCTCTTGCGCTTGCGCAATTGGTAGATCAGCATGCCGGCGCCTGCCAGCAGCAATGCGAACGGGCCATACCAGAGCACCAGCGTGGATTTTTTCACCGGCGGGTCATACAGCACGAAATCGCCGTAACGGGAAACCAGGTAATCGATGATTTCCTGATCGCTCAGGCCCTTCTGCATTTGCTCGCGCACTTCGCGGCGCAGGTCTTCGGCGAGATCGGCATGCGAGCTGGCCAGCGACTCATTCTGGCAAACCAGGCAGCGCAAATTCTCCGCCAGGCCGATCATGCGCTTCTCCAGCACCGGATCGGCAGCCATATCCTTGGCTTCGCCGGCATAAGCAAAGGCCGGCAATAAGCACAATAGCAACATCAGCAGGCACTTTTTCATTTTGCTTGCAGCTCCTTGACCAGCGGGATAATTTTTTCGTCCAGGATTTTCGGTGTCACTGCGCCGATATGCTTGTGCTGAATGACGCCCTGCTTGTCGATCACATAAGTTTCCGGCACGCCGTACACGCCGTAATCGATACCGACACGGCCTTCGGCATCGGACACGACCAGCGCATAGGGATTGCCATGCTTGCGCAACCAGGCTTCTCCGTCCTCCCGCTTGTCCTTGTAGTCCATGCCGTAAATCGGCACCAGGTTCTGGCGCGACAATTCCAAAAATACCGGGTGTTCATTCTCGCAAGCCGTGCACCACGAAGCCCACACGTTGAACAGCCACACTTTGCCCTTCATGTCCTGAGGCGAAAACTGTTTGGCCGGCTCATGCAGTTGCGGCAGCGTAAATGCGGGAGCCGTTTTGCCGACCAGCGGCGAGGGCACTTCGTGCGGATTCAACCCCAGCCCGACATACATGAAAGCCGCCATGATCAGGAAAACCACAAACGGAAGGATGAAACGCATCATGATTGTTTGCCCTCAGTCGCCAATATGTTGCCTGTGGCAGATTTGCCTTCCGCCCCCCGCTTCGCCGCTCCGGCCTTCCGGTGCAGGCGGTAGCGGCGGTCGCTGATCGCCAGCACACCGCCCAGCGCCATCAACAGACATCCCGCCCAGATCCAGTCGACAAACGGCTTGATGTAGACGCGCACCGCCCATGCCCCGTTGCTGTCCGGTATCGGTTCGCCCAGCGACACGTACAAATCGCCCAGCCAGCCGGTGTCGATCGCCGCTTCGGTCATCGGCATGCCGGATACGTTGTATTGGCGTTTTTCCGGGTACAACTCGGTAACCAGCTTGCCATTCTTGCTGACCGATATCCGCCCCTGCGCAGCCACATAATTGGGGCCTTGCGTTTCCGTGACGCCGTTAAAGCGGAATTCGTAGCCGCCTGCCGGCACCGTATCGCCGACATCCATGCGCACATCGCGTTCGGTTTCGTAGCCTTTCACCAGCGTTACACCGATGATGAACACCGCCACGCCGAGATGCGCAAACTGCATGCCGTAATAGCTTAGCGATTGGCCGCGCGCCCGTTGCATAAAATTGCCATGCCCGGCCAGCCGCTCGCGCAGGCTTAACAGCACCGACGCGATAATCCAGAACGCGAGCAGCAGGCCAAGCGCGATCACGGCGGTCCATTTGCCCATGGTCAGCGGCAACAGCAGCGCGATCAGCACGGCGCTGGCAAATGCCCAGCGCACGCGCCGAACCAGTTCCGGCATAGAAAATTTCTTCCAGCGCGCGAGCGGGCCCAGCCCCATCAACAGCACCATCGGCACCATCAACGGCACGAACACCGCGTGAAAATACGGCGGGCCGACCGACAGCTTGCCTTGACCGAGCGCATCCATGAACAACGGGTAAAGCGTGCCGATGAACACCGAGGCCGCAGCGACCGACAACAGCACGTTGTTCGACAACAACAGCGATTCGCGTGACAGCAAATCGAATTTGCCGCCCAGGCCGATTTTCGGCGCGCGCCACGCAAACAGCAGCAGCGATGCGCCGATCACGATCACCAGGAAAGACAGGATGAAAATACCGCGCTTGGGATCGGTGGCAAACGCATGCACCGAGGTCAGCACGCCGGAACGCACCAGGAAGGTGCCCATCAGACTCAGCGAGAACGCCGCGATGGCCAGCAGCACCGTCCAGCTCTTGAACGCACCGCGCTTTTCGGTCACCGCCAGCGAGTGGATCAGCGCGGTGCCGACCAGCCACGGCATGAACGAGGCATTCTCCACCGGGTCCCAGAACCACCAGCCGCCCCAGCCCAATTCGTAATAGGCCCACCAGCTGCCCAGCGCGATGCCGCCGGTCATGAACACCCATGCCACGGTCGTCCACGGGCGCGACCAGCGCGCCCAGGTAGCGTCCAGCCTGCCGCCAAGCAAGGCGGCGATGGCAAACGCAAACGCCACCGAGAAGCCCACATAGCCCATGTACAGCATCGGCGGGTGGATCACCAGGCCGGGATCCTGCAGCAACGGATTCAGGTCGCGCCCGTCGACAGCGGCGGGCAACAGGCGGTCGAACGGGTTCGAGGTGAACAGCATGAACAGCAGGAAGCCCACCGCGACCAGCCCCATCACGCCCAGCACGCGCGCCACCATTTCTTCCGGCAGGTGTTTGCTGAATACCGCAACGGCCAATACCCATCCGGCAAGAAGGAACGCCCACAGCAACAGCGAGCCTTCATGCCCGCCCCACACGGCGGCCACGCGATAGGCGACGGGCAGCTGGGAATTGGAATGCTGCGCCACATACAGCACGGAAAAATCGTTGACGACGAATGCGTAGGTCAGACAGCCAAATGCAATGGCAAGAAACACAAACTGGCCATATGCCAGCGGGCGCGCGGCGCCCATCAATACAGCGCTGTCCCGCGCCGCGCCGATGATCGGCAACACGCCCAGGCAACAAGCCAAAAACAATGCAACAATTAACGCGAAATGACCAATCTCTGGAATCATGCTGAAGCTTTCAAAGTTATTTTGCGGCAGTTGCCGCAGGTGCGCTTGCCGGATCTGCCGCAGCAGCGGAAGCGTTCGCGCTCTCGGCTTTTTTCAACGCGTCGGCGGCCTCGGGTGGCATATAGTTCTCGTCATGCTTGGCGAGCACCTCGTCGGCGCGCATCACACCATCGGCCTCTACCCTGCCCTGCGCGACCACGCCCTTGCCCTCCGTGAACAAGTCCGGCAGGATGCCCTTGAAAACGACCGGTATGCTTTTGTGTTTGTCGGTAATCACGAAATTCACCGTCAACCCATCCGCCTCGCGCTTCACGCTGCCTTCCTGAACCAGGCCGCCGATGCGGAAGCTGCGCCCGTGCGGCGCCTCGTTGTTAAACACCTGGGTCGGCGTGAAATACAGGCTGACATTGTTTTCCAGTGCGTTTAGCACCAAGCCGACGACCACAGCCAATGCGGCAACGGCAACGGCGATAAACACGAATCTTTTCTGGCGCGGTTTCATAATCAATCATTTCCCTCGGCTTCGTCTTCCGCCTCGCGCATCAGGCGCACCTGCTGCAAGGTAATTTTTCGTTTGTGAACCACCATCGCAATTTCAATCGCAAAAATGAGCATTGCCACGGCGTACGAACCCAGCCAAACATAGGCGAGCGGGTTTTCCCGCATCCAGATATCCAGACCGCTCATTGTTGCACCTCCGACATGTTACTGATGAAACCAGCAGATTGCAGTTGGAGGTGCAATGCGGTCATTCCCGCACCAGACGCATTCGCGCACCGTGTCATGACCGCACCTCCGGCAATTCAGTAATCCAGGTGGTATTCCGCTCGCGCTCCAGGATGATGCTGCGCACGCGCGCCAGCACCACCGCAATCGCGTACAGCCAGCAGGCCGCCAGCGTGATGAACATGGCCTGCTGCATCGCAACATGCATGGAGGTGCCACTGAACTTGATGGTCGAGCCCTGATGCAGGGTATTCCACCACTTCACCGAAAAATAAATGATCGGCACGTTCACCGAGCCCACGATCGCCAGCAACGCGCTGGCGCGGTCGGCACGGCGCGGGTCGTCGATCGAGGCGTGCAGCGCGATGAACCCCAGATACAGGAACAGCAGGATGAGCTCGGAAGTCAGGCGAGCATCCCAGACCCACCACGCGCCCCACATCGGCTTGCCCCACAATGCGCCGGTCCACAACGAAATGAAGGCGAACAGCGCGCCGGTGGGCGCGATGGCGGTGGCCATCATGGCCGAGAGGCGGGTATTGAAAATCAACCCCAGCGCCGCATAGCCCGCCATGACCAGATAAAGAAACATGGACAAGATCGAAGACGGCACATGAATGAAAATGATGCGGTAAAACTCGCCTTGCTGGTAATCAGCCGGCGCGACCGCAAAGCCGATATACAAACCGACGACGAACAATATCGCAGAAGAAATCGCGAACCACGGAATCAGTTTCCCGGCTAAACCATAAAAGGTCGTCGGTGCAGAATATTTAAACCAGTTTATTGCCAACTTATTACTCCATCGAAATACGCAACGCCTGCGCCGTCACCCACGGGGTGAACACCAGCGCAAACACCAGCAACGCGCCCAACAAGGACAGGTGCGACACCGCGCTTAACCCGGTTGAAACCGCTTCGACCGCCCCGGTACCGAAAATCAGCACCGGAATGCACAGCGGCAACACCAACAGCGACAACAGCACCCCGCCACCGCGCAAGCCCAGCGTCAATGCCGCGCCGATCGCACCGACCATACTCAATACCGGCGTCCCCAGCAGCAGGCCAATAATCAACACGCCCAGCGCCTGCACCGGCATATCAAACTGCAAACCCAGCACCGGGGCCATCAGTACCAGCGGCAAACCGGACACCATCCAGTGCGCTGCCATCTTGCCCAGCACCAGCATCGACAACGACTGCGGCGCCAGCATCATTTGTTCCAGCGTGCCGTCCAGATAATCGGCCGAGAACAAGCGTCCCAGCGACAGCATCGAAGACAGCAGCGCCGCCACCCACAATACGCCCGCAGCCATCTTGCGCAGCATGTTCATTTCCGGCCCGACGCCCAACGGAAACAGGCTGACCACCATCACGAAAAAAATCAATGTGGTGAGCACGTCCGCGCGGCGGCGCATCGCCAGCACCAGATCGCGCCGTATCACCAGCACCAGTAAATCAAGCATTGACGATTTCTTCATGCCCGTTGCAACCATCATGACAGCGACAAACTGCGCATTTCCACCCCGTCCACCTGCAGCGGTTGGTGCGTGGTAAAAATCACCATCCCCTGCCGCGCCAAATGTTCCGCCATCAGCTCCTGAATCAACGCCACGGCTCCGACATCCAGCGCGGTCAAAGGTTCATCCAGTATCCACAGCCTGGCATCGCTGACCAGCAGGCGTGCCAGCGCCACGCGCCGCCGCTGGCCTTGCGAAAGCACCTTGGTCGGCAACCTCTCGCGACCGCGCAAACCCATGCGGCGCAACGCGACCAGCGCTTCCTTTTCATCCAACTCGACCCCCGAAAGGCCGGCCGAAATCAGCAAATTTTCCAGCGCACTCAACTCATCCTTGATCGCGTTCAAATGTCCGAGATACAGCACCTCGGCATAATAATCTTCTTCCAGATCGCGGGTGTTCCCGCCGCACCAGTTGATCGTTCCCTCATCCGGCATCATGAAGCCGCACAGCATACGCAACAAGCTGGTTTTGCCGCTGCCATTCGCGCCTTGCACCTGCATGATTTGCCCAGGATGCAACGCAAAGTTCAATCCGGAAAACAAGCGATGATCGCCGCGGCTGCACGCAAGATTGCTGACTTCCAGCATGAATGGAAAAACCTGAAATTGAACAGCGTGGGATTATATACGATTGCATCAGCGGGATGCATTTGCAGTTATAATCGCGCACCTTTTATCGAGCATTTTATAGAGGAACAGCATGGGATTTCTGGCCAATAAACGCATTCTGATTACCGGCATGATCAGCAACCGCTCTATCGCCTACGGTATCGCACAAGCCATGCACCGCGAAGGCGCGGAACTCGCTTTCACCTATCAGGGCGAACGGGTGCGCGGCCGTGTGGAGGAGATGGCCAAGGGGTTTGGCAGCGAACTGGTTTTCCAATGCGACGTCGGCAGCGATGATGACATCGCCAAGTTATTTGCCGATCTGGGCAAACACTGGGATGGATTTGACGGCTTTGTTCACTCTATTGCCTACGCACCGCGCGAGGCGCTGGACGGCGAGTTTCTGGATGGACTCAGCCGCGAGGCTTTTCATATCGCCCATGACATCAGCGCCTACAGCTTTCCGGCTCTGGCCAAAGCCGCTTTGCCGATGATGGAAGGGCGCAATGCGGCGCTGTTGACGCTGAGCTATCTCGGCGCCGTACGCACCATGCCGCACTACAATGTCATGGGCATGGCCAAGGCCAGCCTGGAGGCCAGCGTGCGTTACCTGGCGATGCAACTCGGGCGCAAGGGGATACGCGTGAACGGTATCTCTGCCGGGCCGATCAAGACGCTGGCCGCGGCCGGCATCGCCGACTTCGGCAAATTGCTCAGCTACAACGAGAAGCACGCGCCGCTCAAGCGCAATGTAACCATCGAGGAAGTGGGCAATGCCGCCGCGTTCCTGTGCAGCGATCTGGCCAGCGGCATCACCGGCGAGATCAGCTACGTGGACGGCGGTTTCAACACCACCGCCTTGGGCACAACTGAGGCATAACCGGCACTGCCGCCACCCAATGAAAACGCCACCCTCGGGTGGCGTTCTTGTTGTTTTCCTTACAGTGAATCAGGGCTGCCCTGTTTCATTCTTTGGCGCCGCCGCAGGCAAATTCACTTTGATGGTCGCCTGTTGTCTGGTATCGGCCAGATAAGCTCGGAACATTTCCTCGCCCGTCAGTTGGCGCAGCTTTTGTGCATAGCCGGCACGCTTCGCATCGTCAGGCTTGTCGCCTTCCTTGACGGCATCGATACGCAGCAACATATAGCCGTTTTGCGGCGTTTCCGCCCCGACATACCGCGGCAACTTGGCTGCATCCGCCTGGAATATTTTTCGTACCAATTCCTTGTCCAGCGAGCCATGTTGCGCGCGGGTGACAGTCTGGGCAGCAGTCCAGTTCAGCGCGGGCTTATCGCCGCGTTGCAATTGCTCCAGCAGCATTTTGCCCTGCTTGGCGGCCAACTCCAGCGCCTGTTGATGCAGCAATTTCTGGCGAACCATTTCCTGCACTTCGCCCAACGCACGCGTGGCGGCTGGTTTGTAATCAATAATCCGCGCGGCAACCAGCGTATTGGCCGCCACTTCAATCGCAGCGGTGTTGCGCTTGTTTTTCACGGTTTCATCGGTAAAAACCGCCTGCAGCATTTTTGCCGTCCAAGGCTCGCCCGCAGCCACGCCCTTAACCAGCCATCCGCTCTGTTCAATCTTCGCTCCAGCCAAATCGGCCGCCGGCTTCAGGGTATCGCTTTGCTCATAGACGGTATTGCTGAATTTCTCCGCCAGCTCGGCAAACAGGTCGACGGCTTTCTGCTGGCGCAGTTTATTGGTGATGCTTTCACGCGCCTCGTCAAACGGCAAAAGCCTGGCTGGTTTGACCGCAAGCAGCTTGATAATGTGATAGCCGAAATCCGATTTCACCAACCCGCTGATTTCGCCTTGCTTCAGCGTAAAGGCGGCATCGTCGAATGGCTTGACCATCATGCCGCGACCAAAAAATCCAAGGCTGCCGCCATTCGCGGCGGAGCCGGGATCTTGCGAATTTAACTTAGCCAGCTCGGCAAATCCTGCGGGATTTTTTCTGGCCTGTTGCAGCAACTGTTCGGCCTTTGCCTTGGCGGCATCCTGTTCGGCTTGCGGCGCGGCGGCGGCTACCGCAACCAGAATATGCGCCGCCTGGCGCTCTTCCGGCGTGCCAAAATCGCTCTGGTGCTCGTCGTAATACTTGCGAGCCTCCTCGGTTTTTACCTCGACCTTGGCCAGCAAATTATCCACCGAGAGCTTTACATACTCGACCTTGGCCTGCTCCTGAACATGAAACTCTTTTTGATTTTGCTCGTAATATTTTTTCAGCGCGGCCTCGTCCACTTTTACCTGCGCCATAAAGGGCTGAAATGATATAGGCGAGGCGCTCACCACCCGTTGTTGCTCATTCAGGCGGATAACATTGCCGGTCACCTCATTCGATGCGAACCCGTTTTGCACGTAAGCATCGCGCATCTGCTGCCCGAGCAACTCGCCACGCAGGCGCGCCTCGAACATCAACGGCGACATATTCTGATTTGCCAGCGCAGCCTCATAACGTTTTTTATCGAACTTCCCGTTATCCTGAAACGCTTCTATCCCCTGGATAACCTGGGCCATCTGCTCGTCACTAACTGCCAGGCCGGCAGCCTTGGCGCGCTCAACCAGCAAGCGCTGCGCAACCAGATTGTCTATCACAGCATGCTTCATTTCGGGATTATCAAGCACCGCCGCATCAAAATTGGCACCCAGCATTTGGCGCAAACGGTCCTGCTGTTGTCGCAGCGCATTTTCAAACTCTTGCTGAGTAATCTTTGTATCATTCACCGTAGCAGCCACTTCTGCCGTATTCCCGGATTGGTTGTATGAATCTACCCCCCAGAATGCAAACGGCAAGATGATGAGCGCCAGCACAATCTGCACCAACCGCTTTTTTTCATGGACAAAATCAAACATAGTGATAACACCGGCTTATTGATTTAAAAGGAACAGATGTGAAAAAGGCGAACTTGCGTTCGCCTTGATTTGGCGGAGTGGACGGGACTCGAACCCGCGACCCCCGGCGTGACAGGCCGGTATTC
>JAHRYS010000005.1 GCA_020621985.1 Candidatus Ferrigenium altingense | reverse complement strand
ACTTCCCAAAAACCAAGCACCTACACTCGTCGATTGTTCGTTTGTTTTTTAAAGAGCGGCTGCCCAGATGACTATCTGAAATCTGGGGGTTGCGGGGACAGGATTTGAACCTATGACCTTCGGGTTATGAGCCCGACGAGCTACCGAGCTGCTCCACCCCGCGTCAGCGAAGGAGAGAACTATAGCAAAGCATTCCGGCCTCGTCAAATACTATGTGCATTTTGTTAGTGCGGCATGACAACGAGTCCACAATGCATGCCGATAAAATTGATGATTTAAAGCCGAGAAAGCCAAGCAACCAACCCTTAGAAGGCCACTTCAAGCCGCATACCGGCCACCCATGCATCCCGCAAGGCCGCATCCATGTTGGGATTGAAAATGCGCTGCACCAGCGGCTGCACGGACAGCCACGGCTGCAATTGCGCGCGGTAGGTAATCTCGACCATGGTCTCGGATGAATCGGACGCATTAAGCTGGCGATGCTTGCTGCTGGCATGGCTGGTGGTCACGGCAATCCCGGCAGTGTCGTCGTCGCGCCCGTCAAACAGTCCCTGGTAAATCAACCCGAGGCTGCCAGACCAGTCCGCCTGATAGACATCCTTGTTGACCGTGCCGAAACGGACGAAGCCGGACAAGCCCTGTGCGGAATCACCCTGTTCGGCGCGCAGGGTGCGTTCCGCCAGAACGTAGAATCCCTCATCACGACGCGGACCGCCAGTTACCAGATCAGCGGCGCGCGCCGAATAGCGCCACAAGCCGACAGCGGTCTTGTTGAAGGGCTTGCCCTCTTCCGATGTATTGATACCGAGCTCGACGACGGCAAGCGAACCGTCGCCCTTGTCCAGCCTGATATGCGTGCCCTGCGGATTATTGGGATTGCCCGGTATGCCGTCGGTCAGGGCGCCTTGCACATAATAGCCGGACGAGGCGTATTTCACGCGCACCGCCAGTGCGCCCAGCGGGAATACTGGTGGGCCATCGCCATTCTGCCCGGTCTGCGCCATTTCGGCCGACATGCCGTAGGGAGGCTGCAGGAACAGGCCGGATGTTTCAGTAACATAAAACTCGGAGTCGATCGCATACAACCCTGCCAGCACCGACAGGCTGTCGTCGGCTGAATTCTTTTGCAGCCATGCCTGATAGAACTGTCCGGTGCTGGTGCCCGTCTCGATGTTGTCCACCCCGGCAAAGCTGCCGGCATAATTATTGATGGATTTGTTGCCGTGCTGGACGTGATACTGGATGAAGGCGGTGGTGGCATCCCAGCCGGCCAGTTTGCCCAGATCCATATTGACCGCAGCCTCGCTGTTCATCAGCACAACCGCGCCGCGAGCGACACCGCCCGACGTGTTCGCCAGCATGTCGCTCTTGTGGGTCAGCTCCACCGTGATGCCCTTGTCGTAGAGACTGGAACGCGCCCCGCCCCAATTGCCGGACAGCGTTTCCGCATTCCAGTCCGGCACTTTTTCCTCCTCCGCAAATACGCTGTTGCTCGCCACGAGTCCGAAAAATATCGCCATTGCCAATCGCTTTGTCATGTCATTCCCCGCCTTGTAAATTATTCGATGCGATTACTTCAAAATATTCGGACTGAAGCCTGAGCGACAATATCATCGCTGCCCACCCCAAATGCCTGACCGGATTCTACCTTGACACGGCCAATTGCGTCACAGCCCGCACAACACGCTGCCCATGAAACACGCTATTATTCGCCGCCGAACACGCGCCAAGCCAACCGGGGCAGCATGACCCGGAAGCAATTCAACAATACGCCGAATACCATACCTGTGAACGCCACGTCCATCCCCGAAATCAAACCCGGCCAGTCCGTCGAATTGCTCAAGGAGCTGCACATCCTGACGCGCGACGGCAAGCTCAACCAGGACAGCCGGCGCAAGCTGAAGCAGGTTTACCATCTATATCATTTCATCGAACCGTTGCTCGATGAGGTGCTCGCCGCCAGACAAGACCTGACGCTGGCAGATCACGGCGCGGGCAAATCCTACCTGGGCTTCATCCTCTACGACCTGTTCCTGAAAACGCGCGAAGCCGGCCATATTTACGGCATCGAGACCCGCGAGGCGCTGGTCGATAAATCCCGCGAGCTGGCTGCAAAGCTGGGCTTCACGCGCATGTCGTTCCTGAATTTATCGGTGGAGGAATCCATCCACTCGCCGCAACTGCCCGGAAAGGTCGATGTCGTCACCGCGCTGCACGCCTGCAACACCGCCACCGATGACGCGATCAAATTCGCATTGCACAAGCAGGCGAAGTTCATCGTGCTGGCGCCTTGCTGCCAAGCCGAGGTTGCCGCCATGCTGAACAAGCACAAGAACCAGTCGTTCGGCAAAACGCCGCTCTCGGAAATCTGGCGGCATCCGATCCACGCGCGCGAATTCGGCAGCCACCTCACCAACGTGCTGCGCTGCCTGCTGCTGGAGGCACACGGCTATCAGGTCACGGTGACGGAACTGGTCGGGTGGGAACACTCGATGAAGAACGAACTCATCATCGCGCGCCGCACGGATGCGCCGAGAAAAAATGCGCGGCAAAGACTGGAGCAGATTTTGCGCGAGTTGAATCTGGAAGAATTGCGGGAGCGGTTTATTTACTAGGCCTGTTTATTGGGCTGGAGACTGGCGCGCCAATGCCCAGGCCACATGTTCGCGCACCATCTCCGAAGGATGCTCCACGCGCGATTGCAAGGCGGCAATCACGGCGGCGCTTTGCGGCGCATTGCCCAACGCCACGGCGATGTTGCGCAGCCACTGCTCGTGGCCGATACGATAGATCGCGGTGCCTGCCAGCTTGCTGTCAAATTCGGCCTCGTCCCACGCGAACAACTCCGCCAGCGACACATCGTCCAGCCCGTGCCGCACGGCGAAATCCGGCTCGACGCTGGCCTGCGCAAATTTGTTCCACGGGCACACCAGCTGGCAATCGTCGCAACCGTAGATGCGGTTGCCGATCAGCGGGCGCAGCTCATCGGGAATGCTGCCCTTGAGTTCGATGGTCAGATAGGAGATGCAGCGGCGCGCGTCGACGCGATACGGCGCGATGATGGCCTGGGTCGGGCAGATGTCGATGCAGCGCGTGCAAGTGCCGCAATGCTCCTGCTGCGGCTCATCGGCCGGCAGCGGCAGGTTCACGTAAATCTCGCCGAGGCAGAACCGCGAGCCGTGCGTGCGCGACAACAGCAGGGAGTGCTTGCCGCGCCACCCGATTCCGGCCTTGCGTGCCAGTTCCTTTTCCATGACCGGTGCGCTGTCGGTAAAGACTCGTCCTTCAAATTCGGCAACCTCGGCGCGGATTTTTTCCGCCAGTTTCGCCAAACGGTTGCGCATCACCTTGTGGTAATCGCGCCCCAGCGCATAGCGCGAAATGAAGGCGCGCTCGCCTTCCTCCAGCACCTGCCAACTGTCGCGCGCATCGGGCGGCGCACAGTTCATGCGCAACGAAATCACCCGCAGCGTGCCGGGCAGCAGCTCAGCCGGGCGGCTGCGTTTGGTACCATGTTTTGCCATATAATCCATCTCGCCGTGCAGGCCGAGCGCGAGCCATTCCAGCAGACCGGCTTCCGCCGCCGAAAGATCGGTATCGCTGATACCCACGGCCTGAAAGCCTAACTCATGCGCCCATATGCGTATTTGTGCGGCAAGCGCGGTGTAATTTATCGATTGAGGAACTTCGTTTTGCATAGTCCGGATGATAGCCGAATCAGCATTCTTCTCGCCGATGAAAACGCAACCCTCGCGCTGGCGCAACGCCTCGCCGCGCGGCTCAAACCCGGCATGGTGATCTATCTGCATGGCGATCTCGGTGCCGGAAAAACCACGCTGGTGCGCGGCATGCTGAATGCGCTGGGTTATGCCGGCCGGGTGAAAAGTCCCACCTACACGCTGGTTGAGCCATACCAGGCCGCCGGGTTAGACTTGCGCCACTTCGACCTGTACCGCCTGCACGACGAGGAAGAATGGGAAGCGGCCGGCTTCCGCGATGAGTTCGACGGGCGCAATGTCTTTTTCATCGAATGGCCGGAAAAGGCTCATGGGTTGATCCCGCAAGCCGATATAGAAATTGCGTTCGAGATTCTGGAGCAAGGCCGCAACGCGGAAATCCATGCCAATACGGGAACGGGCAAGCAATGCTTAGAAGCTATTTAAAAAAATCAGCGAGCGGCTGTCAGGCGGGGGGGTCCGGAGCGCAGGAACCGGAATGTGCACAGGAGCACATGAGGATTTCGAGCACCGCACGACCCCGCATCACAGTTGCGCAGCATTTTTTTAAACAGCTTCTTAGAGCAGTTGTAAAACTTGCAACACTCCTGACCCTCTGCTGGCTGCCGCTATTTTGGGCATCCGGGGCGCACGCCGCCATTGCCATCGGCTCGGCGCGCGTCTGGCCGGCGCAGGATTACACGCGCCTGACACTCGAATCCAAACAGGCCATCCGCCACAACATGTTCACCGTGCATAACCCGGAACGACTGGTCATCGATCTGGAGGACGTTGAGCTCGGCAGCACGCTCAACGAGTTAGCCAAACTGATCGGCAACAACGATCCCTACATCACCAGTGTGCGCATCGGGCGTTTCAAACCCGGCGTGGTGCGCTTGGTGCTCGACTTGAAGAGCGAGGTCAAGCCGCAGCTGTTCATCCTCAAACCGGTCGGTGAATACGGCTACCGCCTGGTGCTGGACGTGTACCCCGCCCAGCCGCTTGACCCGTTGATGGCCTTGCTCGAACAACCCAAGGCACCCATCCCCGAAGCCGCCAGCGCACCTGCCGCAACCGCCCAGATTGCAGCGGAACCGACCGCCGCAAAAGAACCTCTCGCCGAAGAAAAACCCGAGCCGGCCGCAAAGCCGGGCGTCGGCAAAGTTGACACACAGCTGCCAGCCCCACCTGTCAAAAACATACCCGAGTTGCGCGCCCGTATGCTGATCGTCGCAATCGACGCCGGACACGGCGGCGAAGACCCCGGTGCACGCGGCAAAAATGGTTCTCTCGAAAAAAACGTCACGCTGGCGATTGCGCGCAAGGTAAAAACGCTGGTGGATGAAGTGCCGAATATGCGCGGCGTGCTGATACGCGACGGCGATTACTTCATCCCGCTGATCGGGCGCGTCACCAAGGCGCGCAAGGTCAATGCGGATTTATTCATCTCCGTCCATGCCGATGCCTTTATCAAACCGAACGCGCGAGGCTCATCGGTATTCGCGCTCTCCGAACACGGCGCAACCAGCGCCGTGGCGCGCTGGCTGGCGAAAAAGGAAAATGAGGCCGACCTGATCGGCGGCGTGAACATCGCGGTGAAAGACCCCTACCTCGCGCGCACCCTGCTCGACCTGTCGCAGACCGCCACCATCAACGACAGCATGAAACTCGCCAAGCATGTGCTGAACGAACTGGGCGACATCAACGACCTGCATCGCGGCCATGTCGAACAGGCCGGCTTCGCCGTGCTGAAATCGCCGGACATCCCGTCCATCCTGGTCGAAACCGCCTTCATCAGCAACCCCAGCGAAGAGCGCCGCCTAAACGATGAGGACTATCAGATGAAAATTGCGAACGCGATCCTCGGCGGCGTGAAGCACTACTTCGCGCAGAATCCGGCGCTGTCCAAACCGAAGTTCGCGCAGGCGGAGTTTTAGGCGATGTTCCAGTTAATGCAGCAAGATGTTCCGGAATCTATGGCATTCTTGCCACCCAACTTACGTTAGACACAGAAGGAAATAATATACGAGCATTGATTTTATTAATTGCGCTAGCGCTTAGCGGTTGCGCCACCGTTAAAGTATCAGAATTATCAATCGTTGACTCAAAAATTGGGACGGTACCGATAATTGGTGAGCAAGCGGTAGCACCCGTAGGTGGGGTTATCTATAGCCAGTTCAGATATTGGAGCAAAACCGGATATAGATTAAAAGGTGGCTTGTCCGTTGGATTGGGCTTGGGTAGAGTTTCTGTATCTGATGGCGACTTCGTCCTGAAGGCAGAAGTCGAAAACAAAACTGCATTCTGCACTGAACAGCGCGCTTATATCGACCCTCTAGTTGGTCCACATGCGGCAGCGTGTTTCATTGATGCCGATAACGATGGGAAGTTCGAAAGACTTAAGGCTGCACCGGGAGCGATATGGTTTGAATCGGAGATAGCTCCTCCCCTGGCATATGAAAAATCCGAGTTAATGATTCCCCGTAGCGATTCATTTAAGTACGAGTTGCTTTACCAGGGCATCACCAAGGGTTCGCTCAAGTTGTCCTATCGTGAATATATAAATGACTTTGCTAGGCCTGCGTTTTTTCAAGACGTAACCTACGATCTGGATTCCACACCTACGACCATTACATTTCGCACAGTTCGCCTAGAGGTGTTAAGCGCCAACAATAACCAAATAACCTACCGTGTGTTAAGTGGTTTTTGATTTTCGGCAGTGTCTAAGTTGGCATTCAAACCTGCGTAGGGCGCATTAGCCGTAAGGCGTAATGCGCCGAATGTTCAAACCATCCGGCGGGTTACGCTGCGCTAACCCGCCCTACGCTGGGAACACGCCCGTACTCAGATACCGATCCCCCCGGTCGCACACGATGAACGCAATGGTCGCGTTCTCGACCCGTTGCGAGATGCGCAGCGCCACGGCCAGCGCGCCGCCGGACGAAATGCCGCAGAAGATGCCTTCCTCGCGCGCCAGGCGGCGCGTCATTTCCTCTGCCTCTTTCTGGTTCACGTATTCCAGGCTGTCCACGTTTTTGCCGTCGTAAATTTTCGGCAGGTAGGCCGGCGGCCATTTGCGGATGCCGGGAATCTGCGCGCCCTCTTCGGGCTGCACGCCGATGATCTGGATGGCGGGATTCTTTTCCTTGAAGTAGCGCGAGCAGCCCATGATGGTGCCGGTGGTGCCCATGCTGCTGACGAAGTGCGTGAGCCGGCCTTGCGTGTCGCGCCAGATTTCCGGCGCGGTGCCTTCGTAATGCGCGAGCGGGTTGTCGGGATTGGCGAACTGGTCGAGGATGATGCCCTTGCCCTCGTCGCGCAGTTTCTCCGCCGTGTCGCGCGCCAGCTCCATGCTGCCTTCCTTCGGCGTCAGCAGCAGTTCCGCGCCGTAAGCGCGCATGGTCTGGCAGCGTTCCACACTCTGGTTGTCCGGCATCACCAGGATCATCTTGTAACCGCGCACCGCCGCCGCCAGCGCCAGCGCGATGCCGGTGTTGCCGCTGGTCGCCTCGATCAGCGTGCCACCCGGTTTGATGTCGCCGCGCTGCTCGGCGCGCACGATCATCGACAGCGCGGGGCGGTCCTTCACCGAACCGGCGGGGTTGTTGCCTTCCAGCTTGGCGAGGATGACGTTCGAGGTGGCGCCGGGGATGCGCTTGAGCCTGACCAGCGGCGTATTGCCGACAAAATCTTCTATGGAAGAATACATATCATCCCGCTGCTTTAAGCATCTGCCCCACATACTTCGCCACACCCTGCTCGACGGTCAGGAACGGCTCGGCATAACCGGTGTTGCGCAGCGCCGTCATGTCGGCCTGGGTGTAGCTCTGGTATTTGCCGCGCAAGGCTTCGGGGAACGGGGTGTACTCGATCAGGCCCTGCTGTTGCAGTTCGGCGAGGCTTAACGCGGGCTTGGATTCCGCGTTGCGCAGCGCGTTGACGGTTGCCGCCGCCACGTCGTTAAAACTCTGCGCCTGCCCGGTGCCGAGGTTAAAGATGCCGGATTTGTGCGGGTTGTCGAGAAAGTACATATTCACTTTGACCACGTCCTCTATCGAGACAAAGTCGCGCAACTGCCCGCCGTTGGCGTAGCCGTCGCAACCCTCGAACAGCTTCACCTTGCCCTCGGCGCGATACTGGTTGAAGAAGTGAAACGCGACCGAGGCCATGCGCCCCTTGTGCTGTTCGCGCGGGCCGTACACGTTGAAGTAGCGCAGGCCGACGATCTGCGCGTTGCGCTTGTGCCAGCGGCGCCGCACGATCTGGTCGAACAGGAACTTGGAATAGGCGTACACGTTCAGCGGCGCCTCGCATTCGCGGCTTTCCCGGAACGCATTGCCGCCACCGTACACCGACGCGGAAGAGGCATACAGGAACGGCACTTCCTCGTTCTGGCAGTAGTTCAGCAACTCCAGGGTGTACTGGTAGTTGTTGTCCATCATGTAGCGGCCGTCGGTTTCCATGGTGTCGGAGCACGCGCCCTGATGCAGCACCGCACTGACCAGGCCGTCGAAAAAGCCTTCCTGCAATTTTTTCAGGAAGTCCTCTTTATCCAAATAGTCGGCAATTTCGCAATCGGCCAGATTCCTGAACTTGTCGGCGTTCTTGAGGTTGTCCACCGCGATGATGTTGTTTTCGCCGCGCTCGTTGAGCGCCTTGACCAGGTTGGAACCGATAAACCCGGCGGCGCCGGTAACGATGTAGTACATTTTTGTTCCTTTCAAATTATTTTCAGGAAGTGGAGCGGTGCTGCGCACCTCAGTAGTGAGTAGAAAGTGGTGAAACCACTCCCCACTCACCACTTCCTACTCACTACTCCCTGGTTCCTACTGCATATCCCGAATAATTTCCTCGCGGCTCACCACCGCCGTGCCCAGCTTGCCGACCACGATACCTGCCGCACGGTTGGCGATGTGCATCGCATGGGGCAAGTCCGCGCCGCTCGCCAGCATCACCGCCAGCGTGGCGATCACGGTGTCACCCGCGCCGCTGACATCGAACACTTCGCGCGTCTGCGTCGGCTCGTGCAGCGCTTCGTTGGCGCGGTACAGGCTCATGCCGTCCTCGCTGCGCGTGACCAGCAGCGCATCGAGCTGCAATTCGGTGCGCAGTTTTTCCGCCTTGCCGTTGAATTCTGCATCGTTCTTCCAGCTGCCCGCCACTTCGCGGAACTCGCTGCGGTTCGGCGTGAGCAGCGTCGCGCCGCGATAGCGCGCGTAATCGTCGCCCTTGGGATCGACCAGCACCGGCTTGCCCGCTGCGCGCGCCAGCCGGATCATCTCGGCGATATGCGCGAGCCCACCCTTGCCGTAATCGGACAGAATCACTACATCGGCCAGCGGCAGCTGCGCGTGAAAATCCGCCAGTGCGGCGTGCAGCACTTCGTGGCTGGGCGGCGTCTCGAAATCGATGCGCAGCAATTGCTGATGGCGCGCGATGGCGCGCAACTTGATGATGGTCGAGATGGTGTTGTCGCGATGCAGCAATGCGGTGAGGTTGGCGTGTTCGTTGAGCAATTTTTCCAAGCACGCGCCCGCCTCGTCATTGCCGACCACCGACAGCAAGGTGGCTTGTGCGCCGAGTGCGGCAATGTTGCGCGCCACGTTGGCTGCTCCGCCGGGGCGCTCTTCGATGCGTTCAACCTTGAGCACCGGCACCGGTGCTTCCGGCGAGATGCGGTTAACGTCGCCGAACCAGTAGCGATCCAGCATCACGTCGCCGACCACCAGTATTTTTGCGTTCTTGAATTCCGGCAATACGCTCATGCCTGCTCTCCGATTTTCTGATTCCAATTCTATTTCAAAAATCTCAGGGCGCGATGAATCACGCCCCTACAATTTCCTTGTTGATATCGAGCAGCGCCTGCAAGGGGTCTGCCGCCTGGGTGACCGGGCGGCCGATCACCAGATAGCTGGAACCGGCCTGCAGCGCGGCCAGCGGTGTCATCACGCGCGACTGGTCGTCGAGGCTGGCCTGCGCCGGACGGATACCCGGCGTTACCAGACAGAATTCATCGCCGCATTGCTTGCGCAACAGCGCGGCTTCCTGCGCGGAACACACCACGCCGTCCAGTCCGCTGTCTTGCGCCAGCTTCGCCAGTCGCAGCACCATCTCGGCAGGCGTCGCGGCTATGCCGATGTCTGCGAGGTCTTGCTGCGCCATGCTGGTCAGCACGGTCACTGCAATCAGTTTCGGCGGACGCGCCGCCTGTGCCACCGCGTCGCGCGCCGCCTCCAGCATCTTGCGCCCGCCCAGCGCATGCACGTTGACCATCCACACTCCGAGAGCAGCCGCGGCCTTGCAGGCCTGTGCGGTGGTGTTGGGGATGTCGTGGAATTTCAGGTCGAGAAAAATCTCAAAATCGCGCTGCATGAGTTGCTCCAGCAACGCCGGGCCGGTCGCGGTGAATAATTCCTTGCCGACTTTCAGGCGGCACAGCGCAGGCTGCAACCGCTCAGCCAGCGCCAGCGCCGGGGCGGCGGCGGGGTAATCCAGCGCGATAATGATCTTCGGATCGTTCATAGTGTCATTCGTTTTAAAAAGCTTTTATCCGCAGATTAACGCAGATGAATTATTAAGCCGTTTTATCAAAGTCATTGCCAAATGTAATGCCTTAAAAATAATTCTCAAAAAAATCTGCGTGAATCTGTGTAATCTGCGGACTGAATTTTAGTTCTTATATTTAAACAGGGGTTCCGGTTTCTTCGCTGCGGCGCGGCGAATAGCTGTCCCATGCCTGGCAGGCCGGGCAGTGCCAGTAGAACTGGCGCGCCTTGAAGCCGCAATGGGCGCAGTGGTACATGGCCAAGTTGCGCGTGCGTTTGTGTACTAGGTCTTTCACCAGCTCGACATCGGCGCGCCGCTCCATCGGCACTTCCAGCAGCCGCGCCTCGAGCAGCTTGTCCAGCCCGAGCAGGGTCGGGTTGCGCTGCAACTCGTCGCGCACCAATTGATAGGCGGCGCCCGGCCCTTCGTTTTTCAGCACGCCGTCGAATACCACGTTCATCAAGTCCAGCGAGTGGTATTTGCTTAGGTAGTCGCGCAACAGCGCAACGCCGTCCGCCTCGCGATCCAGGCTGCGATAGGCATTCAGCAGGCGCTCCGCCACCAGCGGCAGATATTGCGCGTCCTGCGCCTCGATGTTCTTCCAGATGGCGGCGGCCTCCTCAAACTTGCCCTCGCTGATAGCCATATCGCCCAGCATCATCGTGGCGCGTACCGCGTTCGGATAGGTTGTCAACGCCTGCTGCAGATGCCCGCGCGCCGCATCCGGATCGCCGGCGGCGATCTCCTCGTTCGCCAGCTCGCAATAGAAAAAAGCAGCCTGCTTGCTGTAAGACTGCCCGGACACCGCCGTCAGCCGTTGCGCCACGTCGATCGCCTTGAGCCAGTCATGCTCTTTCTGAAACAACTCCAGCAGAAATTCCAGTGCAGGCTTGGCATACCGGGTTTTTTCCAGTTCGCGGAACAGGCTCTCGGCGCGATCCAGAATTCCGGCTTTCAAATAATCCTGCGCGAGTTCGAAAATCGCCTGCTGGCGTTTGTTGTCATCCAGATCGGCGCGATCCACGAGGTTATGATGCATGCGCAACGCGCGATCCACTTCACCGCGCCGGCGGAACAGGCTGCCCAGCGCGAAGTGCAGTTCGATGGTTTGCGGATCGACCTTGACCACCTCGATGAAGGCTTCGATGGCCTTGTCCTGCTGCTCGTTGAGCAGGAAATTCAGCCCCTGGAAATACGATTGCGGCAGCGCGCTCGACTCCGAAAGCAGTTCCTTGATGTCGATGCGCGCGGCCAGCCATCCCATGCCAAAAAACAGCGGGAAGATCAGCAGCATCCAGGGTTCAAATTCCATTTTGCACCTTCATAAATCCATTTAACGGGCAAATCGCTGCGTCACATGCGCGCTCATTCCTCGTCTATCAATCGCGATATGCCTCGTCATTCGCTGTGCGGCTCCTTGCGCTTCATCCCGTAAAACAGATTTCTAAAGATGCAAAAATACCGAAAATCTATCAGGAGGGTTGAATAGGCATTTGTTGCGTTTCGCCGACGCCGGCGAGTTTGTTCTTGACCCGGATATCGCGCTTCAGGCGCGCGATTTCACGGCGCTGTTGCAGCACATTGGTGAACATCGCGAGCACGCCGACCGCCGCGCCGGCGGCAAAAAATATCAGCAGCACGATCACCAGCGAAGACTGCCACTCATAACCGAAAAAATAGCGCAACGTGACCGGCTGGTCGTTCTTGACCGCAAATCCGAGCAGCACGATGAACAACACTGCACGCAAAACCCAATTGAGATAACGCATGATGTTTATCCGCAAAAAACGTCGCTAAAGATAGCATGAAAGGGCAACAAAATGGCGGCGATACCTTCCGATATGCCGCCACTTGAACTGCTTCAATCCGGAGTCAAGACTTCCGTTCGCAGACCCGCTCCCTCAACTCCTTGCCCGCCTTGAAATGCGGCACATACTTGGCCGGCACCTTCACCTTGTCGCCGGTCTTGGGGTTGCGCCCCTGACGCGGCGGACGGTAATTCAGACCAAAGCTGCCGAAGCCGCGAACCTCGACCCGCCCGCCACGTGCCAGCGTGGCGGACAGGGTGTCCAGAATCACTTTAACGGCAAACTCGGCATCCTTGGCCAGCAGTTGCGGATGCAACTCGGCAAGTTTGGCAATCAAATCGGAACGGGTCATGTGAACCTCAGACTCAGGCTTCGGTCTTGCTGCCACCCATCTTGGCCTTCAGCAACGCGCCCAGATTGGTGGTTCCTGCATTGGAAGTGCTTTCGGAGGAAAGCTTCTGCATCGCTGCGGATTCTTCTGCCTTGTTGAGCGCCTTGATCGACAGGTTGATACCGCGATTTTTGCGGTCCACATTGATGATCACGGCAGTCACGCTGTCGCCTTCTTTCAGATGGGTGCGGATGTCTTCGACGCGGTCAGCCGATACTTCGGAAGCTTTCAAGTAGGCTTCCACGTCGCCGTCCAATGCAATCGTCGCGCCCTTGGCATCCAGGGACTTCACGATACCGGTAACCACTGCGCCCTTCTCGTGACTGGAAGCAAAGCCGCCGAACGGATCGCCTTCCATCTGCTTGATGCCGAGGGAGATGCGCTCGCGTTCCACATCGATCGCCAATACCACGGCTTCAACTTCATCGCCCTTCTTGTAGTTGCGCACGGCTTCTTCGCCGGGCTGGCTCCAGGACAGGTCGGACAAATGCACCAGGCCGTCGATGCCGCCATCCAGGCCGATGAACACGCCGAAGTCGGTGATGGACTTGATCTGCCCCTTAACCTTGTCGCCCTTCTTGTGGTTGATTTCGAAATCATCCCAAGGATTGGACTGGCATTGCTTCATGCCCAGAGAGATACGGCGGCGTTGCTCGTCGATTTCCAGGATCATGACTTCCACTTCGTCGCCCAGTTGCACAACCTTGGAAGGATGAACGTTCTTGTTGGTCCAGTCCATTTCGGAAACGTGCACCAGGCCTTCGATACCCTGTTCGATTTCCACGAATGCGCCGTAGTCGGTCAGGTTGGTCACCTTGCCGAACATGCGTGTACCTTGCGGGTAACGACGTGCCAGACCATTCCACGGGTCATCGCCCATTTGCTTGATGCCCAGCGAAACGCGGTTCTTCTCCTGGTCGAACTTGAGGATCTTGGCTTCGACTTCGTCGCCGACGGTCAACACTTCGGATGGATGCTTCACGCGGCGCCATGCCAGGTCGGTGATGTGCAACAGGCCGTCGATACCGCCCAGGTCAACGAACGCGCCGTAGTCGGTGATGTTCTTGACCACGCCCTTGACGATCGCGCCTTCCTTGAGGTTTTCCATGACCGCTTCACGGTCTGCACCCATGCTCGCTTCCAGCACCGCGCGGCGGGAAACCACCACGTTGTTGCGCTTGCGGTCCAGCTTGATGACCTTCAGCTCCATGGTCTTGTTTTCGTAAGGCGTGGTGTCCTTGACCGGGCGGATGTCAACCAGCGAACCCGGCAGGAACGCGCGGATACCGTTGACCATCGCGGTCAGACCGCCCTTGACCTTGCCGCTGACGAAGCCTTCCACGACGCGGCCTTCTTCCATGGCCAGCTCCAGATCGTGCCATGCCGCCAGACGCTTGGCTTTTTCACGCGACAGCTTGGTTTCACCATAGCCGTTTTCCAGCGATTCGATCGCGACGGTGACAAAATCACCCGCCTTGACTTCAATTTCGCCTTTGGCGTCGAGGAATTCCTCGATCGCAATTAAACTTTCGGACTTCAGTCCGGCATTCACCACCACCATGTTGTGATCAATGCGCACGACTTGTGCGGTGATCAGTTCGCCGGCGCGCATTTCCTTGCGCGTCAGGCTTTCTTCAAACATTGCGGCAAAACTATCGGGGTCTTGTACGGCTGCTGCGGTTGCGGTTGCGTTCATCGGATGTACCTAAAGAAAAAATTTCTGCCCGAATCAAAAAAACGGCACAGAGGGTTAGTTAAATTTCCCGAATGACGGAGAGTCAGACGGGGCCTAGCTTTTGGAACCTTTCGCCGGGTAGCGTACCAGCACTTCCTGAACTGCCTGCTCGATGTTCAGAGCCGTGGTATCCAGCAGAATTGCACCCGGTGCCTGCTGCAAGGGCGCCGTGCTACGTTGAGTATCTCGCTCGTCGCGCGCCTGTATATCTTGCAAAAGGGCGGCGATATTAGCACCCATCCCTTTTTCTTTCAACTGCTTATAACGGCGCTCGGCGCGCGCCTCGGCACTGGCGGTCATGAAGATTTTCAATGCCGCGTCCGGAAACACCACCGAAGCCATGTCGCGCCCGTCCGCCACCAAGCCCGGCGCGCGCCGGAAGGCGCGCTGCCTGTCCAGCAACGCCGCCCGCACCCTGGGTAACGCCGCCACCCTGGAGGCTGCCGCGCCGCTTTGTTCGGTACGCAGCTCGTCGCCCACCTTCACGCCATCCAGCCAGATATCCGCCCCTTCGAAAAGGATATCGATGCCCTCTGCCAAGTCCGCCAGCCGCACTTCCGCATCCAGCGCGATGCCGCGCTGTTGCGCCGCCAAGCCCAATAAACGGTACATCGCGCCGCTGTCGAGAAAATGGTAGCCCAGCTGCTGCGCCACCCGTTGCGCCACCGTGCCCTTGCCTGATGCGGATGGCCCGTCGATCGCGATCACCGGCACGGCCTGCGTCACAGTGGCGAATGCCGCGAAATAATCGGGGAAGGTCTTGGCGACACAGCCCGGATCGTTGATGCGCACGCCCGCTCCGCCGAATGCGGCCAGCGAGAAACACATCGCCATGCGGTGGTCGTCGTAGGTGTCAATAGAAGCGTGAAGGGGAAAGGGAGAAGGGGGAAGGGTAGGGGACGGCGGCGTAATGCGAATGAAATCCGCGCCTTCCTCCACCGTCGCGCCGACCTTGCGCAATTCCGTCGCCATCGCCGCGATGCGGTCGGTTTCCTTGACGCGCCAGCTGGCGATGTTGCACAGCGTGGTCGTGCCGTCGGCGAACAGCGCCGCGATTGCCAGCGTCATCGCCGCATCGGGAATATGGTTGCAATCCAGGTCGATCGCCTTCAACTTGCCGTCCGCCGGCGCGCGCGCCTCCATCCAGTTCGGACCCTGTTCGATCTGCGCGCCCATCAACGCCAGCGCATCGGCGAAACGCACATCGCCCTGGATGCTGTCGCTGCCCACTCCCTCGATACGCAGCGGCCCGCCGCCGATCGCGCCCGCCGCGAGGAAATACGAGGCCGACGACGCATCGCCTTCCACGTAGATCACCCCCGGCGACGCATAACGGCTGCCCGCCGCCACCGTAAAGCTGCGCCAGCCGTCGCGCTGCACGACAACGCCAAAGCGCGCCATCATCGCCAGCGTGATCTCGATATACGGCTTGGAGATCAACTCGCCGGCCACCTCCACCGTCACCGCGCGATCCAGCAGCGGCAACGCCATCAGCAACGCGGTGAGGAACTGGCTCGACACATCGCCGCGCACGCTGACGCGCGCCGCATCGCTCAACGTCGCCGGAAAAATCTCCAGCGGCGGGAAGCCTTCATTGCCCAGATGATCGATATTCGCACCCAGCGCGCGCAACGCATCCACCAGATCGCCGATCGGCCGTTCATGCATGCGTGCCACGCCGGACAATTTGTAGTGGCCACCGGACAAGGCCAGCGCCGCCGTCAGCGGGCGGAACGCGGTTCCGGCGTTGCCGAGAAACAACTCGGCTTCTTTATTCGGAAAATTTCCGCTGCAACCCTGCACGCGGAACACATGCTTATCCTGTTGCTCCACGCCGACACCAAGCGTGCGCAATCCGTCCAGCATGCGTTCGGTATCGTCAGACAGCAGCACATCGCGCACCTCGGTCGCACCGGAGGATAGCGCGGCCAGCAACAGCACGCGATTGGAAATGCTCTTCGAGCCGGGCAACGTGATGGTGCCGTGCGCGGTCAGCAGAGGGGGAAGGTCAATGAAAGTTGCGGGTGTCATTGCGGTTGAATTGGGTAGCGATTTTATGAGGGCGAGATGATACCGCAGAGGGGAGCGGGATGCATGTAGGTTGGGTGGAGTGCAGCGATACCCAACATCAAACTCAACACCGCCGGGGGTAGCCCGGCAGCTAGTCACTTTCTTTTGCTTCGCCAAAAAGAAAGTAACCCAAGAAAAGGCGACCCCGGTTTGCCGCCGCTGCGCGGTTCCCTGCGTTGCTCAGGGGATGAAAAATCAAAACCCAAAAGCAACAAGGCATGGAGAGCTGCGCTCACCATGCCTTAAAATCAAATGCGATGCTGACCCTTTTAATTCGAAATCAAATGCGATGCTGCCCCTTTTATTACTATTTTTTCAGACACGGAGATGAATAGGTGTCGCTTCAACCACCTGAATAAACAAGTGACGCTTTACGTATTGATTCATCTTTCTCCCCACCGCTCAGTTCAACAATTTGAAATTCATGCACCTTTCGTGCCGCTGTATATTGGCTTACATCCAACATATAGGCTTCGAACAGTTCACCAGGGGTACCTTTTTTGAGAGTAACTCTAGATTTGACCGGATGAATGAGCCGAAGATCAATAAGCTGGTCAATCGAATCCCTAATTGGTCCTGAAAGTTTTTGCTTAATTAAAAATACATTGCACCTCGACTTCTCCGTACAAAATGTCACAAGTTTTTTAAATGCAGCTTCTAATTTTGTTCGTTCAGAATCAGTGTCTAATTTAAATTCTTCTTCCTTTAGTGGAGCATAATCACCTGTGGCAAGATTTACGTCCTCTGCACCTATTTTGGGACCGCGATGATGATCTTTATCCCTATTTCTAGCTTGAGAAACTGAGTATGCGAAAATACCAATAAAATCTCTTGTCACCCCTCCACATGCAATCGTTAGCCGATCAATTGCTGTTGGATTCAACATTCCTTTTATAGTTAAAGGTGGAGTCTCTGCCATTAAATTTGATAATATTTTTTTCAAAAAATCACGAAGAGTTTCAAATTTTTCGAGCGAGATATCTAAGTTTATTTCTTTTGCGTCATCACCCAGCTTCATCCCTATTGGAGGATCAGAATGCTGATACCACTGACTACGATGTTTAATTGTTCCTATCTTTAGCCACAAATCATTTCCCTTCGCGACCCTATGAAAATAATCAATTACTTTCGCTTGGTCTGATTTACGAATGTGATAAAGATCGTCCAGAATTAAAAATGATGCGCCATCTGAAAGGGTAGATAATTTTTTGAAAAATCTTTGGAATCTCAAGATATTTTGATGTAAATATTCAACTTTGTGAGATACGTATTTCGATTGCTCTTCCATTGAACCTGCTGTTTTATTTCCAAGAGTCAGCTTGTTTTTAACAGTTGCTCCAGGTACGCCCCCATCTACAAGCACCTCCACTCCTGCAGCTTGCTCATTCGCAACCAAATGCTTTGTTTGCATTTCACTTGATTCAGGTTTGCTTAGCTGCAGCTCTAAGTCTTTGATGAGATTATCTAATTCAGTGGAAAGGGTTTCGGTTTTTTCCTTATTAAATGGCGAACGTTTTGGAATTGCATCGTATAGCTTTTTCCAGAATGTTTTTTTGCTGGCTGGCGCTGTAGCTGCACTATCTAGCCATAATTTAAATTCATATAGGCTTTTAATTAATACGCTGATGAGTACATCAGGATATGAATGTCCTTTGAATGTTTCCATATCAACGAACGCTATAGGACGTCGATCTATAGTTAGATCAGATGCTGATTTCCTCAATAAACTTGATTTTCCTGAACCTCGCCTCCCGAAAACTATATGGTGTTGATTCGATTTTGCACGCGACAGGACACCTGGGGCAGGTTCTATAAATCGTCGAGCTCCTTCTGGAGTTGCGCGAGTCACTTCTTCACATAACACGAGTAAACGATCTACCGCATCTAAATCTAATTGGGATTCTTGGGTGGCCATAATTTAGTTAGGTCCTATCCTGGATTACCATTCTTGTACAACTATTAAATTTCGAATTCCCCGTCCAAGCAGCACAAGTGTATCCAAATACATAACGCGCAACATAACAGCAAAAGCCCTTCAAGGATATATGCCGAAATATATAGTTCTTGAGGTGGGCAACTTGTTGCCCACCTGGTGTTAAGGTTTTGGAATTTCGCTTTTTTCCCCCCTGAGCGCCGCCGAGTAGCGGAGGCTGGTCAGGGGATTTCGGCGAGGACTGTCTGAGCGCGTAGCGCGAGTTCCGCAGCCGCCTGACCAGTCGAGCAACGCAGGGTACCCCGCAGGGGCGGCAAACCGGGGTCGCCTTTTCTTGGGTTACTTTCTTTTTGGCGAGGCAAAAGAAAGTGACTAGCTGCCGGGCTACCCCCGGCGGTGTTGATTTTGATTTTTGTGTATGTCTTACCCTTCGACAAGCTCAGGGCGAACGGCCTTTTTATGATTCGCCATGCTCCTTCACTTCCGTCCGCGCCCACCCCTTCGCAAACGTAACCTTCAACTCCGCGCCAACCGCCACCTGCCCCGCATCCGCCACCACGCCGCCATTCACATCCTGCACCAGACTATAACCCCGCGCCAGCACCTGTTTCGGATCGAGCAAAACCAAATGCTGCGCGAGATTTCCCACGCGCCCCGCGCGTTGCGCTTGCGTTGCACGCATCGCCTTGACCAGACGTTGCGCCAGATTGGCCTGCTGGTCGCGCAGGCGCGCAAAGTCGCTGCCTGCCGCACGCAGCCGCTGCGCCAGCGCTTGCCACTGCCAGTGTTGCTGCTGCTTGCGGTAGGCAAAGGCGCGCTGCATGCGCTGTTGGAGTTGCGTCAGTTGCTGCGTCTGGCGCTGCAACTGCTGCGCGGGATGCACCAGGCGGCGCTGCAAATAGTCCAGCGCCTGCATGGCGTTTTGCAGGCGGTTGCGCTGCGCGCGTTCGAGATGTTGCGCCGTGTCGCGCAAGCCTCTGAGCAGAGCATGGCGATCCGGGGCGACGCGTTGCGCGGCGGCGGTGGGGGTCGGGGCGCGCTCGTCGGCGACGAAATCGGCGATGGTGAAGTCGGTCTCGTGGCCGACACCGCTGACGACGGGAATTTCGCTGGCGGAGATCGCGCGCGCCACGACTTCTTCGTTGAACGCCCACAGGTCTTCGATACTACCGCCGCCGCGGCAGACGATCAGCACGTCACATTCCGCGCGCCGGTTGGCTGTCGCGATGGCCTGCGCAATCTTCTCCGCGCTGCCGCTGCCCTGCACCGGCGCGGGGTACAGAATCACCGGCACGTTCGGCAAGCGCAGCTTCAGGGTGGTCAGCACATCGCGCAACGCGGCGGCCTGTGGCGAGGTGACGATGCCGATGCGCTTGGGAAATACCGGCAAGGGGCGTTTGCTTTCGGGAGCAAACAATCCTTCGCTTTGCAGTTTGTGTTTCAGCCGCTCGAATTGTTCGTACAGCACCCCCAGCCCCGCCGGACGCATTTGCTCGACAGTCAACTGAAAATCGCCGCGCTGCTCGTATAAAGTAACAGCCGCCAGAATTTCAACTTGCTGCCCATTGGAAACCTGCTGCCCATTGCCGACCGGATTACTCAACAACTGGTTTTTATGCCGGAACATCACGCAGCGCACCTGCGCCTGTTCGTCCTTCAGCGAAAAATACCAGTGGCCGGAAGCTGCCTTCACCAGATTGGAAATTTCCCCGCGCACCCACAGCAACGGGACGTTGCTTTCCAGCAACCGCTTGATTGCAAAGTTGAGTTCCGCAACGCGCAAAACGCGGTTTTTTTCTTCAAAAAATAGGCCTGAAGGCATATTGACATCTCTAAATAATCCACAAAACTAGCAAATCCGCCATTTTCTGCTACATCACCCCGCAATGAAACTTGCGACTTGCGATAACGCATTGTTTTATATATGTTTTGTTGCTAAATAAAAAATAGGCAAAGTAACAAAAACCCTTACCATACGCCACGTTAATGCGTTAACCAGAGGAATCATCCACAAAGTTATCCACAGATTTTGTGAGTAAATGGAAATATTCTTTATCAAATGGCAGGTTAGCCAAATATAGCTGAAGTAAACCCTGAGAAATGTTGCTCAACTCAGTGCGACAAGCTACAGTTGCGACCTGAAATTTCAAGCCTATTTAATTTAAGCACATTTGGAGAATCCGCGTGTTTGCAATTGTAGAAGCGGCCGGTTGGCCAATCTGGTTTTTAATCCTGGCATCCATCATTGCGGTCGGTTTGATCATTGAGCGTTCGGTTTCCTTGCGTGCGCACCGCGTCTCCCCTCCCGCCTTGCTGGATGAAGTCATCAAGGAACTGAAACAACGCGGCGTCAGCGACGGCATGCTGGTCAGGCTTGCCGAAAGTTCGCTGCTGGGGCGTATTTTTGCCGCCGGGCTCAAGAACATCAAAAGCCCGCCCGACGTGATGAAGGAATCCATCGAAGAAGCGGGTCGGGCAGCCGCGCACGATCTGGAACGTTTCTTGACCACCCTAGGCACGATCGCTTCCATCAGCCCGTTGCTGGGGCTGTTTGGCACGGTGGTAGGAATGATCGAGATTTTCGGCTCGCAAACTGCGGTGGGCAACAACCCGGCGACACTCGCCCATGGCATATCGGTGGCCTTGTACAACACGGCTTTCGGCCTGATTGTGGCGGTTCCCAGCATGATTGCCTACCGGCACTTCCGCGCCCAGATAGACAGCCTGTCCATCGACATGGAACAACAGGCGGTCAAACTGGTGGAAATCGTGCACGGTCAACGCAAGGGTTAGGCAGCGATGAATTTTCGACGCGGGCGCAGCCGTGAGGAACCGGAAATCAACCTGATTCCGATGATAGACGTGCTGCTGGTGATCCTGATTTTCCTGATGGTCACCACCAGCTATGCCAAGTTTTCCGAATTGCAGATCAACCTGCCGCAAGCCGGCGGTGAAGCGGTCGCCGAAGCGGCCAAGCCGATCAATGTGGCGGTGGATGCCTCCGAGCACTATGCCATCAATAATCAGGGGTTATCCTATTCCGGCGTAACGGCGTTGGCAGCCTCCCTGAAAAATGCCGCAGGCGACCAGGCCGACCCCACCATCGTCATCAATGCCGACGCCAAGACTCCGCACCAATCCGTGATCAACGTGATGGAAGCGGCGCGACTGGCGGGGTATGGGCGCATCACCTTTACCACGCAGAACGCCCCCAAGTAAGGATGTTCGACCTGCAACACCACTGGTACCGCATCACCCCGCTGCACCTGATTCTTTTCCCGCTCAGCCTGCTGTTTCGCCTGCTGGTGGCATTGCGCCGCGCGCTGTATCGCGGCGGCATCCTGCCCAGTTATAAATTGCCCGTGCCGGTCATCGTGGTCGGCAACATCAGCGCCGGCGGAACCGGCAAGACCCCGCTCACGCTTGCGCTGGCGCAACAGCTTATCGATCGCGGCCGGCATCCGCTGATTGTCAGCCGCGGCTACGGCGGCACCGCACAACAACCCAGGCATGTCGATGCAGACAGCGATGCGCAACAAGTGGGCGACGAACCGCTGCTGATGGCGCGGCGCAAGCTCTGCCCGGTGTGGATCGGGAAAGACCGCGCCGCCGCCGCGCAAGCCGCCCTGCAAGCCCACCCGCAGTGCGATGTCGTGCTGTGCGACGACGGCTTGCAGCACTACCGCTTGCAACGCGACGTTGAAATCGCGGTCATCGACGGCGCGCGCGGCTTCGGCAATGGCTTGATGCTCCCCGCCGGGCCGCTGCGCGAGCCGGTGACGCGCCTGCGGACCGTGGATGCCGTGGTGGTAAACGGCGGCGAGACTTCAACAGGCCGGTACGCGATGCGCCTGTCGGGAGAAGTTTTCCATAACCTGCTCGATCCCGGCAAAACGGCCGCCGCCGGCCATTTTCACAAGCTGAACAACCATGCCGTGGCCGGTATCGGGCATCCGCCACGCTACTTCCGGCATCTGCAAACGCTGGGCATTCCCTTCACGCCGCACGCTTTTCCCGACCATCATCCCTATTCTGCGGCCGACCTGGCCTTTGCCGGGTGCGATGCGATACTCCTGACCGAAAAAGATGCGGTAAAATGCGCCGCATTCGCCGATGCCCGATACTGGGTGTTGCGCGTGGATGCCCAACTCGACCCGGCCCTGGTCGACCATATATTGCGAAAGATAGAATCCCATGGACGCAAAACTGCTTGATATCCTCGTTTGCCCGCTGTGCAAATCCCCGCTGGTCTATCAGAAAGCCGCGCAGGAACTGATCTGCAAGGCCGACCGGCTGGCCTTCAAAATCGAAGACGACATTCCGGTGATGCTGGCCGACGAGGCGCGCAAACTGACCGCCGAAGAAGTCGAAAAACTTTAATGGTCGCTTTCCACGTCGTCATCCCGGCGCGCCATGCTTCCACCCGGCTGCCCGGCAAGCCGCTGCTGCCGATAGCCGGCAAGCCGATGGTGGTGAGGGTTGCGGAACGGGCGGCGCAAAGCGGCGCGCAACAGATCTGGGTCGCCACCGACCATCACGCGATTGCCAACGTGGTGCACGAGCACGGCTTCAAGGCGTGCATGACCAAGGACACCCACGCCAGCGGCACGGACCGCATCGCCGAGGTGGCGGAACAGCACAACTGGCCGGACGACGCTATCGTGGTGAATGTGCAGGGCGACGAGCCGCTGATGCCGCCCGAACTGATCCGCGCCGTCGCCGAACATCTGCACGCCCACCCGGAATGCGCGATCGCCACGGCCTGCCATGCGCTCCACGATGAAGCATCGCTGCGTAATCCGAACATCGTCAAGGCGGTGCTCGATAAAAACGGCAACGCGCTATATTTCAGCCGCGCGCCGATTCCCTGGCCGCGCGATGCGTTTGCGCAGCAACAGCCGCTGCCGGCTGAATTACCGGTGTTGCGCCATATCGGCATCTATGCCTACCGCGTGAGCTTCCTGCGCGCCTATGGGCAGCTTGCCCCGGCGGTGATCGAGCAGTTCGAGGCGCTGGAACAATTGCGTGCGCTGTATTATGGCTACAAAATCGGCGTGGTTATCGCCGAGCAGGCTCCGCCCGGCGGCGTGGATACGGAACAGGACTTACATGCAGCACGGCAAATTTTCGCCGCCACCATCAAACCCGAGGAGAACAACAAATGAGACTGATACTGCTAGGCGCACCGGGCGCAGGCAAAGGCACCCAGGCCAATTACATCAAGGAAAAATTCAACATCCCGCAGATCTCCACCGGCGACATGCTGCGCGCGGCGGTCAAGGCGGGCACCCCGCTCGGCATCGCCGCCAAAAAGGTGATGGATGCCGGCGGACTGGTCTCCGACGACATCATCATCAACCTGGTGAAGGAGCGCATCAAGGATGCCGACTGCGCCAACGGCTTCCTGTTCGACGGCTTCCCGCGCACCATTCCGCAGGCGCAGGCGATGAAGGATGCCGGCATCCCGATCGACTACGTGGTGGAAATCGAGGTGGCGGACAGCGAGATCATCAAGCGCATGAGCGGGCGCCGCGTGCATCCGGCTTCCGGCCGGACTTATCACATCGTGTTCAACCCCCCCAAGGTGGCGGGCAAGGACGACGTCACCGGCGAAGATCTGGTGCAGCGCCCCGACGATGCCGAAGACACCGTAATCAAACGCCTCACCGTTTACCACGACCAGACCAAACCGCTGGTCGAATACTACAGCGCCTGGGCAAAATCCGGCGACGCAAAGGCGCCAAAGTGCGTGAATGTGCCGGGCGTGGGTAGCGTAGATAACATCCGCGACCAAGTCTTCGCCGCCTTGGGCAACAAATAACCGTGGCCAGCAAACCCGTGCTCACGCTGGAAGACGCCAAGCGCATCGCCGCCGCAGCCGAAGCCGAAGCGCAACGCAACGGCTGGCGCGTGGTCATCGCCGTGGTGGATGACGGCGGGCATCTGCTCTACCTGCAACGCAGCCACGACACCCAGTTTGGCAGCGTGGAAACGGCGATAAAAAAAGCCCATGCCGCCGTCGCGTTCCAGCGCCCCACCAAGACTTCGGAAGATGCCGTGCTGGGTGGGCGGCTGATCCACCTCGCCTTGCCCGGCGTGATTCCTGCCGAAGGCGGCGTCCCGCTGGAAATCGACGGGGCTATCGTGGGCGGTCTGGGCATCAGCGGCGTGCGCTCGTTTCAGGACGGGCAAATCGCAGCGGCAGGGGTAGCCGCGCTGCCGAATGACTAGCGATACTGGGTCGACGATGCACCGCTCCGTCGCCACCCAGGCAAAATTCCGCTGCGTAACCCAATAAAATTGACGGCCTTTTCCCATCACTCTGGAGGCCGGACGATGCTGATTCGCTTTCCAATAAACAGGAAATGTGAAAGAATCCGCGCATTGAAATTAACCGAATAGAGTGGCAAATGATCGACCGAGACGGCTACCGCCCGAATGTCGGCATCATTATCACGAATGACAGTAATCAGGTGTTCTGGGGCAAGCGGGTGCGGCAGCACGCGTGGCAGTTTCCACAAGGCGGCATTCAGCATGGCGAGACCCCGGAGCAGGCGATGTACCGCGAGTTGCACGAAGAAGTCGGCTTGATGCCGGAACACGTGAAAATACTCGGGCGCACCCGTGACTGGATGCGCTATGAGGTTCCGCAGAGCTGGAGCAAGCGTGAATCGCGCGGTGGTTATCGCGGGCAAAAACAGATCTGGTTTTTGTTGCGCCTGGTCGGCCGTGAATGCGATGTCTGCCTGCGCGCCTGCCCGCATCCCGAATTTGATGCGTGGCGTTGGAACGATTACTGGCTGGATATTGGCGCCGTAATCGAGTTTAAGCGTGAAGTTTATACGAAGGCACTCAACGAACTGGTTCGTTATCTTCCCGCGCCCAATAAATAATGCGGCATGCCTGTAGCATGCGCATGAACAATTTTAATTGTTAAGGTGAAATCATGAGTCGATTGTTGCGGCATGCCGCGCTAGTTGTGTTGTTGTCTGCGGTTGCCGGGTGTTCCACCGTCAAGGATGCCAAGGATTCGGTCAACGGCTGGTTTAATGGCAGCGACAGCACGCTCAGCACCACCGGGAAAAAGGCCGCCAGCAGCAGTTCCGGGCCCTTGCTCAAATATGCCGCCACATTGCGCGTCAACAAGTATATTGACCAGCGCAAGCAGGGCAACCCCCGCTTGCTGGGAATATCCACACAGCGCATCCGTGGCGTGGATGGCGACCAGTTGCTGATCGACCAGGAAATCGCGAACATCGTCACGGTGGCGATCAAGAAGCGCTTTGATGGGGAAGGCTATCAGGTGCTGGAGGGTAGCAGCGCCAGCAATGCCTTGTTCGAAGTATCCGGGGCCATCAAGGACTTGACCCTGAACGTCAAGGAACGCGATGAAATCAACATCGCGATCGAAACTACTCTAAAAGAAGTGGCTACCGGCAAGGTGGTGTGGTCGGGTCTGGTCATGGAAAAAAACGATCGCTTCGCCGGTGTTTCCGGCAACAACAAGGATGACGTGATCGCCTATATGAACAGGGAATTGCGTGTCGCCGCCACCAAGACCGTGGAGGCCATCAGCGCATCGCTAATGGCATCGCAACCGGAATTGTTCAACCTGACAGCCGGCACCAAACCGATTCCCGGCGTGACGGTTTACGTCGCTCCTGCTGCCGCCAAAGCTGCGCCGGCAGCAACTATGACGCCGGGTTATGGCGTTCAACCGGGCGCCGCCGCTCCTCCGTCTGCCTATATGCCGCGCGCCAGCGCCACGGCAGGACTGTTGCTGGTGAATACCAACCCGCAGCGCGCGAAGGTGTATCTGGACGGGGTGTATTACGGGCTGTCTCCGCTACGCCTGGAAATGGAGCCCGGCGTGCACGCGATCAGCGTGAAGCTGGAAGGCTACAAGATGGTCACCGAAAAAGTGTCGGTGCGCAAGGGCGACAATACCGAAATGGAATTGAACCTGGAGCATTGATTTTATTGTGCGCCAAAACAAAAGCCCGCTTTGGCGGGCTTTTGTTTTTTCAAGTCTACCGTTCCGTGGGGTCAATGCTTGCCGGTGCTGCCGAATCCGCCGCTGCCGCGCTCGCTCAACGGGAATTCCTCCACGATATTGAACTTCGCCTGCATGATCGGCACAATCACCAGTTGCGCCATGCGTTCCATCGGCATCAGCGTGAAAGGTATCTGGCTGCGGTTCCACAGCGAGACGAAAATCTGCCCCTGATAATCCGAATCGATCAGTCCAACCAGGTTGCCGAGCACGATGCCGTGTTTATGCCCCAGGCCGGAGCGCGGCAGGATCATGGCGGCATAGCCCGGATCGTTCAGGTGAATGGCGATGCCGCTGGGGATGAGTTCGCACTGCTTGGGCTGGATCACCATGTTCTGATCGATACACGCGCGCAAGTCGATTCCCGCCGAACCGATGGTCGCATAGCCGGGCATGCTTTCATGCAGGCGAGGGTCGAGAATTTTGACATCCACGGAGATATGTTTTGTTGGGGCGGCATGTTTCATTTGCTTGCTCCTTCATAGCGTTGTGCAATATGTTGCATCAATAACCTTGCCAGCGTGAGTTTGTCGGCGCGCGGCAAGACGCGGCTGCCGCTGTCATCGAACAGAACCAGTTCGTTGTCGTCGCTGCCGATAGCCTGTTGCGCGAGGTTGCCCACCAGCAAAGGCACATTCTTCACACAACGTTTTTGCTCGGCGTACTCCGCGAGATTTTCGCTCTCGGCGGCAAAACCCACACAGAATGGCGGGTTCGGCAGGCCGGCGACATACGCCAGGATATCCGGATTGGGCACGAGCTCCAGCGTGAGCGTAGCCGCACTTTTCTTGATTTTTTGTTCGCTCGGTTGCGCGACGCGGTAATCGGCCACCGCCGCCACGCCGATGAAAATATCGCAATCGCCGACCTGCTGCTTTACCGCCTCGAACATCTGCGCGGCGCTCACCACATCCACGCCTTGCGCGCCCTGCGGTTTGGCGAGCGCGGTCGGGCCCGACACCAGCACCACTTCCGCACCCTGTTCCAGCGCGGCCTGCGCGATGGCGTAACCCATTTTTCCGGAACTGCGGTTGGTAATGCCGCGCACCGCATCAATCGCCTCGTAGGTCGGCCCGGCGGTAATCAGAATTTTCTTGCCGAGAAATTGCCTGGGCTGGAAAAACGCCGCGATATCCTGCGCCAGCCGCTCCGCCTCCAGCATCCGCCCCATGCCCTCCTCGCCGCAGGCCTGTACGCCGCAGTCCGGGCCGAGCACCCGCACGCCGTCGGCAAGCAGTTGCGCGATGTTGCGCTGCGTCGCGGCGTTCTGCCACATCTCGCGGTTCATCGCAGGGGCAACCAGCAATGGGCACAGACGCGCCAGGCATAATGTGGAAAGCAAATCATCCGCCAGGCCATGCGCCAGCTTGGCGATGAAATCGGCCGTCGCCGGCGCGATCACAATCGCGTCGGCGGCGCGGCTCAAGTTGATATGCGCCATGCCGTTCGGCGCGCTCGCATCCCATTGGTCGGTGAATACCGGTTTGCCGGAAAGTCCCTGCATGGTGGTCGGCGTGATGAAGTGGCCAGCCGCCTCGGTCATCGCGACCTGCACCTCCATCCCCTGTTTCACCAACAGGCGCAGCAATTCCGCCGCCTTGTAGGCCGCGATGCCGCCGGTAATGCCCAGAATGATGCGGTTCACTGGCACGATGCGTTTTGCTTGGGTTTGTTCCATAATGCCGCGCATCTTATCAAGAAACAGCCCGTCCGGGCTGGGAGGCTGTTATGGCAATCACCGACTGGCCTGAATTCGAACGGCCCCGAGAAAAATTGCTACAGAAAGGCGCGGCCTCATTATCCGATGCCGAGGTGCTGGCGATTTTTTTGCGCACCGGCGTGACCGGCAAGAGCGCGGTGGATCTGGCGCGTGACCTGCTTACCCGCTTTGGCAGCCTCACGCAAATGTTTGCCGCCAGTGAAACCGATTTTTGCGCAACACACGGCATGGGGCAGGCGAAATACGTGCAACTTCAGGCCGTGCTGGAAATGTCGCGGCGGGCGTTGCAGGAAGAGATGCGGCGCGGCGATGCGCTCAACTCGCCGCGTGCGGTGCGCGACTATTTGCGGCTGCTGCTCGGCGGTCGACAGCAGGAAGTCTTCCTGGCGCTATTTCTCGATACCCAGCATCGCGTGATCGCCTCGGAAGAATTGTTCCACGGCACCCTCAGCCAGACCAGCGTCTATCCGCGCGAAGTGGTCAAGCGGGCGCTGGCGCACAACGCCGCCGCCGTCATCCTCGCGCACAACCATCCCTCCGGCGTCACCGAACCGAGCCAGGCTGACCAGCTCCTGACCGCCGCACTGAAACAGTCCCTCGGGTTGGTGGATGTGCGCGTGCTGGATCACTTCGTGGTGGCGGGCGGGCAGACCCTGTCGTTTGCGGAAAAAGGGCTGATCTAATTGGGTCTTTTGGCATATTGACCATGCTACGCAAGGGGTGGATACTGCGAACAACAATTAACAGGGAGGCAGTAAACATGAAGCTGGTGCGATGGGTGTGTTGCGGAGTATTCGGAGCCTTGATGGCGGCGGGCCCTGTTGCACAGGGGGCTGAACCTGAAGTGACGCCCGGCAAGGCCAAGAAGGCCGTAACCAAAAAAACCAAACCAGCCGTCAAAAAAGCCGTCAAGCCTGATGCGCGCGCCTTGCAGGCGCAACGCGAAGCAGAAGCGCGCATCCAAGCCGAACAGGAGGCGCGCCAACGCGCCGAGACCGAAGCCAGGAAGCAGGCAGAGCTTGAAGCGCGCGAAAAGCCCGTCAAGGATGCGGAAGAGATGATGAAGAACGGCAAGCCGGCCGATGCTTACGCATTGCTGGAGCCGCTGGAGTTCGAGCGTTCCGGCGAAGTGCGTTTCGATTACCTGATCGGCATCGCCGCGCTGGACAGCGGCAAACCTGACAAGGCAACGCTCGCCTTCGAACGGGTATTGGCGGTAGACCCGAATTTTGCCGGCGCGCGGCTGGACATGGCGCGCGCCTATTATCAGCTCGGCGACCTGCCGCGTGCCCAAACCGAATTTCTGGAAGTATTGAAACAAGATCCGCCCGAGGCGGCGCGCATCACCATCCAGAAATATCTGGATGCAATTACGGCTGCGGAACAGGCCAAGCAAACGCGCATCGCAGGTTATGTCGAGGGCGTGGCAGGGCACGACAGCAACATCGCCAACAGCAGCACCCAGACATTCACATTCGCCCCCGCTTCCCCGTGGAGCGGCATATTTCCGGGAAACCAGTTACCGCCTGCCGCCAAGCTCACGGGTACTTATGAAGGAATCAACGCGGGGGGGGAAATCAGCCACAACCTCAATGCGAACTGGGGCGTGTTTGCGGGAGCGGACTTGCGCCAGCACGGCAACATGACCCAGACCGCCTATGACACGCTGAGCATAGACGGCCGCTTCGGCGTGATGTATGCCGAAGAGCAGAACACCTACAAACTGTCGTTGACCGGCGGACAGTATTACACCGCCAACTCCATGCGCAGGGATTTGATCGGGCTAGGCGCGGAATGGCAGCATGTTTTCAGCCCGTCCAACCAGATGAGCGCCTTCGCGCAATATGGCGAGAGCAGGGCGGCAGGCTTTCCGCCCACCTCGCCGACGACAGATGCACGCATCGAGGGTGATACCGATCAGGTGGTGGCAGGGGCCGCATGGGTGCACATCATGGCAGACGGCAAGCAGGCCCTGTTCGCCAGCCTTTATGCCGGCAAGGAACTGGACGTCGCGCCGGTCGTCTCTGCCGGCCTGCCCAACGGCGGCCGCACCGACGGAAAGAAACGCTTCGAGGGATTGCGAATTGGAGGACAGGCCGCTTTTAACGAGCAACTGGACGGAATTGCGAGCCTGGGCTGGCAATCTGCGAACTACGGCAACCTGAACAACCTGATCATGTCCAACCGCAGCGAAAAGCTCTATGACCTGACCGTGGCGGCAAACTGGCGGCTGGACAAGCTCTGGTCGGTCAAGCCGCAGGTTGCCTTTTCCAGGAAGAACTCCAACATCTCTTTATATAGTTTCGATCGCACGGACATTTCGCTGACCATCCGCCGCGATTTCAGATAATCATTTCGTGTGAGGTGTCATCATGAAAACTAACAAATTTCTCGCTTGCCTGGGGTTGTCTGTCGCTTGTTGCTTTACGGCGGCCTCTTCGGCTTATGCAGCCGTGGCCGGACATGTGCAGTTCGTCAATGGCGAAGTGCAAATCACCAACCCGGCAGGGCAGACCCGCATGGTGCAAAAGGGTGATGCGATCAACGAAGGCGACACCCTGACCTCCGCGCAGAAGGCCTCGGCGCAGATCAAGATGCAGGACGGCGGCTTTGTCGCAGTGCGCCCGGACACCCAACTGAAGTTCGACCAGTTCGTCTTTGCCGGCAAGGAAGATGGCAGCGAAAAGAGCTTCTTTTCCCTGTTCAAGGGCGGCTTCCGCGCGGTGACCGGCCTGATCGGCCGCATCAACAAGCAGAATTACAAAATCACCACCCCGGCGGCGACCATCGGCATCCGCGGGACGGACCATGAGACCTTCCTGATCACGCCGGGCAGCCCGCTGGCACAGATCGCCCCGACCGGCGCCTACAACAAGGTGAATACCGGCGAAACCAGCATGACCACCGACAAGGGCACGATCTTCGTGCAACCCAACCAGATGGGCTTTGCCGGCGGGATGAACCAGATGCCGCAGGTACAGCCAGTGAACACCAACGTGTTTACCGTGGCCGAGGCGGCCACGCCGGAAGCAAAAGCCGAAAAGAAAGAAGAAAAGAAAGAGAAAGCCGAGGCCAAACAGGAAGAAAAAGCAGCCAAGAACGACAAGGAAGAAGGTAAAAAAGAAGGGCAGAAAGAGGAAGCCAAGACCGAAGCGGCGGCAGAAGGCGGTGCAAACGGCGAGGCGGCACCGATCCGCGAAGCCGCGGTGGTGGATGCCGCCGCCCCCGGCACAGGGGGAGCTCCTGCCGCGACCACTTCAACGGTGGCGACTACCACGGCCGCAGCAATCATCGCGCCGCCGACAGAGCCGCAAGCCCTGACGACCACCACACTCACAGCGGGCGGAACGACGCTGAATCTTGCCGCCGGCACGGCCACTACCACCGGTGGGCAGACAATTATTCCGACCGCAACCACACCCACGGCGGCCGAATGCACGGTGAATCCCGCCTTGGCGAACTGCGCGTCGGTGCTGACCCCCCCTGCAGCCGGCACGTATGCCTATGAAGTGGTTGCGACCGGAGGAACGGCGGGCGCCTATACTGCCGTAAACCCGTTTGGCGGGAACTTGGCCGCCACCAGCTACCTGTTCGATGCCACCAACAACCTCGCGAGAGTCAATTGGGCGGGCGGCGGCGCGGATTATTTCACGGGCGGAACGGCGATGGACACCTGGAAGTCCGCGGACGGCAGCATCTATTTGGGGCGCTGGCTGGGCGGAAACCTGACGATGGTGGATAGCATCGGGACGGTGAGCAGCACCGCACTGGGCGCGGGAAGCGCACACTGGATCGTCTCACTGCAAACGCCGTTGAACTATGCCCAGACTCTGGGCGGGACGGCCACCTATACACTCGCCGCGGCGACGGCGCCCACCGATGCATTGGGCAACGCGGGAACGCTGCTCAATACCTCGACAGTCACCGCCAATTTCACCACGCAATTGGTGAACATGGCGCTCAATATCCAGTTCACCGGAGCACAGACAAAATCGTTCGCCGTCACAACACCCAGCGGCATCCCTGTCATCGGAGAATTGATTTGGGGGGCAGGAACGGTGGCCTGCACCGGCGCAAACTGCGCCGGCGCCTACTCCGCCAACCTGTGGGCGCGCTTCTCGGGAGCAACCGCCTCCAATGTGGCATTGGCTTACCATATCATCGCGACCAACTTGTCTGACATCATCCAGGGGGCGGCGGCATTCAGCACCGCAACTGCCCCGACGACGCCGGTGGCGACCGCGGCTTATGCGCAAACCGACCTGGCAGGCGCGTTCGTGACAAACAGCTCGAATTACCTGAGCAGCTACGTTCAAATCAACACCCTGATCGCGACACCGGCGGACATGAACAATGCGCTGCCCAACCCGTCGTACACCGACCGTCATGCCGGCAAGGATACCGCCAGTTACGTTACCTATACCCTGAACGGCACGACAGTTGTCGGGCAAGCGGCCACCACCCTGGCAAACGGCATCAAGTTCGGCCGATATGACAGCACCTCGGCGCAGCAATTGGTAGTGGGAAACACCAATTGCTGCACTGCAGGGACAACCCCGTCCAACACAGCGGTCTACTCGCACTGGGTCATCGGCCCGGCGGTCAATCCGATCTATCTGCCGGAGGTGCTGCTGGGCACCGCAACCTATACGCTTGCCGGCAACACCACCCCCACGGTCACCACGGTCACCACCCCCCCAACCGTGACCCTGAGTTCCGCCTCGCTCTCGGTGAATTTCACCCAGCAACTGGTAACGTTCAACCTGGCGCTGAGCGTGGGCGCCACACCCTGGACCGCCAGCGCGACCGGCGCGCCGCTGCAGATGATGTACTGGAACGGCGCCAAGACCGGGTTCAGGACTACAACGACGGCGAGGCCGGACTGGGCGCCGCTGACGGTGACCGGCGCAACAAGTGGAGATGTCGTCGGGCAATTGACCGGCAATGGGCTGGACGGCGCCGTGCTGTCGTATGTCCTGAATGGCCAAGTATCTACTGTCCAAACCCAAGTGTCGGGCGTCGCCGCCTTTACCGGCGCGGCGCAGAATACCGCGACGCCCTACCGGATCGCCGCTCTGTCCAACATCGACACAATACCCGCGGGCCAGACCAATGCCGGCACGACCGCCCCGGTAGAGCGAGGGGGATACAACAATGCTACCAGCGTGCTGTTTGACGGAGCCGGCAATGCCACCCAGTTCAATGCCGACAAGCCCTTCACGAACAGCAGCGCCAACACCATCAACATAGGAACCGCCACCGCCACCGGCATGGGAACCGACCCCATCTCCGGCATCAGCTGGGGGCGCTGGCAGGGAGGCAATCTGGCGATCACCGATCTTGCCACCAGTACGGTGACCAACCCCGCCAACACCAATTCGCACTGGATCGTCGGGCCGACGATGACCGGCCCGGTGGATTTGCCACTGTCAGGCACTTTCAACTATGTGCTGGCGGGAGGCAGCGCGCCCACCGACTCGCTGGGCGGCGTGGGGACGCTGAACAGCGCCAGCATGACCGCCAACTTCACCGCCCAGACCGTGAGTGTCGGCCTGAACGTGACGACACCCAATGCGGGCAACCTGGTGGCGAGTGGAACTGGCATCCCCATTGAGCAGAAGAGCTTCTTCAACGCAGGCACGGCAAACGCGCCCAACGGCGGCGCAAACCTTGGCTCGCTGACGGTGACCTGCCCGGCGGGATGCGGCGCGGCCGTCGTATCGGGCCATCTGGGCGGTGTATTCGTCGGCGCCGGCGGCATAGGTGCCGGCGTGGCATATGGCATGCAGAAGGACACCGTCATCGTCAACGGCGTAGCCGCCTTCCATCGCTGATCCCCCTGACGGCCAAACACAGGCCCCGCCATGCGGGGCCTGTGCATTTGGAGGGCATGCGCACCGCGCGCATTCCCTGTAAAATCGCGCCCTCATTTCAAACTTGGCAGCCCTTCACCATGCGCGTCTCACAATTTTTCATCTCCACCCTGAAAGAAGCCCCATCCGAGGCGGAACTGCCCAGCCACAAACTGATGCTGCGCGCCGGCTATATCAGGAAGCTGGCCAGCGGCCTGTATACCTGGATGCCGCTCGGTTTGCGCGTGCTGCGCAAGGTGGAGAACATCGTGCGCGAGGAAATGAACAAGAGCGGCGGCATCGAATTGCTGATGCCCGCCGTGCAGCCCGCCGAGCTATGGCAGGAAACCGGGCGCTGGGCGGTATTCGGCCCGCAGATGCTGAAGATCAAGGACCGACACGACAACAACTTCTGCTTCGGCCCGACCCACGAAGAGGTGATCACCGACATCGCGCGCCGCGAGATCCGCAGCTACCGCCAGTTGCCGGTCAATTTCTACCAGATCCAGACCAAATTTCGCGACGAAGTGCGCCCGCGCTTCGGCGTGATGCGCGCGCGCGAATTCATGATGAAGGATGCCTATTCGTTCCATGCCGACTATGCGAGCCTGGAGCAGACCTACCAGGCCATGCACGACACCTACAGCCGCATTTTTACCCGCCTCGGCCTGCAATTCCGCGCCGTCGCGGCGGACACCGGCGCGATCGGCGGCAGCGGCTCGCACGAGTTTCATGTGCTGGCCGATTCCGGCGAGGATGCGCTGGCGTTCTGCCCGGATTCGGACTACGCGGCGAACGTGGAAATGGCCGAGGCGGTTGCGCCGGCCGCAGCGCGCGCTGCGGCCACCCAGCAGATACAGAAGACCATCACCCCCGGCCAGAGAACCATCGAGGAAGTCGCCGCATTCTTCGCCACTTCCGCACAGAACGTATTGAAGGCAATTGCGGTGGTAACGCACGAAGACGAGTTCGTGCTGCTGCTGCTGCGCGGCGACCACCAGCTCAACGAGATCAAGGCCGGCAAACTGCTGGGCGAGTTCCGCTTCGCCAGCGACGACGAAATCCATCGCAACATGAACTGCCGCGCCGGCTACATCGGCCCGGTGGGCAGCAAGGTGCGCATGCTGGCCGACCGTGCCGCCGCCGCAATGAGCGACTTCGTCTGCGGCGCGAACGACGACGGTTTCCATTACACCGGTGTCAATTTTGGGCGCGACGTGCAACTGGGAGATGTGCACGACCTGCGCAACGCGGTTGCGGGCGACCCGTCGCCGGACGGCAAGGGCACGCTGGAAATCTGCCGCGGCATCGAGGTCGGGCACATCTTCCAGCTGCGCAAAAAATACGCCGAGGCGCTGAACGCCACTTTCCTGGACGCGCAGGGCAAGACGCAGGTCATGGAGATGGGCTGCTACGGCATCGGCGTGTCGCGCATCGTGGCCGCCGCCATCGAGCAAAATTACGACGAGCGCGGCATCATCCTGCCGGCGGCGATGGCGCCGTTCCAGGTCGCCATCGTGCCGATCGGCATGGGCAAAAGCGATGCAGTACGCGGTGCGGCGGAACAACTCTATACCGGGCTTGTCGAAGCCGGCATTGAAGTATTGCTGTATGACCGCGACGAGCGCCCCGGCGTGATGTTCGCCGACATGGAACTGATCGGCATCCCGCACCGCATCGTCATCGGCGAGCGCAGCCTGAAGGAAGGCAACGTGGAATATCAGGGGCGGTGCGATGCGCAAGCGCAATCCATCCCCTTGCAAAACGCGCCGGAGTTCGTAAAATCCAAACTATGCAATTGATCACAAAGCCCTTGTTACGCCGCCTCTCCTTGCCGCTATATATGGCGGCCATGTTATTTGCTGCCGGAATACTGCCCGTTTCCAGCGCATTCGCCGGAGCGCAGCGGGAAGAGGCGCTTTCCGCCAGCGTCCGTGCGGTGTTGCAGCACAGCGTATCGGATCAGGCCGCGCCCAAGCTGGCGTTTGGCACGCAATATGAGGCGGATGTATGGCTGAAGGAGATGTCGCGCCGCTTGCAAAGACGCATCCCCGATGCCGAGTCGCGCCTCGACTTCCTGAGCACGGTGCATTACGAAGCCAAACGCGCCGGCCTTGAACCGGAGCTGGTGCTGGGACTGATCGAAGTGGAGAGCGGTTTCAAGAAATATGCCGTTTCCGGCGTGGGCGCACATGGCTACATGCAGGTGATGCCGTTCTGGGTAAGGGAAATCGGCGCCAGGGAACACAACCTGTTCCACTTGCGCATCAACCTGCGCTACGGTTGCACCATCCTGCGCCATTACCTGGATATCGAAAAGGGCGACCTGTATCGCGCGCTGGGACGCTACAACGGCAGCTTGGGCCGCCCCGAATACCCGAACCTGGTGCGCGCCGCTTGGCACAGCAACTGGTCTTTCCCGCGCCGGACGGCTGACAGCGGCCACCGGCCCGCCGACGGCTAAAATTTCTTGTTCTTGATGTAAGTCTCGACGCTCTCGCGCGTCACTTCCCCGGCTTGATAACTCACCTGCTCGCCGTTGGGCGCATATAGATAACTGGTCGGCAGCACCTGCAGTTCGCCAATCTGCGCCACAATTTTGCGATTGCCCAATACGATCGGATAACTGATGCCGTGCGCCTCGGCGAAATTAGCCACTTTCCTGGCGGAGCCGGAATCCATCGCGATGCCGATCACCACCAAGTCGCGATCCTTGTGCGCATTGTGCAAACTGCTCAACTCGGGAATCTCGCTCAGGCATGGCGGGCACCAAGTCGCCCAGAAATTCACCAGCACCCATTTGCCGCGATAATCCGCCAAACGGTGCGTCTTGCCCTGCGTATCTTCCAGCGAGAAATCCGCCGCGTAACCTGAAAATGACAAGGCCAGCAACGGCCATACCAACAACTTACGCAGCATACTTATCCGGATTCCAGAAAGGCTAATGGCCGTGCTTTTCCGGCGCTTTTTCATCATGCCCCGCATCATTGCCCGCACCAGGTTCGGAAGCGTGGGTCAGATACAAGGCCAGCGCGATCAGCGCGATGCTTGCACCGAGATAGACCAGATCCAGCGGCGTGCTCATGTGCATATTCAGTGCTTCTTCAAACAGCGTGACGATCATGATCATCAGAATCACTTTGGCCAGGCGCGATTTGAGGTCATCCAGATTATTGATCACCAGTATCTTGCTGGAAGATTTGCTGCCGTGCGCCTGATCGATGTCGCTGATGAACAGCTCGTACAGTCCCAGCGAAAAAATCAGCATCACCGTCGCCAGCAAATAACCGTCCACCACCTCGACGATATGCGACACCGTGCTGTCATGCAATGCCTTGCGCGCCTCGACAGTCAGGCTGGCGTCTGCGTAATGCAAAGCATGGCTAAACAAGTACACCACATCCACGGTAGCCATGTAAAAGATCGCGATGCCCGCCAAGAGGCTGCCGATCACCGCTGTCAGTATGATGAAGCGACTGTTCCACAATGCCCCTTCAAATAATTTTTCAAAAAAACCCATGCCTTACTCCCAGCAATAAAAACGTTGCGCATTAAAGCGTAAATGGTTACCTCAATGCAAGCGACCCGAAAATTTGGCGGTGTCGCCAGCATCGTTCCCATGCTCCGCGTGGGAACGATTACCGGTATACCCATCCAACTTACCTCTTTCCGGCGCAGCCTGGATCGAATTCGGCTAACTCAGCCTGCTTACCAAGTCAAATTATTTATCCAATTATCTAGGCCAAAATAGTTCTTGCAAAAAAATACCGGCACACTAGAATTAGTGAAAATTTAGCAGCGAACCACTATAGGTAGTGGTTTTTTGTTTTTGGGGCTGAAGCGGCCCAGGCAATAAGGGAGTGGCATATTGTGTTTATTACAGAAAATATTTTGCCTTCAACATCTGCCCGCACTGTTTCAAAATCTCCCGCCTCCCGCAACATGACATCCGGCCAACATCAGGGCGACCCACCGCAAGAATTCCATAGCGAAACTACGAGCCTGCGAGGGTCCTTATAGTTCCATAGCCGCACGAAAATTTTCACAACACCATCGCCAGAAAAATAATTACCACTCATCCAGGTGGCAAGACAACCGAATATCGGGCGAATTGACTTTTAAGGGAGCCATTTAAATGACAACACAAGAAATCAGCACCGAAGTATTGCTGGAAAAATACGCGGAGATCGGCGAAACCTCCGTTCAGGATGTGCGCCGCCGCGTAGCACGCGGCTTGGCGCAGGCCGAAAAACCGAAACAACGCGCCCAATGGGAGGAGGCATTTTTTCTGGGGCAGGAAAACGGGCTGGTGCCTGCCGGCCGCATCAACTCGGCGGCCGGGCTGAAGATTCAGGCGACCCTGATCAACTGTTTTGTGCAGCCGGTGGGAGATTCAATCTCCGGCATCAGCAACGGCAAGCCGGGCATTTATGATGCCTTGCAGCAAGCCGCGGAAACCATGCGGCGCGGCGGCGGGGTCGGCTACGATTTCTCGTCGATCCGCCCCGAGGGCGCGATGGTCAAGGGCACGAATTCCCGCGCCAGCGGCCCGATCTCCTACATGCGCGTGTTCGACCGCTCCTGCGAAACCGTCGAATCGGCCGGGGCGCGGCGCGGCGCGCAGATGGGCGTGCTGCGTTGCGACCACCCAGACATCGAAAAATTCGTCCACGCCAAGGACAAGGGCGACCTGCGCAATTTCAACATTTCCGTCGGGGTCACGGATGCCCTGATGCTCGCCGTGGAGAACAATGAAGACTTCGAATTGGTGCATGCCGCGGAACCTGCCGCCGCAATCAAGGAACAAGGCGCCACGAAACGCGCCGACGGCAAGTGGGTATACCGCAAGGTGCCGGCCGCCGATCTGTGGAAACAGATCATCGAAAGCACCTACGACCACGCCGAGCCGGGCGTATTGTTCATCGACCTGATGAACCGCGACAACAATCTCAGCTACATCGAAGTGATCGAGGCGACCAACCCATGCGCCGAGCAGCCGCTGCCTTCCTACGGCTGCTGCTGCCTTGGCTCGATCAACCTGACCCTGATGGTGGAAAATGCCTTCACTGCCCAGGCTGCTTTCGACTATGCGAAGTTCAAGCAACTGGTACGTGTCGGCGTGCGCATGCTGGACAATGTGCTGGACGTCACCGCATGGCCGCTGCCCGAACAGCAACTGGAAGCGCAGAACAAGCGGCGCATCGGGCTGGGCTATACCGGACTGGGTGACGCGCTGGTGATGCTGTGCCTGCCCTACAACACCGATGAGGCGCGCGCTTTCGCGGCCGAACTGACGCGCATCATGCGCGACGAGGCTTATCTCGCTTCGGTGGATCTGGCCATCGAGCGCGGCGCCTTTCCCTTGCTGGATGCCGAGCAGTACCTCGCCGCACCGCGCTTCGCCTCGCGGCTGCCGGAAGAAATCAAGAACAAGATACGCAAGCATGGCATCCGCAACAGCCACCTGCTGTCGATCGCGCCCACCGGCACCATCTCGCTGGCGTTCGCCGACAATGCCTCCAACGGCATCGAGCCGCCATTCTCCTGGTTCTATACCCGCAAGAAACGGATGATGGACGGCAGCAGCAAGGACTATCAGGTGGAAGACCATGCCTGGCGCTTATACAAGGAACAGGGCGGCGATATGGACAACCTGCCGGCCGCATTCGTCACCGCGCTGGAAATCTCGGCGATCGACCATATGAAGATGGTGGCCGCCGTCGCGCCGTTTATCGACACGGCAATCAGCAAGACAGTCAACGTGCCGGCCGACTACCCTTACGAGGACTTCAAGGAACTCTACACGGAAGCATGGAAGGCCGGCCTGAAAGGGCTGGCAACCTATCGCCCCAACAGCGTGCTGGGTTCGGTGCTGTCAGTCACACCGGCCAAAAAGGAAGAGCAGCCGCAAGACCTGCTGTTCGACCAAGATCGGCGCATCATGCTGGAAGCCGCGCCCAAACCGTCCCTCGCGTCATTGCGCTGGCCGGGCCGCCCGGAACTGCCCGGCGGCAGCGAAGGCTGGGTTTCACAGGTGGTAAAGCATCCGCTCGGCAGTTTCGTGGCCTTCATTTCTCATACCAAAAATGGCAAAAATCATCCGTTCGAGGTCTGGGTAAACGGCGCGGAGCAGCCGCGCGGGCTGGGCGCGCTGGCGAAATCGCTGTCGATGGACATGCGCGCGCGCGATCCGGTATGGATGCGCATGAAGCTGGAAATGCTGATGAAGACCGCCGGCGACGATGCCTTCGACATGCCGATGCCGCCTGACGGTGAAGTGAAGCGCATGCCGAGCCTGGTCGCGGCGTTTGCATATTTGCTGAAATATCGCATCGAGGAATTGGGCGCGCTGGAAGTAAGCGAAGGCACCACCACCCCGATGATGGACGCGCTGTTCGCCAAGAAGGAACCGAAGACCGGCACCGATGGCACGATGAGCTGGACGGTGGACATTTCCAACGCCGGTACCGGCGACGATTTCGTGCTGGGCCTGAAGGAACTGAAACTGCCGGACGGGCAACGCCGCCCCTACTCGATGTGGCTGGCCGGAGTTTATCCGCGCGCCCTCGACGGCCTGTGCAAGGTGTTGAGCCTGGACATGCGCGTCATCGACCCGGCCTGGATCGGCATGAAGCTGCGCAAGCTGCTCAATTTCGGCGAACCGCTGGGCGATTTCATGGCGCGCGTGCCGGGCGGGGAAAAAATGGAAAGCTACCCGTCGACGGTTTCCTACGTCGCCAAGCTGATCATTCACCGCTACGCCATGCTCGGCATCCTCGACGAGTCCGGCTATCCGGTTCAGCAAATGGGCGTACTGGAAGTTCCCGAAGCGCAAAACAAGGCCTCCGGGATCAAGCCGATGACCGGCAAGATCTGCAAGGAGTGCGGCAACGCCACGCTGATCAAAAAGGACGGCTGCGAATTCTGCACCAGCTGCGGGACGATCGGCGCGTGCGGTTAACCGCCTGTGGCAATGATCTGTCGAGCAAAACTTATTTAGGAGCAACCAAATGGTCGGATCATTAAATGAACTTAAAGAGGCTTCGAGTGAAGAAATCGCTAGGAGCCGTCGGCTTTTGCAACACCCTTACGCTTATTTGGACGAGTTTGGCGGCTTCAGCGCGTTATCGAACTGTTCCAGTAAGCAGGCAGATACTTTTACCGCTGCACCAAAGAAAATAATAGAAGAATCTCGTCACTCACACACCGAGATAGAGCGGCGGGTTAAAAATCTACATAGGAGAATATGGCAAAACAGAAACAAAATTTGGTCAAATGTCACACCATCTAACCCAATTGATATGCTTGACCCCGTTATTGCCCTCAAGTTCGTTGGATACGACTGCGAGCTTGACGAGACACTTGGCATATTTTATAGCGACGGAAAGTTGATAGAAGTTGCTGGCACTATTGCTAAATCTTCTGCCAAGGTGTGTATCTCTCGACGGTTCGAAAACAATATTCGAAACTTTACGGCAGCCCATGAACTGGGGCACGCTTTATTGCACCAGACAGGCAGCCTGCATCGCGATAGACCTTTAAATGGAACGATCATATCGCGCGACCCCATTGAATGGGAAGCTGATAAGTTTGCCACGTTTTTCCTGATGCCTCGAAAACTTGTCAAAACTACTTTTGAGAAAATTTTTCTCACCGACAAGTTTTTCCTGAACGAGGAAACAGCCTTTGCACTTGGTTATGGTGATTTTATGGAACTAAAGGGGAAAGTTAAGCCCCTTCGTCAATTATCAAAAATGCTTGCTAGTGCAGAACAATACAACGGCCGACATTTCATTTCACTTGCAAATCAGTTCCGGGTATCAACTGAGGCTATGGCTATTCGCCTTGAGGAATTGGAATTATTGGCGCTATAGCGGCAACGCCACGCTGATCAAAAAGGACGGCTGTGAATTCTGCACCATCTGCGGGACGATCGGCGCGTGCGGTTAAACCTGCGCCGGATCAAGCCAGAACTAATTGCAACACCTGAGAAACCGAGGGGGCGTACCCCCTCGGTTGACTTGCGATCCGGATAAACAAAATCCGCGATCAATAACCGCCAGATCCCGTTCCGCCGCCCGGCCCCATTCCGCCACCGCATGGCATTGCCCCGCCGCATGGCTTCATCATCATTCCGCTACCCTGTGCCGGAGGCATATCGGGGAGTGTCTTCCCCTGGGCCTTGGCGCGTTCCTGCATTTGCTGGTGATGTTCCCTCCGCAAGGCTTCGCGTTCCTCTTTGGTTTTCAGGCTGCGCATCTTGGCGCGATACTCGGTGCGCTCCTCGCGCGTCATCAACTGGCTGCCGTAAATCAGTTCCGGTTTCTGCGCCTTGTCCTGCGTTTTCTGCTGGGCCGGTGCTTGATCCGCAGCAACGGAAACATTGGTGCCCAGCGTCATGCACATTGCAATCGTCAACGCTGACAATACAAATTTCGATTTTTGCATAGCAACCTCCTCGAGTCTGTTCAGGGTAGAAGAAGACCACCAACTGCGGCACGTCACCCTATTCCGTGCGTCGCATCAAATTCTCGATCATCATCCTTGAAACCGTTGTTCAATCCGCAGATTACGCAGATTCACGCAGATTTTGAGCGCGCCCTCCTTAAAATTTGTTCAAGGCAAAAAATCCAATTGCAGCACGCCGCCCTATTTCGCGCCTCGCATAAAATGCGTAACCATCATACAACAAGGCATCCCGGCAGCCGCTCAAAACAACCGTTGTCATCGTTGCTGCGACCACTCTATTGAGCTTATGCAATCTTAGGAAAAACAGTTGCATCGAAGGCGCAAGAGTCAACCATCACGCAGGCTTTCAGGCTTATTGAATAGTCGCAAATTCATTCCGCATCCGCACTTTCCATGACTGTATCCAGCCGGGCAGGTCGGCGGCGGGCATCGGCCTGGCGATGAAATAACCCTGGGCGAGATCGCACCCCGTGCTGCGCAGCATATCCCAGTCGCCTATCTCTTCCACCCCCACAGCCACGACTTCCATGCCCAATTGCTTCGCCATACTCAGACAGGCATCGTACTTTGCCCTCACTTTTTTATCGGTTGAGGCGTGGTGCACGAAGCTCCGGTCGATCTTGACCTCATCGAAGGGAAGGTCGCGCAACTGCGCCAACGAAGAATACCCGGTGCCGAACTCGTCGATTGAGAGCCGGAATCGCTTCAGGCGCAGCCGGGTTATTGTTTCAAGCGGCGCGCGCAGGTCATTCATCGGTATCCAGCTTTCCGACACTTCCAGCACGACCTCCTGCGGTGGCACGCCTGCTTCGGTCACGAGCCCGGCAACGAAATCCGCAAAATCCAGTGATGCCAAGCTGTCTCTCGACACGTTAACGGACAACTGCAACGACAGCCCCGCTTGCTGCCAGACCTTCAATTGAGCCAGCGCACCAGTCAGCACCATGCGGGTCAGGTCTTTGCTCAGGCCGTGCGACTCCGCCACGCCGATGAACTTGGCGGGCAAAACCATGCCATCCCGGGGATGGTTCCAGCCCGCCAGGGTTTCCACACCCACCACCCGGCCGGTGGCGAGCGACACCTTGGGCTGGTAATAGTTGACCAGTTCGCCATTGGCGATGGCAGCGCGCAAATCTTCCGCGCTGCGAATTAAATTCGTTGCAGGGGCATGGCTTTGATTCGACGGAACCCACTTCTCGATCAACGCCGCCAGACCTTCCGGTTTGACGGGCTTGCTCAAGTGGCCCAGCACCGGTATTTTATGCGCCCGCACCAGCTTCTCGGCGGCCAGCAGCATCTGCTCATCTTCGCCGCTGAACAGGATAAGGCTGCCGGTGTAGCGGTGCTCGACCAGGTGGCGCACGAACTCCAGCCCGTCCATTTCCGGCATGTTCAGATCCAGCAGAATCAGATCCGGGCGTGCGCCCGGCCTGTCGACCAACGCCAGCGCTGCAAGTCCATTGTCGCAGGTGGAAACTGCGGTGTATCCAGAATTCTCCAGCATGCGCGCGAGCAGCTTGAGCGTGAAGGGGTCGTCATAGAGCACCAGAATTTTGGATGTGGAATTATTAGGCATAACGACAACCTCCCGTCATTCGTTCGTACATGCGCGAAATATATCATCAATCCGTTGCCGTCGTTGTTACCCTGCCCCTAAGCGGGACGAGCCGGAAGCAAACGCAAGCCGGGCTATGCCTGCCGATTTCAATACCCCGCAATAAAACCTTCAACGCTCAGCAATTCCTGCTCGAACTTGGGCAACAGCGCCGCCAAGGTTTCAGTATCGCCAGCCTTGCCCGCCTGCTCCATCCCGGCGCACAACTCGCCCAGCGCCAGCGCGCCCACCGAACGGGACGAGGACTTGAGTTTGTGCGCCAGCGCACCGGCAACCGTTGCCTGTCCCGCCGCACAGGCAGCGCGCAACTCCACTGCTATTTTGGCCGCGCTGATGCGGAAGTCGTGCAGGAACTCGCGAACCATCGCCTCGTCATCGCCGATCAACGCCTTGAGCGCCTTCACGTCAACCACCACCGTGTCGGGCGAAGCGCCAGAGGAAGCAGGAAGAGTGGCGGCCCCTCCCCCTTCAAGCCTGTCCTGAGCTTGTCGAAGCGGTGTAAGGTTGGAACGAGGGCTGTCTCCAGTCTCAGCCGAAGTTTCCTGCATTTCGCCTACGGCTTCATGCGTGCTACGAGGCAGCCATTTTTCCAGCATTGCTTTCAAGTTGACCAATTGCACCGGCTTGCTCAGGTAATCGTCCATGCCAATGGCGAGGCAGCGCTCGGCCTCACCCTTGATGGCATTGGCGGTGAAGGCGATGATCGGCATGCGGGGCTTGCCGGTTTTTTCGGCGGCGCGGATGGCGGCGGTCAGCTCGTAGCCGTCCATCGCCGGCATATGCAGGTCGGCGAACAGGATGGCGTAATCGCCGCTCGTCCAAAGCCCCAGCGCCTCGCGGCCATTGTTGGCGATGTCGGCGGTTTGCCCGAGCAACATGAGTTGTTGCAGGATGACTTTCTGGTTGATCTCATTGTCTTCGGCGACCAGGATCAGGCTGCCCTGCCGGCGCGCCTCCTCCCGTGACAACAGGGGATTCACGTTAGCATCGCTGTGCCTGGCTTCCAGCTCAGGCTGTTTAGCCCGCCCGGCGGCAATCGCCACCGCCTTCAGCAGAGCGCTGCGGGTAAGAACATTGCCATCCACCATCACCAGATCGGTGCCCTCCAAATGCGTACCTCGGCGGGACTCACGCCCGATAACGACGAAGCGAATTTGCTGTTCCGGGTTGGCGCGGGTAGCGGCGCGCAGCTCATCTAGTAGCGACGTGGACAGCGGCGAGTTAGCAACTGCGGTATCGATGACCGCGACGTGCAGGCCAGGCGTGCGGGTGGCGACCCATTGCTTGACAACCGCCATATCCGTTGCCCGCTCGACCACTGCTCCATCATGCACCAGATAGGCTGCAAGATCATCGGCCAGACTCTCCGATCCGCCCGCCACCAGACAGTCCAGCCCTGCGACCAGAGAGGATGCCGCATTGATTTCAGGATTTGCCGGTGCTCGCTCGAAGGAGATGCGCACATTGAGTGTGGCACCCTTGCCCGGCGCGCTGTGCAGCGTGATTTCACCACCCATCATGTTTGCCAGCCGACGGGAGATGACCAGCCCCAGCCCGGTGCCGCCAAAATTCCGGGTGGTGGTGGAATCAGCTTGAGTGAATGGTGCAAACAACCGTGCCTGGGTCGCTTCATCCATGCCGATACCATTGTCGGCCACGCGAAACTCCAGCGTTACCTGCCCTGGCGTGCTTTCAGTCAACAGGGCGCGCACCGACGCCCTACCTTGCCGCTGCTGTCCGCTGGAAAATTTGATGGCGTTGTTGGCCAGGTTGACCAGTATCTGCCGCAACCGCCCCGGATCGCCCATGACGGCTGCTGGAATGCACGGGTCGGTAAACAGCGTCAGTTCGACGCCTTTCTTCGAAGCCAGGGGAATCAGAGTTTCGCATGTTCCTTCCACCACGTTGGCAATGGACATGGGCTGTCTGTTAATCTGGAGCTTACCGGCCTCGATCTTGGAGAAATCGAGGATATCGTCGATGATGGCCAGCAGCGCAAACGCCGAGTCGTGAATGATATTTGCCATCTCCATTTGCTGGCCGTTCAGGCTGCTCTGCTGCAACACGTCGATCATGCCGATCACGCCGTTCATCGGCGTGCGGATTTCATGGCTCATGGTGGCGAGGAAATCCGATTTGGCGCGATTAGCCTGCTCGGCCTCGATCCAGGCATGCGCCAGTTCGGCGGTGCGCGCCGCCACTTTTTCTTCCAGCTCCGCGTTGAGACGGTCGAATTTATCGATCAGTTCGGCGGTCTGTATCACAGTGGAGTTGAATGCCGACACCAGCTCACCAACCTCGTCATTCGAATGGAAATCCATGTGCATACCCCGCTCGCCGGCGGCGAAACGCCGGGTGAAATCGGTCAGCCTAGTGATCGGCACGATAATCCGCGAGCGCACGTACAAGAAGAGCAAGAACGTGAACAGGGCTGCCAGCGCCTGCACCAGATAAATGATGAAATTCACCCGGCGGTGTGCGTTATTAGAGGCTTTTTCAAGAGCACCCACCAAATGGTCGGCCTCGCTCAGCATCACCACCACATCGGCGACCACCTCGCGCTGGACTGCCTGTCGCACCGCCAGATCCGGCTCCGCCAGCACCCGCTCAAGTGCGATGTGCTGACGCTGCCAGGTTTTATCGATATGTTCCAGATGTTCTTCCAGATTATCCCCGGCGCTGCGCATCAGCGGATGGAGTTGCGCAATCTCGCGTGCCACGCTGGCATAACGCATTTTAAATTCGCTTTCCACCTTTAGTTTCGACTGTCTGGCAGCCTCGCTTGGTCCCTGCACGAAGCTGGCCGATTGAAAGGCGATCTGCTGGAAGAGATAGCGCAGCTGCCCGCTTTGGTTGATGATGTCGGCAACATTCGCAATGCTGTCGTATCCCTTACCGACAAAATACAGGTTGCCGGTAGCGAGCGTCACCAGCAGCAAAAACACCCCGCCCAACTTGAGGCCTACCGACAAACGGCGGGGTTGCGCAGCGGATTCGGACAGGATGTCCATGGTAGTTTTTCAGGGCACTCGGGGTATCGAATCAGATTTTTTTCGGATGGCGATCAGCACTGCCCACGCACCCAGCGCGAGGTAGCACAGCAGTGACCATTCCGGAATGCCGAGAGAGAGAAAGTTCCAGCCCTTTGCCGCGCATTCGCCGGAGCCGTGCATCAGTTGTTTCAGTACCTCGGCCATCGGCATGGTTTCCAGCATGTAGTCTAGGCCGGGGCCGCAGGCGGGAATCTGGTCTTTGGGCAGGTTTTGTATCCAGATGTGGCGCGCCGCGACGCCCGCGCCGGACAGCGACAACAGTGCGATCAGCGCCGCATAGACGCGCTCGCCGATACGCTTCGGGCCATGCAATACGGCCAGTGCGAACACCGCCAGGATGGCGATAAAAATCACCCGCTGCACCATGCACAGCGGGCAGGGGTCTTGATGCTTGACGTATTGCAGGAACAAGCCGAAGCCCATCAGCCCGCCGGCGAACAGCGCGCCGCACAGGTACAGCCAGCGGTTGGAGACGCTCTGCCAAAGTTTGCGCATGGCTATTCGGCTTCTTCTATCCACGCCGCCTGGATGGCTTCAAGCACTTTCTCGCCGCCGTGTTTCGGGTCGTCGTGAAAATCTTCCAGCGCCAGCACCCAGTTGTGCAGGTCGGTGAAGCGGATGGTTTTCGGGTCGACCTCGGGATGCGCCTCCGCCAACTCGATGGCAATCAGCCTGACATCAGTCCATTTCATTTGTGCCCCTCCTTTGCCATGTTGATGGTGTACTTCGGAATCTCCACCACCAGGTCTTTGTCCGCCACCAGCGCCTGGCAGGACAGGCGCGAAGTCGGTTCCAATCCCCATGCCTTGTCGAGCATATCTTCTTCCAGGTCTTCCGCCGGTTTCAGGGAATTGAACCCCTCGCGCAGGATGACATGGCAGGTGGTGCAGGCGCAGGATTTTTCACAGGCATGCTCGATCTCCACGCCATGCTGCAGCAGCGCATCGCAAATCGAAACACCCGGTTCGACATCGAACAGCGTGCCCTGCGGGCACAGTTCCTCATGCGGCAGCACAATGATTTGCGGCATTATTTCTCTCCCAGTTCGGCAATTTTCTTGCCCGTCAGAACATGCGCCACGCTTTTGTCCATGCGCGCCTGTGCAAAACTGACGGTGGCATCGTTCAATGCGGTCGCGGCGCGTTTGATGGCCAGATGATCGGCCAATTGCAGGGTATCGCGCAACAGCCCCATCTGCGTTTCGATCAGGGTGCGTTCGGCCTGGCTGAGCAAACCGCCATCCTGCTCCAGCGCGTGCTGCACCGCTTCGAGCAACTGCCCCGCTTCGGTTTGCTGCTCGCGCAGCGCGCGCGCGTGCATGTCGTCCTGCGCGTGTTGCGTGGACTCCTGCAACATGCGCGTGATCTCGCCATCGGACAGCCCGTAGGAAGGTTTGACGGCAATCGCCGCTTCGACGCCGCTGCCCATCTCGCGCGCCGACACGTTCAGCAAGCCGTCGGCATCTACCTGGAAGGTTACGCGGATGCGCGCCGCGCCCGCCACCATCGCGGGAATGCCGCGCAACTCGAACTTCGCCAGCGAGCGGCAATCGCTCACCAGTTCGCGCTCGCCCTGCACCACATGGATGCTCATCGCGGTCTGCCCGTCCTTGTAGGTGGTGAATTCCTGCGCGCGCGCGGTCGGGATGGTGCTGTTGCGCGGGATAATTTTTTCCGCGAGACCGCCCATGGTTTCGATGCCCAGACTGAGCGGGATCACGTCGAGCAGCAGCCACTCGTCGCCGCTGCGGTTGCCCGCCAGCAGGTTGGCCTGGATCGCCGCGCCCAGCGCCACGACCTTGTCGGGGTCGAGGTTGGTCAGCGGCGTTTGCCCGAAAAACTCCTCCACCGCGTGCTGTACCTGCGGCATGCGCGTCGCGCCGCCGACCATCACCACGCCTTTGATGTCTGCAACTTCCAGCTTCGCATCGCGCAATGCGCGGCGCAACGGTTGCAGGGTGCGCTGCACCAGATTCTGCGACAGCGTATGAAACTCGCTGCGTGTCAGCACGTTGTCGATCACCTCGCCCGTCGACAGCGCCGCGGTGATGCGCGTCTCGGCATGTTCGGTCAACTGTTCCTTCGCGGCGCGCGCATGAGTCAGCAGCAGGCGCGTGTCCTGCGGGCCGAGCGCGGAAAGATGATTTTTTTCCAGCAGCCAGCAATGGATGCGCTGGTCAAAATCGTCGCCGCCCAACGCGGAATCGCCGTTGGCCGCCAGCACTTCGAACACGCCGCGCGACAGGCGCAGGATGGAAATATCGAAGGTTCCCCCGCCCAGGTCATATACCGCATAGATGCCTTCGGCGGCGTTATCCAGCCCGTAAGCGATCGCCGCCGCAGTCGGCTCGTTGAGCAGGCGCAGCACGTTCAGTCCGGCCAGGCGCGCCGCATCCTTGGTAGCCTGCCGCTGCGCGTCGTCGAAATAGGCGGGCACGGTGATGACTGCACCAACCAGCTCGCCGCCCAATGCGGCTTCGGCGCGGTTGCGCAACACCTTGAGGATTTCGGCGGACACCTCGACCGGGCTTTTCACCCCGGCCACGGTGCGCAGTTGCAGCATGCCGGAACCCTGCCCCGTGCCTGTTGGCGGGGCATCGGCAAAGCGATAAGGCAGGCGGCTGATCTCGCCGACATCCTTGAGGCCGCGCCCCATGAAGCGTTTTACCGAGACGATGGTATTGGCGGCATCCTCGCTCTGCATGGCTTGCGCCGCCTCGCCCACCGCGACGCTGCCGTCGGCCAGATAGCGCACCACCGAAGGCAGCATGGCGCGCCCGTTTTCGTCGTTGAGCACCACGCTGATGCCGTTGCGCACCGTGGCCACCAGCGAGTTGGTCGTGCCGAGGTCGATACCCACCGCCAGCCGGTGCTGGTGCGGCAGGGTGCTTAAACCGGGTTCGGAGATTTGTAGTAAAGCCATTTTTGTAGGGTGGGCACGTTTTTGTGCCCACACGGAGAAATTGTTAAAACGTTAATTGCAGGGTGGGCACAAAAACGTGCCCACCCTACGGCTAATTATCTATCGCGTCGTAAGCGGCATGAATTTCTTCCGCGAGTTTTTCCATGAAACGCAGCTTGCGCACCGATGCGGCGGCCGCGGCATAATCCTTTTCAGCATCGATTTTAACCGCAAGCTGCGCTTCAAGCTCGCGCGTTTCGCGCTGCAACCGCGTTTCGAGTTGCGCCAATGCCGCTTCATCGCGCGCCTGCCGCGCTTCACTGACCGCTTCGCGCCACTCCATCTGCGCCATCAGAAAATCCAGCGGCATCACGGTGTTGGTTTCTTCCTGGGTATCCACCCCGTGCAGCGACAACAAATAGCGCGCGCGCCGCAGCGGGCTGCGCAATGTCTGGTAGGCCTCGTTCACCAGCGTGGCGCGCTGCATGGCCAGACGTTGCTCGGCATCGGGCAAGTGGGCGGATTTGTCGGGATGAACCAGCGCCTGCAAGGCGCGGTATTGCTGATCAAGCTGCGCCGTGTCTATCTGGTAGGACTGCGCAAGACCGAACAGCTGGAAGTGGTTGTGCTGAAAGTCGAAACTGGCGAGCTGCATCATTCCAGTTCTATTTCAAAGGTCAAATAAGGGCGTGATGAATCACGCCCCTACGATATTTCACTATTGATCGAAAAATGGAATCAAACACCGAAACTCTCACCGCAGCCGCACTGGTTCTTCACATTCGGATTGTTGAATTTGAATCCTTCGTTCAACCCCTCGCGCGTGTAATCCAGCTCCATGCCGTCGATGTATGACAAACTTTTCGGGTCAACCAGCACCGTGACGCCATGGCTGACGAACTGGAGATCGTCGCTGGCCAACTCGTCGGCAAATTCCAGCTTGTAGGCCATGCCCGAGCAGCCGCTGGTGCGCACGCCGATGCGCAAACCCACACCTTTGCCGCGCTTCGCAATAAAGTTCTCCACATGCTTGGCCGCATTTTCAGTCAGCGTGATTGCCATGTCTTACTCCTTGCAGTTTTCCCCGCAGGCCAGGGTTTCCACCACTGCGCCGTGCTTGCTCTTGTAATCCGCCACCGCCGCCTTGATGGCGTCTTCCGCCAGAATGGAACAGTGAATCTTCACCGGCGGCAACGCCAGTTCTTCGGCGATCTGCGTGTTCTTGATCTCCAAAGCCTGATCGACCGTCTTGCCCTTGACCCACTCGGTGACCAGCGAGCTGGACGCAATCGCCGAGCCGCAGCCGTAAGTCTTGAACTTGGCGTCTTCGATCACGCCGTCCTTGCCGACCTTGATCTGCAACTTCATCACGTCGCCGCAGGCCGGTGCGCCGACCATGCCCGTACCCACTTCCGCCGCATCCTTGTCCATGGAACCGACGTTGCGCGGATGTTCGTAGTGATCCAGTAATTTTTCGCTATAAGCCATTCTTTGCTCCTTTCAGGAGCGGAGAAGAGGGAAGGGTGAAGGGAGAAGGGAAAAACCAGCGCGCTGCCCCAGCTTTTCCCCTTCCCCCTTCTCCCTTATCCCTTCCCCGCCTTTAATGTGCTGCCCACTTCACCGAATTCAAGTCGATGCCGTCCTTGTACATTTCCCACAGCGGCGACAGTTCGCGCAGCTTGCCGATCTTGTTTTTCATCAACTCGATGACGTAATCGACTTCTTCGATGGTAGTAAAACGTCCGATGCTGAAACGGATCGAGCTGTGCGCCAACTCGTCGCTGCGCCCCAGCGCGCGCAGCACATAGGACGGCTCCAGGCTCGCCGAGGTGCAGGCCGAGCCGCTGGACACCGCGACATCCTTGACCGCCATCATCAGCGATTCGCCCTCGACGAAATTGAAGCTGATGTTGAGATTATGCGGCACACGCTGCTCCATGTCGCCGTTGATATGCACCTCTTCCATGGTCATCAGGCCGTTCAGCAAGCGGTCGCGCAACATGCGGATGCGCTCGTTCTCCTGTGCCATTTCAGCCTGCGCAATGCGGAACGCTTCGCCCATGCCGACGATCTGGTGCGTCGGCAACGTGCCGGAGCGCATGCCGCGCTCGTGCCCGCCGCCGTGCATCTGCGCTTCCAGGCGCACGCGCGGTTTGCGCCGCACGTACAGCGCGCCGATGCCTTTCGGGCCGTAAGTCTTATGCGCGGAAAACGACATCATGTCCACTTTGAGCTGCTGCAAATCGATCGCCACCTTGCCGGTCGCCTGGGCCGCATCCACATGAAACAGGATGCCCTTGTCGCGGCAGACCTCGCCGATCGCGGCGATGTCCTGGATCACGCCGATTTCGTTGTTTACCAGCATGATGGACACCAGCACGGTATCGGGGCGCAACGCCGCCTTGAATTTGCCCATATCCAGCAAGCCGTTCGGCTCCGGGTCGAGGTAGGTCGCGCTGAAGCCCTCGCGCTCCAGTTCGCGCACGGTGTCCAGCACCGCCTTGTGCTCGATGCGCATCGTGATGATGTGCTTGCCCTTGCCCTGATAGAAATGCGCCGCGCCCTTGATCGCGAGGTTATTCGACTCGGTCGCGCCTGAAGTCCAGACGATCTCCTTGGGGTCGGCGTTCACCAGCGCGGCGACCTGCTCGCGCGCCAGCTCCACCGCTGCGTCCGCCTCCCAGCCGAAGGCATGGGAACGGCTGGCCGGATTGCCGAACTTCTCGGTGAGATAGGGGATCATCATCGAAGCCACGCGCGGGTCAACCGGCGTGGTCGCGGAATAATCCATATAAATTGGAAGCTTCATTTTATGCGCTTTCTCCGCCTTAAATCGAAATGACCGTGGGCTTGGTATCTTTTTTTATCATCACGATGTGCGCGCCGTCGGGACTCGTCTTGGCTTGGCTGTCCACCAATTGTTTCAGTGTGACGGAGGCCAGGTAATCATAGATTTTTTCATTGAGCCCCATCCACAAATCATGGGTAATGCACTGGCGTTCGTCGTGGCAGTTGCCCAACCCGCCGCAACTGGTCGCATCCAGCGGCTCATCCACCGCCACGATGATCTCGGCTATGGTGATTTGCTCCGCAGGCCTGGCCAGATAATAGCCGCCGCCCGGGCCGCGCACGCTTTCCACGATCTTGCTGCGGCGCAGCTTGCCGAATAACTGTTCCAGATAAGATAGCGAAATCCTCTGCCGCTCGCTGATTGCGGCCATGGTCACCGGACGGTGTCCGCCGCACATCGCCAAGTCAGCCATTGCCGTCACGGCAAAACGTCCTTTGGTCGTTAATCGCACATCATCTCCCAATCATTGGATTGCGTTTGGATTTTCAGAATGACCCGAAAAACAATCGAAATTTAAACGATCGCATCATAGAATACCCAAACATTTTAGTCAACTATCTTGTTCAGGTGATTAGGGTCAAATTTTTCGGCGGTGGCGCGCTCTTCGTCCACGGGCACTCCCATTTTCTCAAGCTGTTGCAAAATGAAATTGATGCGCTGATCCACCGTCACGCTATGCCCGAGCAATCCGTGTATCGCCTTGGAAAGCGGGTCGTTCTGGTCATTGCCGATGCCATAGGCATTGAAGCCGCTGGTTTTTTTCTTCTCTTCATCGAGGATGCGCGCGGGGATGCCCGCCGCCGTCGCCCCCGCTGGCACATCCTTCACCACCACCGCATTCGAGCCGATCTTCGCGCCGTCGCCGATCGTGATCGGGCCGAGGATCTTGGCGCCCGCCCCCACCACCACGCCGTTGCCCAGCGTGGGATGGCGCTTGCCGTGCCGCCACGAGGTGCCGCCCAGCGTGACGCCGTGGTAGAGCGTGACATCGTCGCCGATCTCGGCCGTCTCGCCGATCACCACACCCATGCCGTGATCGATAAAGAAGCGCCGCCCGATGGTCGCGCCGGGGTGAATCTCGATGCCGGTAAACCAGCGCGCGATATGCGACAGGAAACGCGCCAGCCATTTCAGGTTGGCGTGCCACAGGGTGTTCGCCATGCGGTGCATGATGCGCGCATGCAGGCCCGGATAGCAGGTCAGCACCTCGAAAGTGCTGCGCGCCGCCGGATCGCGGTCGAATACGCTGGCGATGTCTTCCTTAATGTTCCGAAACATTCCGGTGCTCTTCCTGGTAACGCGATTTGAGGCGCGCATTGTACTCGGTTGTGGTGCTCAATATGCCGCGCAGGATATTGATCTCCTCCGGTTCCAGCCGCGCGCGGGCATACAGACGGCGCAGGCGCTGCATCAGGCGTGCCGGGTTTTGCGTGGTGAAAAAGCCGATCTCGAACAGGGTCTTTTCCAGATGCGCGAAATACCCTTCCACCTGTTCATGCGTGGCAGACCGGATTTCCGGGGTGGCCGGCACGACGCCCTGCGCCGCCACGCTCAACTCGTAACTCATCACCTGCACCGCAGCCGCCAGGTTGAGCGAGGAAAAATCCGGGTTGGCGGGAATATTGGCCAGCACCTGCGCGCGCCCCATCTCCTCGTTGGTCAGGCCGGACATCTCGGTGCCGAACAGCAACGCCACCGGCTGCTGCGCAGCCTGCTGCAACAGCAGCGGCGCCGCCTCGCGCGGGCTCTTCACTTCGATGGAAATATCGCGCAGCCGCGCGGTCATCGCCACCGTGAACACCACGCCCTGCAAGGCTTCATCGATGGAACCGCACACCACCGCATCGCGCAGCAGGTCGTCGGCCCCGGCGGCCATCGCATCGGCCTGCGGGTCGGGGAAACGCCTGGGGTTGATCAGATACAGATGGCGCAGGCCCATGGTCTTCATCGCGCGCGCCGCCGCACCGATATTGCCCGGATGGGTGGTGTGGCTGAGAACGACCCGTATATTCTCAATAATGGCGCTGTCTGTAAGATTCTGTTTATACAAAGTGTAATTCCAACTAAAATGCGGCCTGCAATTTATGCTGTTCATTAAAAAGGTCGTACTTATGCATCCCATGCTCAACATCGCGGTAAAGGCCGCGCGTCGCGCCGGCAATCTGATTCATCGCTCCGCCGACAAGATCGATCACCTCACCATCACCCGGAAATCCCACTCGGATTTCGTCAGCGAAGTGGATCGCGCCGCCGAGCAGACCATCATCCAGACCCTGCTGGATGCCTATCCGACCCATGCGATTCTAGCAGAAGAGAGCGGTTCCCAAGGCGAGTCGGAGTTCCTGTGGATCATTGATCCGCTGGATGGCACGACCAACTTTCTGCACGGCTTTCCGCAATATTCCGTGTCCATTGCGCTGCAGCACAATGGCATCATCACCCAGGCGGTGGTGTACGACCCGGTCAAAAATGAACTGTTCACCGCCACGCGCGGGCGCGGCGCGTTCCTCAACGACAAACGCCTGCGCGTCTCCAAACGCCTGCACCTTGCCGACAGCCTGATCGGCACCGGCTTCCCCTATACCAGTTTCGAACACATGGATGCCTACCTGGCGATTTTCAAGGAACTGATCCAGAAGACCGCCGGCCTGCGCCGCCCCGGTTCTGCCGCGCTGGATCTGGCGTGGATGGCCGCAGGGCGCTACGACGGCTTCTTTGAAACCGGGCTCAAGCCGTGGGACATGGCCGCAGGCTGCCTGCTGATTACCGAAGCGGGCGGCATGGTCAGCGACCTGCACGGCTCGGACACCTACCTCAAGACCGGCCACATCTGCGCGGGCAATCCCGATATCCACCCGCTGCTGCTGCAAGTGATGGCGCCGCATCTGACTGCCGCCCTGAGCGGCCGCCCCGCGAAATCGGCCGTATAGATAGCCTACGACCATGAACAATCCGGAACTCGATCTCCTCATCAAGGAGAAAATGCGCAAGTATGTTCCCGACCGCCCTGTCCAGATAATGCATGGCGGCGTGATCGTGCTCGTGTCGATCGTCATCGGCGTGCTCTCCTTGCCTACCGGGCAGGATGGAAACGCAGCAAGTCAGGGGCTTGGATCATGGCTGGGCGTCTGCCTCGCGGTTGCCGGCCTGGCACTCTATGTCGCGTGGACATATCTTCGCACCAGCCAGGCCAGAAAAGAGGCCCATGCAGAATTCCTCGCTGCCTCGCTCAAGAAATCAAAAGGGAACCCCTAAAGTTTCGGGGCTCGCCCAAATGCACCAACGCCAAATGCACCAACGGAAGGACCAAAACCGGCAAACCTATCAGGCAGCCGCCAGATGATCAGACCACGTGAATAAAGAAATCAAAGAACCCAGTCACACCCCGATGATGCAGCAGTACCTGCGCATCAAGGCAGAGCATCCCGACATGCTGCTGTTCTACCGCATGGGGGATTTCTACGAGCTGTTCCATGAGGATGCCGCGCGCGCCGCGAAGCTGCTCGACATCACGCTGACGCAACGCGGCGCGTCCAACGGGTCGCCGATCAAGATGGCCGGCGTGCCGTACCATGCCGCCGAGCAATATCTGGCGCGCCTGGTGCGGCTCGGCGAATCGGTGGCGATCTGCGAACAGATCGGCGACCCCGCCACCAGCAAAGGCCCGGTCGAACGCAAGGTGGTGCGCATCGTCACCCCCGGCACGGTCACCGATTCCGCCATGCTGGAAGAGAAGCGCGACTGCCTGCTGCTGGCTATCTCCACTCCTCCCCTGACAAGGGGAGGGCGGGAGGGGTTAGGGAGGCCGGGAGGGGTTGGCCTGGCCTGGCTGAATCTCGCCTCGGGACAATTTTTCGTCTGCGAGACTTCCGCCGAAAACCTGCCCGCCGAACTGGAACGCCTGCAGCCTTCGGAAATCCTGCACGCCGAAAACACTCGCCCGCAAGCCAATAACCACGCGGCTCTCAAGATGCTGCCCGATTGGCATTTCGAGCTGGACACGGCGCGCCGCGCGCTGTGCCAGCAGTTCGCCACGCTCGATCTGGCCGGTTTCGGTTGCGATGATTTCAGCGTCGGGCTGGAAGCGGCGGGTGCATTGCTCGGCTACGCGAAGCTCACGCAGGGCCAGGCCATCAGCCACATCCGCAGCGTGCAGGTCTACAGCGCCGACCGCTACGTGCGCATGGATGCCGCCACGCGGCGCAACCTGGAGATCACCCAGACCCTGCGCGGCGAACCCGCCCCCACCCTGCTGTCGCTGCTCGACACCTGCGCGACCAACATGGGCAGCCGCCTGCTCGCAAACTGGCTGCACCATCCGCTGCGCGACCGCACGGTGCTGCACGCAAGGCTGGGTGCGGTGGAACAACTGAGCGGACTGCACCGTGCCGTCCACGACCACCTCAAACCCTGCGTCGACGTGGAGCGCATCACCGCGCGCATCGCGTTGCGCAGCGCGCGCCCGCGCGACCTCTCCGGCCTGCGCGATACCCTGCTGACCCTGCCGCAACTTCACGCCGAACTCCGTAGCGTGGGCAGCTTTGCTGCCCACGCGGAAATACCCGATGCAAACTGCGTGGGCACAGAAGCGTGCCCACCCTACGCGCCCTTGCTGAACTCGCTCGCCGATGCATTGCAAGCCGACACGCAACTCGTTTCCATCCTGCAAAACTCGCTGAAACCCGAACCCTCCAGCATCCTGCGCGAGGGCGGCGTGATCGCCGACGGCTTCGATGCCGAGCTGGACGAACTGCGCGGCATCCAGACCAACTGCGGCGATTTCCTGCTCGCGCTGGAAGCGCGCGAACGCGCGCGCAGCGGCATCGCCACGCTGAAGGTGGAATACAACCGCGTGCACGGTTTCTACATCGAGGTGACGCACGCGCAGAGCGCCAACGTGCCGGACGATTACCGCCGCCGCCAGACGCTGAAGAACGCCGAGCGCTACATCACGCCGGAACTGAAGACCTTCGAGGACAAGGCGCTTTCCGCGAACGAGCGCGCGCTGGCGCGCGAAAAATTCCTCTACGAACAACTGCTCGACCAGCTCGCACCGTTCATCCCGCAACTGCAACGCATCGCCGCCGCAATCGCCGAACTGGACGTGCTCGCGACCTTCGCCGAACGCGCCGCGACGCTGAATTTCAGCGCACCGCAATTCAGCGATGATGCGCAGATCAGCATCGCGCAAGGCCGCCATCCGGTGGTGGAAGCGCAAGCCAATGAAAAGGGGCAAGGCCGGTTCACGCCGAACGACACCACGCTCAACGACACGCGCCGCATGCTGCTGATCACCGGCCCGAACATGGGCGGCAAGTCCACCTACATGCGCCAGGTCGCGATCATCGCGCTGCTCGCGCATGTCGGATCTTTCGTGCCCGCACAGCAGGCCGTGCTCGGCGAGATCAACCAAATCTTCACGCGCATCGGCGCATCGGACGACCTCGCCAGCGGACGATCCACCTTCATGGTCGAGATGACCGAGGCCGCCAACATCCTGCACAATGCGACGGAAAAAAGTCTGGTACTGGTGGACGAGATCGGGCGCGGCACCTCCACCTTCGACGGCCTAGCGCTCGCCTACGCCATCGCGCGCCACCTGCTGGAAAAGAACCGCAGCTACACGCTGTTCGCCACGCACTATTTCGAACTCACGCGGCTCGCCGAAGAATTCGCGCAGCTCGCCAACGTCCACCTCGCCGCCATCGAACACCAGCACAGCATCGTGTTCCTGCACTCGGTGAACGAAGGCGCAGCCAGCCAGAGCTACGGCCTGCAAGTCGCCGCACTTGCCGGCGTGCCGAACAGCGTCATCCGCGCCGCAAAGAAACAACTGCGCAAGCTGGAGCAGAACAGCGCCGCGCAGAACCCACAGGGCGACCTGTTCGACCGGAAACCGGAAATGCCGGAGCCGGAAGAGCATCCGGTATTGCAGTCATTGCGCGAATTGCAGCCGGATGAATTGAGCCCGAAGGAAGCGCTGGAAAAACTGTACACACTGAAAAAGCTGCTTTAAACCCTCGCTTGACACATATATAGCAAGTTGCTATATTTACTTCCAAATGAATGTCATCAAGAAGAAAACGCTGGATGGCCATGCCGCCCGCCATGCCGATGCCGCTGATGCTCTCGCGAGTTGGCGAAAAATTTTCGAGAAGACGGATTTTTCGGACATCCATGCCATACGCGCCGCACTGCCGTCTGCGGACTTTGCCGACCCGTATACGGTTTTCAATATCAAAGGCAATAACTATCGGCTGATAACGATCATCCACTACCGATATCAGCGGGTTTATATCAAGGAATTTTTTACCCATGCCGAATACGACCAGTGGAACAAGGACCGCAAAAGGAGCAAACGAAAATGAACGTAGTCGCTGAACGTCATCTCGATCTTGCATCGGTACAATCTGCCTGGCAGGGACTGAACAAGCTCGTGCCACTCGGCCAGATCGCCAGCGAAAAAGATTACAAACGCCGCGTGCTGGTCATGGGCGAATTGCTCGACCGCATTGGTGCAAACGAATCGCATCGCCTGATGCCGCTGCTCGATCTCGTGACCAAAGAGGTCGAAACCTATGAAGCGAAACATCAAACTCTTCCAGAAGCAGAACCCGCTGCGGTGCTTGCCTACCTGATGGAAGAGCACAACCTCAAACAAACTGACCTGGCCGAAGAACTAGGCGGGCAAAGCATCGTATCCGCGATACTGAACGGCAAGCGCGAACTCAATACGCGCCAGGTGAAGGCGCTGGCAAAGCGTTTCAATGTATCACCGGCAGTATTTCTGTGATTGCTCTGCCCTACCAGAACCCTGAACCAGAAGAGCACCCAGCGTTGAAGTCGTTGCGCGAATTGCAGCCGGATGAATTGAGCCAGAAGGATGCGCTGGAGTGGCTGTATCAACTGAGGAAGTTGTTATAGCAACCACCAAACAACACAAATATGCACAATAAAGAGTTTAGCATCATCGCGCAATTTATTGATTAATAAGTGTAACTACAAATGCTCCCGATAAACTCTTTCCAATAAGAGCAAAAGATAGCTCTAAAGCTTGACATTAAAAACCTATTTGGCTTATTATCCTCTCCATCATACAACCGGAGAGAGTTATGCCAAAAATTATTGATTACCCACGAGCCTCACTCAAGTCAGCCTTAGAACTAGCCAAGGCTGTTGATGATTTGGGTGGAGAGTGCTCATCAGAGATGGCCGCAGAGCGCCTAAATAGAAAAGTAAGTGGTGCATTCAGCGCGTTGGTATCCGCCACCATTAAATTTGGTCTAGTGGTAAGTAAAAGCCAGAGGTTATCCACAGCAGCCCTATATAAGGACTATAAGCTCGCTTACACACCCGAAGAAAGCAGTGAAAAACTGCGACGAGTGCTGCTTTCTCCCATCCTCTTTCGAAGCATTTACGATCGCTTCGTTGGCAAAGAAATACCAATTACACATTTCGAAAAGTTATTAATTAGAGAGTTTGAAGTGCCGGATGATTGGGCATCACGCATAGCTTCTTACTTTATTGATGGAGCCAAACAGTCTGGCCTATTGGGGGAAAACAATCGGTTAATTGATATCGCGCTCGGTGAATCTTCAGGTGAAGAAGAACGAGTCAACGCGCAATCAGATAACTCACAGGAAACCAATGCTCGGACATCGCAACCCTCTCAACCCCAAGAGAAAGATGACGCCGTATCTGCTCATCAGAAAGTTTATGTTGTAAGGGTAACTGGGCCAGGTATCAATTCAACTATTGAAGTGCACGAACCAGAGGACATGTTAATCGTGCAGGCAATGTTGAAGAAAGTTGAAAAAGCCTTACAAAGCTCGGAATGAAAAATAATCCGGCACGGGTACCAGCCGCGCCGGATTACGATCTCCCACGGGTTCTAGTAGACCACTCACCGGGAGGCTCGACCTAGATTAATGCATCGAGCTGTGCAACGGCGCGAATGATGCAACGAATCCTAGCGAGTGTCAAAGGGTCTACAGGAGATAATCATGGCAACTCCACCCTTTCCGGCACCACCGGGAAAAAAGTGGGTTTTCGCTAAATCGTTCCGTCACTATCGTACAGGGAAGACTGTTTTCCCACGTACCGCGGAGTGCTTTTTCTTTCTTGTAAAAGTTTAGCGTAGCTCCCGCCCAGTTAAACGGGCGGGGCTTTTAGCAAAAAAGCGAACCAAATGGGCCAAGCTTGAATTGATCTCGCCTACGCCCAAGCCCGCGTCAGCAACTCATCCATCAGAAGGCCAAAGGGGTCAGGCTCGAATTGATTTCCACTACCCCCGGCGGTGTTGTCTTTGGTTACAAAAACATTGCCGGCTAAACTCCGAATCGCGCTGCCAACGCCTTGGCCTGACGAGGGCCTGACGAGCATTGAAATCGCGCCGCCCGGACAGCAATCCTGACACGACACCTTGGCTGCCCAGCTCAGGCAGGTCTATCTGGCGCAAGTTATCGCGCTGCATCAGGTAACGTAAAACCTCGGCACCTGTCGCCGCTGGCGGCATCTTGTCTTTGGCTTCGTATTCAGCAATCAACTCGCCCAGATACTCCGCCAGCCGGGCGAGCGGGTGAGTTTCATCAGCGCCTCCCGCATCGAGCGCCGCATCGAGCGCTTCGACCAGGGCGGCATATTCTTTCGCATTGCGCGCTGGTTGCAGCACTGGCGCGACATAACTCCAGTGTTGTATTGCTGCCTTAAGTCTTGCGTTCATTTCCAGCCTCCTTGGTCATATTCCTTGTGCGCCAATACCGCCCGGATAAACACTCGCCCCGTATTGAAATGAATCGCAGCAATCAGGCGAAGCTTGTTTCCTCCGATATCGAACACAAATATGTCACCCACTTTATCGGCGCTGGGAAAGAGTGTTGCAATCCTGCAAAATTGTGCCACTCGGCTTTTTTGCAAAGGCGATACCCTTGACCCAGCGCACTGGCGCACTGCGGATGCGCCTTCTGTGCCGCCACAATCCGACGATGGGTGATGATATTCACCCCCTCGGATGATGCATCGCATGCAACTGCTTCAACCGCTCCCGCGCGACATGGGTGTAAATCTGCGTCGTGGAAATATCCGCATGGCCCAATAACATCTGCACGACGCGCAAGTCCGCGCCGTGGTTCAGCAGATGTGTGGCGAAGGCGTGGCGCAGGGTGTGCGGCGACAGCGGCTTGTTCAGCCCGCCGTGCTTGGCGTGCTTCTTGATCAGATACCAGAACATCTGGCGCGTCATGCCTTCGCCTCTGGCGGTGACGAACAGCGCATCGGTCATCTGTTTGCCGAGCAGCACGCCGCGCCCGTCGGCGAGATAGCGGCGCAGCCAGTCCAGCGCTTCTTCGCCGAGCGGCACCAGGCGCTCCTTGCTGCCCTTGCCCATCACGCGCACCACGCCCATGTCCATGCTCACCTGCGTGATGCGCAGCGTCACCAGCTCCGACACACGCAGGCCGGTGGCGTACAGCACTTCGAACATGGTGCGGTCGCGCAGGCCCAGCGGGGTCTGGGTGTCCGGCGCATCGAGCAGTTGTTCGACATCCTGCTCGGTGAGGCTCTTGGGCAGGTTGCGCGGCAGCTTGGGCGTGTCGATTTGCAAGGTGGGATCGGTGGCGATCTTGCCTTGCCGGAGCAGATAGCGGAACAGCCGCTTGAGGCTGGAGATGTTGCGCCCGGTGCTGCTGGGCTTGGCTTTTTGTACCGTGACCAGATGGGCGAGATAACCCTGCATGTCGCCGTGCGTGGCTTGCAGAATGGATGCGCCGCGCTGCTGTTCCAGCCAGAGCGCGAACTTGGTCAGGTCGCGCCGGTAGCTGTCCAGCGTGTTGCGCGACAGGCCGTCTTCCAGCCACAGGTTGTCGCAGAATTCGTCGAGTAACTCAGCGTTGTTCACTTTGGTTTTGTCATTCCGGGCTTGACCCGGAATCCAGCGCTTTTATCGGACTGGATTCCCGCCTTCGCGGGAATGACGGACTCCGGTTTTGTTGCTCCCTCATGCGCCAGCAACCAGCGTTTAATATCCAGAGGATCACCGCTCGTGTGGCGGGCAAAGCCGCCCAGGCCGGCCTTGCCCACCACGCGGTGGCAGGGAACGATGACGGGGATCGGGTTTGCGCCGCAGGCCTGGCCGACGGCCTGTGCGCAGGATTTCAACTCGGCGGCCAGCTCGCCGTAGCTGCGCGTTTGTCCGCGCGGAATGGCCAGCATGGCTTGCCAGACTTTTTGCTGGTGCGGGGTGCCGTTCAGTTCGAGCGGCACGGAAAATTGCGCATCCGGGTTTTCCAGATAACGCAGCAACTGTGCGCACACGGATTCGGCAAATGCGCCGGTGGCGCGCTGCGGCTTTTCGCTGGCCGGCAGAAAATCGATGCCTGTCAGCGCATCCTCAGAGCAGCGGATGCCGAGCACGCCGAACGGTACTTTTAATTTTGCCTGGTAGTCCATACTGCGATGATAGCGCACAAATAAAAACGGGAGCTCGCGCTCCCGTTTTTGTCATGCAGAAAAACCAGCCGGCGTTTAACCGCGGATTGCGAGCTTTTCCTTGATACGTGCCGACTTGCCGGAGCGGTCGCGCAGGTAGTACAGCTTGGCGCGGCGAACCGAGCCGCGACGCTTCACTTCGATGCTGGCGATGATCGGCGAGTAAGTCTGGAAGGTGCGTTCCACGCCTTCACCGGCAGAAATCTTGCGCACGATGAACGCTGAATTCAGGCCGCGATTGCGCTTGGCGATCACGACACCCTCGAAAGCCTGAACGCGCTTGCGCTCACCTTCAACCACGTTCACGCTGACCACGACGGTGTCGCCGGGCGAAAATAAGGGAATGGCTTTGCCCAGACGGGCGATTTCTTCTTGTTCCAATGTTTCGATCAAATTCACTTTGCTACTCCTTGGTTATCGGATCTTGTTCCTTCTGATAGGCATCCTGAAATGCCGCCAGAAGCCGAGACTCCTCTTTTGTCAAATCACGCTTGGCCAATAGATCCGGCCTGCGCAACCACGTCCTGCCCAACGACTGCTGAAGCCGCCAGCGCTGTATCTCGGCATGATTGCCGGACAACAGCACCGGGGGCACGGCTTCACCATTAAACTGTTCCGGGCGGGTGTAGTGAGGGCAATCCAGCAAGCCCTGCACGAACGAATCCTGCTCGGCCGATTCGGCATCACCCAACACACCGGGCAGTTGCCGCACCAGACTATCCATCAACACCATCGCCGCCAACTCGCCACCGGACAACACATAATCGCCGATGGAAATCTCATCATCCACATGCTGGCGCAGCAGGCGCTCATCGATGCCTTCGTAACGCCCCGCCAGCAGGATCAAACCTTCTTCCGGCTGCGCCACCAACTCCTTGACCACCGCGTGGGTCAGCAACCTGCCCTGCGGCGACATATACACCACGCGGCTTTTTTTCACGCCGCTGGCCGCCTGCCGCTGCCTGGCTGCGTTAATCGCGGCAGCCAGCGGTTCTGCCAGCATCACCATTCCGGGGCCGCCGCCGTAAGGGCGGTCATCGATGGTGCGGTAGTTGTCGGCGGTGAAATCGCGCGGATTCCACGTCTTTAAAACATAACTTCCCTGCTCTTCCGCGCGCCGCGTGATGCCGTATTGCGTCAGCGCATCGAACATTTGCGGAAACAGCGTGATGACATCGAAGATCATCGCTTAGTAATCCACATTAATAATCCAAAGCCCAATCCACCCGGATGATCTTGTTCTTCACATCTACCTGTTTGATTGCCGAAGCCACAAACGGGATCAAAATTTCGCCGCTGTCACCCGTCACGCTCAACACCTGATTCGCGCCGGTTTCCAGCAAGTTTGCCACCGTTCCCAACGGCACGCCCGCTTCATTCACCACCGCGAGCCCGATCAAGTCAGACCAGTAGTATTCGTCTTTATCCTGCTTCGGCAAGCTGCTGCGCGGCACGGCGATCAACAGGCCTTTCAGCTTTTCGGCTGCGGTGCGGTCGGTGCAATCCGGCAATAGCGCGGCCAGCGTTTTGTGATGCGCCTCGCATTGCTTGACTTCCACCTCGCGCCACGGGCCATGCTCATGGCCTATCCACCATGTCCGATAAGCCAGCAGGCTATCGACATACTCGGTGAACGGCTGGATCTTGACCCAGCCGCGAAGGCCGTGCGCGGATGCCACACGCCCCATGATCACCATGGAGCTTGCTTCGTCAGGCTTGTGCAGTGGCACTCTTAAATCAAGCCGCCGCAGCTCCGGCGCGCTTAACCAGCTTGGCAACGGTGTCGCTCAACTGCGCACCCTTGCTCTGCCAATGAGCTACGCGCGCCAAGTCCAGGCGCAGTGCTTCCTGGTTTTCGGTTGCGACCGCATTGTAGAAACCGATGCGCTCAATAAAGCGGCCATCGCGGCGATTGCGCGAATCAGCAACGACTACGTTGTAAAACGGACGATTCTTGGAACCGCCACGGGAAAGACGAATGATGACCATATAAAACCTATTTAAGTTGTTAGGGCGTTGTAAATTTGCCAGCCCGGCAAAAGGGCGCGAATTCTACGACATTTAAGGTACTTCATGCAACCCATAGAAAATCAACGGGTTTTCAAACCTTCTTTATCTGTGCAGCAGCACTTCCAGGACGAACTTGGTGCCCAAGTAAGCCAGCAGCAAAAACACAAAACCGCTCACTGTCCAGCGCACCGCAGTCCGCCCGCGCCAGCCATAGAAATAATGCCCCCACAGCAGCACGGCGAATACACCCCATGAAATAAAGCCAAACAGCGCTTTGTGGTTGAACTGCCACGCCTTGCCGAATATCTCTTCGGAAAACACCACGCCGGACGCCAGCGTCAGCGTCAGCAGCACAAAACCGATGGCTATCATGCGGAACAGCAGGGTTTCCATGGTCAGCAGCGGCGGCAGGCTTTGCAGGACGCGCGGCAAGGTCGCGTGATGCAGGCGTTTCTCCACCTGCGAGATCAGCACCGCGTGCAGCATCGCGATGGTGAACAGGCTGTAGGCCAGCATCGCGGCGGCAATGTGCGCCTTGAAGGCGAACAAACCGGTGTTTTCCAGTTGGTGCGCCGATGGGAAAAGTTCCGGCAACAGCACGGTTACCGCCGCCAGGGGCAACACCAGCGCCTGCAATCCGCCGATCGGGTAGAAAAAACGCGCCACCGAATACACCAGCAGCGTCAGCCAGATGATCAGCGACAGCGCATTGGTCATGCTCAGGTTGAACCCGCCATCGGCAAACACATCCTGAGTGAGCAGGTAGCCGTGCAAGACCAATGGGATCAACACCAGATGCCCCGTTGCCCCGCGGCTCACCACATTTTCCTCGCCGCGCCCCTGCGCCCGCCAGAAATAGGCGGCCAGCACGCCATAGGCGGCAGAAGCAATCAGAGAAAGGAGAACGTTGGACATTTTTCGCCAGGATGTTTTAGACTCTGCGGATTCTACACCATCTGTCCGGATGCCTACCAACAGGAGCACCTATGTTAGATAACCTTACCAGCCGCCTTTCCGGCGTGATCAAAACGCTGCGCGGGCAAGCGCGCCTCACCGAAAGCAACATCCAGGATACCCTGCGCGAAGTGCGCATGGCCCTGCTCGAAGCCGACGTCGCGCTGCCGGTCGTCAAGGACTTCATCGCCCAGGTCAAACAGGCAGCGCTCGGGCACGAAGTCATCGGCAACCTGAATCCGGGGCAGGCGCTGATCGGCGTGGTGCACCGCGAGCTCACCAAATTGATGGGCGAGCACAACGATGCGCTCAACCTTGCCGCCGTACCGCCCGCCGTGATCCTGATGGCCGGCTTGCAGGGCGCGGGCAAGACCACCACCAGCGGCAAGCTCGCCAAGCTGCTGCGCGACCAGCAGAAGAAAAAAGTGCTGCTGGTCAGCTGCGACGTGTACCGCCCGGCCGCGATCGAGCAATTGCGCATGCTGGCGCAGCAACTGGAAATCGATTTCTTCGCCTCGGACATCAGCCAGAAACCGCAGGACATCGCGCTGGCTGCGCTGGACTTTGCCAAGCGGCATTACCACGACGTGCTGATCGTCGATACCGCCGGGCGATTGGCTATCGACGCCGCGATGATGGCGGAGATCCAGCAATTGCACGCCGCGCTCAAGCCGATCGAGACGCTGTTCGTGGTCGATGCGATGACCGGGCAGGATGCAGTCAACACTGCCAAGGCGTTCGGCGATACGCTGCCGCTGACCGGCATCATTCTCACCAAGCTGGACGGCGATGCGCGCGGCGGCGCTGCACTGTCGGTGCGCCAGATCACCGGCAAGCCGATCAAATTCGTCGGCGTGAGCGAAAAGCTCAACGGCCTCGAAGCCTTCCATCCGGAACGCATGGCCTCGCGCGTGCTCGGCATGGGCGACGTGCTGTCGCTGCTCGAGGAAGCACAGCGCGGCGTCGATCACGCCGAAGCCGAAAAGCTTGCCAAAAAAGTCAAAAGCGGACAAGGCTTCGACCTCAACGATTTCAAGATGCAGATCGTGCAGGTGCGCAAGATGGGCGGCATGTCGGCATTGATGGACAAAATGCCCGCACAACTCAGCCAGGCGGCGGCCGGTTCGAAAGTGGACGACAAGCAGATCAGCCGCATCGAAGGCATCATCAACTCGATGACACCGCTGGAGCGCAGCAAACCGGAACTCATCAAGGCCTCGCGCAAACGCCGTATCGCCACCGGAGCAGGTGTGCAGGTGATGCATGTCAACCAGTTGCTCAACCAGTTCGAGCAAACCCAGAAAATGATGAAAATGTTCGGCAAGGGCGGCGGCATGGCGAAGATGATGCGTGGCATGAAAGGGATGCTGCCAGGGATGAAATAAAATCCAAACAAGCCAGAGCACAAATAGACCATGCCCATCAAAGCCATCATATTCGACGTGGACGGCACGCTCGCCGACACCGAGGACGGGCACCGCCAGTCGTTCAACAAGGCCTTTGCGGAATGCGGGCTCGACTGGAACTGGGATGCCGCGCTGTACGACCAGTTGCTCAAGGTGACCGGCGGCAAGGAGCGCATCGAATACTATATCGAAAGTTTTTTAACCGGTTTTATCCAGCCCGAAAATTTTGAGGAATTCGTCAAACATCTGCACAAGGTGAAGACTGCGCATTACACCGCCATGCTGCGCGAAGGCCGCATCCCGTTGCGTCCCGGCATCAAACAACTCATAACCGATGCGCGCAACGGCGGCATCCGTCTCGCCATCGCCACCACCACCTCGCCGGAAAATGTCGCCACGCTGTTGCAGCAAGGGCTGGGCGCGGACGGCGAGAGCTGGTTCGAGGTGATCGGCTGCGGCGACATCGTGCCGCACAAGAAACCCGCGCCGGATATTTACTTCTGGGTGCTGGAAAAAATGGGCCTGCCCGCCGCCGACTGCATCGCGCTGGAAGATTCCGAAAACGGCCTGCGCTCCAGTCTTGCGGCAGGCATCAAGACTTTCGTCATCCTCAACCGCTATACGCGCAACCAGAATTTCTCGGGTGCTGCGGCGGTGTTCGACGACCTGGCCGACCTGGGCAACTTCTACCGGCTAACCGGATTGCCGCTTCCCAAACAGCAGATTTCTGTTTAGCATTTGGTCGCCGTGGGGGTGTAGCTCAGTTGGGAGAGCGTCTGGTTCGCAATCAGAAGGCCAGCGGTTCGATTCCGCTCACCTCCACCACTACAAGCCAGTGGCTATGCCCTGATGCAGGCTCCGCTTCGTTTGAGCGAGGAGTTTGGTAGCAAGCCGGACTCCACCACCCGCCACCTCATAAAGTATTCGGTTAGAATATGCGCATTACGATTGAATTTAATTATTGAAGGGTCACACCATGTATCAGATCGCCCCGAGCATTCTTTCCGCGAACTTTGCCAGACTGGGCGAGGAAGTTGACAACGTTCTCGCTTCCGGCGCGGACATCGTGCACTTCGACGTGATGGACAACCATTATGTGCCGAACCTGACTATCGGCCCGCTGGTATGCGAAGCCCTGCGCAAGCATGGCGTGACCGCTCCGATCGACGTGCACCTGATGGTCAAACCGGTGGATCGCATCATTCCCGATTTTGCCAAGGCCGGCGCGACTTACATCACTTTTCACCCGGAAGCCTCCGAGCATATCGACCGCACCATCGGCCTGATCAAGGAAAGCGGCTGCAAGGCCGGGCTGGTGTTCAATCCGGCCACGCCGCTGGACGTGCTGGAATACACGCTAGCCAAGCTGGACATGGTGCTGCTGATGTCGGTGAACCCCGGCTTCGGCGGCCAGAAGTTCATTCCGCATGTGCTGGACAAGGCGCGCCAGGTGCGCAAGATGATCAACGCGGGCGGTTACAACTGCCGCCTGGAGATCGACGGCGGCGTGGGGCCCGCGAACATCCGCGAAGTGGCTGCGGCAGGCGTGGATACCTTTGTGGCCGGTTCCGCCATTTTTGGCGCACGCAAGGACAGCGACCCGCACCGCTATGACAGCGTACTCGCCGCGCTGCGCGCCGAGCTCGCCAAGGTGTAAATATCATGAGCACCCGTCAATTCGCCAGACCATCCATACTGCTGATAGCCGCCCTTGCGCTGGTTGGTTGCGATCGGATTACGGGAGCCGGCCAGCAAAAGACTCTCGACGCCGAAGCGATCGGTTATGCCTGTCGCATTTCGCTGAAGACGCCCGAAGATTGCATGAAAGAGAACGAGACGCAGAGTCCGACTTCCGTATTGCTCGGCTGGAAGGAAGCCGACAGGGACATCAAGGATAAAGCCATCGACCCCAGTATGGGCAAGGCCGTACCACAGACCGTGCAGAGTGCGGCGCCCGCCGCTGCAACCGAGAGCAAACCCGTCGCCGAAAAGGCGGCCGAAAATGCCACGGCCAAGAGCGAAAAACCCACCGCAGCCACAGGCGAAAAACCTGCCGCTGCCGTGAGTGAAAAACCCGCCGCTGCGGCCACGGGCAAACCTAACCAGGGCGCAGCCGAAAAAACGGCTGGCCACTAAAGGAACCGCCATGCAACAAGCTGCGCCTGTCAAAAGATTTTCCACGCCGGTAAGCGTGCAAGCCATCGTCATTGATCTCGATGGCACGCTGTTGCATACCGTACCGGAACTTGCCGGGGCGGCCAACTGCATGCTGCGTGAAATGGGGTACCCGCCGGTATCGCAGGAATTGCTGGCCAGCTACATCGGCAACGGCATCGGCTGGCTGGTGAAGCGCGCGCTGACCGGCGAGATGCACGCCACGCCGGATGCCGCGCTGTATGAGCACGCCCTGCCGATCTTCGACAAGCATTACACCGAACAGCTGCTGGGCAGCAAGCCGTACAGCGGCGTGATCGATGGCCTGGAAGCCCTGCGTGCGGCGGGTTTCCGCCTGGGCTGCATCACCAACAAGGCGGCGCGCTTCACCAAGCCGCTGCTGGAAGGTACCGGTCTGGCAAAGTATTTCGAGATCGTCGTATCCGGCGACACGCTGCCGGAAAAAAAGCCCCACCCGCTGCCGCTGCTGTATGCGGCAAAATTTTTCGGCGCACCGATCGAACAACTGCTGCTGATCGGCGATTCGCTGAACGATACCCTCGCGGCGCGCGCCGCAGGCTGCCCGGTGTTCTGCGTGCCCTACGGCTACAATCACGGCGAACCGGTGGAAACCCTGGACACGGATGCGGTGATCGCCAATCTGCCTGCGGCTTTGCCGCTCATAAAACGCGCTTGAATATGACACATCAACACCTCTATTTTTCGAAGACAACCTGCTGGCGATGGTGAGCGCTGCCTCGCCGGACGCCTCGCGTCCACGCATCGTCTTCGAAACAATACAGGAGGTTTTATGTTGCACCCCATCACCGAACAAGAATTCAATACGCTGGCACAGCAAGGCTACAACCGCATCCCGCTGGTCAGCGAGACCTTTGCCGACCTAGACACGCCGCTGTCGCTGTACCTCAAGCTCGCCAACAAACCGTATTCCTACCTGCTGGAATCGGTGCAGGGCGGCGAACGCTTCGGGCGCTATTCCTTCATCGGCCTGCCCGCCGACACGCGCATCACGGTACGCGGCAAACAGGTCACGCTGACGCATAGCGCGGCCGAGACCACGCACGAGGTCGATAATCCGCTGGATTTCATCCGTGAATACCAGACGCGCTTCAAGGTCGCCGAACTGCCCGGCCTGCCGCGCTTCTGCGGCGGACTGGCGGGCTATTTCGGCTACGACACGATCCGCTACATCGAGCCGCGCCTGGCCAAAACTCAAAAGCCGGACACCATCGGCACACCCGACATCCTGCTGATGCTCACCGAGCAACTCGCGGTGGTGGACAACCTTTCCGGCAAGCTCACCTTCATCGTCTATGCCAACCCGGAACAGGCCGATGCCTATGCGCTGGCGAAACAGCGCCTGCATGAACTGACCACGCGCCTGCGCCAGCCCGTGGACATCCCGCATGCGCCGCCGATGCACGGCGGCGAGGCCAAATCCGAATTCGGCGAGGCCGCATTCAAGCAGGCGGTGGTTAAAGCCAAGCAATACATCTTCGACGGCGACATCATGCAGGTGGTGCTGGCGCAGCGCATGGCACAGCCCTTCCCTGCCGCGCCGCTGTCGCTGTACCGCGCGCTGCGCAGCGTGAACCCTTCGCCGTACATGTTCTATTACGACATGGGCGACCATCACGTGGTCGGCGCATCGCCCGAAATCCTGGTGCGGCTGGAAGGCGATGCAGTCACGGTGCGCCCGATCGCCGGGACCCGGCCGCGCGGCAAGACGCAGCAGCGGGATGCCGAACTCGCGGAGGAACTGCTCGCCGATCCGAAGGAGCTGGCCGAGCACCTGATGCTGATCGACCTCGGGCGCAACGACATCGGGCGCGTCGCGCAAAACGGCACGGTGAAGCTCACCGAAAAAATGATCATCGAACGCTACTCGCATGTGATGCACATCGTCTCCAACGTCGAGGCCGCGCTCAAGCCTGGCCTGAATGCGATAGACGTACTCAAGGCCACCTTCCCCGCCGGCACCGTGAGCGGCGCGGCCAAGGTGCGCGCGATGGAGATCATCGACGAGCTGGAACCGAGCAAGCGCGGCATCTACGCGGGTGCGGTCGGTTATCTCGGCTTCAACGGCGACATGGATCTGGCCATCGCGCTACGCACCGCCGTGGTAAAGGACAGCATGCTGTACGTGCAGGCGGGTGCGGGCATCGTCGCCGACTCGGTGCCGGACAACGAATGGACGGAGACGCAGAACAAGGCGCGTGCCGTGCTGCGCGCGGCGGAGATGGTGCTGGCAGGTCTGGATAACAGCCTCGATTCGTAGTCATGATCCGGCTCACCGAAGTCAAACTGCCGCTCGACCACCCCGAGGGCGACATCAGCAGCGCCATCGTCAAGCGGCTGGGCATTCCCGCAGACGATCTGCTGAACTACCGCATCTTCCGGCGCGGCGTGGATGCGCGCAAATCGCACGCCATCCTGTTCACCTACACGCTGGATATTGAAGTGCGCGATGAAGCGGCGATTCTGGCGCGCTTCAACAACGACCCGCATGTAAGGATTGCGCCCGATACCCGCTACCACTTTGTGGCTCATGCTCCTTCGGATTTCATTTCGAAGGTGGAACAAGGCGGCGACGAGCGAACGACGCAGACAGTGCATTCAGCACGGCAAGGAGTGAGCGAGGAAGCCAACACAGTTCCGCCGATGAAATGGAAGCCGAAGAGGCCGGTCGTGATCGGCATGGGGCCCGCCGGTCTGTTCGCCGGACTGATCCTCGCGCAGATGGGTTTCCGCCCGCTGATCCTGGAGCGCGGCAAGGCGGTGCGCGAAAGGACCAAGGATACCTTCGGCCTGTGGCGGCAAGGCGTGCTCAACCCGGAATCGAACGTGCAGTTCGGCGAGGGCGGCGCGGGCACGTTCTCCGACGGCAAGCTGCACAGCCAGATCAAGGATCCTCGGCACCTCGGCCGAAAAGTGCTGGAGGAATTCGTCAAGGCGGGCGCACCGGAAGAAATCCTGTATGTCGGCAAGCCGCACATCGGCACCTTCCGCCTGGTGGGGATGGTGGAAAAGATGCGCGAAACCATCCAGTCGCTGGGCGGCGAGATCCGTTTCGAGAGCCGCGTGGACGACATCGCCATCACTGACGGAAAAGTAAGCGGCGTGGTGCTCAGCAGCGGCGAACGCATCGCCACGAACCATCTGGTGCTGGCGGTGGGGCACAGCGCACGCGACACCTTCGAGATGATCCACAAACGCGGCGTGCATATCGAGGCCAAGCCGTTCTCGATCGGCTTCCGTATCGAGCATCCGCAGTCGCTGATCGACCGCGCGCGCTACGGCAACAACGCGGGTAGCCCGCTGCTCGGCGCGGCGGATTACAAGCTGGTGCACCACGCCAGCAACGGGCGCTCGGTATACAGCTTCTGCATGTGTCCCGGCGGCACGGTGGTCGCCGCCGCTTCGGAAGCGGGGCGAGTGGTCACCAACGGCATGAGCCAGTATTCGCGCAACGAGCGCAATGCCAACAGCGGCATCGTCGTCGGCATCATCCCCGAGCAGGATTACCCCGGCGACCCGCTGGCCGGAATGGAATTCCAGCGCCGCTGGGAGTCGCGCGCCTTCGAGCTGGGCGGCGGAAATTATTGCGCCCCCGGACAACTGGTCGGCGACTTCCTGGCGGGCAGGCCTTCACGCAACTTTGGCGCGGTACAGCCGTCTTATACGCCGGGCGTGCATCTATGCGACCTGAGCAGCGCCCTGCCGGACTATGCGATCGCCGCGATCCGCGAGGCATTGCCCGCCTTCGCGAAGCAGATCAAGGGATTCGATATGGCCGACGCGGTGCTGACCGGCGTGGAAACGCGCACCTCGTCGCCGATCCGCATCAAGCGCCATGACGATGATTTGCAAAGCATCAATACCCAGGGCTTGTATCCCGCCGGCGAAGGCGCGGGTTATGCGGGCGGCATCCTGTCTGCGGCGGTGGACGGCATCCGGGTTGCCGAAGCGGTGGCGTTGAGTATGATGCGCACAAACGATGAATAGATTGGGACAACCATGCTTTTAATGATCGATAACTACGATTCCTTCACCTACAACCTGGTGCAGTATTTCGCCGAACTCGGCGCGGATGTGGTGGTGCGCCGCAACGATGAAGTCACGGTCGAACAGATCGAAAAAATGAATCCGCAGCACATCGTGGTATCGCCCGGCCCATGCACGCCGAACGAGGCGGGCGTGTCGGTTGAAGCGATCAAGCAGTTCGCCGGCAAGGTTCCTGTCCTCGGCGTGTGCCTCGGCCACCAGAGCATCGGCCAGGCGTTCGGCGGAAAGATCGTCCACGCCAGGCAGTTGATGCACGGCAAGACATCATTGATCCATCACAACAACACCAGCGTGTTCACCGGCCTGCCGAATCCGTTCACCGCGACGCGCTACCACTCGCTGGTGATCGAGCGCGAGACCCTGCCTGACTGCCTGGAGATCACCGCCTGGACGGACGACGGCGAGATCATGGGCGTGCGCCACAAGACGCTGGCGGTGCACGGCGTGCAGTTCCACCCGGAATCGATCCTCACCGAGCACGGGCACGACATGCTGAAGAATTTTCTGGAAGGGGCGAAGTGATGAACTATGCGCAAACATTAACCAAACTGATCGACCGCCACGACCTGCCGTTCGCCGAGATGCGCGAACTGATGCAGCACATCATGGGCGGGCAGCTCACGCCGGCGCAGATCGCCGCAGTGCTGATCGCGCTGCGCACCAAGGGTGAAACCGTGACCGAGATCGCGGCGGCAGCGGCAGTGATGCGCGAATTGTCCACCAAGGTCAGCGTGAAAAACACCGGGCATCTGGTCGACACCTGCGGCACCGGCGGCGACGGCGCGCAGACCTTCAACATCTCCACCACCAGCGCCTTTGTCGCGGCGGCAGCCGGCGCGCATGTCGCCAAACACGGCGGGCGTTCGGTCTCCAGCACCTGCGGCAGCGCGGACGTGCTGGAAAAGCTCGGCGTGAACGTGAGCCTGACCGCAGATCAAGTCGCGCAATGCGTGGACAGCATCGGCGTCGGCTTCATGTTCGCGCCCAACCACCACAGCGCGATGAAGCACGCCGCACCGGTACGCCGCGAACTCGGCGTGCGCACGCTGTTCAATCTGCTCGGGCCGCTGACCAACCCGGCGGGCGCGCAGAACCAAGTGCTCGGCGTGTTCCACCAGTCGCTCACCGCCAAGCTCGCGCAGGTGCTCGGCGAACTCGGTAGCCGCCATGTGCTGGTGGTACACGGCGCGGACGGCATGGATGAGATTTCCATCAGCGAAGGTACTTACATCGCGGAACTGAAAGACGGCAAGGTCAGTGAATACACCGTACATCCCGACCTGTTTGGCTTGGCCAGCGCACCGATCGGCATGCTGCGCGTCGCGAATGCCGACGAGGCATGCGAAAAATTATTGGGTGTGCTGAACAATGAAGTCGGCGCGCCGCGCGACATCGTGCAACTGAATGCCGGTGCTGCGATTTACGTGGCGGGGCTGGCCGCCACGCTCAAGGAAGGCGTCGCAAAGGCCGATCGGGTGATCGCCAGCGGTGCGGCGAAAACCAAGCTGGATCAGCTCATCGCGCTGAGCAACAGCTTCAAGGCTTAGAACACATAGAGGAAAGTGGCTATCGGCAAGCGGCCGCTTTCTGCCAAGCCCTTCTTACCGCACCAAACAAAAAGCCCGGCACTTTCGTGCCGGGCTTTTTTACCAACTCAGGAGCTGATTAACCAGCCTGAATATTGGAGGCTTGCTTGCCCTTAGGGCCTTGTGTCACTTCAAAGCTGACTTTTTGGCCTTCTTGGAGCGACTTGAAGCCGTTCATGTTGATTGCTGAAAAGTGTGCGAACAAATCTTCGCTGCCATCATCGGGAGTGACAAAACCAAAACCCTTTGCGTCGTTAAACCATTTAACTGTACCAGTTGCCATGTGATTACTTCCTTATTAAAAAACGGGAAAAACTCCCGCAAAACTATTTGAATCGAAGATTGCACATGGAAAAACCAGCACTGCAAAGACTTTGAATCAAATACCTGGAAGCCTTTTACGCCTAATTGGTTGATGCCGTCAAGGTAATTTATAAGAGAATGTTGAATCTGCCGTTAAAATGATCCGGATGGCGGCAGGTTATTGAGGGTGTTTGAACCGGCAGACGGCCAATAACGGCCACTCAAACCATTCCGCCGAGGAAAGCACACCGAAATTATCCGTTCGTATTATTATGCGCATGCAACAACACAAGGAGAACGATCATGGCTAAAGGGCAGCAACGAAAAAACAAAGAAGTGAAGAAACCCAAAAAACAACCGCCGCCTGTCGCGGTGACAGGTGCGTTTGGTTCATAAATCAGGGTTGGGCAAATTCAGGGGAGTTTGATTGTGTCCAGCATGTCCGCCACCGTCGGATAATGCAGCCGCACTCTCAACTCCCGTTTCATGCGCCGATTGTTCAGCCGCCGCGATTCGTTCATGAACGATAGCAGCGTTTCCGGCAGCACGCGCTGTGCCTCGGCGCGGCTGACGCGCGGCGGGCGCGGCAAGCTGAAGGCATCCGCCACGGCATCGAAGTACCCGCCCATCTTCAACTGGCTGTCGTCGCTCGCGTGGTACACGCGGCACGCTTTTCCATACCGCAATGCCGCGACGGCGATGCGCGCCAGATCGTCGGCGTGGATGTGGTTGGTATAGCCGTCCTCGTTGTCGATAATGGACGGTAAATCCTGCTGCAAGCGGGTTAGCGGCAGGCGGTCGGCGGCATAAATGCCCGGCACGCGCAGGATGCAGGCCTTCGCATGATTGCGTTTTGCCCAGTTGCGAATTTTCCTTTCGGCATCGAGGCGGCGTTGCGCGCGCGCCGTTTGCGGATCAAGCGGATGCGCTTCGCTCACGACCGCGCCGCCGCAATCGCCATAGACGCCGCTGGTGCCGATATACACCAGTTGCGTCGGCAATGCTCCGCGCGACAGTGCGCTGAGCAGATTACGGGTGCGCGCGTCGCCGGTGCCGCTATTCGCAGGCGGGGCGAAGTGCAGCACGGCATCCGCCAGCCCCGCGATGCGCGCGAGGCTGGCTCGATCGTCCAAATCACCGATAATCGGCAGCACGCCGAGTGCGCGTAATTTTTCGCGATAAGCCGGATTGCGCACCAGCGCAAATACCCGGTAGCGGCGCGTCAGCAAAGGAATGGCGCGCATCGCCACGTTTCCGCAGCCGATGATCAGCAGGCGTTTCATGGCATAATTATGCCTTGGAATTTATATTTACGGACGCCTTGGCAGTTTCATCATGACCTTTCAGACCACCATCCAACCGAGCGGCTACCATTTCCCCATCGAAGAGCACGAAACCATCCTTGAAGCCGCACTCAGGCACGGCTATACCCTGCCGTACAGCTGTCGCGAAGGCGCATGCGGCGTATGCAAGGGCAAAGTCATGGAAGGTCAGGTGGATCACGGCAACCATCTGGGCAGTGCGCTGACGGATATGGATAAAGCGGCGTGCATGACATTGTTCTGTTGCGCCAGGCCGAAATCGGACCTGCTGATCGAATGCCAAACAGCCGGCAAGATCAGCGACATCCCGGTAAGAATCCTGCCCTGCCGCGTGCGCAAGATGACCCGGCTGGCGGATGACGTGATGGCGCTGCGACTCGAACTGCCTATGGGCGAACGATTGCGCTTCGCAGCCGGACAACACATCGCCCTCCTGCCGAAAGACCAGAAGCCGCGCAATTTCTCGCTGGCCAACGCGCCGCACGACGGCGAATTTCTCGAACTGCATATTCGCAAAATGGAAGGCGGCGCTTTCACGCAGTATGTATTCAACGAAATGAAAGAGCGCGACATCCTGCGTTTCAAGGGTCCGCTCGGCGAATTCCGCTTGCGCGAGGATACCGACAAACCGCTCATCTTCATCGCCGACGGCACCGGTTTCGCGCCGGTCAAGTCCATGATCGAACACGCGCTGCACATCGGCCTGCAACGCCCCATGCACCTCTATTGGGGAGGTCGCCAACCGGCCGGTCTATACATGCTGGAGGAGGCAAAGCAATGGGAGAGCAGCGGCATCAAGTTCACGCCGGTGCTTACCGAAGCCTTGCCGGAAGATGACTGGCAGGGCCGAACCGGGCTGGTGCATCGGGCGGTGCTGGATGATTTCAACGATCTGTCCGCCCATGAAATCTACGCCTGCGGCACACCGGCCATGGTGGAAGCAGCGCGCCGCGACTTCACCGCCCAGCGCGGCCTGCCGGAGGAGGCGTTCTTTCCGAATGCGTTTGTTCCGACACCGGCATTCCAGAATCCATTCCAGGCATACCGGAGCCCATTCTTATAGGCTTCACACTCTCAGATCAATGATCATGTCCCTTTGAATCTGTATCTTTTTCCAAGCTGTAATTTTCATTGAGATAATTGATAATGAGCCTCCGGTATTCATCGGTCATATTGGCACCGTTGTGCTTCATATTTGTGATGGTGGCTGTCCAGTCTTCTTTAGGCGAAGTCACCACGATATTCCAGTGATGGCACGAACTGCATACGGCCTGGAAAACCTTATGGCTTCCATCGCTGGATGGTTTAGAGTGCATCATTTCATGCTCTGTTGCCCTTGGTCTTGGCGTATTAGGCAGCGGACAGAGCCCTTCTATGCCCCCCACATTGCCAAGACAATCGGCGGCCTGCGCCGCCGGTAACGCAATAACAGAGAACAGGATGCAGATTATCGGGAAGATCATCCTCATTTCTCATACCTCCACATCCCTCCGCCCGTGCCCACATACAGGATGTTGGAATTTTTGGGGTCAAGGGCAAGTGCATTGATGCCGGCCACCTCTTTGGTTATTTCCAGAAGAGACCAGCTTTCCCCGGCGTCCTTTGAGACATATACGCCCCTGTAGCTGCCGGCATAGAGTATCTTGCTGTTCCTGGAGTCTATGGCCAGCCGCCTTACCCGTTTTTCGGCGAGACCGTTGTTTATCTCTTTCCAGCTTTTGCCTCCGTCCACACTCTTGAAAATCCCGCCTCCGTAAGTCGGCTCATAGAGGATATTTGAGTCCTTTGGGTCAACCACTACCGGCATGGCCCTCAAATCTGTAATCCCATTGTTGGCGTTTTCCCAAGTAGTCCCGCTGTCAGTGCTCTTCCAGACACCATGGTCGATCTGAACCGCGTAAAGGGTCGAAGGCTTGAGAGGGTCAATCGAAATTCCCATCACCATCCTGTCGGTGGCGATGCCGCCATCAGCCCTAACCCATGTTCTCCCGCCATCCGAACTCCTGAAGACAGCCCCGGTTCCACCGCCGCAGGTACATGAGGTGGCAAAAATATTCTTGGGGTTTTGGGGATCCACGGCGAGGTAGTAGACATGATCGTTGATTATGCCCTCGCTGCTGGTTTTCCATGATTTGCCAGAATCACCGCTTATCAGGAAACCGAAACCAAAAGCTCCGGAATAGACCGTTTTTGAATCTGCCGGATTCAGGGCAACCGTATCGGTGTTGGTTCCCTCAGCCTCTGCCATTATCTCCCTGAAAGTGGCGCCCCTGTCCTCGCTTTTAAAAAGGCCGCCGAATCCCGTTGCCACATAAAGGTTGTTGTTTTTGTCCGGGTCAACCTTGATATCCATAACATAGGCGCTGGCAATCCCTTTGTTCGCGGGTATCCAGTTCTTGCCCCCGTCCATGCTCTTGAATACGCCGCGGAATGTCGCCGCATACATTACGCCGGGGTTCTTGGCCGATATGGCAAACCCTTTAATCCTCGACTTCCTGATCCCAGTGCCGGAAGGGAACCATGTATTGCCCCCATCAATGCTCTTGTAAACCGTAGCCTTGCCTGCATTCGCCCCGCTGCCCGAGGAAAAACCGGCATAGAGCGTATCCGGCTGCATCGGATCTATATCCAGCGCCCACAGCCCCAATCCTTCCGCCAGTGCCTTAATGTCGCCTGCCGGTTTCCAGTTCAGTCCGCCGTCCGTGCTTTTAAAGACACCTTCCGTCGATGTGGCCGCATACAGTGCCTGCCCTGTCCTATCTGCCGCTATAACGACAAAATCCTTGGTAGTCAGGCCGTTGTTGATTGCCGTCCAGCTCTTCCCGGCATCCTCGCTCTTGAATATTCCGTCTCCGAAAGTTGCGACATAAAGGGTATCTGATTTACCCGGATCCATGATCATGGATCCGGCGCTCAGTTTCTGCGGCTCGGTCTTCAACTCTTCCCACTTCGAACCGCCGTCGCTGCTCTTGAATATGCCCTTGGAGGTTCCCGCATAAATAACCCCGGCATTCCGGGGATCAATGACAAGACTGAATATCCAGCCTTCCGTGAACCGTTCGGCTGTGCGCTGCCAGGTTTTTCCACTGTCCGTGGTCTTGAATATGCCGTCGAGGTGAACGCTGACATAGGCCGTTTCGGGCAGGCCGGGCGCGACGGCAATAGCCGACACGCCCTTGGCCAGTTCCTTCGTATGAGGGGGCTGCCATATCTCGCCGCCGTCTGTGGTTATAAAGAGGCCGCCTGTTCCTCCGGCATAAAGGATATTGGTTTTTTTGGGATTCATGACGATCCCGCCGTTTATCTGGCCGCCATAGGGGCCGTTGGTGGTAAATGACTCCGCCCGGACGCCTGCCGAACAGAGCATCAGTGCCAAGGTAATAACGATCGCCCAAATGAATGGTTTGGTTTGCATGGTTCTATCCTCCGTCAATAACGTAAAGTAAATTCGCCGCGCAGGGTGCGCGGCTCCTGGTGCCAGAAAAATCCCGTGACGTAATCGCGGTCGAAAGCGTTGTCGAGGGCGAGGGTGAATTCCCAGCTTGGCCGCCGCCAAGTGGCGGCCAGGTCGAGCACGGCATAGGCCGATTTTTTCCAGCGATAGCCGCGGGCATCGAATACCGTGTTGGCGTCGTCGGTGAAGGCGCTGCCGATGGCCCGCAGCTTGGCGCGGGCGGCGATTTCGCCGCCCGGCTCGTAGGCCAGCGCCAAGTTGGCCTTGTGGCGCGGCATGTTGGGCAGTTCGTTGCCCACCAGCGCCGGATTGGCGAGATTGCGGACGACGCGTGTTCTAGCATGGGTGTAGTTGGCCGCCAGCGACCAGCCGCCGGTCAGGCGCCGCGACCACTGCGCTTCCAGACCGTGCGCCATGACTTCACCGACATTCTGTGGCTGCTGCACCACCGGCGTACCATAATCGACGATGAGAGTGGCGATCTTGTCTTCCCAGCGGGTGGCGAACAGGGTCAGCCCCCAATCGCCGGCCCCGTTGGAACGCGAGAGGGTGAGATCGGCGGTGGTCGAGCGCTCCGGCTTCAATCCGGGGTTGGCGAGGGTTACCGAGCCGGCGCCGACGTAGCCGTTGTAGAGTTGGGACGCCCCCGGCGGCGAGAACCCCGTGCCGATGCTGCCCCGCAGCCGGTAGCCGTCATTGATCGGCCAGGACAGCGCCACTTTGGGACTGGTCGCCAACTTCACCACGCCGCCGCCCTGCGTTTCTTGGGCTGGCGGTCCGGCGCTGAAAATGCGGGATGACACGTAGCGCTGCAAATCCCGCCGCAGGCCCAATTCAAGCTTACCGTCGCCCAGCGGCGTTTCGGCGGACGCGAAGACCGCCTGCTTGCGGATCAGCGATTCGGTGCTGGCGCTTACCAAGCGGCTGGCGTAATCCGCATTGGCAAAATTCTCCCTCATATCCACCAGATTCATGCCCATCCGCGCTTGGCGGTCGCCATCGCGCCAGGCCAGTGCTGCGGTTCCCTCGCGCTGGCGATAGTTCTGCGTCAACCAGCGCTCCGGCGCCAGCCCGGCAGCGTCGATTCCGGTACCCCGGTCACGGGTTCCGGAGGTGGCGTAACGTTCCTCGCCGAGCGCGGCTTCCACCGTCAGCGCGTTCGAAGCACGCCAAGCCAGTTGGGCACGAGCGTTGCCGGTGCGCCAGTCGAATGCCCATACGGGGCGACCGAAAAATGCCCAGTTGTCTGAATTCTTCAGATTGACCGACACGTCAAGATCGCGACCACGCCAGCCCAGCTTACCGTCCAGCAGCGTCGACTTGCTACGCTCATCTGCCACCGTGATCTGGTAGGGAAAGGGCGAGTCGGGCACGGTGCGGAAGCCGTTTTTCAAGCGATCCTCGGCCAGTAGCGACCAGCCGAACCCGTCGGCATCGCGCCCGCCAGTGACGCGGGTATAGCGGCCATCGCGCGAATCGTAGCCCTGAACCAAGCTGGCGTGCAGGCTGCGATTGGCGCCGCGAGTGGTGACGGCAATGGCGCCACCCATGGCATCCGCACCGAAGCGCGCCGAGGCCGCGCCGCGTAGAATTTCGATCTTCTCTACCTGCTCCGGCTTCAAGGCCTTCAGCTCGGAAACGGAGGAAGCGAAACCATCGACAAAGATGGCGATGCCGCGTACGCCGCGCATGGTGATGACGCTGTTGTTCTCGTCGAGCCCAACGCGGCTGCGCAGCATCTCCATCAGGTTGGATGGCTTCTCCTGGGCGATGTCGGCAGCGGTAATGATCGAAGCGTCGGTTTCCGGGGCATTTTCAGCCCTGACCGATCCGGCACAGCAAATCAGCATGGCGATGGCCAGCAGCCAGGGCGATGCATGGCTTCCGCCGTCAGAAGCGCCCATTCACGCCGATCGAGAAGGTGCGGCGGTCGGAGTATTCATACACCGCCCACTCCTGATAAATCTTGCCGGTCAGATTGTTTACTGCGGCATAAGCCTCCCAATCCCCCGCGTTGCCGGACACAGGAAGTTTCGCAGTGATTTTGGCATCCGCCACGAAATAGCCGCCCGCGCGCTGGTTCGCCGTGTTGGTGTCATTGAAATACTTCGGCCCGACATAGTGACCAGCCACATTTGCCGCCCAACTGCTGTCCGGCACATAGGCCAGCCCGAGATTGAGCTTGTGCGGTGAAACCCGCTGCACTTGCTTGCTAACCGACAGTGGGTTTGTCGGATTTTCCTTGATTATGGAATCGGTGTAGGCGTAATTGGCGTAGGGCTGCCAACTGTTATCCAATTGACCTTGCATGCTCAGTTCAAACCCATTCACCGCCACTTTGCCGATATTCTGGTACTGCCTTTTGTTGACGCCCACCAGGATGGAGGTCAGCTTGTCGCGGTAATCGGTCTGGAACAGCGCGGCGCGCAAAGCTCCCCAGCCGAAATTCTGATTCAGTCCAACCTCGAAGGAGGTCGAGCTTTCCGGCTTGAGGCTGGGATTGTCAAGCCAAAACGGGCTACCCATGAAACGCAGCGAGTTGGGTGCAGGCAAGTAGGCCGTGCCTGCCGACGCGTAGAACGAAGTGTCCGGTGTCATGCTGTAACGCGCACCCAGGCGCGGGTTGAATACGTTGGCGGTTGAGCCTGGATTAAGGGATGCCCCATTTTTGGTGTCGCCATACAGTGAAATACGATCCTGGCGGCCGCCAATGGTTACCGCAAAGTCGCCAAAGCGATGTTCATCCTGCACGAATAAACCTGTCGTCCTGGCGTTGTTTATCGTGACCGTCCCCGCGCCAGCCAGCGAAGTTGACCGCGTAGTGTGCGTTCCCGTGTCGTGTGAGACCCCTGCGGTTAGCTGGTTGTTTTCGCTCAGGCGCGTATCCACTTGCACTTCGAGGCTGTCGGAATCGCTATAACGCCCGAAACTCCAAGCCGGCGCCAAATCTCCGGCAAGCCCGTTCCAATATTCCTGATCCCATATGGCCTGTTGTTTTAACCGGGTTTTCCGGTAGTTGGCCTTGACGGTGGTTTTTTCGCTGAAGTCGTAGCGATAACCCAAAGTCCAGGCATCGCCGTCGAAGTTCTGGCGATGGTTTGGATGCCCCCCCAGCAAGGCGGAACGCGTGCCAAAATTCTGCATGCCCAGTGTTATTTCCTGGTTATCGGAAGGGCGTAATCCCCCGACAAAACTGATCTTGCCGTCTTTCCAGTCGCGCGGCCCGAGGTCTTTTCCGCCAAAAGCATAGTCGGGTTGAGCTATGTAACCGTCGCTCTGGGCGTCATAAACAGACAGGCGAAAATCAGCGGTATCAGTCCCGCCCCCTATGGCCGCGCCGATGGAGCGTAAATTATGTGAACCATAACCCGCATTGACTTCGCCACCAAGCTTCCCGCCCCCGCGTTTTGTAATTACATTGATCACGCCACCGATCACCCCCGGTCCATACAAGGCCGAAGCAGGCCCACGCAGGACTTCGATGCGTTCAATGTCTTGCGCTGAAGTGAAATTTAATCCGCCGCGTCCAATCACAGCCGATACGACCGAATCGGTTGCCACGCCATTCACCAGAATCTGAGTGGTGTTGCCGGCAAACGAACCTCCGACTCCCCGCAATGTCGGGCTGGAGGCGTGGGCAACCGACTGCTGCTCGCTGATGTCCACGCCTTCCACATTTCTAAGCAAGTCCTGAACTTTGGCAGGCCGCTGCCGTGCAATATCCTTGGCGCTGATTACGCTCACGCTGGCTGGCACATCTTTAGCCCGGCGTTCGGTTCTGGTCGCCGTTACCACCACCTCATCCAGCATGGGATTAGCTTTGGGCGAGGCGTTGTTTTGCGCCTGCACCGCAAATGTGCCCTCGCCATTGGCTTTGTAGCCCAGGCCGCTGTTGCCGAGGATTTTTTGCAGCGCTTGGCCGGGAGTCAGGTCGCCGCTGATGACCGGGGCGCGCTTGCCTTCCACCGCATCGGGCGAAAAGATGATCTGCACCTTGGCCTGTTCGGACAGGCTTTTCAGTGCACCCGCCATCGTCTGTTCGGGAATATTCAAAGTGACCGCACCTGCGGCGGCCGGAGCCAGAGTGATAATCGCCGCCAGCGCGGCCACCAGTGTTGCTTTTCGCGTAAACATCATTACTACATCCTCCTGAAAGTTGAATACATGCCCGACAAATAGGGCACTTATGGGATAGACGGATGGGTAGGGCATTCACCCAACCTTGGCAGTGAAATTTTTATTTTTTGATTCTTGCAACGGCAGGGGCAAAAACAGGAATGCCCAAAAGTATTCATTGCTTCGCCGCTGCAAGGCGATGCCGATTTGGGAGGAGACGCCGCGAAAAAACCAATGCGCTTGGGGTTCACGAATGCGGGGAGTGATGCGTTACTTTTGGCGAGGCGGATTATTCGGCAAAATTTTTGAAATTGGAATATGGCATGATGCCGCGCGACAAAATGCCGCGCCTGTTTCAGTCATGGAGGGCAGGCAAACGGTTTCATTGTTTGCCCACGCGGAAGAACGGTGGACACAAAAAACCGTGCCCACCCTACGCGTCTACGACATATCATGCGTGACGCGACACTAGCGCGCAATGTTTGGGATGTACAGCGGCGGTACGGCTGAAATATGGATGTGTCCATCGCTGTTGTTCACGACCAGCGGGTGGATTTGCCGGATGCCCCACAGGAAGGCTTGCAGATCGTTGGTTTTGAAGGTGCCGGAGAGTTGCAGCGCGCCTGCTTCCGCATCGACCATGATTTTTGCGTCATGATAACGGCTGATGCGCTGCACGGCTTCTGCTAGGGAAGTACGGTCAAATACCAACTGTCCCGCCCGCCAAGCGTACTGCGCGTCAAGATCGCCGGACAGGAAATCAATTTTCCCGCTCTCCAGCAAAGCCGCGCGCTGCCCGGCCATCAGGCGCTTTGCTTGCCCGATAGGCAGAAATGCAAGACGGCTGTTTTTTACCTCGACTTCGCCATCCAGCACACCGACAACCGGTATATTGCCTTCAATGGATACGCCGAAACGCGTGCCGATGTCGCGCGCTATGCCATGCCCAACATACACTTCAAATGTCCGCAACGGGCGATGCGCGACGGTAAAGAATGCGTTGCCTTGCTTGAGGCGGATACGGTATGAGTTCGCGCCGGTCTGCAGGCTTATGGTTGAATCGGCATCCATCTCGATGACGGAGCCATCTTCCAGCGCGATGGTTTTGATTTCGCCGCGTGCGGTGTGAATTTCGCGCATTGCGTCAAATTCCGGCGGAAGCAATTGAAACGCAATCCAGCACAGCAATACAACGGCAAAGCCGGCAAACGAAAACCTCATCGTGAGATTAAACATTACGCGCCGCAGAGCAGGCCGCGCGGCTTGCAGTTCGGCGATAACAGAGGGGTGATTGCGAAGCGGCTCCATGTCATTCCACAAAGCCTGCACGCGGTCAAATTCGAGTCGATGTTGCGGACTTTGCGCCAGCCACTCGGCAAAGGCCGCCCGCTCCTCTTCGCCCGCGTCCTTTGAGTTAAGGCGCGCCAGCCAACGGGATGCCTGTTCGGCAATGGCATTTTCGGCGGCGTTTGTTGGGGAATGAAACATGATTGACCACTGCGACAGAATGACGCTGACTATTAATGATGCGGGCAATCCTGTCAAGCGGGGGGTCAGATCGCGCCATGCTCTGCCAGTCGCGCGCGCAGATGCAGCAAGGCTTTGGCAACGTGTTTCTCGACCATCTGGCGCGAGATGCCTAACTGCCCGGCAACCTCGATTTGGCTGAGGCCACCGAAGCGATGCAACAGAAAAACCCGGCGGCACTGCGGGGGCAATTCGGCGACGGCTTCTTCTACAAGACGCAGCCGCTGGCGCTGATAGGCACTTGATTCAAGACAGGGATCGTTGCTGACGCAATCGTCCAAACAATTGGCTTCTGATGCAAAAACATGGCTTTTTTGACGACCGGCATCAATGGCTAGGTTTCTGGCAATTTGATAGGTAAATCCAACCGGATTGTGCGGCGCCTGCTTCTGTTCAAGCAGGCGCAGAAAAGTTTCTTGCGCCAACTCGGCCGCCGATTCAGGGCAGCCTATTTTTGCTTTAAGGAATGCCTTCAATCCAGCGGCATGCTGACGGTATAAGGCGGCGAGTTCGGGACGTTGGATCATCGATGTGCGACGGTAAAATCTTGCGCGGAAATAATACCGCATACCCAACCGCAAACCCTGCGACATGATGTCGCACTCTCTTGCCGAATCAGTGCAGGAGATTCATCTCAAACCCTGCCGTTTGCTCCCTGCGCCAACTCCGCCGCTTTCTGGTAATACCTGAGCGTCTCATCGGCTTTGCCAGACTGTTCCGCAAGCTGCCCCAGCGCCTGATAGGCCGCGTGGCTCGGGGACACGCTGATGCTGGCATCCAGGTAGTTCTGCGCCTTGCCCCACAGCCTCTGGTGCAGGCACAGCTTGCCGAGCGCGAGCAGCAGGCCGGCATCGTCCTTGTGCTGGTTGAGCCATTTCTCGGCCTGCTTGATTTGCGCGGCTCCTTCGTTGGATTGGCAATCGCCGTACAGCGCGACCAGTTCGCTGTCCCATTGCGCATTCAGGCTGTCGGAGAGCAGTTGCTGCGCGAGCGGGCTGCCGCCGTGCCGGATCAGCGCGCGCGCTGCGGTAGCGGCAATCTTGCTGCGCCGCTTGAAATCGGCAGGGATATTTTTCAGGCAGTCGGTCAACCCCGCCAGATCTTCCTGCTGGCGGAGCTTTTCCAGCCAGGCCTGCTGGCGCAGTTGCGCCGCGACCGTCACATCGATGGATTGGTATTTCTCCAACTGCTCGAGCAGGTTCAGCACCTCATCCCAGTTGCCTGCCTGTTGCTGCGCCTTGAGTTCCAGCGACAACACGCCGGGATGTCCCTTGACGCCGCCGTCGCGCAGCTCCTGCAGGGCATGCAGCGCGCCGCGCGCGTCGCGCTGGTCGAGCATGAATTTGGCGGCCGCCATCAGGCGCATGGTGGAGTCACCGGCAGTCCGGCCTTCGGCGGCGGACAAATAGGCGTCGCGTTTTTCATATTCGCGCAATTCATGCGCGGAACGCGCCGCGATGATGGGATGCAGGGCGGAGGTGTCGCCCAATTCCATCGCGCGCGCGGAGGCCTTTTCCGCCGCGACATAGCGCCCTTCGAAGAACGCACCGAGCGCATCGTCCAGCAACTCGCGCGCCTTGCCTTGTGCGCGTTCCAAGCGGAATTTCCGCACATACGCCGGCAGTTGCAAAGCGGCGATCATCAGACGCAGCAACCCATAGCCGAATACGAACGCGAGCATGATCAGGACGATGAACAGCATAAGCGACAGCTCGATACGGTAGGGCGGATACACCAGCAGCACATAGCCCGGGTTGTGCGATGCAGTGGTCAGCGCGACCGCGGCGGCGAACAGCAGCAGTGTCCAGAGCAGGTATTTCATCGCGCCATCTTTTTGGCAGGGCTCCGGTCTGCCGCATGTTCATGCGTCAGGCGGTAATTGCGCACGGCCTGCAGGCTCGGGCTGACGTCCGGCAATTCGATGCTGACGGGGGAGGCGGCGATCTTCTTCATCCCGGCCAGCATCCGCATGACCTCGTTCGATTTGCCGTCGAAATAGCGCGCCGTCCAGAGCTGCGCGGTTTTCAATTCATACCTGAAACCGTCCTCGTCGCGCGACAGCAAGGCGAGGCGCGCCGACAGCAGGCGCAACTTGAGGTTTTCGCGCAGGAAAAACTCCTGGTTAGGCGGCAACAGCGGAATCTCGGCCTTGCCGGTATCTTCGATGCGCACCAGTTGCTTGGCGTCCTGCCAGATTTCGCGCAGCAGCTTCTGCCAAGCCGTTTCATTCTTTGGCGCGGAGGCCTGCACGGCCTCCTCCTTCTTCGCCACGCGCTGCTGATAGACCAGCGGCAGCTCGTCCACGGCGGCTATCAGGTTGTCGAGCTGGAGATTGATGCCGGTGATGTCCACGCCGGGCAATGCGCGCAACTTGTCCATGTCCTGGCCGATGGCCTTGCGCAGCCCGTTGAATGCCGGCCGGTCCATACGCTGCAAACGGGCATCGGCGCTCTGCATGGCGATCAGCGCCGCCTTGACGTTGGCCGACAGTTGCAATTGCTGCCCGGCGATCAGCAGCATCTGCTCGACTTCCGCCAGCGCGGTTTCGTCGCGGCTGACCGACAGATCGTTATACAAGGCCTCCAGTGCGGCGCGCTGGTTTTGCGCCTCGGCATAGCGCGTTTCCAGCGCCGCCACTTTGGCGGACAGCTCGCGCACCTCGCCCTGGCTCTGCGTCAGCTGCACCTGGTTAGCCTTGCTGGCGCCATCCATTTCGGCGATTTTTTTCGCCAGTTGCTGCTGCATGTCGCCGATCGCGCGATGCCCGTCGAACCATTGCCACAGGAAGACCACCACCAGCACCGCCAGCGTCATCTGCGTGATGCTGATGCGCGCGAGCGCCGCGGCCACCGGAGTTTTATGCGCCGGGCGCGGCGATTCGGGCAAGGCTAAATCGTCTTGCCTGTCGTTATCCGGTTGCGGAGTTTGTTCGTTCATTTTGTTTTCTGCCTTCCGAACTCCATGCTGTCAGGGCGAATAGTAAACCATCGTCCCCCGCATCAGTTAACCGCACCTGCCGCCAGCCTTGCCGCTGCGCCAGTTCGGCGATGCGCTGATGCGGCACGAACAACGGGATGCCGCATAAACTCTCGCGCTGCGCATCGTCCAGCATCTGCCACAGATAGCCCAGCGCCTCGCTGCTCGTCACCGTCAGCGCATCCGGCGCGGCATCCAGCAGCACGGCAGCATCCTGCTGCGGCTTGCTGCGCCGGTAGCAGGCCGCATATTCCACCGTCGCGCCGCGCGCCCTGAGCGTATCGCCCAGCAACTCGCGGCCGCCGTCGCCGCGAAAGATTAGCACACGCCATCCGGCGACATTCTGCAATTCCGGCAAGGCCAGCAAGCCTTCGCTGTCGAAACGCTCGGTGGGCGCGATGACATTGGCGATGCCCAGCCCGCGCAGCGCTTTTGCGCTGCCTTGTCCGACGGTGGCGATACGCAGGGCAGGCGGCAAATCACCCGCAGCGCGGATCGCCGCCATGCCGTACTGCACGGCGTTCGGGCTGATGAAGATGACGAGGTCGAGGTCGAATTGTGCGAGGCGGGAAATCTGTTCGTGCAGCGCCTGTTGATCCTGCACCGGTGCGATGTCCAGCAGCGGAAACAGCAGCGGGATGCCGCCCGCCTGCTCGATGCGCCGCGCCAGTGGCGCAGCCTGGTCAAGCGGGCGCGTGACAGCGATTTTCAGTTTTGTAAGCGGTTTCTCAGCCATTCAGAGCAGCGAGAATTTCGCCCGCGCCCTGGGCCAGCAACGCATCGGCAACCCGTTTGCCCAGCGCTTCGGGATCGGCGATCTCGCCGCTCAGCTCGGCGCGCACCATGCGCAAACCATCCGGGCTGGCGACGAAGCCGCGCATGCGCAGCTTGCCGTTCTGTACTTCGGCAAAACCGCCCAGCGGCACCTGGCAACTGCCCGCCAAGACGCGGCTCATGGCGCGTTCCGCCAGCACACAGGCGGCGGTATCGGGATGGTGTAACGGTTGCAGCGAGGCGATCACATCGGCTCGATCGGTACGGCATTCGATGCCCAATGCGCCCTGCCCGACGGCAGGCAGGCTGTCTTCGCTGGAAATAATGTTGCGGATGCGCTCGCCCAGCCCGAGGCGTTTCAACCCGGCGGCGGCGAGGATGATGGCGGCATACTGGCCTTCGTCGAGCTTGCGCAAACGGGTCTGCACGTTGCCGCGCAGCGGCTCGATCTTCAGATGCGGGAAGCGCGCGCGCAACTGGCTTTCGCGGCGCAGGCTGGAGGTGCCCACCACGCTGCCTGCCGGCAAGGCGGCCAGGTTTTCATATTGGTTCGAGACAAACGCATCGTGCGGGTCTTCGCGTTCGCCGATGGCGGCCAGCACGAAACCTTCCGGCATATTCATCGGCACATCCTTGAGCGAATGCACGGCGAGGTCGGCGCGCCCGTCTTCCAGCGCGGTTTCCAGCTCTTTCACGAACAGGCCCTTGCCGCCGATTTTCGACAGCGTCACGTCGAGAATCTGGTCGCCCTGCGTGGTCATGCCGAGGATGCTGACTTCGGTTTGCGGATATAATGCGCGCAGCCTGTCCCGGATATGTTCTGCCTGCCACATGGCCAGCGCGCTTTCACGCGAAGCGATCACCAAACGGGAGGGGGACGGGTGCGAAGTTGAAGATGCCTGGCTCATCGGATTTCCTGAAATTGATCAAAAATACGCGACGCATTCTAACATGAGGAGCATTGCCCTTTTCCCTATGAATGTGATGAACCTGATCACCGCCCCCGCCGACCTCTCCAGCAAGGATTTGCCGCTGCGCGAAGACGTGCGCCTGCTGGGCCGCATTCTCGGCGAGACGTTGCGCGAACAGGAGGGCGAAGCGTCCTTCCAGTTGATCGAAAACGTGCGCCGTGCCGCGATACGTTTCCGCAAGACGCAGGACGACCGCGACCGCGTGCAGCTCGAACAGATGCTGGATGCGCTGACACCCGCCGAGACGCTGATCGTGGTGCGCGCCTTCAGCTACTTCTCGCAACTGTCCAACATCGCCGAAGACCTGCACCACAACCGCCGCCATCGCGCCCACCTCAAGGCCGGCAGCGCGCCGAAGGGCGGCAGCCTGCCGCTGGCGCTGAAGCGTCTCGGAGAAAAGCAGGTCGGCAAGAAAACCCTGCAAGCCTTCCTGGACAACGCGCTGATCTCGCCGGTATTGACTGCGCATCCCACCGAAGTGCAGCGCAAAAGCACCCTCGACTGCCAGTTGATCATCTCGCGCCTGTTGTCCGACCGCGACCGCGTGGACATGACGCCGGACGAACTCGCCGAGAACGAGGAAGCCCTGCACCGCTTCGTGCTGATCCTGTGGCAGACGCGCATGCTGCGCACCTCGAAGCTGACCGTGCGCGACGAGATCAATAACGGGCTGGAGTATTACCGCTACACCTTCCTCAACGAGATTCCCAAGATCTATGTCGGGCTGGAAAAGCAACTGGAAGCGCGCTTCGACAAGAACATCAAGATACCTCCGCTGCTGCGCGTCGGAAGCTGGATCGGCGGCGACCGCGACGGCAACCCCTTCGTCACTCACGACGTGATGTCGGATGCGGTACGGCAACATTCCGCGCTGGCTTTCGAGCACTACCTGAATGAGGCCTACGTGCTGGGCCGCCGCCTGAGCCTGACCGACCGCCTGGTGGAAATCACGCCCGAGTTGCGCCGGCTTTCCGATATCTCGCCGGATAAGGATGCCGCGCGCGCCGACGAACCCTACCGCCGCGCGCTCAACCTCATCTATTCGCGCCTGTCGTCTACCGCCCGCCAGCTCGGGCACGAATTGACGCATCTGCCGCCGCTGGATCCGGATGCCCGGCCCTATGCCACGGCAGAGGAATTCATTGCCGACCTCGACATCCTGATCGATTCGCTGTTCAAGCACGGCGCGGTATACCTCGCGCGCGGGCGGCTCGCCAACCTGCGCCGCGCCGCCGAGGTGTTCGGCTTCCATCTCGCGCCGCTGGACATGCGCCAGCACAGCGCGATCCATGAACAGACCGTGGCCGAGCTGTTTTCGCACAGCAGCGGCAAAGCCAACTACCAGGATCTGGATGAGACGGCGCGCCGCGAGGTTCTGCTGGACGCATTGCAGGCCGGCAAACCGCTGCTCGCCGACGCTTTATCACCTGATAGCCTCGGGCAATACACGCCGGCGACGCAAAGCGAGCTGCGCATCATGCAGGCCGCCGCACAAATCCATCAACGCTTCGGCCGCACCGCGCTGCCCAACCACATCATCTCCAAGGCCGATGCGGTGAGCGATATGCTGGAACTCGCGCTGATGTTGCAACAGGTAGGGCTGCTGGAAGGCGGGAAAAACCCAATCCTGCATATCAATATCGTCCCGCTGTTCGAGACCATCGAAGACCTGCGCGGCTGCGGCGCGATCATGGACGAGCTGTTCGCGACCCCGTATTACCGCAAACTGCTCGCGAGCCGCAGCGACACCCAGGAAGTGATGCTCGGCTATTCCGACAGCAACAAGGACGGAGGCTACCTCACCGCCAACTGGGAGCTGTACAAGGCCGAGCTGGAGCTGGTGAAGGTGTTCGAGAAACACGGCATCGAGCTGCGCCTGTTCCACGGGCGCGGCGGCACCGTCGGGCGCGGCGGCGGCCCGAGCTACGATGCGATCCTCGCGCAGCCGCCGGGCAGCGTAAACGGCCAGATCCGCATCACCGAACAGGGCGAGGTGATCGCGAGCAAATACTCCAACCCCGAGATCGGGCGGCGCAACCTTGAGACGCTGATCGCCGCGACCCTGGAGGCCACGTTGCTGCACCACCACGGCGCGGACAGCGCGATGCCCGAGTACCACCGCATCATGGACGAGCTGAGCCGCGACGCGTTCGCCGCCTACCGCGAGCTGGTGTACGAGACACCCGGCTTTACCGATTACTTCTTCGCCGCGACCCCGATCCGCGAGATCGCCGAGCTCAACATCGGCAGCCGCCCCGCGGCGCGCAAGGCATCGGATCGCATCGAGGATCTGCGCGCGATCCCCTGGGTGTTCAGCTGGAGCCTGAACCGCGTGCTGCTGCCCGGCTGGTTCGGCTACGGCAGCGCGGTGAAGCGCTTCATCGAGCGCGAGGGTGAGGCCGGATTGGCACAGTTGCAGGCGATGTACCAGAACTGGGCGTTCTTCCGCGGCCTGATGTCCAACATGGACATGGTGCTGTCCAAGACCGACATGGGCATCGCGTCGCGCTACGCCGAACTGGTGGAGGATGCGGTATTGCGCGAACGGGTGTTCGGCGCGATCCACCGCGAATGGGAGGACACCGTGGCCATGCTGTTCGCCGTGACCTGCAACAGCACGCTGTTGCAGGACAATCCGGCGTTCGCGCGCAGTCTGCTGACGCGCACCCCGTACATCGACCCGCTTAACCATTTGCAGGTCGCGCTGCTGCAACGGCACCGCGCGGGGGATAACGACGTGCTGGTGAAACGCGCGATCCACCTGACGATCAACGGCATCGCGACCGGTTTGCGGAACAGCGGGTGAATTCCTTGTCTAACAAGCCGCGCTCACCCTATTGCCCGTAAATGTCCATGCGTAAACTCATTCTTGCCCTCACCGCCCTGCTGCTGCTCGCCTCGTGCAAAAGCGTGTCGACCGGGAACGTCATCATCGTCGCCACCAGCAGCAGCCCGCAGGCGGCGGCGCGCGCGCTGCTCCAGCGCAAGAAGCTCGCCTACATGCGCAACCCCGTGCAGCTCGCCAACGACCTGAAAAATGCGCAACGCGACTTCGGGCGGCTGATGGACATCCTGCAAGGCAACGCCGGCAGGAAGTGGGGCAAGAAGGAGGCGCGCGTGCCCGACCGCACCCACTACGTCAAATACACGCAGGGCTACCTCTCGCGCGCCATCGTGGACTTCGACCGCGGCGAGATCACCGTCGAAACGCTGGATGAAAAAAATCCCGCCGCCAGCCTGAAGGACGCCATCGTCACCACCCTGCTCACTCCCGATGATCCGCGCGCGGTCGACCTGTTCTCGGACAGCTCGATCAAGCTGACCGGCGAACGCGACCCCTACTTGCTGGGGCTGGTGCTCGACGACAAAGGGCGCGCCATCGCCACGCCGGGGCAGGCCGAGCGTTTCGCCGCAGATTTGATAAACCGTGCGCAGACCCGCAGCGTGAAGACCGATGCGGGCAGCAAGCAGGCGCATCTGGTGAAGTTCGCGATGGTCAGCAACTTCGCCAACAAACAGGCGGAAAAATACCGCCCGCTGGTGGAGCGCTACGCCAAAACCTACGACATCAGCCCGAGCCTGGTCTTCGCCATCATGCGCACCGAGAGCAACTTCAACCCGTTCGCGGTCAGCTCCGCGCCCGCCTACGGCCTGATGCAACTGGTGCCGAGCAGCGGCGGGCGCGACGCCTACAAACACGCCAAGGGCTCGAACGAAATGCCCAGCAAGCAATACCTGTTCAACGCGGAAAACAACATCGAGCTGGGCGTGGCCTATCTGAACGTGCTGGCTTTCGACGAACTGGACGAAGTGACCGATCCGGTGTCGCGCGAATACTGCGTCATCTCCGCCTACAACACCGGCCCCGGCAACGTGCTGCGCACCTTCGGCGGCTCGTCAAAAAACCGCGGCGGCGCGCTGGACCGGATCAACGGCATGGCCGCGCCCGCCGTGTACGACAAGCTGCGCTCGCAACTCCCCTACGCCGAGACGCGCCAGTATCTGCAGAAGGTGGTGGGGTTCAGGAAGCAGTTCATCGCGCTCAACTGAGCAACCGGCTCCATAGGGTGCGTTCCACGGAACGGCGGCTCTTGCCTGAGTTCGCAAAGTTAGAATGCCGCCTTTTTGTTGCATCGACCGGTTGAATCCGCAATCCACAGCGGCCATTCAGTTGTAGCCAAATTCGAGTCTGGTTCTTTTAATTTACCCACCTTACAATTGCGGCGCATCCAATGTGGGTGAAACCAGAACCAAAAATAATTTGCAGGTTCGATTAAACAGGAGATTTGAATGGGCAAGCCAGCAAAACACGTATTCGTCTGCACGCAATCCCGCCCACCGGACCATCCGCGCGGCTCATGCGAGGAGAAAGGCAGCGCGGCTGTGTTGCAGGAATTCATGCAGCAATTTGAAAAAAGGCAGCTGTGGGGGCGTTATGCAGTGACCGGCAGCGGCTGCCTCGGCACTTGCGGCACCGGCCCCAGCGTGCTGGTGTATCCGGAAGGCGTGATGTACGGCGGGGTAAGCAAAGATGATGTGGCCGCCATCATCGAAGAACATCTGCTGGGCGGCAAACCGGTGGAAAGATTGAAAGTGCCTGACGTGATTTGGGGTTAACAGCAATCGACAGGCGTTAGCCGCTAGTTAGTCATAACTGGTTTTTCAATTAACGATTAGTGGCTAACGACCCATTTTGGATATTGACCCGTATCCGCAGCCCGAGAGCGGACATTGCGCCGCTCAACTGAATTCCTTGACGATATGCTGCTGCCTGCGGCTGATCGGAAGCAGTTCATCCAGCCCTTTCAGCTTCACCATCCAGCCGCTACCCTCACCTTCTTCCCCGCCGCCTTTCTCGAAGCCTTCGATCTCCTCTTTCGCCACCAGGCAGTTGCGGTGAACGCGCACGAAGCGCGCGGCAAATTCCTTCTCCAGCGCGGTGAGCGATTCCTCGAGCAGGTATTCGTGTTCGGCGGTGCGCACGGTGACGTATTTCAACTCGGCGCGCAGGAACAGCACTTGTTCGATGGGCACCAGATGGATCTTGCCGCGTTCGTGGATGGAGAGAAATTTGCGCGGCTCGGGCAGCAGGTCGCGCAGCACTTCGGTTTGCACCGGCACTGCTGCGCGCGCGCGGGTAAGGGCTTCGAACAGCCGCCCCAGGCGGATCGGCTTGAGCAGGTAGTCGATCGCGTGCAGCTCGAACGCCTTGATTGCGTAGGTATCGTAGGCGGTGGTGAAGATGATCACCGGCGGTTTGGGTAATTTGTTGAGATGCTGCGCGAGTTCGATGCCGTCCATCTGCGGCATGCGGATGTCCAGCAGCACTACATCGACGGGCGTTTCCATCAGCTTGTCCAGCGCCTCCTGGCCGTTGCCCGCCTCGCCCACCACTTCCAGCGCCAGCTGTTCGCTGCAATCGTGCAGCAGGTCGCGCAGGCGGTTGCGCGCGGGCGGTTCGTCGTCAACGATGAAGACGCGCAAAGCCAGCTCGATGGTGCTCATATTGTGCCCTCCTCCATATATGGCAACGTGATTTCAACACAATAAAAATCCTTGCCGCTTTCGACTTTATAACGCGCCTCGACATCGAACAGCAACGCCAGACGCTCGCGGATGTTTTGCAACGCCATTTTGTTGCCGGCATGCGGTGCAGCGCCGCTTGATGCGCGGGGGTTCTCCACCCTGAGGCGCAATTCATCGCCGCTGCGGTGTAGCACAACGGTGATGCCGCCCCCTTGCGGCAACGGTTCGATGCCGTGATATACGGCATTTTCCAGCAACGGTTGCAACAGCAGCGGCGGGATCAGCGCGTCGTTCGGCATATCCTGGATTTGCCAATCCACGCGCAGCCGCTCGCCCATGCGCAATTGTTCCAGCGCGATGTATTGCTTGCTCAACTCGATTTCCTGGCGCAACGGCACGAGGTCCTGCGCCTCCGACATCGCCATGCGGAACAAGTCCGCCATGTCTTGCAGTGCGGCTTCGGCCTGCCTGGGCTGGGCGCGCACGATGCCGAGCACGGCGTTGATCGTGTTAAACAGGAAGTGCGGGCGGATACGCGCGCGCAACACCTGCAGGCGCGCCTCGTGCAATGCACGCGACAGCACCTGGCTGCGCCAGCGGAAATACGTCAGCAGGATGGCGCATACCAGCACGCTGAACAGCATGTAACGCACCGCATCGAACCAGGCGTCAGCGCTGCCCAGCGGGCGATACAGTTCGCCGCCGAAATAATAGATGGAAAGCGTCAACACCGCCGCCAGCACATTCACTGCCAGCACGCCGTGCCAATAGGCCAGCCTGTTCAGCCAAGGCTGTAGCGCCCACAGCAGCAGCAGGCCGGTCAGCAGAATCGGCGTGAGCAGCGTGGCAATCTGCATCATGCGCAACGGTACGTCCGCCCAGCCGCTTGCCTGCGACAGCGCCTGCAACAGCGCCAAGCCGTTGCTGATCAGCAGGATGCGCAACGTCACACCGAGGTTGCGGAAGTTGGGCAACGCGTCGGGCAGGGTGTTTTGTTTTATACTGCGCGCCTTATTCATGGCGTGAAACTTTACCGGTTTGCATGCTTCATTCTGGGACATGTAGGGGCAACGATGCAAGATCCAACGCAAGATAAAAATAACGACACTTGGTCGGGGAGGTTCGCGGAACCGGTGGCGGAACTGGTGAAGCGCTACACGGCGTCGGTGGGCTTCGACCACAAGCTGGCCATGTTCGATATCCAGGGCTCGCGGGCGCATGCGCAAATGCTGTCCGCCTGCGGCATTATCACCGCGCAGGATTTGGGCGACATCCAGCGCGGCCTCGCGCAAATCGAAAACGAGATCATCGGCGGCGAGTTCGTCTGGTCGCTGGATCTGGAAGACGTGCACCTCAACATCGAGAAGCGCCTCACCGGGCTGGTCGGCGATGCCGGCAAACGCCTGCACACCGGGCGGTCGCGCAACGACCAGGTGGCGACCGATGTGCGCCTGTATCTGCGCAGCTCGATCGATGACCTGCTGCATCTGGTCAACGCGTTGCAAGGCGCGTTGCTCGATCTCGCCCAGCACCATACCCGCACCATCATGCCCGGCTTCACCCACTTGCAGGTGGCGCAGCCGATCAGCTTCGCGCACCACCTGATGGCGTATTTCGAGATGCTCAAGCGCGATGCGGAACGCCTGCGGGATTGCCGCCGCCGCGTTAACCGTTTGCCGCTGGGCGCGGCGGCTTTGGCCGGAACCAGCTACCCGATCAAACGCGAAATGGTGGCGGAACTGCTGGGCTTCGACGGCGTATGCGAGAACTCGCTGGATGCGGTTTCGGATCGCGACTTCGCGATCGAATTCACCGCCTGCGCCGCGCTGATCATGACGCATCTGTCGCGCTTCTCCGAGGAGCTGATCCTGTGGATGAGCCCGCGCTTCGGCTTCATCGACATCGCCGACCGCTTCTGCACCGGATCATCGATCATGCCGCAGAAGAAAAACCCCGACGTGCCGGAACTGGTGCGCGGCAAGACCGGGCGCGTCAACGGCCACCTGGTCGCGCTGCTCACGCTGATGAAAGGCCAGCCGCTGGCCTACAACAAGGACAACCAGGAAGACAAGGAGCCGCTGTTCGACACCGTGGAAACGCTGACGCAGACGCTGCGCATCTACGCCGACATGATCGGCGGCATCAAGGTCAAGCCGGAAGCCATGCGCAACGCGGCCTTGCAGGGCTATGCCACGGCCACCGATCTGGCCGATTATCTGGTGAAGAAAGGCCTGCCGTTCCGCGATGCGCATGAAGCGGTGGCGCTCGCGGTGCGTTTCGCCGAACAGCGCGGCTGCGACCTGGGCGACATCGGCCTCGCCGAGTTGCAACAGTTCTCCGCCCTGATCGGTGAAGACGTGTATCAGGTGCTGTCGCTGGAAGGATCGCTTGCCAGCCGCGACCATATCGGCGGCACCGCACCGCGACAAGTGGAAGCCGCCATCGCGCGGGCGCGTGTCGATCTCGCTAAATGAGAGGCAAAAAAATGGGCGATCATGGATCGCCCAAATAGGAGGAGAGTATGAAAAGTAGCGTTGTTGCCAACCACTAGCCTAAACACTCGGCGCGAACTATATCCACTCTCTCCAACAATTCATATATGCCGAAATAACTATGCATTTCGGCCTAGTTATTTCGGCTAACGTTTCGAACTAGTTCTTTTTGTGTGTCCTGTTTTACTCTTTCGGGGGGGGGTGCTGACCAGAACGAGTTTGCAGTGCCTCACGACTGATGCGCTGCTGCGCGACGGCGCATCAAAGGACTTGCGGAAATTCGGGGTTCGCCCGGATGCCCCGCAAGAAAATGCCGATCCGCTATGCGAATGCTTGCAAATCAGGATTCAGGGATTAACTCGAATCAGAGGTTTTCCAGCAATTGCTTGAGCTCCCCGCTCTGGAACATCTCGGTCATGATGTCCGAGCCGCCGACGAATTCACCCTTGATGTAAAGCTGCGGAATGGTCGGCCAATTGGCGTAATCCTTGATCCCCTGGCGGATTTCCGCATCCTGCAGCACATCCACGGTGAACAATTGTTTCACGCCCAACGTTTTCAGGATGCCCACCGCTTTGCCGGAAAAACCGCATTGCGGGAACTGCGGACTGCCTTTCATATACAGCACCACCGGATGCGTGGTGACTTGTTCGTGGATGCGTTGCTGGGTATCTGTGCTCATGGCGTCTTTACCTGAATTAAATGGTCGGGAATTCTATCGGCGCGGGCAACGCCGCGTCAAGCATTAACGCCACGGCGTGCGGAATAAAAACGGGCATCCGAAGATGCCCGTGGTTTTTCCCGGCTTGCGAGGAGAGCCGGATCAGAACAGGTGAATCATGCCTATACCGAGGCCGGTCTGGGTTGAACCGTTTGTCGAGGCGGCTCCCACGGTGCCAATCGCCGTGGCGGTTAAGGTGCTGTAGTTCGCGTTGGCATCGTTGCTGAGCCGGGTATAGGCGCCGTACAGCTCGGTGCGTTTAGAGAAGTTGTAACCGTAACGCAACGTATACATGTCGGCTCCCGTGTTTGCGCGCGCGCCCAGGTTGCCGTTCTTGACATAAAAAGCACCGAGATTGCTGTTGCCGAGCTTGTAATTGCCCGCCAATTCCAAATTGCTCTGGGATTCGCTCGTGGCAGCGGCCGTGCCGACGGACAAATGCTCATAAGCCATGCCAATCAGGCCGCCGCCAAATTTATAAGCGCCGACCAGGCGTGTCGCATGGTCATCCACGGCCGCCGTGGTCTGGTCGGGGCGGTTTTCATAGGCCAATGCCGCATACAGCATGTCATTCTCATAAGTCCCGGAGAGCGACAACTTGGTCTTGTTTTGGGTGGTGGTCTGCCCGGAATCGGGGCTGTAGGCGATCATGCCCTGGAAGCCGCTCAGGTTCGGCGACCAGTATTGCAAGACGCTGGACTGGCGCGTGTTGTAGTTGACTGCGGTAACGGCAGTATTTGCCGCATTGTTCGCGCCGGTTCGCCCAATCAGGTTGGTCGCGCTGAATATACTTGCGTTGTCGAACAATTCGATCTTGTTGTGGGCAAGCTTGTAGGGTGTGTCCCAGGTACCGACAAATGCCGTGCCGAAGCCGCCTTTCAGGCCGACGTTGCTGTTGCGCGTGCCATTGAATGGCGTGCCGCCGCCGTTAGCAGGATCGACTTGAATCTCCAGTTGCCAGATGGCCGCCAGGTCGTCGCCCAGCCCTTCACTGCCTTTCAGGCCGAAGCGGGATGCATTGGATTGCACGCGGTTGGCGCTCTTGGCGGTTGTGACTGCCGATACCTTGTCATTTTTGACTGATTCAAAATCTATATTGACCCGGCCATAAAAAGTTATGCCGGAAGCGGTGTTTGCAGTTGCCGGCGCGGCTGGTTTCGCATTGGCATTTGCCAAAACCGGGGCAGCCGTTTTGCTTTCCAGTTTGTGTTCGAGCATGCGGATCTTCTGATCCAGCTCCTGCACCATGGCGCGCAGTTTCTCCAACTCGGCTTTTTCGGTATCGGCAAATGCCGCCGGGGCGGCAAATGCCGAAATGAGCGCCAGCACAATGATCTTTTTTTGCATTTAAACTCCTTGAATTTGTTTGTATCGGCCGCTTTGGCCGCCAACCGGAAAGCCCACCGGAGAGAACTTCGGGGCGGATTATCCGCGAGGCAAAATGTATTGCAAGACAAGCAATGCAGGTTTAACAAAAAACTTCACAAAGCACGGCCTGCTTGTAGCAGGCGAACGCTTCCTCATGCCGCCGTGCCAAACGGCTGCCCATCATCGATGTGCTATGCTCCGAGCGATTGTTTTTTCGACGGGTTGCGATGAGGCTCTTCTTTTATTTTTGCCTGCTGATTGCCCCGCCCGCGCTGGCGGACCAGACTGCGGATTTTCTCGCGGCGCGCGATGCATTCCGCGCCGGCGACACGGTCAAACTTGGACGTTTCGCACAGCGGTTGAAAAATACGCCGCTGGAGGTGTACACCAGTTATTACCGGCTGCGCCTCGGCCTGGAAACCGCCGACACGGGCGCGGTAAAGGATTTTCTTTCACGGCCGGAAGACACGCCGATGATCGACCGGTTGCGCGGCGAATGGCTCAAGCAGCTCGGCAGGAAACAGCAATGGGACAGGTTCGACGCGGAATATCCGCGCCTGCTTAACGAGGATACCGAGCTGACCTGCTATGCGCTGCAATCGCGCCGCCGCAGCCAGGAACAGGAGGCGTTAAACGAAGTGCGCCGGTTATGGTTCAGCGGCAAGGGCCAGCCGGACAGCTGCGGCCCGCTATTCGAAGCGGCGCTGTCCGTCGGCATCATAAGCGAACCGGATGTCTGGCAGCGGCTGCGCCTGACGCTGGAAGCGGGCAATGTTTCGCTCGCCAAACAGCTTGCCGGACACCTGACCGGCAACCATGCGGTGTCGCCTGCGGCCCTGGAAAGCGCTGCGGCCGATGCGGATCGTTACCTGGAAAAACTGACGCCTGACCAGATGAATGACGGCCAGCGCGCCGTTGCATTGTTCGCGTTGCAACGCCTGGCCAAACAATCCCCCGATCTGGCCGCTGCGCGCTGGGAAAAAATTGCAGCCAATTTTCCCGACGCGGAGCAACAATACCTTTACGGCTGGCTGGCTTACGAGGCGGCGCGCAAGCTGGATAACCGTGCGCTGCAATGGTTCAAGGCGGCGGCAAACACACCGCTCAACGAGCAGCAATCGGCATGGCGCGTGCGTGCGGCATTGCGCGCGCAGGACTGGCCCGAGGTGCTGGCAGGCATCAATGCGATGGATGGACAACAGCAACACGATGCGGCCTGGCAATACTGGAAGGCGCGCGCGTTGCAGGCATTGGGCAAGCCCGCCGAAGCGAACCAGTTGCTCGTGCCGCTGAGCGGCGAATACAATTTTTACGGCCAGTTGGCGGGTGAGGAGCTGGCGGGTTCGCCGCTGTTGAGCTCTTCGACTGCGCCACTTCGACAAGGCTCTCCTGGGCAAAGTCGAAGGGCTCAGGACAGGCTCGAGACAGGCTCGGCGGCGACCTACAAACCCCGCAAACAGGATCTCGCTGCGATGCTGGCATTGCCCGGCATTCAACGCACCCTGACGCTGTACCGCATGGATATGCGCGGCGAAGCGTTGAAGGAATGGAGCTGGACGGTGCGCAATTTCAACGATCAGGAGTTGCTCACCGCTGCGGAGATCGCGCGGCGCAACGAAATGTACGACCGCGCCATCAATGCGGCGGACAGGACCGTCAACGTGCATGATTTCAGCTTGCGCTATCTCGCGCCCTACCGCGATGCGTTACGGGCGCATATTCGCGAGTATGGGCTGGAGGAGGCGTGGGTATACGGCCTGATGCGCCAGGAGAGCCGTTTCGTCACTGCGGCCAAGTCCGATGTCGGGGCGGCCGGACTGATGCAGGTCATGCCATCGACGGCGCGCTGGATAGCGAAAAAATTGGGATTGAAAAGCTATAAACAATCCTTGATCCACCAGTTGGATACCAATCTGCGCCTCGGCACCTACTATATGAAAACCGTGTTGTCATGGTTTGACGACAGCCCGGTGCTGGCCTCGGCGGCATACAATGCCGGGCCGGGGCGGGCGCGGCGCTGGCGCGGCGACCAACCATTGGAAGGCGCAATCTATGCCGAGACCATCCCGTTCGATGAAACGCGCGATTATGTGAAAAAAGTGATGAGCAACACCATGTACTACGCCGGACAATTCGATGCGCCGCCGCGCCCGCTCAAGCAGCGCATGGGCATCGTCGCGGGCAAGACGGCGGACAACCAGCAGGCCATCCCCGATGAAAAGTGATGCCAAAATTTATTGCGTAGGCGGCGCGGTGCGCGACCGGTTGCTCGGCCTGCCGGTGCAGGATCACGACTGGGTGGTGGTGGGCAGCACGCCGGAAGACATGGTCGCGCAAGGCTTCCAGCCGGTGGGCAAGGATTTCCCGGTGTTCCTGCATCCGCAAACCCACGAGGAATACGCGCTGGCGCGCACCGAGCGCAAGACCGCGCGCGGCTACAAGGGTTTCGCCGTGTACGCCGCGCCCGATGTCACGCTGGAGCAGGATCTGCTGCGCCGCGATTTCACCATCAACGCCATCGCCCAGGAAGTTGATGACAAGCAAGGCGGGGGCAAACTGATCGACCCGCATAACGGCATCGCCGATTTGCGCGCCGGCATATTGCGCCATGTCAGTGCGGCGTTCGGCGAAGACCCGGTGCGCATTCTGCGCGCGGCGCGCTTTGCGGCACGCTTCGGTTTCAGCATCGCGCCGGAGACTCTGGCGCTGATGCGCGGCATGGTGGACAGCGGCGAAGTAGACGCGCTGGTGGCGGAGCGCGTGTGGCAGGAACTGGCGCGCGGCCTGCTGGAGAAAAAGCCGTCGCGCTTCTTCGAGACGCTGCGCAGTTGCGGCGCGCTGGCGAAAATCCTGCCCGAGGTGGACGCGCTGTTCGGCGTGCCGCAGCCGGAAAAATACCATCCGGAAATCGACTGCGGCATCCATACCCTGCTGGTGGTGGACGATGCCGCGCGGCGCGATTACCCGCTGGAAGTGCGCTTCGCCGCGCTGACGCATGACTTGGGCAAGGCGACCACACCGAAGGACATCCTGCCGCGCCATATCGGCCATGAGCTGCGCGGTGTGGAACTGATAAAAAAACTCGCGCAACGGCTGCGCGTGCCGGGCGAATGCCGCGACTTGGCCTTGCTGGCGGCGCGCTATCACGGCGACATCCATCGCGCCCGCGAGCTGCGCGCCGAAACGATCATCAGGCTGTTCCAGTCGGCCGACGCATGGCGCAGGCCGGAACGTTTCGCGCAACTGCTGCAAGTTTGCGCCACGGACGCGCACGGACGCACCGGCCACGAGCAGGACAACTATCCTCAGGCGGATTATCTGCTGCACCTGCTGGCAGCCGCGCGCGCGGTGGATGCGGGCGCAATCGCCGCCCATTGCGCGGATCAGGCCGCCATCCCGGAGCGCGTGCGGCTGGCTCGCGTGGCGGCAATCGAAAAGAGGGTTCAAGACTGGCAGTAAGCTCTGCTCCTTCGGGGTAAGAATTGTCCTATTGCCCCGGCCGCGCTGAGTGTTTAGGATAGCGCATGGTATCTGGCAGAAACAGGCACTTTTCCAAACAACTCTCTGAGCAAAGGATAGGCCATGAAAAAGATCACCGCAGTCGCACTGCTGTATGCAATCTCCGCCATGCCTGCCTTTGCTGCCGATGACTATGTCTACCCTGAACCGGATGCGCCAGGCAAACTCGGCAATACCATGCTCAGTAATGCCATGCGCGGCGGAATCAATGCAAAGGCCAACCGGCTGAGCACATTCAGCCTGCTGGAATTGAACGGCAATTTTTCGTTGTACGGCAAGCTATCCGTTCCCCGCCTCACCACCGGCGACGAAACCATGATGCAGCGCAACGCCGTCACCTACGGGCTGCACGGACGGCTTGAGGGCTTACCGGGGGTAGGCATCCCGAAAATGGGCGTCCGTTTCGACTGGAACCGGTATTTGGCCGGCCCGAATACCGGCGGCAACCTCTACTCGCTGACGGCGGAAGTCAGGTTCTGATTTTCACGATGCCGCAGCCGGTTCGCCGACTGTGGCTTAGAAGCGGTTACAGCCCCAGCTCACCCCACATCGTATCCACCTTTGCCTTAACCTCGGCGCTCATCACGATCGGCGTGCCCCATTCGCGCTGCGTTTCGCCCGGCCACTTGTTGGTCGCGTCCAGCCCCATCTTGCCGCCTAGGCCGGATACCGGGCTGGCGAAATCCAGATAATCGATCGGCGTGTTCTCCACCAGCAGCGTGTCGCGCGCCGGATCGACGCGTGTGGTGATCGCCCAGATGACTTCTTTCCAGTCGCGCACGTCGATGTCGTCGTCCACCACGATGATGAACTTGGTGTACATGAACTGGCGCAGGAAGCTCCAGATGCCGAACATCACGCGCTTGGCGTGCCCCGCATATTGCTTCTTGATGCTGACCACCGCCATGCGGTAGCTGCACCCTTCCGGTGGCAGATAGAAATCCATGATCTCGGGAAACTGTTTCTGCAGCAGCGGCACGAACACTTCGTTCAGCGCGACGCCGAGCATCGCCGGTTCGTCGGGCGGCTTGCCGGTGTAGGTGGAATGGTAGATCGGGTTGCGGCGCATCGTGATGCGCTCGATCGTGAACACCGGAAATTTGTCCTGCTCGTTGTAGTAGCCGGTGTGGTCGCCATAGGGACCTTCCAGCGCGGTTTCACCGGGATGGATCACGCCTTCCAGCACGATCTCGGCGGAAGCGGGCACTTGCAAATCGCTGCCGATGCACTTCACCAGCTCGGTCTTGCTGCCGCGCAGCAGGCCGGCGAACTGGTATTCGGACAACGCATCGGGAACCGGTGTGACCGCACCGAGGATGGTCGCCGGGTCGGCGCCGATCACCACCGCGACCGGGAACGGCTGCCCCGGATTTTTCTGGCAATGGTCGCGGAAATCCAGCGCGCCGCCGCGATGCGCCAGCCAGCGCATGATGGTCTGGTTCGGGCCGATCACCTGCTGGCGGTAGATGCCGAGATTCTGGCGCGGCTTGTTCGGGCCGCGTGTGACCACCAGCCCCCAGGTGATCAGCGGTGCGATGTCGCCCGGCCAGCAATGCTGGATCGGCAGTTTGCCGAGATCCACATCGGCGCCTTCCCACACGACTTCCTGGCAGGGCGCGGAGGAAACCACCTTGGGCGACATGGTGAGCACCTGCTTCAGCACCGGCCATTTCTCCCAGGCATCCTTCAGTCCCTTCGGCGGCTCCGGCTCTTTCAGGAAGGCGAGCAGTTTGCCGACTTCGCGCAGCGCCTGGGTGCTCTCCTCGCCCATGCCCAATGCCACGCGGTACGGGGTGCCGAACAGGTTGGCCAGCACCGGCATGTTGTATCCAGTCCCATCCGGTCTGGCCGGGTTCTCGAACAGCACCGCCGGGCCTTGCGCGCGCAGCACCCGGTCGCAGATCTCGGTCATCTCCAGATGCGGCGATACCGGTGCGGACACGCGCTTGAGCTCGCCGATTTTTTCCAGTTGTGCGATGAAATCGCGCAGGTCGCGGTATTTCATTTCAAATGTTCATCCATCATTGTAGGGGCGTATGGCAATACGCCTTTCTCCCAAGTTCTTGTATACCACGAAGGGCGTATTGCCATACGCCCCTACAGTGGGCCAATGAATTATTTCAGTAAAATCTTTCTTCGCCTTCCGGGCGCGTCTTGAACCTCTTGTGCAGCCAGAAATATTGCTCCGGCATTTCGCGCACGCGCTGCTCGATGAATTCGTTCATGCGGCGCGTATCGGCGACCACATCGCCGGTCGGGTAATTCTCCCAGGCCGGATAGAAGCGTACCTCATAACCTTTTCCGCCGGGCAGCAGCTTGCTGATGCAGGGCACCACCTGCGCGCCGGTCATTCCGGCCAGGCGCGGCACGGTGGTCAGCGTCGCGGCGAGCACGCCGAAGAACGGCACGAACACGCCGTCCTTGGTCGCGAGATCCTGATCCGGCAGGTAATAGAACGGGCGCCGCGCGCGCATCGCCTTGATGACCGGGCGCAAGCCCTGCTGGCGCGCATACAGTTTCTGCTCGCCGAAACGCGAACGCCCGCGCAACAGCAGCTCGTGGAACAGCGGATTCTTCTGGCTGGAATACACGCTGACCAGGTCGACATGCTGGATCATCCAGGAACCGCCGACATCCAGCGCGACGAAATGCGGCGCGAGCAGGATCACCGGCCCGCGCGCCTGCGCCGCCGTGTAGTGCTCCAGCCCCTCCACGCGGATGTAACCCTGGATGCGGGATGCCGCGCCCCACCACAGGATGCCGCGCTCCAGAAGGCTGCGCGCGAAAGCCTGAAAATTTTTCCTTACCAGCACTTTGCGCTCGGCCTCGGACAGTTCGGGGAAGCACAGCCGCAAGTTGGTCGCCGCGACAAGACGCCGCTCGGCCGCGAACCAGTACAGCAGCATGCCCAGCGCATTGCCCATTTTTGCCAGCAGCGGCAACGGCAGGAAATGCAGCAGCCACATCAAAAAAATACCCAGTCTTGTCACTTCGTAAATATCCTCAATCCTCGCTCCTCGCCACAGGCGGCTGCACGTCGCGTGGGATTTTATAGCGGTTGTAGCTCCACAGGTATTGCGCCGGACAGGCGCGTATCGTCCGTTCCAGCGCCGCATTGACCTGCTGCGGCACGGGTGTGGAAAAATCCAGCAGCAGCGGCTCGACGTGGATCACGTAGCCTTCTCCGTGCGGCAGGCGCTCCGAATAGGCGATCAGCACCGTCGCATCGCTGCTTTCCGCGAGGCGTCCGGCCAGAGTCATGGTGTAGGCGGGACGGCCGAAAAAATCCGCCCATTCGCCTTCGCCCCGGCTCGGCACCTGGTCGGGCAGCAGCCCGACCGCTTCGCCGCGCTTGAGCGCCTTGTACAGCAGGCGCACGCCGCCGACATCGGCCTTCGCCAGTTTCGCCTGGCCGCGCTCGCGGCCGCCGCGCATCACGCCCTCCAGCCAGCCGAGCTTGGGCGGGCGGTACAGTACGGTGATCGGCACGCGCCGTGCGGCATACAAAGCGGAGATTTCGAAGCAGCCCAGATGCGGCGTCAGGAAGATGATGCCCTTGCCGCGCGCCTGCGCCGCGATGATATGTTCCAGCCCGACGCATTCGCGCACCTTGCCGACCACTTCGTCATAAGGCCGCCCCCAGACCCACGCCAGCTCCGTAATGCCCTTGCCCGCTTCGGCGATGGTGGCGGACAGCACGCTGCGGTATTCGACTTCACCGGCTGCCATTCCGGCCAGACGCAAGTTCTCCCTTGTGCGCGCGGCATACTGCGCGGAGGCCGCATAGGTCAGCCGCCCGAGCAATGCGCCGAGGCTGTGCAACATGCCCAGCGGCAGCAGCGCAAACAGGCGAAACAGGGTTTTGAAGAGGAAGGCGAACATGTGAATCCGGTTTGCTATAATGCGCGCCCTAATTAATTTTTATAGTGATTGAACGGAGAACCATGAGCGAATATTTGTTTACGTCCGAGTCCGTATCCGAAGGCCATCCTGACAAGGTGGCGGATCAAATTTCCGATGCCATCGTCGACGCCATTCTAGCGCAGGACAAGCATTCGCGCATCGCCGCCGAAACGCTGTGCAACACCGGCCTCGTCGTGCTGGCCGGCGAGATCACCACCAGCGCCAATGTCGATTACATCCAGGTCGCGCGCGATACGATCAAGCGCATCGGCTACGACAACACCGAATACGGCATCGACTACAAGGGCTGTGCGGTGCTGGTGGCTTACGACAAACAGAGCCCGGATATCGCGCAGGGCGTGAACAAGGCTTATGACGACACGCTGGATCAGGGCGCCGGCGACCAGGGGCTGATGTTCGGCTATGCCTGCGACGAAACCGATACCCTGATGCCGCTGCCGATCTACCTCGCGCACCGCGCGGTCGAACGCCAGGCGCAACTGCGCCGCGACGGCCGCCTGAACTGGCTGCGCCCGGACGCAAAATCGCAGGTCACCGTCCGCTATGTGGATGGCAAGCCGCACTCGATCGACACCGTCGTGCTGTCCACCCAGCACGCGCCGGAAATGACGCTGGAGCAAATCCGTGAAGCCGTCATCGAGGAAATCATCAAGCCGATCCTGCCGAAGGAACTGGTCAAGGGCAACGTCAAATACCTGGTCAACCCGACCGGCCGTTTCGTCGTCGGCGGCCCGCAGGGCGACTGCGGCCTGACCGGGCGCAAGATCATCGTCGACACCTACGGCGGCGCAGCTCCGCACGGCGGCGGCGCGTTCTCCGGCAAGGACCCCTCCAAGGTAGACCGCTCGGCCGCTTACGCCGGACGTTACGTCGCGAAGAACATCGTGGCCGCCGGCCTCGCCAGCAAATGCCTGATCCAGATTTCCTACGCGATCGGCGTGGCGCAACCCACCAGCGTCTGGGTCACCACCTACGGCACCGGCAAAGTCTCCGACGAGAAGATCGCGGAACTGGTCAAGAAACATTTCGACCTGCGCCCGAAAGGCATCGTGCAAATGCTCGACCTGCTGCGTCCGATCTACCAGAACACCGCTGCCTACGGCCACTTCGGCCGCGAAGAGCCGGGCTTCACCTGGGAAGCAACCGACAAGGCCGCTGCATTGAAAGCAGACGCAGGCTTGTAATTCTGCGCAACATCGGCTGTAAAACAAACGGCGCCTCAGGCGCCGTTTGTTTTTGTTCAAATTTTTATTGGCGCGCCCAAAGATAAATCCGGGCACTGGGAATCTGCCATTTCATTGCCTTGAACATCTGCTTTCAGGCAGGCAGTTAGCGAAGGTGACGGGCAGTTTTCGACACATTGCAGTCAGTCGCGATTTTAAAAAGCAGACCGTCAACGTAAAGTTGAGGGGCTGCGCGCTTTTGCGCAGTCCCTCTCGAACGCAGGGTTGGGCTTCATTTCAATCCATTTGCATTTTTGAAGACATTAAACATAGCCTCAGATACAAAATCAGTTAAAAGCTTTGTTGATTTTGCCTGCATACTTCTTCCAACCTCATTTTGCATTGAAGAAAATTTACCGATATATTTTGATGATTTCTTTTCGCTAGCGATGGATTGCAACTCGTTAGAATCAAAAAATTCTGCATAGGAGCGAGCAAGGTTTGCATCCCATTGTTCTTGGTGCTTTGGTTGTAATCGCTTCAGCTCGTCTTTAGTAAGAGATTGCGCAGTTGAGTCGCCGACCTTTTTAACAACCATGAGATAAGTTTGGCTTGCTGACGCAACGCGATAACTCATGGTTTCCAAATTATTTCCAAGATGTAACGTCTTAATCATCGAAAGTGCGACATGATAAGTTTTAGAATCTAGGGTAGTGGTTGGTTCTGCCAGAACAGCGTTGTGTGTCGCGTCAGGATTGAGCGATTTGCTTGAAGGCGGAATTTGAATATCCAAAAGCATATCGTCCACGATGCGAAGTATTTTCTGGTGGATCAGTTTCCAACTAGCGAGGTTTTTCTTGTAAAACCAGTAGTTGATTCCTAGGCCCTGAACACCGCCAAACAGACTTTGTCGCTCCTTGTTCCATAGTGTATGAGGAAGAATGAATGTTACTTCGCACAAGACTGCATCTTCAACCTTTTCCCACCAGTTGCTATAACAACCAATCACAAACGGGTTTCCGTTGGGCGTAAGAATACGGTCAGAATCCGCAATATAAAAAGAGGGGAATACTGGCTCTTTGCGTTTCGGATCGCGATACTCTTTTAAGCCAAGTGAAGGATGATTTGCTGTTTCGACCAATTTTCCTTCCTTGATTTCATCCTGTAATTTAACGTGCGCTGCTTCATGTGAAAGTGATCCAACACGAACCTTTATGAGATCAAGCGATGCACCTTCGGCAAACAGCGCTTCGTTTTTCAATGTGCGTGGAGAAAACTCTGGCCATAGCGCTTCAAGAAAGACTAAATCCCAATATTGGTGTGCTATGCGTGCACAGTTTCGATGAATTGACTGCAGATAGTTGCGAGGAACAGCAACCTTTGTATTTATCGGTCTGAGATCAAAAAGAGCAAGGTTAGAAGAATATCGATCTTCTATCACTTGGCCGGGTCGTTGCGTCTTAATAAGAAAAGGTTTCTTTGCAAATTTTTCCTCTGGCACAAAGTAGTAGTCCGGCGGCTGATCGCTATTACATGATTCACCTTCCGACAAACCGGACTGGCTGGCGTACGCTGTACTGACCACAAAAAATGTAGCTAGCGATGCAATTGAGAAGACTCTTAGCATCACGATGCCCAACGTAAAAGTAAGGGGCTGCGCGCTTTTGCGCAGTCCCTCTTGACTGCCGGGTTAGAGGTTACGTGCAACATTCTGATGCTTTCTTCCCATTTACTTCTGAGTAGCCGCAGCGATACGAAACACGGAAATACTCAGATTTCTCTGGAGAAAATATTTGCTTGGCCTCTGAACATTCGAGCGTTGGCTCTTCGCATATTGGGCAGAAATACGAAATGGACATGCCGGAAGTGTGCATGATGAGCTTCTGTAAACGTTCATACATCTCTTTGGCTCCGGTGAGTTCCTCCTCTTTGGCCTTTATCACTTCCGCATTGGTTTCCTTATCGGCACCCAATCGGGTTAACTCGTCAGTGAGAAGTGAAATGCGTTTGGAAAGACGCTCATTTAGGGCATCTGGGTTTTCAAAAGTCATGCGGTCTTGTTGGGTAGCGATGCGCTCACGTAGTGCCTCTATCGTTGCATCCTTCTGTGATACGAGCAATTTGTAGAGCGCGAAGACTGTACCCACAAACGTGAGGATCGAAGCTAACTGGGTATAGAAAATGAGTTCGTTACTCATGCTCGTCAGTAACCTCTAACGTAAAGCTAACCAGCCGCGCTTCGCGCGGTCTGGGTTGAGCGCAGGGTTAGAGGTTATGAACGTTGCCGTCTTTTCCATAGCCGAGCTCCATATATTGAGCAGAACACAGTTACAGGGAACCAAAACAACCAAAAAGCAAAAGGGTATGGTGAAGATATCAATGAAACGAAAAGTATGCTGACTACCCCAACAACCAAGCCATGAAATAGTGGTATCTCCCGCGCAAAATGAGCTACCAAGTAGCCAGCGGCAATCGGAGAGGCTAGCCAGAATGCAAAAGTCCAGAGAGTCGGCGGTGTGACGCATGCCAGCAATATTGGTGCCGCGTAAGCAAATACAAGTGCCATCGCTATAGCACCCCAATCCAAATGATTAAAGAGCTCGCGCAATTATTAACCTCTAACGAAGCTGTAGAAAAAGTCTATTCATACCCGCATCGTGCCGTGAACCAAAACA